>NZ_JAMJWC010000002.1:0-600000 GCF_023554555.1 Sphingobacterium sp. lm-10
TACTCACCACGCATCATGATCATTTCTTTAAAGAACTTTCTCGCCGCCGCATCGCGCTTTGGCCTTTTATATCTTACTCTCTCGAGCTTGACGTTTCATTTTGTTTACCCTTCCTCTCGGTTGGGATTGCAAAGGTAGGAATCTTTTCTGAACTTCCAAATTATTTGTGAAAATAATTTGAGAATCTCCCCTTCTTAATTCATGTGATTATCCAAGCCTAAACCCAAATAAACCCACTTTTATATCCTTTCACCACTCTTCCTCCCTTGCGGAGTGGTGCAAAGGTAGAATACTTTTTAGGACTTGCAAAATAAATCTTCAAATTTTCTCACTGCATGCCTGATTTACCTCTCATCAATGATACTCAATACCCTGATTTCAAACCTAATGCCCCACTAAAAATAAATAGTATCGCAAGAGGGTTTTATAATAACGCAGGATCTTCTCCAAAATTGCTCAAGCGAATCTATTAAATTATATATATTTGGATAAAGGGGCATTAAAGCATTAAAATGAATATTATATACGGACTGGATCTATTAGGTACAATGATGTTTGCGATATCTGGAGCGATGGCGGCCAATCGAAATAACGTAGACGTATTTGGTGCTGGGTTCATGGGATTTGTCACGGCTATTGGCGGAGGATCTCTCCGAGATATCTTCCTCAACATCCGTCCTGTATGGGTAGAAGACGGCAACTATATTATGGTAATCTCTTTGGGGGTATTAATTTCGCTTACCTTCAATAAGCAGTTGTACGCGCTAGCGCGTACATTAACATTATTTGATGCTATAGGTATAGGTTTTTTTACGGTGGTCGGCGTAGAGAAGTCACTGAATTATGAAAGCAACGCTTTTGCAGCGGTGCTGCTTGGGATGTTTTCTGCCTCCATGGGCGGGGTAATCCGGGATGTACTACTCAACCGCACTCCTTTAATCTTGCGTCGCGAGATTTATGCGACAGCCTGTATCGCCGGGGCGACACTTTTTGTAATTCTAGACAACTTCACTGTCGACCCAGCGATTAATGCCTTTGCCAGCGCGAGTCTGGTATTTACTATTCGGATTATTTCTGTTCGTTACAACTGGTCTTTACCCGCTGTGAAGCAAATTTATCCGGGAAAGTCATAAATAGGAAGCGATAGTCATCTATCGCTTTTTCTTTTGCTGAGGGAAACGCATTTTGTAAGAAGTCCGCACCTCTCCTTTAGCTATGGCTTCTAACTTCGATTTTAGCATTGCTTTTTTCAAGGGCTTTAACTTATCCAGGAACAATTTGCCCTCAATATGATCGTATTCGTGCTGCACTACACGAGCGGCTAGCCCAGTCAACTCCATCTCATATTCCTCGAAGTTCTCATCTAGGTAGTTAATGATGATGTTCTCTTTACGCATCACTTCTTCATTGATATGTGGAATACTTAAGCAGCCTTCATTAAACCCCCACTCCTTTCCGCTTTGCTCTACCATGATCGGATTGATAAATACATGCTTGAAGTCTTTCGCGGTAGGATCTCCTGCACCATCTTCATCATCTTCACCAAAAGGAGACGCGTCGATCACAAACAATCGAATTGGCAAGCCTACCTGCGGTGCCGCTAAGCCCACACCACTAGCGGCATACATGGTATCGAACATATCTTCAATCAGTCCTTTTAGATTAGGATAATCCTCTTCTATCTCTTGTGCTTTTGTACGTAATACAGGATCTCCGTAAGCTACTATAGGTAATTTCATGCTATTATTATTTTGCACCGCAAAGTTACCAATTATTCGCCAGTGTACATATTATCGGCAATAGATGTGCTTAAATTCGAGCTCTTGCCTTATTTCCTCATCCGATTGAAACAGAACAAACCAACTTATAACAGCCAGATCGTAAGGCCGAATAGAAAAAATGGTAGTTTTGAGGGATGCAAGTAATTTTGGACAGGTTTACAACGGCTCTTGGCGAGATCATGAAAGAAGAAATCACGGTGATCAGACGCGGTAACGGGGTGATGGAGCTTTCTTCCGAGAAAATGCCGATGCGCTTATGGCTTTATCCAGACCACGTTAGCGATAGAGCCACCAATAGCGATAGTATAAAGACCATTCATATCGATGTACATGTACTGACGAACGATATGGCCAAAGTGCTTGCACGAATACGCACTATCGCAGGATGTGGACGCCGCTTGTATGCGCGGCAAACCGTCGTAGCCAGGGTGGACAAACGCATTACATTGGCATTTCTTACAGAGCATCACTTACAAACTGCCATGCCTGGAAAATACCGGTACGGATTATACTTTGATGGGGAGCTGGTTAGTATAGCCGTATTTAGCGGTGGGAGAAGGATGCAAGGGCAGCCAGAACATTACCGATCTTTTGAGTTGATTCGCTTCTGCCACAAGCGCGATTTCATTGCTATTGGCGGTTTGTCCAAATTGATCGCCGCTTTTAGAAAAGATTTCAATCCTGGAGATCTCATGACTTACGTAGACCGGGATTGGTCGCAAGATTCCTCTTTGCAGCAGATCGGCTTTAAAGAAGAAGGGACGCTCGCACCACAATCCATCACCTTTAATCCGATGGTCTCAGACCTTCTCTCCGAAGAAACTGAGCGGCTGACGATCTCCAAGATGAATAGCGGAAGCACAAAGTTGGTCTTACGATTCGCCAATTCGGTTTAGTTTTCGCTATATTTAGACCTCAAAAAAATAGACATACATGACACGTAAACTACGCATGGGTATGGTTGGCGGCGGCCAAAATGCCTTTATTGGCGCGGTACATCGCATAGCAGCTTTTATGGACGGCAAGATTGATTTGGTTTGTGGCGCGTTTAGCTCCGATCCTGAAAGAGCAGCCGAATCTGGTAAAGCTTTGTTTTTACCACAAGACCGCGTTTATCCAGATTATAAAACGATGATTGAGAAGGAAGCAGCACTTCCCGAAAATCTTCGCATGGACTTCATCAGCATAGTAACTCCTAATTCTGTACACTTTGGCCCTGCCAAACTTGCGATGGAAAATGGTTTTGATGTGGTGGTAGACAAGCCGATGACTGTATCGGTCGAAGAAGCCAAAGAATTGCAAGAAATCGTAGCACGTACTGGTCGTACACTCGCTCTTACACATACTTACTCGGGATATCCGATGGTAAAGCAGGCTAAAGCGATGGTAAAAGCAGGGCATTTCGGAAAAATTAGAAAGATCGTCGTAGAATATCCACAGGGATGGCTTGTACGATTGACGGATAAAGAGAAAAGCGGCGGCGCTGAATGGCGTGCTGATCCGGCAAAGTCTGGAAAATCGTTAGTAATGGGAGACATTGGCACACATGCAGCTCATCTCGCGGAATACATTTCTGGCTTAAAGATTACTGATCTATGTGCCGATCTAACCTCTTTTGTGGACGGAAGAACTATGGACGATGATGGTTCGGTATTACTACGTTTCACCGAAGGTGCAAAAGGTGTATTAATGGCATCACAGATTTCTGCCGGCGAAGAGAATGCCGTACGTATTCGTATATATGGCGAAAATGGTGGTTTAGAATGGGCAAATGAAGAGCCGAATACCTTAATAGTAAAAATGCTAGACCAACCACGACAATTGTATCGCACAGGAAATGCCTATGCTGCTCCTTATACTTTAAGCTCTTTTGCCACACATAACACTCGTATTCCTTCGGGGCACCCTGAGGGCTTACTCGAAGCATTTGCCAATATTTACCGTAATTTCGCGGAAACGGTATCTGCTAAGCGCGATGGCCAAACGCCATCTGACGAAAATTTAGATTTCCCAACTGTGGATGATGGTGTTCGAGGTATGACGTTTATTGATACGGTGGTACGCAGTAACGACAGCAACGAGAAATGGACAAAATTTGACGTGTAACCATGATCGGTGAGCCGAATTTGAAAACACTAGTAGATCAGGCGAAAGATAATCTTTCGCCTGATTCATTATTAATCATCCTCGGGCCTACTGCATCTGGAAAGACCGCATTAGCAGTAAACCTGGCAGAGCAGCTCAATGGGGAAATCATATCAGCAGATTCCAGACAGGTATACCGACGTATGGATATCGGGACTGGAAAAGATTTGGATAGCTATGGCGAGATTGCCTACCACTTGATTGATATCGCGGAACCTGGCGATCGGTATCAGGTAGACCGATTCCGACACGATTTTTTCCAGGCATACGATGGGATCTTATCCCGCGGGAAACAGCCAATTTTGTGCGGCGGCACAGGTTCCTATATACAATCTATTCTTCAGCAATCGCTTTACACACAAATACCGAAAGATTCGGCGCTACAAGCCGAGCTGGCATTGCGCTCAAAAGAAAACTTGATCGAGGACATCACGCGATTGGGTATTCCTAAAGATTATAGAATAGATTTTCACAACCATAAGCGCTTAGTTAGGGCATTGGAGATCAGCTTGTATCTCGAGCAACACGATCCAACGCTACTACCTCCGCAGGTTCTTAGTAATTATTACGCTATTGGAATAAATCCCCCGCTTCTAAAAAGACGTGAAGCTATCCATCAGCGACTTTTACAGCGTTTGGAGCAGGGATTGGTCTCCGAAGTGCAAAACCTACTGTCTCTCGGTCTTACCCACCATGACCTCGACTATTATGGTCTAGAGTACCGTTATATAAGCTTATTTCTGCAAGGCACTTTGTCCTATGATGCTATGGTAGAAAAGCTAAAAACTGAAATACAGCGATACGCCAAACGGCAGATGACCTATTTCCGAAAAATGGAAAAAGATGGCATTTCGATCAGTTGGACACCAGCTTTCTAAGCTAGAAGAAGTTACTTTTTTAAACAACGAAATTAAGACATCAAATTATAACGGCAATGTAAGTTTTGCAAAATTGTATTGTGCGCAATGCAATTTACTGTATTTTTGTGTTGTGAATAATGCAGAAAACAACAAACAGCTGAAGTTAAATAACCAGCTATGCTTTCCCATCTACGCTTTAGCTCGGGATATCATCGCCGCTTATCGTCCTTTTTTAGAGGCTATTGATATCACTTACCCGCAGTATTTGACGCTTTTGGTATTATGGGAAAAACAGGAGCAAACCGTATCCCAATTGGGTGAACAGCTTGATCTGGATAGCGGAACGTTAACGCCGCTATTGAAAAGATTGGAACAAAAAGGTTTAGTGTACAGAAGGCGAAGTACGACAGACGAACGCAGTGTACTCATTACCCTTACCGAAGCTGGCGTCTCTTTACAAGCTAAAGCGGCCAATATTCCAGCGAAACTCATGCAGGCTATGCCGGTATCGTCTGAGGAACTGGAAACTCTTCAACGCATTATTTGCAAAATTCGTAAAAACATTCATAAAATTTAAAGACATGAAAGAACTGTATCGTATTGGTGCTACCGCTACTGGAGGTAGAGAAGGGCACGTTAAAAGTGAAAATGGCGTTGTGGATATAGAGGTAAGAATGCCAAAAGGATTAGGTGGTCAAAATGATGATTACGCCAATCCGGAAATGCTGTTCGCGGCAGGATATGCTGCATGCTTTGATAGTGCTTTGAGCCTTGTTATCAAAAAAGAGAAAGCTCCTGCCGGAGAAACTTCGGTGACGGCCTTCGTAGGTATCGGACAAATAGAGGGGGGTGGTTTTGGATTATCTGCCGAGTTGAAGGTCAATATCCCGGGCGTTTCACAAGAGGATGCGCAGGCATTGGTAGAAAAGGCACATCAAATCTGTCCGTATTCGAATGCAACACGCAATAATATCGAAGTGAAACTAAACGTAAGCAACAGCTAGGTATTCACTATGGAAATTCTCGCAAGTATATTGACTGCTGTGGTGGCCATTGAACATCTGTATATTCTATGGATGGAAATGTTTGCCTGGGAAACAGTTGGAAAAAAAACATTTGGAAAAGCGCTTCCAGCAGAATTATTTACCCCAACAAAATCTTTAGCAGCCAATCAAGGTCTGTATAATGGTTTTTTGGCAGCCGGATTAGGCTGGAGTTTCCTGATTGAAGATGCTTTATGGTCTTCCAATATTCGTTTATTCTTCTTAGGCTGCGTTGTCATTGCGGCACTATACGGCGGAATCTTTTCATCTAAAAGCATTTTGGTGAAGCAAGGCCTTCCAGCTATACTCGCTTTTGCCGCTGTACTGGCGGTACGTTGTCTGGCCTTTTAACCCTTCGCCATCAAATCATTATATTTTAATAATAAAAAAACATATGTCATTACTAGAAGATCTAAATTGGAGACATGCCTGTAAAGCATACGATCCGACTAAAAAAATACAAAAAGAAGATTTAGAGCAGATATTAGAAGCTGCTCGGCTTGCCCCTTCTTCATCTGGTTTGCAACCATTCAAACTAATTGTGGTAGAAGATCAAAACCTAAAAGATCAGATTGCTCCTTCAGCATTTAATCCTGAGTGTGCTCGTGAATGTTCTCACATTTTAGTTTTTGCTGCATGGGATAGGTATACGGAAGAACGTATTGATACGATGTATAACTTTACTACCGATGAGCGCGACTTACCAAGAGGGCGATTTGAAAGCTATACCGACATGTTAAAGAAAATGTATCTGCAAGAAGCGGCTGAGTCTAACTTCGCTCATATTGCCAGACAAACTTACATTGCCTTAGGCCTGGCATTAGCACAAGCGGCAGAACTAAAAATTGATAGCACTCCAGCAGAAGGGTTTGACAATGCTGCTGTTGATCAAGTTTTGGGTTTGGAAGCGATGGGCTTGAAAAGCGTGAGCTTAATGTATATCGGTTACGCTGATAAAGAGCGCGACTGGCTTGCTCCAATGAAAAAAGTACGTTGGCCAAGAGAAGAATTTATCTTGGAAATGTAAAAACAAAAAAGGTCGCTCCCTGAAATAGAGAGCGACCTTTCTGTAATGTCTTGATGACTATAACTTGATTTCTTCTTCTTTTGCGTTGAAGAAATGAAATTCAGTCAAATAATACGAAGCTACGGGTTTGACCTTAATCCACTTACCGTATTTCAGCAACCATTTTACACGCCTGGAGATCCATCCTTTTTTAATATATGCATCAATATATGGATGCACAAAAAGGGTAATGCTTTTCTCATTTTGTTCTTGCAAGATGAAGCTCAAATTACTTTCAATATCATCTAGCAATACAATACTTGAGCGGATCTCTCCTGTACCATCACAAGCCGGACATTTCTCGCTGGTTACTACGCTCATCTCTGGGCGTACCCGCTGCCGGGTGATTTGTACCAATCCGAATTTGCTCGGCGGAAGAATGGTGTGTCGGGCACGATCGCCAGCCATACATTCCTTTAGGAATCCATAGAGATCTTTGCGATTAGTGGCCTTGTGCATGTCGATAAAATCGATCACTACAATACCACCCATATCGCGTAAACGAAGCTGACGGGCAATCTCTTTTGCCGCCTCTTTGTTTACAAGGAGTGCATTATCCTCTTGATTCTCTTTGCTGGCTATACGGTTCCCACTGTTTACATCAATAACATGCAACGCTTCAGTATGCTCGATAACGAGATAAGCGCCGCCATGTAGGTTTACCGTTCTGCCAAAGGATGCTTTAATCTGCTTCTCTACACCGTAGTGCTCAAAGATAGGTTCTTTATGTTTATAGAACTTTACGATTCGCTCCAGATCCGGCGAGATCTCCTGTACATAGGATTTGACCTCTTCAAAAATTCCGGCATCGTTCACGTAAATATGACTGAACTCGTCGGTCAATATATCTCGGAGAATGGTAGAGGCACGATCCATTTCGCCCAACACTTTATGTGCGGGTTCTACATCTTTCAGGCGCTTGGTAAACAGTTCCCATTTAGAAATCAAATCCTGTAGATCTTTCTGCAGCTCCTCCACACCCTTTCCTTCGGAAACAGTACGGACTATGACACCAAAGTTTGGTGGCTTTATGCTTTCGACAATCTTCTTTAGACGGTTACGCTCGGCGTTACCTTTGATTCGCTTGGAGATGGAAACAGAACTGGAGAAAGGGACAAGGACCGCAAAACGGCCTGCGATAGATAAATCCGAACTCAGGCGAGGGCCTTTGGTCGAAATAGGTTCTTTGGCTATCTGCACAGGAATGAGTGTATTCTTGGACAATACGTCCGAGATCTTCCCTGCCTTATCGATATCTTTCTCGAGTTTTAAACTACTGAGCAGTTTCTCTTGATAACTGCCATTCTTTACTATTCGGGAAAGCTTGAGTAGTGACTGAACTTGTGGACCAAGGTCGAGGTAATGCAGGAATGCGTCCTTTTCGTATCCTACGTCTACGAATGCTGCATTGAGTCCTGGCATAATCTTTTTGATACGACCGAGGTAGATGTCTCCCACCGCATAGTGGTTGTCCACCTTTTCAGTGTTCAGTTCTACCAACTGCTTGTCTTGTAGTAAAGCAATAGTCACCCCCTTATCGGGAGTTGAATCGATGATTAATTCCTTTACCAACAGCTATTTCAATTATGGACAGATACAGACTCGCTCCATATCTTTTCTAGGTCCAATAAAACAAAATTGTTTAATTAAAAACGGAAGATTCTCCTGCCTCATTACGAGGCAAGAGAATCATTCCAAGATGACAACAAGTGTCTCCCTCCAAAAAATAGAGGGATCAACCTATTTCTTCTTATGTCTATTTTTTCTTAAACGTTTTTTGCGCTTGTGAGTAGCCATTTTGTGTCTTTTTCTTTTCTTTCCGCTTGGCATAGCTTTAATGTTTTTAAATGATTATAAAATAATATGTTAATTACTTGCTCAATTCCTCAATCCTGCGTTCGATGAATTGAGATAGAGTTGGATCGGCAGCCATTTCCTTGCTTTTTTGAAACGCAGCAATAGCTTCATTCTTCAACCCAATATTTTCATAGCTTGTTGCTAGATAAAAATACGATTCTGCATCAGGCTTGATCTCAATGACCGTAAGAAAGCGGTCTACAGCACGGTCAAATTGTCGTGACTGCATAGAAAACAAACCTAATGTTTTGTTGGCCTCGAGGTTTTTCGGATCGCTCGCTACAACTTCCCGCAATATAGCAATTCCCGCCATAGGATTGTTGGTACCAGTCACCATCGTAGCGCCAAGTCCGGTTTTTGCAGCCAAGCTGCTTCCATCCAAATCAACAGCCTGTTGGTACGACGCCATAGCCATACGGTTCAGTTCTCTTGCTAAAACAGTGTCCTGCAAATTAGTGTATGCTTTGCGATACGCATCTCCAGCTTGCAACCAGTATTCGAACTTCGGAGCGGTTTTGGCCATCTCCTCATACACAAATCCCTGCGGAGCATATTTTGCGAGATCATCCCATTTGTTAGCAAGCTTCTGCAATACTGCGATGCGCTCTTCGCCTTCGCTACCTGCCAGCTGTGCTTCCAATTCAGTGATCTCATCAGCCAAAGTTGCATTCATACCCTGTTTAGACATGGCGGATACGTCCTCCATGGTAAACATTGGCATCGTTCCATCGTTGCTCGCTGTCTCTGCAGCCTGAGGCTCTGTGACTAAACCTTTGATAGGCTGTGCCAATAGCAGTCCCATTACCAGAACTACTGCCAGCACAACCACAATCTGTATTTGTTTAGTACTTTTCAAGGTTACTTATTTCTTGTTTCCGCTTTTTACTTTTTCTACAAACACTTTGGCCGGCTTGAAGCTAGGAACAAAATGCTCCGGAATGATGATAGCGGTGTTTTTTGAAATGTTACGCGCGGTCTTCTCAGCTCTTTTCTTCACTACGAAACTGCCAAAGCCTCTTACGTACACGTTCTCGCCGCCAACCATAGCGCCTTTTACCACCTTGAAGAATGCTTCTACTGTCTCTTGAACATCTACTTTCTCTAAACCTGTCTTGTTTGAGATTTCTGCGATGATTTCTGCTTTAGTCATATTGTGTTATATACTGAATTTTCATTACAACCCCTAGGCGCACAGCACTTTGGGGACGCAAAGGTATCGCTTTATATTGATGTTTAAAAATAAATATCGCTTTTTAGCCTGCTAGGCCATATAATCCTAATGCCGCGATATTCGTCCTTAACCCCCAGCTCCTCCAAAAAAGGAATCGCAAAGATAAAACTTTATATCTGTATATCAAACAGTTGTTTCACTTGCTCTTCTATTGATTTTTGTCGAAAAACCAGTAAGTCGGAGCCTTTCGCGGGCTTAATATTTAATATAAAATGGTGAACTTAAAATCTAATGGATTGAAGTACGTAACAAGGTCAGCAATAAGTACGTCGCCATATTTCACATATAATGTTGCAAAATTCTCAGAACGCTCTTGCAATCCACCACCTGGAAATAGTCGATCTTTGACTCGCTCAATCTGAATTAAGCCTTCCTGATGATTTCTTTTATCCGATTTAAGCAGCTTCTTTTCTAAGCTGTTAATCGCCTTCTTTAACCGAGCTTTCACCGCCTCTGTACTTGGACCCAAGCTAGGGTCGATCTTGTGCGTGCGTAGCTTCATCTTCCCGAAGATGGCATTTAGCTCCATCCACTCATCCCGCAAGGTGAGGCGATGCTTGGTGTAACGCCGCACGTATTCATTCTTCAATACATCTAACGGCTTAAAAATACTTTTTAAGGTGAGATCCAGTCTGAAAATTTTACCTACGACGGCATCATCAGTTACGATAGCCGAATTTCGTGGTACCAGGATTGGAAACGGCAATTGATATTGATCGAAATTTGCTTTTAATTGTAACCAGTAAACAATCTCAGCACCGCCACCGATATAAGCTAAATTAGGCAAAATGAGTTCTTGGTATAGCGGGCGCATCACCACGTTAGGGCTAAAGCGTTCGGGATAATTAGCTATTTCTTGAAGTAGCTCCTCTTCCGTAAAAAAAATATTTCGGTGCAATACCTCAAAGCGTCCATCGTATGTACGAACCAGTCGTTCGCGAAAGGTATCCGTCAGATAAAAGAAGTTCACCTCGCGAGCATTAACCTGTGTTGCGTAGCCTCGTTCATTTAACAGCGACGACGTGTGCTCAATAGCGCGAAAGCTCGCCTCAGAGAGAATATCTTTCGCTATGATATCAGAAAACTGCCGCTTAAAAGATGGCCTGTCCGCATCGATAATGATTAAGCCATATTTTTTGAACAGTTGATGAACCAGCTTTCGGGTAGCATCTGCCAATGGCAATCCACTTAAGTATGCATCTTCTACCAATGTCGCCAAATCAGCCGAGTGCCCATTCAGACCAAGCATGCCAATATACTGCCGCACAACATCTACCATGTCTTCGGTAGGCATTCGCCCGGTAGCAGCCAACGATGGCCGATCCCAACTTACCTTTTTGCCATGTACGCGAGTGTGGTTGATTTCCTCAAAATCATGGTCCTCAGTAGCCATCCAGTACACCGGCACAACGTGCTGATCCGGATAAGCTTTGTTAAGATCCTGAGCCAGTCGTATCGCCGACACAATCTTAAAAATAAAGTACAGAGGTCCGGTAAATATATTGAGCTGATGGCCTGTCACGACAGTAAATGTCTGCGGATCTTGCAAGGAGTCTATCTGTTGGCGCACTTCAGGTGCGTCTTCCAGCAAACCGTCATACTGCTTTCGCAGTTCCTGCACCAACACAGTCCGTTGGTCGAGAGAGAAGGCACTTTTACTTTCGATCTGTTTACCGAAGTTCTCTAGCGTGGGATAGTGTCCATAAAATGGCGACAAGGCTTCGTCTCCAGCCAAGTACGCTAGTAGAGTCTTGGAAAAACTATTGGTATCTTTATAATCGATGTAAGTGGCTTTCATTCCTTTTCCAAAAATTTAATCTGCACAAAAGTAGTGCTTTTAGCGCCTGTTCGGTAGGGCACGATAAGATTTGACAAACAAATGAGTAGTTCAGAAAATAATTAAGAAGGCCAGCGGGTACTATCTCACGATGGTACCATAAAGATCAAAATCTTCAGCACGGTCAATGTGCACTTGCACAAAATCGCCAACACGCGCATATTCTGTCGTTGCATTGATTAGCACCTCATTATCTACCTCTGGAGAATCGTATTCTGTACGCCCCACAAAATAATCACCGTCTTTCTTATCGATCAAGACACGATATTCTTGGCCAACTTTCTCTTGATTCTTATCGTATGAAATGCCTTGCTGAATTTCCATGATTTGCTCTACACGGTATTCCTTGACTTCTTCAGGCACATCGTCCACTAAAGTGTGTGCATGTGTTTTTTCTTCGTGTGAATAGGTAAAGCAACCCAATCGATCGAACCGGGAATCTTCTACCCAACGAGCCATCTCGTCAAAGTCCGCTTCGGTTTCACCCGGATAACCACATATTAACGTGGTGCGCAAGGCGATATCAGGCACTTTATCACGAATCTTGTTGACAAGATCTATTGTTTTTTGCTTATCAATTCCCCGACGCATAGATTTTAACATATTATCCGTAATATGCTGCAATGGCATATCCAGATAATTGCAGATATTACTACGTTCGTTCATCACGTCGAGAATATCCATCGGAAAACCAGAAGGGTATGCATACTGCATCCTGATCCAATCGATACCTTCCACATCCGAAAGATGGCGCATCAAATCCGACAAGTTACGCTTACCATAAATATCCAGCCCGTAGTAGGTTAGATCCTGTGCAATTAGGATCAACTCTTTCGTGCCGTTCGAAGCCAAAAATTTTGCTTCTTTCACTAAGTCTTCAATAGACTTAGATACGTGCTTACCACGCATAAGCGGTATAGCACAAAATGAACAGGGACGATTGCAGCCTTCAGCGATCTTGAAATAAGAGAAATGAGATGGCGTAGTCAACAAACGCTCGCCAACCAATTCATGCCGATAATCAGCCCCAATACTCGACAATAGATCGGGCAGATCATTGGTTCCAAAATAAGCATCTACATTGCTGATTTCAGCTTGCAGTTCTGGTTTGTAACGTTCTGAAAGGCATCCGGTCACGATAACCTTATTTACTTTACCTTGTTCTTTGAGTTCGGAGAATTGAAGGATGGTATCAATAGATTCCTGCTTTGCATTGTCGATAAATCCACAAGTGTTGATCACGACAATATCGTCTGCCTGAATGTTGGAAGATTCGTGCACAACATCAATGCGGTTACCTTTTAACTGTCCCATTAATACCTCACTGTCGTGGATGTTTTTTGAACAACCCAACGTCACCACATTTACACGTGGTTTTCTCAACAATGGAGCTACCTTTTTTTCTTTCGTTCTCATACTATCTCTATCCGATGTCCAAACACGTTGAT
Organism: Sphingobacterium sp. lm-10; assembly: GCF_023554555.1. Taxonomy (NCBI): domain Bacteria; kingdom Pseudomonadati; phylum Bacteroidota; class Sphingobacteriia; order Sphingobacteriales; family Sphingobacteriaceae; genus Sphingobacterium; species Sphingobacterium sp. lm-10. The sequence continues at coordinate 13,269 of NZ_JAMJWC010000002.1, forward strand.
CTTTAGACAGATCGCATCTGGCATATCCTTGTTTTTGGTATAACCCTGCTTAATTAAATAGGGAGTCTACAAAATCTTTTTTCTGAAATAATTGCAAGTCCCCAATCTTCTCGCCTACACCGATATATTTTACGGGAATCTTGAATTGATCGGAAATCCCAATCACCACACCGCCTTTAGCAGTACCATCCAACTTGGTCAGTGCTAATGCATTGACATCAGTTGCTTCGGTGAATTGCTTACATTGCTCGATGGCATTTTGACCTGTCGAAGCATCTAACACGAGTAATATTTCATGCGGTGCATTAGGGACTACCTTCTGCATTACGTTCTTAATCTTAGTCAGCTCGTTCATCAAACCAACCTTATTGTGCAAGCGCCCTGCGGTATCAATAATCGCGACATCATCCCCATTAGAGACTGCCGACTTAACGGTATCGAACGCGACAGAAGCCGGGTCTGACCCCATGGGTTGGGCGACAACACGAACGCCAACACGCTCTCCCCACAACTGAATCTGATCGACAGCCGCAGCGCGGAAAGTATCTGCTGCACCGAGCACCACTTTATTTCCCGCTTCCTTGAGCTGATGTGCCAACTTACCGATGGTAGTTGTTTTACCCACACCATTGACACCAACAACCATAATCACATAGGGCTTATGGTCGCCGTATTCTAATCGCTCGAAGTCGTCGCTATTGTTTTCTGCCAGCAGAGATTGAATTTCATCACGAAGCAATCCGTGCAGATCATCCGTGCTTACGTATTTATCTTTGGCTACCCGCTTCTGAATACGATCAACAATCTTCAATGTGGTGGAGACACCTACATCCGAAGTCACTAGCACCTCTTCCAAATTATCTAGCACATCATCATCAATGGTCGATTTTCCAACAACAGCCTTCGTGATTTTGGAAAGGAAGCCATCCTTGGTCTTCTCCAGCCCTTTATCAAGTGCCTCATGGGCTTCTGGTGTCTCTTGTTTTTTCTTAAAAAAATCGAATAATCCCATGTTGAATTCTATTTGCTATAGGTGAAATGTTCACTATTATTCTCCACGCCATACTACGTTGAAGAAAGCCAAATATACTAAAAAAGCCCTTTTGGCAAGGACCAAAACGGCTATGAATCTTTTAAAAGGATGATCTTAAAAAAGAAAGGTACAATGCTTACTTGGAAGATCCAGCGACAACGTCTTTCACTTTGTCGTTGTGTACCATACTTTCTTTGAAAGTATAAGATCCAGTTTTAGCAGATTTAGCGGTAAGAATCACTTTAGTATACTCTTTACCACCACCTTTTTGTAATGATGCAACTGCTTTCTTTGCCATGGTTGTTATATTTTACGCGATGCACTAATGCTACAACAGTAGCTCAAGCAAAACCGCCGATTGATTACTTAATTTCTTTATGAACGGTTACTTTTCTCAACACTGGGTTGAATTTTTTCAACTCCAAACGCTCTGTAGTGTTCTTTTTGTTTTTTGTCGTGATGTAACGAGACATACCTGGAAGACCAGTTTCTTTGTGCTCTGTACACTCTAGAATAACTTGTACTCTATTTCCCTTTTTAGCCATTTTCTTACGCTTTATTTAGACCCTCACGGGCTTGAATTTCTAATAAATATTGACTTCTGATACAACAGGCTGTATAGTAGTAACTACTAAACGTATCCTTTTTTAATGAATTTATCGATAACCGCAGTTATACCGTTTTTGTTGATCGTCTTGATAGCAGCAGTAGATACTTTCAATGTAATCCAACGATCTTCTTCTGGAATGTAGAAACGTTTCGTTTGTAAGTTCGGGTAGAATTTTCTTTTGGTCTTAACGTTTGAGTGAGAAACGTTATTCCCTTTCAATGCTGCTTTGCCTGTTAAATCACAAATTCTTGACATGATATCTGATTTTTAATGTTGTATTTTGTTCAATACTCTCTTTTCAAAGAGTTTGCAAATATCTAAATTTCTTTTGGGATATGCAATATGACGATACAATATTTTTTCGAAAAACAAGTAATTTGCTTGTCTTAATTCAGGTTTTGGCACGAGATATGCCTAATAAAGAATGTCCTAGTATAGCACATTCTCACAGGTAAAAGCGATTGTGTTATACAGATTTCCCACAAAAGAACGTATTTTGCGGAACAGATTGGATCAAAAGGACGCTAAATAGTTTTCAACAATTCACAACATGAACAAACATTTACTCCGAGGCATTGCCTTACTCGTAATCGGTGCAATTACTACGACGTATAGCCTGAATTTGATGCAGGCAGAAAATGGCATCTATAAATTAATCATGACACTTGGCGTAGTATGCTTCGGTGGTGGAGTTATTTTAACAATGAATAGCTTGTTTCGGAAAATAGACCGTAGCACCTTGCAAAGACATCGCCGCGATCAGCAAAAGATCAAATAAAAATTGAATGATTCTTCGCACACAGGGTATAGCGCTTAAACTAACAAATTATGCGGAGAACAGTATTGTGGCTCAAATCTTTACGAAAGACCACGGCTTACAATCATATTTGATCCAAGGAGCCAAAAAGCCCAAGGCAAAGACTCCACTTGCCATCCTTCAACCTTTTCATCTCTTGGATTTATTGGTCTATCACAGAGATAACAATCAGCTTCAGCGGGTAAAAGAGGCACAACAATATCCGGTTTTACGACACATCCCCCTAGATATTGTTAAAAGTTCTATTGCGATGTTCTTAAACGAAGTGCTCTATAAAGTGCTTCGACATCAAAACCCAGATCCAATTGTGTTTCAATATGTAGCAGACTCCATACAGTGGCTGGATCAGGCGGCTACAAAATTGGGTAATTTTCATTTAATTTTCTTGATTGGCTTGAGTAGATACTTAGGCTTCTACCCCATTCGTACGGAAAAGCCATACCTCGACTTGCTAGAGGGCGTCTTTACAGATAGCTTACCAGCACACGCGCATATCATTGCAGAACCAACCACAAGCGTATTTCGAATGCTCATGCGCGCCAGCTACGAGACGATGCATGAGATCGTACTTTCCAAAGAAGAGCGTAGGTATCTACTAGAGAAAATACTAGACCTCTATCGCTTGCACACTGAAAATTTTGGAGAGGTACGTTCCTTACTGATTCTTGAAGAAATCTTTGCCTAAAACGACATCTCGTAAAATACAAAAGCCCGAGATTTCGCGATCTCGGGCTTTTACACAATAAATATATTTAATATCTAATCGTAGTCTTAAATAAGTTTTACATTTACCGCGTTAAGGCCCTTACGTCCTTGCTCTACTTCGTAAGATACGTGGTCGTTCTCACGAACTTTGTCTACCAAACCTGACACGTGAACGAAAATTTCGCTCTCGCCAGAATTTGGAATAATGAAACCGAAACCTTTAGTTTCATTGAAAAATTTTACTGTTCCTTCTTGCATTTTGTATTGATATTATTGTTCCATAAAGATATTGAATATATTCAATAATTGGGAATTATTTTTAAATGCACTTAAACCAAAAGAAAAAACTTTGGTCTTTCTGTAACAATTGAATAGTTTTAGACGTACATTATTTAAAAGACAAACACATGAAAAAATTCATCTATCTTATGGCCCTGATTGGCCTTGTATCGGCAAGTAATGCACAAACTATGACTGGAGATAATGCACGTAGGGTTTCTACTAGAGGCTACGCGGAAAAAGAAATCACACCGGACATCATTTACCTAGCTGTATCGCTGCGCGAGTACTTGGTTGATGGCAATTCGCGTAAGAAAGTAACAATTGAAACGTTGGAAAAACAACTGTTTGATGCAGCACTCAAAAACGGAGTGAAGCAGGAAGACCTAACTATCCAAAATATCTACAGCTACAACTATGAGACAAAAAAGAATAAAAATCAAGAATTGTTGCAAGCGCGTCAATACCGCATCAAGGTGACGGATTTATCGAAGTTAAATAGTTTATTCGACGAAGTAGACAGCCGCGGAATGCAGAGTACCTCGATTAGCGAATACGATCACTCGCAAAAACGCCAGATCGAGCGTGAGCTAAAAACAGAAGCCGTGAAAGATGCGCGCACTAATGCAGAAGTATTAGCCAGTGCAGACGGTCAGACAATCGGAAAAGCGATCTTGATCAATGACAACAGCTCTTTTAACTGGAATGACATCGTGCCAACAGGTCGCATGTATGCTATGAGTGCAAAATCCGCGGATTTTGCGGAAGGCGCGGTAGAAGAGAGCAATATCAATATCAGCATTCGCCCGATCAAATTAATTGCGAATGTGGACGCGGTGTTTGAATTAAACAGCAAATAGGTAAGATGAGTAAAACACGCATCTTTGCGTTGGTCGGAATAGTTGTGCTTGTCGCAGCTTTTCTGACCAATCCTAGTGAAGAGAAATACGAGGAAGTACTTCGTGCCAAAGCGAAAGAACTATTGACCTCACAACTCGATTATGAACATGAAGACGCCATGCAGCTCGGCATGATGTTGTTTGGAGACCGGGTGATTGATGAATTTTTGGCGAATAACGTCTATATCAAAAATTATTATCTGTTCTCTCTCGTCGAGATCAGATGGCAAGCAGAAGCCCAGGTCGTTGGTGGTGGTGCATTGGGGCAAGTTTGGCTTAGCTCCAAGATTGACTCTGAAGCCGACAAGATTATACTTATACTTAAAGATTTGTAATGCATTTGGACATTTTGTACGAAGATGAATATCTCATTGCGGTAAATAAGCCGCATGGTCTGTTGGTACACCGTTCATCCATCGCCAGTGATGCCAGCGAGTTTGCTTTACAAATTTTGCGGCAACAAATCGGGAAAATGGTACACCCTGCGCATCGATTAGATCGAAAAACTGGCGGGGTATTGCTCTTTAGCCTGAATCGAGAGATGGATGGCTTGATACAGTCTCTATTTGCAAACAGGCAGGTCAGCAAGAAATACCTGGCTGTACTGCGCGGTCATTCCGCTGCCGAAGGCACTATCGACTACCCATTAAAAAAAGAGAATGGCATGATGCAGGAAGCCATCACTCATTACAAAACATTGGCGCTCGCAGAAATAGATTTACCTTTTGGCAAACATCCTACATCTCGGTACAGCTTGGTGGAAGCGCAACCTGAAACAGGCAGAATGCATCAGCTACGCAGGCATTTTGCTCATATTCTACATCCGATTATTGGCGACAGACCACATGGTTGCAACAAGCAAAACAAGTTGTGGAAAGAAACCTACCAGATGGATACGATGATGCTGCATGCATCATCACTTTCTTTCATACACCCTATACTCAACACTTCAATAAGCATAGAAGCTCCAATACACTACGAGTTCGCCCGTGTATTGGCCACCTTACAGATATCTTCTGCAGATGTACATGTTCCCGATCTGCTACCAACAATGGATGTATAGCATTTTACGCTAGTAATCTTTCTCGGCTTACGCGTATTTTGTGTATTTTTGGACGACTTTGAACGATGAACATTTTATGACTAAAAACACGGCATTAACCAATCATCATATTTCTTTAGGTGCGAAGATGGTACCTTTCGCTGGCTTTGATATGCCGGTACAGTATTCAGGCATCAACGATGAGCACGAAACAGTGCGCACCAAGGTAGGTATGTTTGATGTAAGCCATATGGGCGAGTTCATTCTGAAAGGTGACCACGCTTTAGAGCTTATTCAAAAAATCTCTTCTAATGATGCCGCCAAGCTATACGATGGCAAGGTACAATATGGATACATTCCAAATGAAACCGGCGGTGTGGTGGATGATTTCCTAACCTACCGGATTGATGAAAAAACATATCTATTGGTAGTAAACGCCTCTAATATAGAGAAAGATTGGGATTGGATCTCGCGCTACAATACGTATGGTGTGGATATGAAAAACATTTCGGACGACACCTCTTTGTTCGCAGTACAAGGACCAAAGGCGACTGATGCGCTCCAATCTTTGACGGACATTGACTTAGCTCCTATGGAGTACTATACGTTTGCAAAAGGCACATTTGCGGGAGTGGATAATGTTTTAGTTTCCGCTACCGGCTACACGGGTGCGGGTGGTTTTGAAATCTATGTTGATAATGAGCATGCGCAACAGGTGTGGGATGCGATCATGGAAGCAGGCGCAGAATACGGCATTAAACCAATTGGTTTAGGTGCACGTGATACATTACGCTTGGAGATGGGCTTCTGCTTATACGGAAATGATATCGATGACCAGACTTCTCCTTTAGCCGCTGGATTGGGTTGGGTAACGAAATTTACCAAAGACTTCGTAAATAGTGCCAACCTGAAAGCTGAAAAAGAAGCTGGCGTAAAACAAAAGCTGGTAGGTTTTGAAATGATCGACCGCGGTATTCCGCGTCATGATTATCCTATTGTAAATGTAGAAGGCGAGACCATCGGACGCGTCACGTCAGGAACACAATCTCCTAGTTTAAAGAAATCAGTGGGTTTAGGTTACGTTGATACAGCCTTTGCTAAAGAAGGAACGGAAATCTACGTTCAGATTCGTAACCAGTCGGTGAAAGCAATCGTGAAAAAACCACCTTTTGTGAAATAGAGAATCGGAGTAAGACCGAAGGCTAGCAGCAGAAAACTGCTAACTAAAAAACTATAAGCGTCCTTGCGAGAAGGAGGAACGACGACGAAGCAATCTAAACATTAAAAACATAAGATTGCTTCGTCATGCTTCCTCGCAAAGACGTTTTTTTATTTTCCATAGCCTTATTTAGATAACTTCTTCTTTTTTGCTTTGCGTTGAGGCTGCGATGCAACCTTTTGCTCTTGCGACTGCGCACGCACGGTGCGACTGACATATTTCAGCAATACCACTTTCAGATAGATAAACACCACGATCAGCGCAATAGACAGGCCGAAGAATAATACATGCCCCACACGATATGCCGCTACTGTACTCATAATCATCAAAATGATTCCTAAATTCAGTATTACGTTGAAAATTACTTTTTTAGTCATAGGAGCAACTTTTAGGAAATACCCGTCACTTTGCGACGGATAAGAGTGAAATAAATAATTCCGGCAAGAATATTAAGCATAATAATGAAAAAAGCGAGTCCCAGCCGCTCGATGTTATCAATATGTGGAGACCGCATAATTTCCCGAATCACCAGAATGACCCAGATCATAGATAACAACAGGGATACGCTCACCATCACGGGCGCGATAGGCAGCTGAAACACGATCAGCACCAATGAAAGACTATAAAAAACCAGACTAAACAAAAAAGCTTGCTTAGTCTGGCGATAGATTTTCTGCATACTGCAAATATACCTTTTGAAATGGTGCTTGCTATGGGAAAATACCTAACTCTTGGTAGGCGACACCCACTTTGTCGATCGCACAGACAAATGCCGCTGTTCGTAAATCTTCTACACCCTCTCTATTTTTCCAAATATCCCACACCTCACGATAGGCGCCAATCATGGTGTCTTCCAAGCCAGAATGCACTAAGTCGATCTCATCTGGTCCGCGCAGTAGGATCTTTTTTTCCATCTTAGACACCTTCTTATCGGTCATCCCCTCGATGATATTCAAAATCTCCGCGTACATATTTTCATCGAAACGCTTTTCTAGACGACCATAACGTACGTTACTTAAGTTTTTGAGCCACTCGAAGTAGGATACCGTCACGCCTCCTGCATTCAGATAAATATCTGGGATAACCAGTACGCCTTTTTTATTTAACACTTCGTCCGCTTCTGGTGTTAGCGGACCATTCGCTGCCTCGCCAATAATCTTTGCTTGAATCTTGTCGGCATTGCTTTCATTGATCACCGCTTCCAGCGCAGCTGGAATCAAGATATCACACGGATATTCTAATACCTCATTCGACTTCTCTACACTTTTAGCATTTTTAAAGTTTAAGATAGAACCTGTAGAAGCTCGGTGAGCCACGACTTCCTCTAAATCCAGCCCATTTTCATCGTAAATAGCCCCTTCGTATTCGATCAATCCTACTAAAATTGCTCCTGCTTCTTGAAAGAATTTTGCCGCATGATAGCCTACATTACCTAGGCCTTGTACGATAATCCGTTTGCCTGAAATCCCGACAGATAAGCCAAGATGATTCATATCTTCTTCTATCTGACAGGCCTCGCGCACACCATAAAATACACCCAAACCAGTCGCTTCTACACGCCCACGAACGCCGCCTTGTGTCACAGGCTTTCCGGTAACGCAAGCATTAGAATACACCTCGTTTGGATGCAGAGAGCGGTAAGTATCCACTATCCAGGCCATTTCTCGAGCACCTGTTCCATAATCTGGAGCTGGCACATCCACACCTGGACCAATAAAATTTTTCTTGACCAATTCGCTGGTATATCGACGCGTAATTTTCTCCAGATCATACTCTGAATATTTAGTTGGGTCGATACGGATTCCGCCTTTGGCTCCGCCAAATGGCACATTCACAATCGCACATTTATACGTCATTAGTGCAGCTAATGCCATTACTTCATCCTGATTTACGGCCATACTATAGCGAATACCGCCTTTACATGGTGTGCGATGATGCGAGTGCTGAATACGATAGGCCTCGATAACTTCTACGTTATCCCCGATCTTGACAGGAAACTTTACCTGCAAAACAGAGTTGCAGGCTTTAATCTGCTCTAATATGCCTTTGGAAAACTTAGTGTGCTTTGCGGCCTTGTCAAAGTTCTTTTCTACCCCTTTAAAAAAACCGAAATTGTTTGGTATTGAATTGCCCATAACAATATTTTAATTTGTGTTAATGTTTATAATTGTCGTATCGTAATAAAGTTAATTTATTATCGGCAATAACCGAGTTCGACGTTTAGTTTTTATCGTCATATAAAACACATAAATCATGCCGTGCAGGCTCACTGCCCTAGACAAACAAAAAAACGCTACCCTTTGAGGTAGCGTTTTTTTGTTTTTTACATCGTGTGCTAATACACATCCATCTCTGGGTCGATCTCTTCTTTCCATGCTAGAATGCCGCCCTTCAAGTTGGAAAGATTGGTGTATCCTTGCTGCTCCAATAGCATGATCGCCTGCGCACTTCTTTTACCCGAACGGCATTGTACAATCACAGGGATATCTTTGGAGATCTTGTCTGCCTCGATCACCACGCCTGATAGCGGGATATTGACGCCGTCTAGATTGGAGGTTTCGTATTCAAAAGGTTCACGAACGTCAATCAATTGAAACTCTTCCTTATTATCGATCTTTTGCTTAAGCTCTTTTACGGTTACTTCTTTCATGCGTATCTCTATTTTATGTTAATATCCAGCCAGAAGGTTTGCCAACTTAAGTAGCCTACCTTGTTTCACAAGGCAATTACCATACCACGGCTCTAGTCAAATATAGGACTTGTACGGGAAAAGAGCAATAGTATATAGATCACATTTGTTTTGCTTATTTTTACCAAATGATCCATCCTTTCTTCTCTATAAAAAAGCTGAGTCTTGCTTTTGGTCTAGTATTATCCAGCCTTACCCTGTCTGCGCAAGTCGCCGAAAAGGCTTACCTCGAACGCATACTCAACACATTGGCTTCCGACGAAATGCGCGGCCGACATGCCTTGACGCCAGACATCGAACGCGCAGCAGATTTTATCGCTCAGGAGTTTAAAGAAATTGGCCTTAAGCCGTATGCTGAAGAGAATTTCCGTCAAACATTTCACCTGAACAGGATATCCGCAGCAGGACAAAGTGTGATGGTCGATGGTGCTGCATTAAGCCCGGAGCAATTTCTGATTTTCGGACGTCCGGGAGAACTTCAATGGGATCATAATAAGGCCATCAAAACAAGCAGCATTGCAGAAGGGGATGATTTCTCTCAAGCTTTTAGAGCACATGCATTGCAAGGGCAAGAAGATGAGATCATATGGGTGCATCCGGCACACCAAGCATTGCTCACCCGTTTTAAAAAGATGATCGGTGAAGAAAGTCTAATACCCGTCACACCAAACGCCAAGCAAGCACCCACTAAATTTTTCGTGATTCAGGATGCCGCACCTCAAAATTTTCAATTCACGGCGAAAAGCAACCAACAAGAAATCCCCCTTTTTAATGTAGTAGGCTTGCTTCCTGGAAAATCCAAACCTGAGGAGTACGTAATTCTCTCTGCACACTACGATCACATTGGTATTATTGATGCTGTAGGACAGGACTCCATTGCTAATGGAGCTGATGATGACGCTTCAGGGACAACCGCAGTTATCGCATTAGCAAAACATTTCAAAGCTTTAGATAACAATGAGCGCACCTTACTTTTTGTGGCCTTCACCGCAGAGGAGATTGGTATGTATGGTTCAAAGCACTTTGGCAATAACATAGATCCAGATAAGGTCGTAGCGATGATCAACATAGAAATGATTGGCAAAGACTCCAAGTTTGGCCCCAACACCTTGTATATCACCGGATTTGAAGCTTCCAACCTAGGCCAACTCGTACAAGAAAAGGTCAAAGGATCAGCTTTTACCTTCCATCCGGATCCTTATCCGCAGCAGAACCTGTTTTACCGAAGTGATAATGCGACATTAGCTGCCTTGGGTGTTCCAGCACATACGTTTTCTACTTCTCAAATTGATAAAGATGAATATTATCATACCGTGAAGGATGAAGTTTCCACGTTGGATATCGAGAATATCCGCGCCAGTATTGAGGCGATTGCGCACGGTATCACCGGCATTGTGAGTGGCGAACAAACGCCTACTCGAGTAGAAAAGCTGCGGGAGTAGCGGTGAATTAAAGCACCTTCTGCATCACGTAGTCGTCGAGTACGTAGCCATGGTATGGAATGTCAATTTCGTAGGCTACCACAAAGCCTACTTTACGGTAAAAGAAGTGTGCTTTGTTATGACGGTTGACATTTAGCTCTAACGTGTGAAACGATTGAGCCTTTGCTAATTCGGCCGCGAAATTAATCAATAACTGACCATAACCCTTTCCTTGTGTGGAAGGATTTAGGTACAAACTCTCTATTCTAAAAACGGCTTTTTCCGGAACTGGCCGAACAGCGATAAAACCAATCGCTTTTTCTTCTTCACAAAGCAAATAAAACACTTTGCCTTGCGCTACTGCTTGCGATAGCCCATCTCGGGAATACAACTGATCCAGCATGAAAGCGATCTGTTCTTTAGAAAGAATTGGGCTGTAGGTAGGATACCAGATCTCATGAGCGAGCTTTGATATCACCGCGAAATCTGATGCAACGGCGGGTCTAATGCGTGGTTTCATAATGCTTCTCCTATGATCAATACATTCCCGCTCCGCGAATGTATGTTAACAAAACCATCTGCAATAGCACGATATTTTCCATCACTAACGGATTTCAAATTTTCGGTTGCATAATCGCTAATAATGGCAATAACTTTCATAACACTTTCCTGCGGCATCCACTTATGAAAGGAAGATCGTATGACGTATTTGAAATGCCTACTATATACCGCAAACGTGAATGCTTGACTATGTTCCAATAAAGCATCAGCAGGAAATTCATTCCACAGAATATGGAGCGCGAATTGCTTTTTCTGTTTTAGGTACTCTAATGCATCCAAAAGGACATGCTGTTGAATGGGCAATACTAGCGTGCCGTCTTGATGGATCACAAAATCAAGCTCTGACGTAAATACCACATCTATCTTGATTCCTCTAGAGAGCAAAAAGTCCACGTTCGCATCAATTGTGACGACAATCGGACTCCATTCCAACAACTGCCCTAGTGAATCTTCTGAAATAGCATCTACATCCATGATGAGCAATGCGGGCTCCTGATTCTCTCGAACGATATGATGAGATGACATATTTATCTACCCCTCCAACGACTTGACCGCAATATAGGACATTAAGCCTATGCTCGTTTCCAACGCAGTCTCATCAATATCAAAAGTTGGTGTATGTACCGCTGAGGTGATTCCTCGCGACTTATTCCCCGTACCCAAACGGTAGAAACAGGCATTCGTTTCCTGAGAGTAATATGCGAAATCTTCGGCGGCGGGCCAAAGGTCAAGCTCCAACACATTTTCTTTCCCTAAGTATACTTCTGCGCACGCACGTGCTGCTTCCGTAGTAAAAGGTTCGTTCACTAAAAAAGGATATCCCTTGTCGATTCTAAAGTCGCACGTAGCACCCATTCCTTCTGCAATGCCAACGACCATTTTTGTCATCGTTTCATGCGCTTCCGCTCTCCATGCCTCGTCGAACGTACGGAAAGTACCTTCTAGCTTTACCTCATCTGGGATTACATTGGTAGCACCGTTGCCGATGATCTTTCCCCAGGAAAGTACGGTAGGGATACGCGGGTCGGCATAGCGACTCACGATCTGTTGCATAGCGGTAATGATTTGTGCCGTGATCGCAATAGGATCTATATTTTGATGAGGCTGCGCGCCATGCCCACCTTTACCACGAAGCGTCAGAAAAAGCTCATCGCAAGAAGCCATATACTTTCCTGATCGGAATCCAACTTGTCCGCTTTCAATAAGTGGCATCACATGTTGGCCGATAATGGCATCGGGTGTTGGGTTTTGTAAAACCCCTTCTTTGATCATGAGCGAAGCTCCTCCAGGAAGACGCTCCTCACCAGGCTGAAATATGAGTTTAACGGTACCGCCAAATTGTGATTTCAAACTTTGCAGAATTTTGGCCACTCCCAACAAAGAAGAGGTATGCACATCGTGTCCGCAAGCGTGCATCACACCAGGATTTTGCGATCCGTAGCTGCGACCTTCCACTTCCAAAATAGGCAAAGCATCCATGTCGGCACGTAAAGCAATCACTTTATCGGAAGGAAGATCGCCCTGCACTAAGGCCACTACGCCAGTATCTGCCATAGCAGTGTAGGGAATAAGCAACTCATCCAATCGTTGTTTTACAAATGCTGATGTATTGTATTCCTGAAAAGAAAGCTCAGGATTTTGGTGCAAATGCCGTCTTATGCCTACCGTTTCTTCTGCGAAGGAAGAGGCTAGGCTTTTGATCTGCTCTATCATCATAATGGTGGGGTTAAGGGTGATTTATTGCCAGACCCAGATGTCTTCTACAAAAACAAATACATTGCTGTACTGCCCGCGGATCTTACGCATAAAGTTATTGGCTTCGGTGCGCGTACGGAAGTCTCCAACTTTTACCCGAAAGTTAGGCTCCTCGTAATTAATATACGCAGCCATATCACTGAACTGACGTAAGAAACCATTTTGTACGGATACGGCGTCTGTCCGGTTAGCACCGGAAAAAATCTGCACCCGAAAACCTCTGGTTCGTACCCGCCGCATATTGCGCTTATCCACAACTTTCTTATCAGCTAAGCTCACTGTAGGACGGGTAGCAGGATTGATTTCATGCTCTGCCCTGAACGCTTGTAGCGCGGCGATCATTGGATCCACAACCACATCTACGTGCTGTTCCTGAGCATATGCTCCGGCAGATAAACCACCGAGTAACCCACATAAAATCAATCCCTTTCTAACCATGATTAACGTCTCTTATTTACTGCCGTGGCAGTTTTTATATTTCTTGCCAGAACCACAAGGACACTCGTCGTTACGGCCTACCGTTTGCTCTTTGCGAATCGGCGCCGTCACCTGTGGTACCCGAGTGTCATCTACATCCTCTTCACTAACACCTGTTGGTGAAGAAAGCTCTTGCTTGGAAGCCGTGACCTGTGCGGGCTGAGCGGGTACTGGACGCGCTTCTCTCACTTGCTCTTCCTGTTGACCTTGTTGTCCTGGAATTTCTCCTTTGAATAAGAAGCTTACAACTTCTTTGTTCATAGAGGCCAACATCTGCTTGAATAGGTTGTATGCCTCCATTTTATAGATCACGATCGGATCTTTTTGCTCGTAAACGGCATTTTGTACCGATTGCTTCAAATCATCCATTTCGCGTAAATGCTCTTTCCAAGCTTCGTCAATTAGAGCAAGAACTATACCCTTTTCGAAAGATCTAAATACTTCCTTGCCTTTAGATTCTACTGCTTTTTTCAAATTAGTAGATACCTGAATGCCGCGCGTGCCATCAGAGAATGGCACCACCACGTTCTCAATCATATCTCCACGCTCTGCCATGACGTTGGTCATAACAGGTAGTGTCTGTGCTGCTACATGCAATGCCTTCTCCTGGTAATGCGCCATGATTTGGGCAAATAGTTTGTCGATCAACGTGGCCACATTGCCAGATTTAAATTCCTCTTCAGCGATAGCAGGATCCACAGCGAAGATGCGGATTACTTCGATTTGAAATTCTTCAAATGAACCACCCTCTTTAGATGAAAGCACCACATCTTCCACTACATCGAAGATGGTGTTATTTAAATCTACATCCAGACGCTCGCCAAACAACGCATTTTTACGCTTTGTATAGATGACGGTACGCTGTGAATTCATTACATCATCATACTCCAATAGACGCTTACGTATACCAAAGTTATTTTCTTCTACTTTGCGTTGTGCACGTTCAATAGACTTGGTCAGCATGCCGTGTTGCATCACTTCACCATCTTCCACACCCATGCGCACCATCAAATTAGAAATACGTTCTGAAGCGAATAAACGCATCAATGGATCTTCCAGAGAAACGAAGAACTGAGAAGAACCCGGATCTCCCTGACGACCAGCACGACCACGTAACTGACGATCCACCCGACGTGATTCGTGACGTTCTGTACCGATAATAGCCAAACCTCCCGCGTTAATTACTTCGGAAGCTAGCTTAATATCCGTACCACGACCTGCCATATTCGTTGCGATGGTTACCTGACCAGGCTTACCTGCTTCTGCCACGATATCTGCTTCCTTCTGGTGCAATTTCGCGTTCAGCACGTTGTGTTTGATGCCGCGCATCTTCAGCATTCGGCTTAATAATTCAGAGATTTCTACAGAAGTAGTACCCACCAAGACTGGTCTTTGTGCATCTGTAAGCGTTTGTATCTCTTGCGCAACGGCATTGTATTTTTCTCGTGCTGTGCGGTAAATATAATCTTGTCTATCGTCCCGCTGTATGTCACGATTTGTAGGAATCTCTACCACATCGAGTTTATAGATTTCCCACAATTCTCCTGCTTCTGTAGAAGCAGTACCCGTCATACCGGCTAACTTGTGGTACATACGGAAGTAGTTTTGCAGGGTGATGGTCGCATAGGTCTGCGTAGCATCTTCTACTTTTACATTTTCTTTCGCCTCAATCGCCTGGTGTAGACCGTCGGAGTAACGACGACCATCCATGATACGACCGGTTTGCTCATCGACGATTTTAACCTTGCCTTCATCCAGGATGTATTGATCATCAATCTCAAACAAAGTATAGGCCTTCAACAATTGGTTGATGGAGTGAATACGTTCTGCTTTGATGGAGTAATCGCGCAATAATTCTTCTTTCTGACGTGCTTTTTCTTCTAAAGGATCAGAGGAGTTTTCAATGGCCGCAATCTCTGTACCTACATCTGGTAGGATGAAGAAGGTTGGGTCTTCTCCAGAAGTCGTGATCAGCTCAATTCCCTTTTCGGTAAGCTCTACCTGATTGTTCTTTTCATCAATCACGAAGAACAATTCCTCATCTGCCTTTGGCATGTGACGGTTTTGCTCTGCCATGTAGAAATTTTCTACTTTTTGTAGCACCTGGCGGTGATTGCTTTCACTTAGGAACTTAATCAGCGCTTTATTCTTCGGCAAACCGCGATAAGCGCGGAATAATGCCAAACCACCTGCTTCCGGATCTATATCTCCAGCAGCAATGGCTTTCCTTGCCTGATTCAGGGCGCCGTTTACATACGCTTTTTGCGCATTTACCAAACGCTCAATCCTTGGCTTCAATTGATAAAATTCGTGTTGATCTCCACGTGGAATTGGACCAGAAATGATCAACGGTGTACG
Source organism: Sphingobacterium sp. lm-10 (assembly GCF_023554555.1). Lineage (NCBI taxonomy): Bacteria > Pseudomonadati > Bacteroidota > Sphingobacteriia > Sphingobacteriales > Sphingobacteriaceae > Sphingobacterium > Sphingobacterium sp. lm-10. Next base: position 29,134 of record NZ_JAMJWC010000002.1, read on the forward strand.
CGCATCGTCAATTAGTACGGAATCCACCTCATCGATCATCGCAAAGTGTAGTTTGCGCTGTACCATTGCCTCTGGGTTTTGCGTCATATTATCACGCAAATAGTCAAAACCAAATTCGTTATTAGTACCGTAAACAATATCGGATTGATACGCCTTGCGACGTTGTGGTGAATTTGGCTGATGCTTATCAATACAGTCTACACTTAAACCGTGAAATTCAAACAACGGACCATTCCACTCCGAGTCACGACGTGCTAAGTAATCATTCACCGTGATGATATGCATACCCTGACCAGATAATGCATTGAGGTAAGTCGGCAATGTACCTACCAAGGTCTTTCCCTCACCAGTACCCATTTCCGATATTTTACCTTGGTGCAGTACAATACCACCAATGAGTTGCACATCGTAGTGCACCATATTCCAGGTTACCTCTGTACCTGCAGCAGACCAGCTATTTTTCCAGACAGCTTGATCGCCTTGTATAGAGACATTGGGCTTCAAGGCTGCGATGTCGCGGTCAAACTGGCTAGCGGTAACCGAAATTTCCTTATTTTCTGTGAAACGTCTGGCCGTATCTTTTACCACAGCAAAGGCTTCTGGCAAGATCTCCAAAAGTACTTCCTCCAGTTTCTTATCTCTATCTTTAGTGAGCTTATCTACCTTCTCATAGTAGGCCGTTTTGGTCTCCATATCTTCGGTACTTTCAGCCTGCTCTTTTAAGCTCGCGATCTCATCATCAATCTCTTTCAGATACGCGGCAATACGACTTTTGAATTCTGCTGTCTTGGCTCTCAGATCATCATTTGATAAGCTAGCAAGCTTCTCATACTCTTCCTTGATTTTATTTACTATAGGTTGTATTCCTTTGATATCCCGCTCAGACTTGCTACCAAATAATTTACTTAAGAATTTTAACATAATCTTTTTAATCTGTACTCAGTAGTGCACAATAATAAATCCAAAGTTCCTAAACAGACAATTTGGCACTAATCGGGCAAATTTAATTATTAGCAATGATAAGTAACAGCTTATCACTGTTTTTTTACTGTTTTTTTTAATTGCCTTAATACAGGGCTAAAGGACGCCGATACAGCGCATATCTCAGGAAGAATTTGACCTTTTTGAGAAATAAATGATACCTTTAATAATCAACCTATAAACATGATGAAAAACCTTTCTCTTCTAGTTCTTGTCTTTGTATCTGCTATCTCAACAAGCATCGCGCAGGATGTACCGCGCGTGCTGGTATTCTCTAAGACTACTGGTTTTCGACACGACAGCATTGAGAAGGGAGCAGAAGCAATTCAGCAATTAGGCCAACAGCATGGTTTTGCGGTGACGCACAGTGAAGATTCGGATGTATTTACAGATGACCAACTCAAGCAGTACCAAGCTGTCCTATTTTTGAGTACGACCGGGGATATTCTGAATGCAGATCAGAAGAATGCTTTCGTCCGTTTTATTCAAGGAGGAAAAGGCTTTGTTGGTATTCATGCTGCCAGCGACACCGAATACAGCTGGCCATGGTACGGAAAAATGGTGGGAGGGTATTTCGAAAGCCATCCTGAAGTACAACATGCCGACGTACATGTACAAGACCATGTCCATCCAGCGACAGCCCATCTTCCTGAAATTTGGCATCACAAAGATGAGTGGTATGATTTTAAAAGCATGAATCCTGATGTCAACATTTTGATGACCATCGATGAAAACAGCTATCAGGGAGGTAAGATGGGTTCATTTCACCCCGTATCCTGGTATCATAAATACGACGGAGGGCGTGCATTTTATACCGCATTAGGGCATACGAAGGAAGCGTATGAGGAAGCCGAATTTCTTCAACACATATTAGGTGGCATCTCTTATGCCATTGGTGAGCGCTAGACAGATTAATCGACAGCATCTGGCAGGCTTTGACTGGCGGATTATTTTTCCTTATTTTTGCTACCAATGAAATATTGCTCGATCGCTTCCGGAAGTAATGGTAACTGTTATTATATCGCTAAGGATGATACAGCTGTATTAATCGATGTAGGCATCAACAACAAACACATGCACTTACGTATGGATCAGTTGGGGATCCTACCCACTCAGGTGAAGGCGATCTTCATCACGCACGAACATACCGATCATATCTGCGGGCTCTCCGTTTTTGCGAAGAAATACGACTTACCCATTTACATCACGCAAGGCACCTTAGATGGTAGCAAACTGCGGTTGCCCGCACATTTGGTACGTGTTATTAAGTCTAATGAACGCGTGCATATTGGGCCGTTGGAGATTATTGGGATTCCAAAATACCATGACGCCAAAGAACCCTGCAGTTTTGTCGTGTCTGACGGCAAAAATAATATCGGTATTCTCACGGACCTTGGCCAGGCCTGCGACAATGTGAAACATGTGGTGCAGCACGTGGATGTATTGCTTTTGGAGAGCAATTATGATGAAGAGATGTTGCAAAACGGACGCTACTCGTACTATCTCAAAAACCGGATTCGTGGTGGCTTTGGGCATATATCTAATAATATGGCATTAGCTTTATTTTTGGAAAACCGCACAAAGCGATTGAAACATCTAATCTTGGGGCATCTATCCGGCCAAAATAATACAGTAGAAAAAGTACAGGAAACTTTCTCGCCGCACTGCGCAGACATCACCCTATCCATTGCGACAAGACATCAGGCTTCCATCATCTTTGATCTGATAGACTTTCATCAAACGAGTACGCAGCAAGCCATCGTAGCAGAGATTACCTCGCCGTTGATGCGCGAAGTGGTATAAAAAAAGCGCCTGATGAAACATCAGACGCTTTTGGCTTTATATTAATTATTGTCTTATGCTAGTTCTGACGAGGCTCCAATCCTTGCGCCACCAACGCTTCTACATACTTACGAACAGATTCGTTAGAGAAACGAGAAGTAACATCGAATGCGAATGCATGTACCAATAAAGTCCGTGCCGATTCTTCTCCAATACCTCTGGCGCGAAGATAGAATAATGCCTGATCGTCGAACTGACCCATCGTACAACCGTGCGAACATTTCACATCATCAGCAAAAATTTCCAACTGTGGCTTGGTGTATACAGTAGATTTGTCGCCGATCAACATATTATTATTCTGCTGAAAAGCATTTGTTTTCTGTGCATCTAAGCGTACAAAGATCTTTCCATTAAATACTGCTGTAGATTCGTCTTGCGGAATATTTTTGTACCACTCGTACGACTCACAATGTGGCTTCATGTGATCTACAATGGTATGGTTATCCACCAATTGCTTGTTGGCCAAGAGATTGATTCCGTACAAATGCGACTCTACCTGCTCATCATCCAGGCGCACATTGATGTTGTTACGCACGAATGTGGCACCAGGGAAATTACAGTTATAGTTATTATACAGACTGTGCTTATTCTGGTATACTTCTGTATGGTTGATGTAGTTGCTCGTTGAATCAGAAACCTGCAAGTAGTAATGTTGCATCTTTGCATTCTCTTCCAGCACTACTTCCGTCACCTTGTTGTGTAGGTTTTTCGCACTGCCTGCTAATGTGATGAATGATTCGATTACTTCTAACTCCGAGTTTGCTCCGGCAACGATCAGATTTCTAGTTTGGGCAAAAAACGCTTCGCTACCTGTAGCCACATGCACCAAGTGGATTGGTTTACGCACCACCGCATTACGCTTTGCCTCAATAAAGATACCCGCAGTATACAATGCGGTATTAAGGTACACCAAAGCATTATCTGTCTTGTCGGCATGCTGCGCAAAATGACGAGCAAATTGCGGATCATTGGCAGCATCTTCAATTGGCTTCACCACCAAACCATCTTCCTCTTCCAGGCTGGAAAAAGCCACCGTATATTGGCCATTGACCAACACCAGGCGGTGCGCATCCAATTCTGGAATGTCTGCCTGGCTCAGATCAAGATCGGCCACATCCACATCACTATTCAGCACATAGGGTGCCTGTACCAGACTATAGATATTGGTATATTTCCAATCTTCATTTTTTACCGTAGGAAACCCTGCCTGTTCAAACTTTGCGAACGCTTCCTGACGAATCGCTGCTAAGGCAGCTGGCTCATCGATCTTCTCCAGATCATGGAAAGTCGTTGTCAATTGTTGAAACAGAGATTCTGCTGTTATTGTACTCATATTTTTTGTTGTCAATACACTCATAACCTTCCCTTTCTTTTCCCTAGTTTAGGCCGTCTGCGTATCTAATTCTTTTAACCAATCGTAACCTTTTTCTTCCAATTCTAAGGCCAACTCTTTAGGACCTGTTTTTACAATGCGACCATTGTATAATACGTGTACAAAATCTGGCACGATATAATCTAACAGACGTTGGTAATGCGTAATTACGACGAATGCATTGTTTTCGGAACGTAGTTGATTCACGCCATTCGCTACGATACGTAGTGCATCGATATCCAAACCTGAGTCTGTTTCATCCAAAATAGAAAGCTTAGGATTAAGCATCGCTAACTGAAAGATCTCATTACGTTTTTTCTCTCCACCAGAGAAGCCTTCGTTTAAAGATCTGTTTGTTAGTTTAGCAGAGAACTCGACCAACTTTTGCTTGTCTTTTACCAACTGTAAGAACTCTTTGGCTTCTAATGGCGGCAAGCCTTTGTACTCACGAATATCGTTCAATGCTGTTTTCAGGAAGTTGATATTGGAAACGCCCGGAATCTCCACAGGATACTGGAAAGCCAAAAACAGACCTTCACGTGCACGATCTTCTGGAGAAAGGTCTAATAGATCTACGCCATCTAGTAGCGCGGTACCATCCGTTACTTCATAGGATTCGCGACCGGCTAGTACATTACCTAACGTACTTTTGCCCGCACCGTTTGGCCCCATGATCGCGTGTACTTCACCCGCTTTCACTTCCAGATTTAATCCTTTTAATATGTTTTTATCCTCTACAGAGGCGTGTAAATTCTCAATCTTTAACATGCTATTTTATTATTTGTTCATTCGGAAAAAGTGCGTTGCAACTCATCCAAAATCGTGTATTGCTTTTTAATTTGCTTATCCTACTGATCCTTCTAATGATATGGCCAGCAGTTTTTGCGCTTCTACGGCAAACTCCATAGGAAGTTGATTCAGCACTTCCTTGGCGTATCCATTCACAATTAGCCCAACAGCTTTCTCTGGATCGATTCCTCGCTGATTTAAGTAAAACACCTGATCTTCTCCAATTTTGGACGTTGTCGCTTCGTGCTCTAGCTTGGCCGATTTGTTTTTACTTTCTATGTACGGGAAGGTATGGGCTCCACAACGATCGCCAATCAATAATGAATCGCACTGCGTGAAGTTCCGCGCTTGATCTGCGTTAGGTCCGATCTTCACCAAACCTCTGTAACTATTATGGCTCAATCCGGCTGAAATACCTTTTGAAATGATTTTCGACTTGGTGTTTTTACCCAAGTGGATCATCTTGGTCCCCGTATCTGCTACCTGACGGTTACGCGTCATCGCTACGGAATAAAATTCGCCCACACTATTATCACCTTTCAAGATAACACCAGGATATTTCCAAGTAATGGCCGAACCGGTTTCTACTTGTGTCCAGGAAATCTTAGAGTTATCTCCTTTACAGATACCCCGTTTGGTCACGAAGTTAAAAATACCACCTTTACCGTCTTTATCGCCTGGATACCAGTTTTGTACGGTAGAGTACTTTATTTCGGCATCTTTCATCGCAATAAGCTCTACTACGGCAGCATGCAATTGATTTTCGTCACGCATCGGAGCGGTACATCCCTCCAGGTAAGAGACATAAGCTCCTTCATCTGCAACGATTAACGTACGCTCGAATTGTCCCGTATTTTGAGCATTGATCCGGAAGTAGGTAGAAAGCTCCATGGGGCAACGAACACCTTTAGGAATATAGACAAACGAACCATCGGAGAATACCGCAGAATTTAATGCCGCATAGATATTATCTGTTTGAGGCACTACCGTACCCAAATAGGTTTTGATCAGTTCCGGGTATTCTTGAACCGCCTCACCGAAAGAGCAAAATATAACCCCTTTTTCTTTCAGTTTTTCCCGGAATGTGGTTTTCACGGACACGGAATCAAATACCGCATCTACTGCTACCACACCAGCTAAAACCTTCTGCTCATCCAATGGGATGCCCAATTTGGCAAACGTGGATAATAATTCTGGATCTACTTCGTCCATGCTGTTTAACAGCTTTTTCGCTTTTGGAGCGGCATAGTAAGAAAGATCCTGAAAATCCACTTCTGGATTATCAAAGTTCTGCCAAGTCGGCATATCCATACTTTGAAAATGGCGAAATGCCTTCAACCGCCATTCCAATAGCCATTCCGGCTCATTTTTCTTAGCAGAAATCAGGCGTACAGTATCTTCGTTAAGACCCTTCGGCGCGATCTCCATATCAATATCGGTCGTAAACCCATATTTATACTCCTCGTGCTCAAGCTCTTTTAGTAATTCGTCGTCTTTGGTACTCATATCTCTTTCACCTTATGAAGCAACCTGTAGTTGCCCTATTTTCAATTTGCAAATTTAGCATTTTAATAGGAATAACGCACTATCGCCAACCACCATTCGTGGCGATTATCTTAAAAAATGCATTATTCATCAAAGTCCAAAATTCATTAAAAATGGCAGATAAAGCCCTACCTACCAATTAGGTTGGTAATTTGCCTATGATGACCCACTACTATGCGCAATGACAGAAAAGTAAAATATTGCACTATGATTACCTACTGTAAAAATACAGCAGCAAATAAAATATTGTATATTTACATTTCACAAAATTTTATTGTAATGCCCTACCAGCCTGACAAGACAGATCTTAAAATCTTAAAATTGCTGCAAGAGAATGGCCGCATCACTAATTTGCAGCTAGCCACGAGCATTGGCCTATCTCCTGCACCAACGCTGGAGCGCGTTCGTAAATTAGAAAACTCGGGCTTCATTAAGAGCTATCATGCGTTTGTGGACGAGGAAAAACTGGGCTTAGGCATAAAATCTTTCATACAGATCTCGCTCGATTTTCATACGCAGGATGCGATACCGAAATTTGTCGATGCTGTCTTGGAGATACCTGAAGTCACCGAGTGCCACCACGTCACAGGTAACTGCGATTTTATTCTAAAGGTATATGTAAGAGATATCAAAGCCTATGAGGGTGTGATTATGGAAAAAATCACAAAGATTCCTTACGTAAAAACTTTCCAGACCATGGTCATTATGTCAACAAGCAAAAAACAACCTATCGTACCCCTTCAATACTAAGTCTAGCTACTTTTATGCATACATTCAGTGATCTTGCAATCATACTTACCTGGCCCGATGCGACTATCCGCGGGGACGAGAAGTGGATGATGTTTTTTAAGAAAATTGGATTCGTAAAAAACCTTAATTTTAAAGTAGGCCATACCGGTATTGTCTTGGTAGAAAAAGCCACTGGAAATATGCGTTTTTACGATTTCGGACGTTACATATCGCCGCGAGGATATGGTAGAGCACGTTCTCAGGATTCCGACCCCCGCCTTATTATCGGGCTCAAAGCACATGTAAAGGATGGACAGATCACCAATTTGGAGGAGATTGTACGTTATTTCGAAACCTTAAAAAGCGCCATGTACGGGGAGGGGCAGTTATATTTTTCTGTCGCCGAGAACGTCAACTTTATTTTAGCAAAGCATTTTGGCGACTCTTGGGTGGAGAGAGGTACCTATCCGTATGGTGCTGTGGCACGACACAATAATAACTGCTCCAGATTCATCACACGCATGCTGATGAAAGCATCCAAAAAATACCATTATTGGCATGGTATCAACCTCCCTGAGACTTTCAAAGCAAGCCCGATCAGCAACGTAGTCAATGTCGTGAACAACAGGATGATCTATTCATTTTGCCCTACAAAAGGGCTTCAATATTTTCACATGAATCGCTGGAAATCTTTTTGGTTCTTGATCAAGCAATTAGGTGATAACGTTTCTCAGAAGAAATCCAATCTTTTGCCAAACGACCAGATTATTGGAGCGGTTGATTTTCGTTCTAAACCGATTACTATTCCTAAAAACGCCACCTATCTTGGCGGTGTGGGCGATGGGGCATGGTATGCCGTCACCCATCTCGGCGATCGGCAATTTATGATCAAGCGGTTCACTACACACGGTGAGTTAGAATATGTGGTGCAGGGAGAATCCAGCGCAGACATCCAAACAGATGCTCCTTGGAGGGTTGTTTACGATAGTCACCTGCTATTTACGCATATTGAACAGAACGACATCAAAATACGCATTAGCCATGTTAAACAGCTTCAGAAAGAAGATTTCAAGTTCGAAATTGTAAAAGAGCTATACGCGTAGGTTTTCTTATACCTGCCAATTAATAGGCTTCTTTCCCTGCTGCATGAGATATGCATTGGTGCGCGAAAATGGCTTAGATCCATGAAACCCGCGATATACCGATAATGGCGACGGATGTACTGATGTCAAAACCAAATGCTTTGTTTGATCAATCAATGCCGATTTTTTAATGGCATAGCTTCCCCACAGTATAAAAACAACTCCTGCACACTGCGCTGAAACGGATTGAATAATGGCGTCTGTAAATTGTTCCCAACCTCGCTTCTGATGCGACGCGGCCTCATGAGCGCGCACGGTCAATGTTGCATTAAGCAATAGTACGCCTTGCTCCGCCCATTTTGTTAGATCACCACCGCGCGGATATACAAAACCAGGAATATCATCCACCAGCTCGGTATAGATATTTTTTAAAGAAGGCGGAATGGCGACTCCTGAAGGCACAGAAAAAGATAAGCCATGTGCTTGACCAATATTATGATAAGGATCTTGACCAAGAATAACGACTTTGACTTCTGGCAAGGGCGTTAGACGGAATGCATTAAAAACCAGGTCTTCTGGAGGAAATACTTGGGCGATTTTCCGCTCCTTCTGCACAAACTGTGATAGAGCACGCATAGAAGGCTGTTCGAACAGTGGTTTTAAAATAGGTGTCCAACTTTCATGATATCTTTTCGACATACTCAAATGTACAATTTTCGTTTAATTGTGGCACACAATTGGATACCTCTATTAATTATCGGATATTTGCATTTAAAGAAAAATTGAGAAAATATTATGTCTAATTTAATACGTATTGTCATAGCCAGCATAATGGTGATTGGAACCGCTACACTATTCTGGTTTGGGCTATGGGGCTGGGGTATATTGGCTGTTTTAGTAACTATCTTAGCTTGGGTAACCGTATTTTTTAACGAAAAAATGTTGCTTGCGCAGTGGCACCTGCGCAAAGAAAATATGGGAAAGGCAGAACTTTGGTTGAAAAAAATCAAGAACTTCCAGAAAGAATTGGTGCCAGCACAGCACGGTTATTATCATATGCTGCTAGGGCTTATTGAATCACAAAAGGCGCCATTGCAAGCAGAAAAGTTCTTTAAGAAAGCTTTATCCATGGGTTTACACATGGATCACAACGTTGCGTTGGCAAAATTAAGCCTCGCAGGAATTGCTATGGCGAAACGTGATAAACGTGGTGCCGAAAAATTATTGTCTGAAGCAAAGAGAGCGGACAAAAATAAATTACTGGAAGAGCAGATTAAAATGATGAAATCTCAGATGGGTATGATGGATAAGCAACAGTTTCGCTATTCCAGATAATTTAGCATACTAAGATTTCTGCAACTGAACTTTGATTTGCCGAAAGCGACCGGGTTCTCTGCTATCCTCAAAAACAATTTTAACGGCCTGTGGTGGGCCGTTTTCTTTTTTCCATCCCGCTACCTTGAATTGCAGAGCGACCGGAATATCCATCGTTAGAATGTGGTTGAGGTAATTCTGCCGATCACTGATATCTATCCGAACTCTTCCCATTTGTATCTGAGAATACATTACATCATTATCTTTCTTGTCTACCAATGTAGAGGCATACGTATTCATCTTGAATTCTCTCTCTTGGCGAAGCGATGAGATCACATATAGATCGACAATTGCGGTATCTTTATTCATTTTGACCGATCTCACATCAAACTGTAGATCGTCTAATATTAATACGGTGGTATCTTCCTGCGCAGCTAGCAGAAATGGCAGACTGAAAGCAAGAAAAAAGAGTATTTTCTTTAACATGGATACAGGCATTAAGAAATTAAAAATAGCGTATTAACGGAGACGATCGGCCGATTTGATCAACTTCTCATCATTGCGAATCGCACCCAACGCTATGGATAGAAAAATGATGGATACAGGTAGCAGAAAGAAGCCAATGCCGATGTTATTTGCTCCTAAATACTGATTGTTTACCGACAACACATTATTAGCACTTACATACATCCAAATTGCAAATAATACAATGAGAACCATTTGCAAAAAGATGAATTTGATTTGTCGCTTACGATTCTTGTACAAGAAGATAAGGACAATTGGCATGACCGCGATAAATACCGCTACAATGCTTTGCAAGATAAAGGTGTCTTGCTTTACGCTTTCATTGTTCACAGAGGTATAAATCCCGGAAACATAGATTTGCTTACCTAGCCCCACTAAATCTATATAACTTACATAAGGAAATAAAAACAAGGTCATCAATACGAGACCTGAAAGTAGAAGCCAGACGGATTGTATACGTTGTATCATAATAGCGCGAACATTTTATTACTATGGTGACAAATATACTATAAACAGCTGGAATGGCTCTTGGTTTGGGAAACATTTAAAGACCGGCAATATTCTTTGCTTCGATCCATCGCGACATGTATTTCTTGGCAGCATACTGATCCTGTGCCAAAATCCGACCTACTATATTTTCATTCCGATGCAGGCTGATGTTTTTGCTCAGATCGGCGATTCTTATGATGAAGGCATCTTGTACCTGTTCGTCTGCCATCAAATTGCTTAGGGCTTGCGGGATTAGTGCCTGCTTCTCTTGCCAATAGCCGCTATGTGTGTATAAATCCACCGTTTGAGAAACGAATGTTTCTGGCGTATCGGCCACGCTACCTGGCCAATGTTCGGGATTCATTCCTTCGGCACCTAAGCGAGAAGAAATAGAAGGCGTACCCGTCATCATCGCGTCCACAAACTTTCCTTTTAGTCCGGCGCCGAAAGGAATCGGCGCTAACAGTAACCGGTACGATTGTATAGTTTGTTGGGCATTTGTTGCTCGACCTTTAATAAGAAACCCCTCTTGTGGCCGATGAAGTTGCTCCACTTTTTGTGAAGCATATGCTCCGTAGATATGCAACTCTACCTCCGGCATCGCTTTGCGGATAGCTGGCCAATAGGTTGTTTTGAGTAATTCCACTGTTTTCCAGTTCGGCTCGTGCAAAAAATTCCCTATAAAAATCATGTTTTTTCTATCTTCAAACCGAGGCAGAGATGCTAGATCCATTAATTTTTCCAAAAAAAATGGGAGATAATGCAACAAAGATTCCTGTATACGAAATTGATCTACTAACAGCTGGTATTCGCTGCGCGAAATAATAATAGAAAGATCACAGCGGTAGATCGCGGCCAGCTCTCGCATGGCCGTCGGCGAATACAATAGATCATCGGACCAAGCTATCTGTTGGCGATAGGCTTCCTGCCTTGCCAACCGTAGGAAGTGCAGATCTTCTGTATCCAGGATACGAACTGCCTGCGGACAGTGCTCTGCCACGCGCCAACCAAATTGCTCCTCTATCATAAAGCGATCAAATACAACCACATCTGGATTCAGCTCTTGTATCAATGCGTCAAAAGAGCTGCTATTCAGCAGGATTTCGTGGCACACAATACCCATCTCTTCCAAGGGATGACTATGTGGAGAGTGTGCCGCGGCCGAACCAAAATGTACTTCATCATACTGATCTAAGAACAAATGAAGTAGTTGCAACATACGCCATCCGGCAGCCGAAGAGGTCGGCTCTGGCCATACTTGACCAATGACAAAGAGCTTTTTGCAATGCATACCGCAAGTTAGGATATTTAAACGTCGTGTTTTTAATTTTCGTAAATTTGTACAAACGACATACAGATGTTAGGATTGAAATTACTGACGGATCCAAGGTGGGCAAACGTAGCGGAGTCTAACCTAGAAGAAATACTGACAGACCATGCGTGGTGCGAGCAGAAGGCTGCTTCGAACGCGATCTCGCTGATCACACAAAATTCGGAATACGAAGATCTCGTACACGAATTGACTGCTATCGCGATCGAAGAGATGGAGCATTTTCAAATGGTGATTGATATTATCAAAGAACGCGGCTACACCTTAGGCCGGGAGCGCAAAGATGACTACGTCGGTCGATTGATGAAATTTTCTAAAAAAGACGGCTCGAGAAACCAAGCCTTTATTGATCGATTATTATTTGCCGCGATGATCGAAGCACGTAGTTGCGAACGCTTCCGTGTCTTGTCGAAGAACCTGCAGGATGATAAGCTGTCCAAGTTTTATCATGACCTAATGGTGTCCGAAGCAAATCATTATACCACCTTCCTCAATTTCGCCAAGAAATATACTGAAGGGGTGGATGTAGACAAGCGTTGGCAGGAATGGCTCGCTTTCGAAGGCGAGCTGATTCAGAGCTACGGCACCAAAGAACAGATCCACGGTTAATACGCATTTATAACTCAAGACGACAGATGGAATTAGGCATAGGCATGTTTGGAGATCTTCAGATAGATCAAAAAACGGGAGCAATACAAGCACCACAACAACGATTAAAAGAAATTTTAGCAGAAATTAAACTGATGGATGAGGTGGGAGTAGACTTCTTCGGCATGGGCGAACACCATCGCGCAGACTATGCTGTAGCTTCGCCAGAGATTATTCTGGCCGCAGCTTCTTCTGTCACCAAACGCATCAAATTGGGCAGCGCCGTGTCTGTAATCAGCTCCAGTGATCCGGTGAAATTGTACCAGGATTTTGCAACAGTGGATCTGTTATCTGATGGACGTGCCGAACTTATGGCCGGACGAGGGTCCTTCATTGAATCCTTCCCTCTATTTGGCTATGATTTGAAGGATTACAGCTCACTTTTCACGGAAAAGCTGAGCTTACTTTTGCAGATCAACAACAATGAGACTGTCAATTGGACAGGTAAGCATCGTGCTTCGTTGATCAACCAGGAAATCTATCCTCGGGCAGTTAAAAAGCTACCTATTTGGATAGCGGTAGGTGGCACAACAGAATCTGTGATTCGCGCAGGCAAACTGGGCTTACCCGTGATGTTTGCTATCATAGGTGGGTCTTATGCCAGCTTCCAATCCTTATTTGAGGTATACCAACAAGCCTATACCGACAGTGGCCATGACATGGCGAACTTTCAGGTCGGTGTGCATATGCATGCTTTCTTCGGTGAAAACTCCAAAGCGATTGCAGAATGGTATTATCCGTTTTATGCGGCACAGATGAATCGCGTAGGTGCATCACGAGGTTGGCCACCCTATCAGCGCACACAATATGATTACGGCCGCTCTACTCATGGGCATCTTCTAGTAGGTAACGCCAATGAGATGGTAGACAAAATTTTGCAAATTCAGGAATCTTTTGGACTGACGCGATTTGCAGCACATATGGATGTGGGAAGTCCAGATCATCAACAGATGATGAAATCTATTGAAATTTATGGCACTCAGATTATTCCTAAAGTAAAAGAGGCGTTAGGCAGGTAGTTGATATCGTCGAACACAACTTATATTTGTTATATTTTTTAAAAAAACTACTTTTGTACATACAAAAGTAGTTTTTACTTTCATGGTGACACCACACTAGCCTTTACTTCAAATACCCTCTTGATTTTCTGATCGAGATAAGAAGTGCACATTTCAGTGGCTTCAATACTCCTTTACACTATATTATTATCTTTTAGATCCTGATCTTCCTTTGAAGATTACCTCGTTTTAATACATAGAAATGATAAAACCTTCACATTTCCCCTCCATTCGTGATATCAACATCAAAAATGAAATATTAGCCGGACTCACAGTCGCGATGACTATGATTCCGGAATCGCTCTCCTTCGCCATTCTGGCAGGCCTTTCTCCACTTACCGGATTGTACGCGGCGTTCTTAATGGGATTAGTAACCTCCATATTAGGTGGAAGACCCGGAATGGTTTCCGGCGGAGCCGGTGCTACTGTGGTGACTTTAATCGCGTTAGCCTCAACCCATGGGGTGGAATACCTATTCGGGGCGGTAGTACTCGCAGGTATGCTCCAATTCACCGTCGGATTATTCAAACTGGGAAAGTTTGTACGATTAATTCCACAACCTGTGATGTATGGGTTTCTAAATGGCCTGGCAGTCATTATCTTTCTGGCACAGATCGAGCAGTTTAAGATCCCCGGCAATTCCTCCGTATGGATGAGTGGCACACCGCTGTATATTATGCTTGGGTTGACGCTACTCACCATCGCAATCGTCATTGGACTACCAAGACTTACAAAAGCAGTTCCTTCCTCCCTCGTCGCCATATTGGTCGTTTTCGGCCTAGTCACTTATTTTGGAGTCGACACTAAGAAAGTGATCGACATCGCCTCTGTTAGTGGCTCTTTGCCCGGCTTTCATATTCCGCAGATTCCGTTTACGCTAGATGCGTTGCAACTCATCTTTCCGTATGCCCTGGTGATGGCCGGTGTGGGGCTGATCGAATCGCTCTTGACATTGAATATGGTCGACGAGATTACCGCAACAAAAGGAAAATCCAACCGGGAAGCGATGGCACAGGGCACCGCAAACGTAGTCAATGGTTTTTTTGGTGGCATGGGTGGTTGCGCGATGGTAGCTCAAACCCTAGTAAATCTTAACGCTGGGGCGAAGACCCGTTTATCCGCTTTTGTTGGCGCGATTGCTATTCTATTAGTAATATTGATTGGTGGCCCTGTAATCGAAATGATTCCTATGGCTGCCCTTGTCGGTGTCATGATGATGGTCGCCATCTCTACCTTTGAATGGCTCAGTTTTAGAATTATCAATAAGTTTCCAAAGTCCGACATCTTTGTCGGAATACTCGTAGCCATCATCACCGTACTGTTACATAATCTGGCACTAGCAGTGCTAGTCGGCGTGGTCATCTCCGCGCTAGTCTTTGCCTGGGACAATGCTAAACGCATTCGAGCGCGGAAATACCTGGATGGAGATGGCGTGAAGCATTATGAGATTTTCGGGCCATTGTTCTTTGGTTCTACGACAGCCTTCCTGGAAAAATTTGACGTGAGTGAAGATCCGGATACTATCGTGATCAACTTTAAGGAAAGTCGTGTAGTGGATATGTCTGCTATAGATGCCCTTCACAAAGTCACCGAGCGATATGCCAAGCTAGGAAAGAAAGTATACCTTCGTTATCTAAGTCCAGACTGTAGAACCTTGCTTTCCAATGCTTCTGGCATCGTGGAGGTCAATATCATGGAAGATCCAACGTATAAAGTTATGCCCGATGATTAGTCATCGAGCATAACTTTATTACTACGGCAGTTTTTCAAAGTAATCACTTTTACGAAGCTCATACACATAATTAAATCGCGACGGCTCACCGAAATAGGACATCTCTAGCTCATCTACTTTCACCGCTCCCAAGCGTGTCACCGCGATCTGAGAGCGCAGATTTTCGGCTCCGACGTGAAATTGAACCTTATCTACAAAGGGAAATACATGATTCAACATGATCCTCTTTACAATAGGATTTATTCCCTTTCCCCAATAGGCAGTAGCATAGAAAGTATAACCCACAAAAATGCTTCTATTTTCCCGATCATAATTGTAATAGCGTGTACTCCCGATAATCTTTGCTGTTTGCCTATCAATAATTAGAAATGCACCACCACTTCGCATGGCGCCTTCGAAGAAAGTTTGAAAAATCTCTCGTTGCCAACGATTCTTATTAGGATGTCCTGCCCAGATAGCAGGATCGTTAGCCGTTGCATACAGCTCCTCAAAGTCCGTTGCTTTCAACGGTTTGAGGATGACCAGATCGTTTTCTAAAGTTGGTTGTAAGTCTAATACCATGATCCTATAGCATTTTTTTCATCGTAATCTCTGTTTTGCTCATCCCGTTCTAAACGGAAGATATTATTTTGCTTTGTTTTGATTTCGTTGATCTCTTCAAATACCGTCACCGTCATTGCCACTATTCCGTCCACCTTAACTTTTTCTTTTTCAAGGCTTGCTGCCAACCATACGGAAAGATGGCTAAATTATCATCCTGCAACATTTCTATCGTGTCTTTGACCGCATCTTGTAAAGCAATTGGCAAATTGTAAAATGCACGATCGACCACAGTTATTCTTTCGGAATCTAAAATACCATTTTGATGCTTGATAGCGATCTTCTGCCCTTTGAAATAAATTAGAATCTTTACATGACCGTCATCGTAACCGTTTTCAGCAGATGTACCATAAATGAGTAGGGGTTCTACTATACCATCTCGGTCATGATCTACAAAATCAATAAATTTAGTCCAAAATCGAATGGAAGATTCCTCGGGGCCAATTTCATCCTTTACTTCCCATAGTTTTCTGAGTGTACCATGCTCTTCCAAAAGCTGCAGTGCTTTAATCTTTGTATTCAACGTGTCGCCTTCCTCGGTGATTTGGTCATTGCTTTCTGTCAAAACAGTATATAAGCACCCCAATTCATCGGTATATTTATATACTCGAAAGATGGGATATGTGATATCCAAGGCCTGCCGGATAGCAGCAGGAAATAATGTTGTCGTCTCTTCTGAGCTCAGTATTGTTGTAGGAGCAGGCTCTACCTGTGAAAACAACTTTGCGCAGCAGCAAAGAAATACGAATACAGTCAATAATGGGCGCATATTAAGTAAGTTCTTAGAAGTAAATATCAATATACTCGGTGGTCATCCCGCCTTCACAATTAGTCATCTCCTGTAAACGATAATACTTTCTTTTACCTTTTGCTTCAAAATGATACGTTCCGGATCTTTTACACTCCGCGTTACCATTAATTCCGGTAATCTTGGTTAATATATCTCCCTGAAAAAGCAGCTCTCGACTATTAACTACCTGCAGCGTGCCATTAATCTGCAGGTAATCTCCATTTTTACTGTTTTTCTGGCCCCCAGAAATGTTATACTTACCTGCTGCCCATTTCTTGATGCTCACCTTCCCGGGCGCATCCCAACTGATCATCTGATGCGTGACCGCATGTGTACCCTCACGTAGTATGGGAACACTAATGAAACCAATCGTCAGAAATAGAAGTGATAAAATTTTTAACATCTGTGTATTATTTTTAGTAGTTCGCGAAAAATGCCATCAGATCAGCTATTTCTGATCCAAAATATATACATTTCCTATTTATTTATCATGAATATATAACTATTTTGCATCATGCAAGTACTATCCGCGCTATTATATTTCTTAGCTCAACATGCTGTGATCGCTATTTTAGTGATTAATTTAATTGGTTTTTTGCTCGTCATCTGGAGATTCAAGATTAGGGTTATGGTGATCACTTTCATCTTGTCGATGCTTAATTTTTTCGCCGGAAACATATTGAATGCATGGTTCTTAGCGAAATTTGGCACTAATGGTACAGCGATCATTACTTCGGCAGAGCAAACTAGCTCGATGATGAATGAGCACTATATATGGGAGTATGACGTGGTGATTAAAACTGCCTCAGGCAAAGCGGTAGAAAGTCAATTTACCACCAGCAACGTATCCATCTATCCGATTCGCAACAACATTGAGATCCCATCACCAAATCAGACATTTGTAGTTCGGTACATCCCAGGCTACGAAAAAAACATGGTGATCATGTCCGACGAATCCGAATACGGCAAGCGTCGCATCAACCATGATAACCTAAAAGTGGTGGAGAAGGAAAAAACAAAATATGAATTTAGCCCCGAGACAGAAGAGTTTCGTAAAAGCTATATCGCCGCCATGCAGCAGTATATCAACAATACCGAGAATAGCATGGACTCCGTAAACATCAACAAGTTCAAAGCCATCATTCGGAATTTTCGACCATAAGATTAAGGCTGCTTGGGTGGTTATTAATTTTGATCACCCAATAGGAATACCGATCGCGCTCTATACCTTTCAGGAGTTTGTAGAAAGTAGCATCTCTATAAAACCAACTCTCTTATCTATTTCTTAAACCAGTTTAATTTCCATCGGCTAGGAATCTCGTAATTTCGTGTATATAATTTTGATAACATGGAAAATAAGATATTAGGCTTGCATCACATTACTGCTATTGCCAACCAAGCAAAAAGGAATTTGGATTTCTATACGCATATTTTAGGACTGCGGTTGGTAAAAAAGACCGTGAACTTTGATGATCCCGGAACCTACCATTTCTATTTCGGAAACGAAACTGGTGCTCCCGGCACTATTTTAACGTTTTTCCCTTGGGAAGGCATTGGGCAGGGCATCAACGGCGCCGGGCAGGCCACGCACATTGGTTATGCCATCGCTCCGGAAGCATACGACTTCTGGAAGCAAAGATTAGGCACTCATAATATAGTGGTAGAGGAAAATGAAATATTCGGGGAGAAGACGCTATCATTTAAAGATCCAGACGGATTGCAGTTGCAATTCATTGTACCGAAAAGTACTGATAACCGCACACCCTGGAGTACGCCGGAAATAACTACCCAAAATGGACTGAAGGGTTTTCACAATGTAACCTTGACGTTGAAAAACTCGGAGCCAACGATTAAAGTACTGACGGACATCTTGGGATATAGCATGGAAAAGCAGGAAGGAAACCGTTTCCGCCTTTCTACAGATACCATAGATACGGCAAACATAGTGGATATCATGGAGGATGAAACGACTCCTTACGGGCGTGGAGCTGCTGGAACCAATCATCACATTGCTTTTCGGGTGAAGGATGATCACGTACTGATGGATTTCCGGGAAAAAGTATTATCCGCAGGCCTACAGATCACACCAAAGATTGATCGCGATTATTTTTATTCCTTATATTTCCGGGAACCTGGAGGAGTGTTGTTTGAATTGGCGACCGACAATCCTGGCTTCACAAAAGATGAGCCTCTGGCGGAGTTAGGTCGTCATTTGAAATTGCCTAAACAATATGAAGGACGAAGACACGATATAGAACAGAGTTTACCACAGTTATAAAACAACCAATATGGAAAGGATTGAAGTAATTTTAGACGAAAAAAACATCGGAGAAATCCAGCTATTCTCTGACGATAAAAAAGCCGGAAAGATGGATATATCTATTTCCAGAGATTTGCTCCGCGTATTTCATACCGAAGTAGACGAGGAGCACAATGGCAAGGGATTTGCCAAGTTGTTGCTGAATAAGTTGGTGTCGTACGCCAGGGAGCACAGTTTAAAAATAATCCCACTTTGTCCTTTTGTACACGCGCAATTTAAGCGTCGTCCTGAGGAGTTTCAGGATGTATGGTATAAAAAATTGCATAGCTAATGGGAAGATGATCATCCTCCTAATACATTATCAACCTGAAAACTTTAAATAATGGCACACACATTAGATATCAAAACCGCAGGATTAGACTTGGATAAAGCGGAAAAAGCTTTAATCATGTTGCACGGACGCGGTGCCGCTGCCACCGATATTTTGAGCTTGTCGCAGCATTTGAATGTGGTAGATTTTGCGCTATTGGCGCCACAGGCAACTAATTATACCTGGTACCCGCAATCGTTTATTGCACCGGTTGAGCAGAACGAGCCTTGGCTGAGTTCTGCACTAGAAATAGTCAACCAAACCGTTCAATCTGCTTTTGATGCTGGAATCGCCACGGAAAACATTTATTTCTTTGGTTTTTCGCAAGGCGCCTGCCTTACCCTTGAGTTTCTGGCAAGAAACGCGCAGAGATATGGTGGAGCCACTGCAGTTATAGGCGGTGTAATCGGTGAAAGAATTGACGGTCGCAACTACCAAGGAGATTTTCAACAAACACCCATCTTCATCGGAACAAGCAATCCTGATTCACACGTCCCTGTCGAACGCGTCTATGCGTCGGAAAATATTTTGAAAGAAATGAATGCGGACGTGACGGTGAAGGTATACGATAACTTTGGACACTCCATTAATCAAGACGAAATAGAATGGGCTAATAAAATAGTGTTTAAATAGCGCAGACTCAAGCCAGATCACCATTCATAGCCATATCGCTGCATGACGGAAACCATTGCCGTCACGCAATCTGATTTTATTTATCACTTTTGTCGCTATATTTATATAGAGATAAGAGTGCTTAAAATCGGGGTATACCATGTTTGAAAACATTATTAAAAACGTCACCAAATGGATCACATTAACGGAAGAGGAGCAAACTTTATTTATCAGTTTTCTGGAAAGTAAAACCGTTCCTAATAAAACAATTTTGCTTCGAGAAGGGGAGATTTGTCAGTTTGAAGGGTACATCAAAAAGGGTTGTATTCGGATCTATTATATGGACGAAAAAGGAGCAGAAGTTATTTTATCTTTTGCCGTAGAAGATTGGTGGGTTAGTGATATCGCTTCATTTCATGAAAGTAAACCATCTAATTTCTTTATAGAAGCTTTGGAAGATACAGAAATGGATATTCTTACCCCTAAAACCAAAGAAGAATTGTTATCTGCTATTCCGAAATTTGAACGGGTCTTTCGAATGTTGGTACAAAGAAACCTTTCTACCGTCCAAAACAGATTGGTAAACACCATTTCAAAAACGGCGACAGAACGATATCTCGATTTCATAAAATTATATCCCTCCGTACCCTTAAGAGTGCCACAATATTACATTGCTTCGTATTTGGGCATCTCTCCTGAATTTGTCAGTACAATAAGGAAGAGATTATCGATTAAATAAAAGTCAATTAACTCGTGAAATTTTATTCCTTAAACTACTCAGAGGTTTGTGAAGACCTATCTTTCAACTCCTTCCAGCCAGCGCTAGAAAGGATTGATTTATAACTATTTCCTCTTCCATTACTGTATTTAAAAACATATTCTGCTCTTTCCTGAGAATCCGGATGGGTGCTCACCCAACTTAGGTATTTATTGGTATCGTCATCACCCTTTGATAATTTGCAGAGAAAATTTGCAAAGGGTTCAGGGTTCACATTTGCGTTTATGAGATAATCAACCGCTTTGATATCTGCTTCTTTTTCCATACTCCTATCAAAGGCAGATGAAGAAAGTAACTTTGCTGTTTCTTTAATCACTTCTGCACCTGTATTACCCGTTGTCATGGATAACAGAACCGAGAGGCCGACCTCCTTAACTAACTTCTTCATCACATGATTCAACTGGATGTGAGCCAGTTCATGACAAATCACACCGACTAACTCTTCCTGATTTTCCACACGAGCAATCAAACCACTGTAAATCACTAAATGACCATCTGGGAGCGCGAAAGCATTGACTTGATTGTTCATTAAAACATGTACTTTCAATCTCTTTCGGTCAATCTTATTTGCATCGCAGATATGCGAAACAATACTATCCATCTTACCCACAACCAAGCTATCCCGATTTTCTTGTTCTGACTTTCTAAAAACATTCCAAAACAGATCCCCTAATTTTTGTTCTGTCTTATTGGTGATTTGCTGAACTTTCAAAACGCGCATCCAGTCAATTTGCGACAAACCCAACCAGGTTGCAAAAAATAGGATGACTATAATCAGTCTTCTATGATCGTCTTTCTTATCATGCAGTGGGTCTACAAATTAGGTTTGTCAATGAGCCGTAAAACCACCATTCCACATGAATACCCTTCCGGGTTTGGATGGCCGTATAGATGGTAACAATAAATTCTGCCAAGTTAAAAAGTATAACGGCGATAATGTATGCAACGTAGTTGCTGGTGGGTACTTTACCAATAAATAATATGGAAATAGTCCACCAAAAAGCAACGCTGTTGATCAGAAGCATACTAAATTGAGATAGCAACGCCTGCGTACAATGCCATCGTACAAAGAAGGTTGATTTCCGATTTGCCATATAAAATATCAGCGTGGCAATCAGGTTGACAATCGGCAACGGCAGCCCAGCAATGATGGCTACCAATGACATCAAATAACTATTTGAAGCTGACTCCTCCTCATTTTCCGCTGGCGTATATCCAAAGTGTCTTATTCGTATCATAGTCCTTTCGCGATATTCCAAATCCAATTAACAACGACGAGCAAAATTAATGGAATTGCATAAGACGGTCTTCTAAGGAAATCTTCCATTTTTTTAAAAAAATCAAGAAAGGTTCGTCTTTTCGTAGTCCAGTCTGCAAGAATCCAAATTGGGGCGATGAGCATAATGATCACCACCATGTAACCAATCGGATTTAACAAAAATGCATTAGTGAAATCTCCTTTAGTCAAAAAAATCACAGAGCGCGTGGCTCCACAGGAAGGACAAGGCACATCTGTGGCATATTTCATTAAGCACATCTGATCGGGTTTGTGTTCGATGAGATTTTGTTTACTGTTGAAAAAAAGCCAAATATAACCCGCCAAACAGGCTGTAAGCACTAAGGCGTATAGCTTGTTTTTCTGTTGTACCACTAGAACAAAAACTGCTGAATTTTTTCCATATTCTTTTGCTTTGTCGCACTTTGGATCATAAACCAGTCAATAATCGTCCATACTCCCAAACCACCACAGGTCAACAGTTTTCCGATACCCATACCGACATCGCCAATAACAAACCGATCAATACCAAAAGTGCCCGCTAATATGGATATGATAAGACTCATGGTTGGATCCTTGAATTGAGTGGTGGAGAGGATGACCCAATGTGAATCATCAAGCGCAAGCAATCGTTCTCTTATCAAATTCAATTGGTGAGCTTCAAAGAATTTACTATTTGTCATGACAAACATGTCGACTTTTTGTGCATCCATTATTTTAGTATTTAAATTTGGCTTTTTGAAAGTACAAATCCCAGCATTTGTGATGAAATGGCGTTAGCTAACTGTGATTTGAAACTCTTTTATTTCTCAATAATACATTTTTCTGCCGGATATGCCCATACTAGAATACAACTAATTTCCTTTTAAGGAATAAAAATAGTGGTGGGTTTGTGTAAGGAAAACACGAATAGAGCCTAATGGGTAGTAATCTATTCATTAGTATGCTACAAATCCCCCTTTTCCTACTCACCAGTTTGACATATGTTTTCGTTCCTAGTACAATGCTATTAGCATAAAAATTCTGTGATGTAAGAATGAGATATTGACAGTTTGACGCTTGGCAAAAGAGCGGATTTAGAAGTCTTAAACGGTCTCCCATCACTGAATTTAATACCAAGTCGTTCTGCCCGCCTACTGCAAATACAATTTCGTATGCAGTTTTTTATTCAAATACTCTATTTTCGAATAGTTTCTTTAGTGTGTTGAAATTTTGTTGAGGGCTTTTACAAATGAAGATAGTTTGCCAAACTTGCTCCTCTTCGTCTGCATAAGGATTATAAATGCTCCTAACAGGCTTGACTTCTTCAAAATAAGGTTTAAAAAAATCCGACCCTTTTTGATCACTATATCGTATGGCGATTACTGTGTTAGGCATATCTCCATCTGGTAACCAAAGGTAAAAACTTCCGTGTAGAGAAAATGCTTCTGGTAAACCGTAATTCCCCCCGAGTAGAGCAATAGCTCCTGCTTGCCCATAATGCTTACCCCAAATCAGACAGTTTTTCTGTTCTTCTTCTGGCAAGCTGTCATAAACAGTTTTCAATTCAACAAGGGTCTCTTTCCACTTTGCTTGAGAATATCGTTCTTCTTTTATTGCATACTTCCCACCTTCTATCTCTTTTTTTTCATATTGATATTCATTGTTTAAATAGTTTTCTAACGATGTTATCGGTAGAGAAAAAGGAAGAAGCAAAAATCCAGAAATAATCAGTAGCGAACTAACTGGGTAGATAAACCACTTTCTCTTTTTTAAGATTACGGACTCCCAGAATACTCCACCAAATGGCAAAATGGTAATTACGATAGGATAAAAATAATATCCCTTCCCTTTACTAAAAGCCAGCAACAAAACCGACAACAATATCGAAATCGATAATACGCGGTATCTTTTCATGCTTTGATGACACATAAAAATGATTGCTGGAACAAAAAGCAATAATGTGAGCGGATTCAGAGACATTATCAGCCCGAATAATACCTTAATGGGCGAAAGTTTATCCAGTTGTGTCTCGTATAATCGCGAAAACATCTTGAGCACTGGAAAATCATTAAAATACTGCCATATGATGTTTGGGCTGACAATCAGAATAAAGACAATGACATTCCACCAAAATTTGTGCCTTATCAAAGCTTCTCTGGTTTGCTGGAAAAGCAATAGAGTAGCTAACCCAAAAATAAAAAATGCAATATCATATTTTGTCAGGAAACCTAAGACGACTGTGAATGTGAGATACCATAAATATTTTATGTCAGGAAACTTTACATATTTTGTAAGAAAATAGAAGCTTGCCACCCAAAACAATTGGCTGAAAACAACAGGTTGAAAAAGCTGTTGTGAACGTCCCATTAACGGAGTTAAGCATAATAAAACTAAAAATACCGCTTTCCATTTTCCACCTAATGCTACTACTGTTTTTGAGACAAAAATAAAGATCAAAATAGTAGCGATATGCGGAAAAATATGATGAACAAAAACAGATTGCGATTGAAATAGATTTTGAATAAAGGCAATCAAAGCAATCAAAGGTGGAAATTCCATGTAGCCAAAAGCAAGATGGTTTCCTGTCTCAATATGTAGTAACTCGTCTCCCTGAAAACCGGAGTGATAGTCAGCAATTAAATGGATAATGAGTTTTATCAGACAGAAGAAAAATACAACTAATTTAGTTTGTCTATCCATTTGCTTTTTATTAAAGAAGCCGTTCTAAAATGCGCACAATGTCTATACAGCTTGAAGAAGAAGCGGAGTGGAAAGACAGAACTTTCAACTTGACACCAACGTAAGAAAAGCCTTTTTTTCATAATTTGTAAAAGCCCGTAAGGGGGCACATATTGGTCTGATCATTTATTGATCTAGTTTGACTAGAGGCAATTTACAAAAAAAACATAAAACTATTATTAGTATATATAACATACTATCGACTACCCATTAATATAGTTTTTTGGCTTCTTTAGATAGAAGTACAAAGAATAATCGGTGTTCATGATATCATCAAACGTGAAACAAAATGAAATTGTTTATCAGCACTACCATATCATCATAGAAGATCCTTTTCCGCAGTGCGGATTAGCTTTTCAGTATTCGTAAATCAAGACTATATAAAGGTTAAAATATTTATTTTTAAATAGTTAACCCATAATCACTGGGTTGGAGTTCATGAGTAATTTACTTACCAAAAGATGTTTTAGTTCTTTTAGATTACATAAAATATTTAGATAATCTCTAAAACGACAAGAGCTTGCAAATATGTAATTTGCAAGCTCTTGTATGATTTTAACCTTTCGGTTGGTAGGCAACAGGGGGTTCCATTTGAAACTTTATTTGAATTTTTAGCAGTTTTTGAAAATATTATAACGGTAGATCAAACGTTAAAAAAACAACCTAAATCTTTGCCAGCCAAAAGGAATCGAGGGTTTAAACCGTAATGATGTTACTGAGGTTAGACTTTTCAATATTGAAAAGGTGTTCAAAATCCCTTAATGATTGTCTAAATTGTACCTCTTATCTTATCCTAGGGATGGCTTATATTTTAGTTTCATAATTTGTAAATCCGGAGGAAATCACTGTTTCTACGTGGCCTATTAAAGTATTCACGAACGTGTCAAAATCGCTACCGGCATTAATAAAATCTTGATTTACTACACCTCGGTAATCAGTCAATTTGACCCTTGACGCATAATCTTTTTCTGCAATAAGGTTGTTTGAGATCAGTGGCGTGATATCTTGTCCTATGTTATTAATGACCTTAGCCAATGATATCACCTCTTCTTCCAATAGCTCATATCTATCACTTTCTCCCTGATATTTAGTAATATCAACGGAAATTAATACATATTTATCGGCATTATCAGAGGCTCTTTCCAGTTGTAATTTACTCATAGTGACCGAATTTCTCGAATCCCATCTCGACTTAACCTCGATGAAATATACAGGGTCACCATTGTAATAGATAATAATATCCTGACCTCCTTGTACATCTTCGGCATCTACTCTCTTTTCCTTATCTATGACTAACTGTGAAGTGATAGTAGAACTAAGTTTTTCCCGAATCTTTCTTTCAATATAAGTTCCAATCTTATGCTTATGCTGGAAGTCTGAATTTCGCTCTTTTTCTAGCCTTACGACATCCTCAGCTTTAGATAAAATTTCATCAAAATTGGGTAATTGAACAAGTTTGCCCAGTTTCTTTAATTGATCTTCTTTCAGTCTAACAATCGAGAATATGTCATCTTTCGTGTCTTGGTTGGTAACAATTTCCAGCATCAAGTTAGCTTTTCTGTCATCCAAGCGTTGGAAAAGATCTTTATAAAATGGATTGTTTAATTTAGATATAATGCAAATAATGTCCTCTTTAAATGAATGCTCATTAATATCATTGATGTCCGTTTCAAGAAATACATCCTCAATTTGTTTAGATAAATACTTGTTGTCAATAATGTCGTTTTCAACGAGAAAGTTGTTGAAATCTCTATGAGCGAGAATTGCCCGGATCTCTGATTTCGTAACTTTGTTATAGAGCTCAATTATTTCTTCTTTCAAATCTATATCCTTCTTGAGTTCAGAGATATTCCGCAGTGTATAAAGTTGATTTGGATAAATTTTTGAGGTCAGAAAAACTTCTTTATACCTATCTTCATAACAGCTAATCACATCAAATATAAATCTTATATGGCTTTCAATCCAAGAACTTGTTTGATGTAAAATGGTATTAAAAAACAGTTTAACAACCTTTTTTTGAACTTGTCTAACATCAAGATCCTCTTCTTTATTATTGACTGAATCGATGTAAATAAGGTTATTGTTGACATTGTAATAATCACTTATAAGAGCCATCAATCTGTTTGGCTTGCTTTGCGAATTTATATTGTTGGTTAGCTTGCAGTATGACAATAAGGCTTCGAATGAATCAATATCAAAAGTTGAATAGATTGACTCATCGCAATTAACAAACAAATCAACATCATACTCGCTAGGAAAGCAAAGATGATTATCGGATAAAATCTCATTAAGTTTATTATTGATACTGTTCGAAAAATCTTTACGGTGATAAATATCAAAGTTGAAATCAAACTTAAACCTTTCGTCAATCAATTGTGAAATTGAATGTGGCATAATTTTCTTTCCAATTTCAATCAGTTGATCATTTATGTCTTTGCCTTGTCTTAGGTTGCTATAACTTTGGAATGTTCCATCCAAATTTGGCAATAGTTTATAGCTTGTAAATAAATCACCACGCTTTTCTTCCAGCAAATAGTCATAATATTTTTTTAGTAATGTTTCATCAAAATCAACCAGAGAGCACTCCTCTATTTTTTTTACGATGTCTTCATTGTTGAGGAAAATAAATTCATCATTATCCCATTTATCAACGTATATACTCCAATACTCTATTGTTTGTTTGGAAGGCACATTTGAAAAAAACTTATCAACTAAGTAATATATATCGTTGAAATATTCTTTCTTTTTCAATAGTTCGGGATTCAAAAAGGTTACTTCACTGGCTTCCTTATACCCGTCTTTTGTATCAACAATTTCCAAACTCTTAAAATTATTTACCCACTCTTCCTGTAGGCCAATGAAATACTCATTTAGAAGTGTATTATCTGTATTTCTTTTGAAGTAGATATTTGCATATAGCAACGGATTCTTTACCGTTAAAACATTACTGTTCAAAAACTGAAACAACAAAGCTGATGCCTTTTCTAATATTAATCTATTCGCTTCTTCCTGATCTTTTACCTGATCTTTGTTACTTTTTAGGTGAATTCCGTCTCTTGGTTCCGTTGGCAGAAAACGATTGCAATTAATGATAAAATTAATTCCAAAGTCTTCAGAACCAATTAAGGGATAATAGAGAAATAACCGAGCGACCCGTTCAGGAAACTCAAATAGGGTCAGATCTTTATTTATGGGTAAAATAATCTCTATTTCATTGGCGATATCTACAATTGAATAAATAATCTTTTCCTCTCCATTTTTATTAATAGAGGTTTTATATAACCCGATCTCTTTTTCATTGAACACTTGTTCCTTCCTTAATAAGGTGAAATTTGATTCAGATCCATCTATCGAGATAACCTTGACATATTCCAATCTGTTGTTGATTGTTAAAACAATAGGGATATATTCGTCCAGGTCACGATAAGATTCGGCAACGTATTTCTTTTCTTTTTCGGTTCCAGGCAGGTAAGTAAATGTTGTAGATAATTCAGGATTTTCAATAATCTTTCCGGTTTCAATAATTTCAAAAACCCGATTCTTTTGCAACCTGATCTGTTCACTTAGATCTTCCCATTTTTTTGAACTTCTATCAACAAGAAAGTCTTTGATCTCAATATAGGTTCCTGATGACTCCAAAACAGAGTTGATTAAAAATTTTCTACCCAAAGAGTGAGTAGTAAGGAAGCCCGTACCATATTTCCCGACAGGGGGAATGTCGCTAAATTCGTCTTTATCGCCAGAAACTTGTTTGATAAGAGAGACGAGGGAATTCGAATTAAAAGGCCGTCCATTATGTGTAAATGAAAACTTACCATTCTTGTAATCCAGAATTACTTGGCAATTAGTTGTCAGGTCACATGCGTTCTGAACCAGTTCCCATACTGCTCGATTAGATGAAAAGTCATTGAACTTTTCGAAATCCCTAAGCATTTTATCGGCATGCTGTTTTAAATCTGATCTTTCCGATTCCTCTTGTGCTCTTTTAACAGCTTCCTTCCGATCAAATAGTATATTTTCTTCCATATATTATTCTACTTTTTGTACTGTTTTAAATAGTTGATGAACGACATCTTCTTTTGTATAAACAAGATCTGCTTTCAATCCCTTAGAGACAAATTCTGTAAAGTCGCTATGTTGCTGACTTACGGAATTCATCAGTTTTTCTATCGTTTTCTTACTTTGCAATTCGACGGTTTGTAGCCAATTTTTTTCGATTTCTGACTCCTTATTCAATCTGATCCTGTGTTCAGATAGCTTCCATAATTCAAACAAGATTTGACACTGTTTTTCTTTTTCTTGGCTAATAACAGAAGGAATCGGTAAACTAATCTCTGGCAAGGTTGTAATTATTTTTTCATCAATAGGTATAGGAAGCGGACTCAATCCATTTTGATCGACATCTTCTTCCCTGATTAACAGCTTATTAAAGGCTTCAAAATAATCTTTCTTAAATCTCAATCCTCCAATAGCCACATCATCCTTTACAACAATAATCGAAAAAAAGTCAATATCTATATTTGATAACAATGATAAATCCATTGACAATTGAAAGAAGGCATCTCCATCAGAAAAATCAAAGTCTCTAATGCCGAAAGTAGCGTATGTAAGTGTCTCGGTTTCTTCGAGACCATTTGGTAGAATGAATTCATAGCTAGCATCTTCCTCTATTACATTTAGTATTGCTTTTAATTTGTTCAGCTTTTCGTTTTTGGCTTGATGCCACCATTCCTCGACAGCTTTCCGAGCAACATGCACTGCTTTTTTATTTTCTAAAGGGATATTGGAAATGTAATATTGTATAGTAGCATACAGTCTTTCAAAACACTTTTGTTCCTCCAGACATATACTTTCCGAATCAAAATAAGGAATTGTCTTACTTTCAATTTTTCTAAATGCTTCCTGCATATTGCCTAGTTCTAAATAAACGGCTTTAAGATTTATTAAGGCAACATTTCTCGCATGTTCCTCTTTCGGAACGAAGATGTTTAGCAACTGGTTGTTGATGTT
This sequence comes from Sphingobacterium sp. lm-10, assembly GCF_023554555.1. Taxonomy (NCBI): domain Bacteria; kingdom Pseudomonadati; phylum Bacteroidota; class Sphingobacteriia; order Sphingobacteriales; family Sphingobacteriaceae; genus Sphingobacterium; species Sphingobacterium sp. lm-10. Next base: position 58,987 of record NZ_JAMJWC010000002.1, read on the forward strand.
TCCAAGAGAAGAAAACCATTTGTTTATTTCTTTCTCTTCGGGCAGATGGTCATTCAGTTCGAAATATTTTTTCTCATACTTAGGATAAGGTCTTTTCTTGGCAATAGCATCACTGAGTTTAAGCCTGAATTGAGCAACATACGGAAGCGCTTTTTCTTTTTTGCCGTTATTTCCTTCTAATAAGGAATCTACCAATTTAACAATGCTTTTTGACCACTCAATAGCTATCTTACGAACCTCCAGAGTATTTTTCTGCCATTCGTAAGCCGAAGTTTCCTGATATTTTTTTTGTATGGCAGACAACCATATTTTATTGAGATGTACATCAAATAAATTACCAATGGCTTCCACAGTAAGATGTTTGATGGAGTTTTGTTTGACAACAGATATAATTTCCTCTGAGGGAAAAGGCAATAATATTGCTTCTGTACAATACTTTTCATAAAACGGAAGGAAAGCATGCATCACTTGTATTCTGAATACACTGAATTCATTTGCTTTATCCACTTCACTATCAAACAACAGGTACTGTATGTAGATATTACTTTCTTTTTCCTCGATAGTTAATGAGTTGGTGCTTACTTTTAGATAACTCAGTATAACGCTTTTATTTTTGCTTACAAATTCTTGAAAGGCTATCGGATTGCTAATCTGTAAGTACAACATGAACTCTTTAGCTTCCTGGATATCCATACAGATCAGATCATCAATCAATATTTTATTCTGTATAAAAGGTAAGCTCAACGATAATTTTAACTCATTAAACCATTTGAAAAGAAATTCAAGTCCCTGATAGGAAGTGATAGGAGAAGTTCGTTTTGTCAGCCTATCTTTCAAGGCATTGGCGAACAATACTAAATCGGTGTTTTCAAAAGAATAGATTGGCAATTTCTTTTTTAATTCAGCGAGCTGTTGAAAATTTCTTCCTCGTTCACCCATTATTCTTGAAAGCTCGTCTAAAGTATTAAGCTCTGTAAATGGTACTGTGGCCATAGAGAATAGCTCTATACCTCCTGTATTATAAGCCTCATCAAATAGCTCCTTGTTCGAAAGCCAATAACGTTGAGGTTCTCCATGCATGATACCATCTAGGGCGAAAACCATATCAGAAATGTCACTTTCGCTCAACAAGCTTGCTAAACCGTTGTAAAAAATAGCTTTATTGCTGTTAGTCAATAAAAGTGGAGCATTTATAAAGAAATCATGTTTGTAATTCTCATCAACTATCTTTAAAAGATTAATCAGTGATTCTTCTATGGGTAAATTGCTGTGTAGTAAATCTTTTAAGTGGTTGGATCTAACTGGATGAAGCCCTTCGACATATTGACCATCAAAATTCAGAAAATATTCTTTTTCAAGTTCATTTAGTAATATTCCTCTGTCTTGCTGAAAACCAATTTCAGCTTTTATATAAGCTATAAGTCTTTTGGTCTCCAGCTTAATATTCAAACAATCTGCCAAGGAAACCATTCGTAGGATTTCAATTTTTGCTGCCGATGATGCAGATTCGTACAGATACTTTATTTGAGCCAAAAGTCGCTCATGAATCATCTGCCCTTTTGTTAAAAGGTAGGTATACTCTATCAATAGTCCCTTATTCACTACCTGTTCCCATACAGGTTGCCATTCTTTAATATCAGCGTGGATCTTCTTTTTCTTTTTAAATTGTTCGAAAATATCTTTTGCTTCATGAGTTGACAAAGAAATATCTATCGGAGTCAAGTTGACACGTGATATATCAGCACCGAATCTAAACCAGTCTTCTTGTCTTGAAGTAATCAAAAACTTAACAGGCATATCGCTAGTCTTCTCCGCAATATAAGACCAAGAGATTACGGAATTATCTAGTCCATCGATTACAACTAAAGGAGCTTCCCCAATAAAAACTCTTGATTCTAAAAATTCCACGACAGCATTAGCCTCGTTTGTGTCTCTGCAAGTATTTAATTGATAGATAGCATGGTTCGGTTTTAAATTATACCCTATCTGCCATGCTAATGTCGATTTCCCCTGTCCACTGGAAGACCTAATGACGACAATGTCCGACTTTTGAATTGCTTCTTCGATTTGCCTTTCCCAGTTCTTTCTCCTTACAGGAAGTCCCTGAACAATACGTAACGGTCTCGCTGCCTTACCATCATAATAATCATCCGATTGTTTCCCATTGTCTAAATAAGAGACTTTTAACACCCAACTATTCTGAATGGCTTTATTTACAGGTGCTTTTGAAAACGAGTCTCTTATGTCCTGAAAGAGACAAATGACATCAGCTTCACTGATTATCGTCCGATTTTTTGACCAAATAAGTGTGTTGTAAAATAATGCATTAAGAAACTGGAACTCCGTTCCTCTATTTACATTCCATTCTTTATACAGCAATACCTGGATTTTTGCATATAATTCATTTGTTGATTGGGGTTCAAAAGAAATCCTATCTCCAAAATCACTAAAATTTGTGTTCTAAGATAGTGTTTCCAATTTGTCGATCCAGTATTTCGAAAGCGGCTGTCCTTGTCTTTTGCTTATGAGCGTAGAGAGGTTTCCATCTGCAATCTTCATGTTATAGACAAGTTTAAATCTGCTGTCAGGATTTTTTTCGTACACTTCTAGGAAATTCTGAAGAACTCCTAATCCCCAAAAAGTGCCAGCATCCATTTTATTAACAGATGACTTTAATTGGATATATTCGGAATCAATAGTAATAGTTTGAGACGTATGCAAGTCGATGTCCTCAATTCCCTCCAATTGTATGAATTTTGTTTTTGCATCCTTTTTTAGCTCTTGTAGTATTAAATAACAGGCATAAAGTATTTGAAAATGAATTCCTCTAAAGTTGGTGGCTCCTCCATTTCTTTTCTGTAAAATGTTATCTAAGTTTTCAGTAACTTGTTTTAGGGTTGTGGTTTTAGGTTCAGCTCTCATCTTCTAATGATTTTTTATTCTACGATCCAACAACAAATGCATAATAGTTCAGACCACATCATATTCAAAAACAACGTTTTCTAATTCAGGCGTAATTAAAAGAGCGTCCCCCTTTTTTGTTTTTCTACCAGTTTCGCTTATGAGATGGAGGTTTGTTTTAGCACGGGAACAGATCACATACAGGAGTTTTTTCGAGGCTTCAATGGCGTTTCCAGAAAATATTTCATTCCAATGAGGAATATACCCATTCAATAACCCATAAGCAATTACAGTTTCAAACTCTTCTCCTTTAACTCCCACACAGGTATTTATAACAACACCTGTCATTTCTCTATAAAAACTTTTAAATGTCTGAATGTCACTTGGGATAGTAAATGTTGGGTCGTTAAGTCTCTTCTCTATTGTATCAAAAAACTGTTTTCTGCTTTCTACAAGGTTTGGATACCTTTTGTAGTCAACACCGATAGCACCAACAAATTGATCGAAACAATCATTTAAGTAATCAATGCCTTCATCTTCATTGGATTTTATTGAATTTATAAGCTTTAGTAAAGCTCTTTCGGTCAAATATTTCTCTTCTAATTCCGTATTAGTTTGAATTCTGAAATTATCGATTAATTCCGCTGTCCACCTGTATCTTAAAGAATATATCTTTGGGTTAGGCTGCGTTAGAAGTAATCGTGACAATTTGTACCAAATATTCTCACGATTTTTCGACATCGGAGCCAAGCCAGAGGCATCAAAATTGACATTTGGTAGAATAGCTCTTAGTTTTTTTGAAATATTTGTTATTAACCACCATTGTGGCACGAGTACACAAATTTCATCTTCGGGGATTCCTTTAATAATGCTCAGCTTAATCAAGCTTGCAATTTCATCTACAATATGAGATTGGCTTACCGTATTATTAAATGTAATACATCCAATTTCTTCTGCATTATGTCCCGCTGCCCGAATTTCGATTTTCTGTGTTTGAAAATGGCTGTAAAAGTCAATAACTCTTTGGCATGTCCTATAATTACCGGTTAGGGTCAGAGGGGTAATTGGCATATTGTTAATTTCGGCGCTAACCTCGTCTATGTTTTTTGCGATGCCTCCCAATGATGCATATATTGCCTGATCTGTATCACCTACAAGAAATAGCGACGTTTTCCCCTTTCCAGCTTTAATGATTAGTGAAATAATTGCATATAATAGGTCTTGTGTATCCTGGTATTCATCAACACAGATTAACTTAAATAAATTTGATAAGGTAGCCTGAATTTTAGGATGATTGACTAAAATCAGATAGGAGTAATAGAGCAGGAGTTCGAAATCAATTAACCTTTTACTTTTTAGAATTTCGTGGTACTCTTTCAGTAGATTCCGCTGAACAGACTTAGGTTCAACGAAACTACCGTCCCTGTTAAAACGAAGATTAACAGGATCAATTGATTTTAAATTATGCTTGGCTTTAAGTGTATCCAGGAGGTCTGAACAGAAAGTTTCATCAGCAATTGAATATCCATTTCTTAACTCCGGTAAATAACATGAATACGGTTTTATAATCCATTCCAGACAGAAGGAATGCAGGGTTCCCGACCAAATTCTACTGCTATTTATACCCATAGCATTCAATCTTCGAAAAATTTCTTCGGCAGCTCGAACTGTAAAAGTTAACGCAGCGACTCTTTTTTTGCTGTGTGCTTCAATATTGGACACTTCATAAGCAAGCTTATGAATTATAACTCTCGTTTTACCACTGCCAGGGCATGCTGTCAATAAAACATGACCATCTTGTTGGACAGCGGCTTTTTGTTCGTCACTTAATTTCGATAGGATCACAATAAGTTGAAAAATTTAGTTAATTGGTCATTTTCGAACGAGGCACAAAAGTCAACCACCAGTTGTTCCGGTGTTTTTCCTTTTTCAATAAATTTCTGGGCTGTATCATAATCCCCAGCATCTTTGTGACTTCGTATAGCTTTTAGACGATAGTTTATAGCTTTTGCTTTCGACGCCAGATTGAGATGAGAAGATGCAAATGCTATGGCTTCTAAGATATAGTCTGGTATGAAAGTGTTGTAGACTAGTTGTTCCGCCAGTAATAATGCCAACCAGCCTTTGCCATATTTTTCCGCCAATCTTAATGCTTCAACACCGGCGATTTCGACGGAGCTATTCTCTAACTTATCTTTTGATTTCTGAACGTTAGTTGCTCGTTTATAGATTTTGTTAAGACAATTGACAAATTCAAAACTATTCCCATTCATCAATAAGTCTACTTCGAAAGTATATTTTGAATAAAAAGGTTTTAAGAAAGCGTTTCCATCACAAAAAGAATCTAAGTGTGCTTTTCTCTCTTCCCCTTTTTCCTGAGAAGCGCGACAGTGCTTCTCATAGTCCGTATCATCATCTGGATTGTCCGGTAGTGTCACAATTGACTGGTCATAATCAGTAATAATGGCACAGCATTTATTAATTCGATCTTCATGAAAAAGTCTGGCAACATTGGCAAATCCTGTGCTTCCTATATTCACTAGACTTACACCTATTTCATCAAGTGATAATCCAAATACCCTTTTGAACATCGCCGGGATGAGGATTTGCTCCGCATCACCTTCTACCAATAAAATACCCTTGGCGAAAAGAAGATTACTGCGTACAGCATCTAAATATCGTTCAATTCTGCCAATTTCATTTTCATCTAAATTGTTGGATGGATGAAACACATGAGCTTCTTGTTTGCCTCTGCAAAGGATATTAACACTACTGATTTTACTAACCGAAGATATATGTGTGGAGTGAGTACTGATAATAACCTGAGTTTTGTTCTCTTTAAGATTATCAAACAGGGTCTTCTGAATATGTGTATGGATGTGTGCTTCAGGTTCTTCAATTAAAAGAAAGTTAGCAATTTTATCCGTCTTGACTCTTTCGTATTCAAGTAGCTTTAGTGATAAATAGATAAGATTTGCTCCACCCAAGCTTAACTCCCATATCCGACCCTCGTACCCATCATCGTCAGGATCACCCACCCATAATTTAAGAGATTGGAAAAGCTTTTCCATTTCATTAGGAAGTTCGGATTTGATATTAATATTAGGGGCATAAGTTGTTCCTACAGCTTCTTTTATGCTTTTGTCAATGCCCTTTCTGACACTTTGTACCTCATCAAGAGAACTTATTTGATCATTAAGTTTATCAATGCTGTCTATGATGTCATTTTGCTTAGTTACTTCTACGGTTTTTTCTTTTCCTCTAAGTAGGTTTACTAAAGGATTATTGGCATAGGATCGCAAGTCACTTTCTACATCTCTCAAAGCTTTAATAAATGTGCAAGATACTTCATTGTGAATGTTTATTTCTCTCGGCAGCCACGTGCCAAATATTAAATCTTCTTTTTCATCAGGGTCAGGAAATTCAATTGATTCAAAGTCTCCCACGTATCTTTTATAAGTAGCATTATCGCTAAAATCTCCCATACCACGACTTAAATAAACAGCTTCATAATCTTCGATAGTTATTTTGTTTAACAATAGTTGAAGATCAGCCTCGTTCTTTCCACCAGTTTGTGAGTAGTCATACAGTTCTTTTCTGAATTGATACTTTGGACGAAAATAAACGGAATAACTGCCTTTATTGACACTATCCATATGACCACTGGTTTGAACAGCTAGCGCTTGGGCTTCTTCACTTGTATCAAGATTTTCAAATTCAAGGGAAATAATTATCCAATGTCCCACCCATTGGTTGCCCAGTGACCTATTAAAGTCACTTGGGTAAAACTTGATATATCTTGGCATTGTATCATCAAGTAATATCCTTAGTGCATAGAATAGATTGGTCTTGCCGGATCCATTTTCTCCAATAATTGTATTTATGCCATTTTTGAAATTGAATTTGGCTTGCTTGAAATTTCTAAAATTACGAATAGCGAGAGAAGAAATAAACATAATTTAGGTTAAGTGTTTAAAATTGATATTTTGAAAAAATCTGAATATTATAATGTTTTCCTATTTGATACGATTAGAATCCTTACATCAACATCAAGTATTCCTGCTATTTCATTTAATATATCCAAACTTGGCTGCCTTCTATTCTGTACGTATGAATTGACCATATTGTAGCTTTTACCTAATTTTTCAGCTAACCAGGTCTGCTTAACGCCTTTTTCTTCCAAAACTTCTTTAATACGATTCATTGTTTTAAAAAGTTTGAACATAAAGATAACATTTTCATCTAAAAATATATCATGAAATGAGATGTGTTGTCTGCAAGAAATGCTAACCTTGAAAATCAAATAACACATTATTCATATGAAAACAGCTTATCTATACGTCCGCGTAAGCACGGACGAACAAAAAAGAAAAGGTTACTCCTTGCCAGAACAGGAAGATCGGTTATTAAAATATTGCGAGCACAGCAGCATAGTTGTCAAGGGCATCTATCGGGAAGACTATTCAGCCAAGGACTTCAACCGCCCAGAGTGGAAAAGGTTAGTTACAATAGTAAAAAGCAAATCCAAAGAAGATAAGAACATACTATTTATCAAATGGGACCGGTTCAGCCGGAATATTGAATACGCATACGAGATGATAGGCCTGCTTCGAAAATACAAGACAACTGCAATGGCCATCGATCAACCTATAGATTTTTCGGTGCCGGAAAGTACGGTTATGCTTGCCGTCTACCTTTCGGTACCTGAAGCAGAGAACCGCAGAAGAGCGATGAATACAGCAATGGTATGCGACGAGCAAAGCAGACGGGGAGATATCCCAGCAGAGCCCCTTTGGGCTTCATCAACCTGACCAAAATGGACGGTAAAAAAATCATCGCTCCCAAGCAACCCGAGGCAGGGATAATAACATGGGTCTTCCACCAACTTGCTAAGAATATACACAGAATAGAGGATATCAGAAAGATGGCTGAAGAGAAGGGTTTGAAATGCTCCCGGTCTCACTTTTTCAGGATTATTCGCAATCCTGCTTATTGTGGCCTTATTCCAATAAAAATCAATGCGCAAGAACAGCACATGATAAAAGGTATTCATGATCCTCTGATCTCGGAAACCCTGTATCATGAGGTTCAGCGAATCATCACAACGAAGAGAAAAGTCACCGCTAAGAAAGATAATCTGAAGGCGATGTTTTTTTTAAAAGGCTTTTTGGTCTGTCCCCTTTGTGGCCGAAATATATGCGGGAGTATTTCTCAGGGCAAAACAAGAAAGTACCCATACTACCATTGCTATGGAAGATGTAAGACAAGAATAAATGCTTCTCTTTTAAATGAAAGATACCACGAGGGACTTCGACAAATGGTACTTGCGAGCGGAGCAGTTGATCTATTTAATAGCATTTTAGAGGATTGGAATACAAAAACACTAAAAGCCCAACATGTACAGGAACGAAACATAGTTGTCAGGAGATTAAACGAACAGGAATCCATCCTTTCTCACTCCCGGAAATTATTTGTAGGAGCGGTATTAGACCTCAATGACTACACCGAATTAAAAAGGGAGTGCAACGCTAATTCCAAAAGCCTGAAAAGAGAACTACAAGATATCAATACTAAATTAGGAAATATTGATAAGCAGATCTATTCCAAGGACAGATCGTTTGTAAATATTTTCCAGGGATTCCCATACTTGGATACGGCGGATAAAAAACATCTTGTCAATCTCATCCCGCCACTTAAAGTTGACTTCCAAACGGGAGATATCTCTTTGGACTTAAACAGTGCATTATCAAAAATACTAGAAACAAAAAGAAACGCAAAAAGCAGTTAATATGAACTTCATAGATAAAAGGATTTCCGTTAAAAAAACAATTACTATTTTAGCAAAAAATGGCATCCACGTGGACGATAGTGAGGCCGTAGTTATTCTAGATTTTCTATATCTAATGGCTAAAAATCACACGAAACCAGAAGAAGAAAATACATCAGAACCTTAAAGAGATTTCGAACTCTGGAAAAAATGCAATAACCTTCGCTTCTGAATGGTTTGTAAGACTATCCCAGCAAAAAATCTAAAGAATTTTACCGTAAATATCGAACTCTAAATAATTCGATTATAAAATATTGGTTATTAGATTTTTATTGCCATAAAAAAAGGAGATTTCAAATTTATGAAATCTCCTTAAGTAGCCCGTAGGGGAATCGAACCCCTGTTACCAGAATGAAAATCTGGCGTCCTAACCCCTAGACGAACGGGCCATTTTTCTGTTTCGGTGTGCAAATATAGAATTATATCTATATACATCAAAATTATTTTCAAAAAATTGCAGCTACTTATTAAAAAAGCTATTTTAGAGCAACGTAAAACGAACCAGATGAAAAAAATAGGCCTATCACTTTTTGTTTACCTCATTGCCCTAACTATAGGGCATGCCCAAAAACAGCCCTACACGCTAACCTGGCGAGCTTCTCATCAAGATACTACAGGAAAGCAGTTTGATATTGTATTGAAGAACAATCATGACAAGGTATTGGACATGAGCGCATACGATCTATGGTTTAATTCTAATTATCACATTAAGGAGCAAGGCCATATCAAATACACGCTATCAGACGAAAATGGAAATCTATACCGCATCAGCTTTAAAGAACCAATTAGTCTAGCGAATCGCGATTCTTTAGTCATCACCTATAGTACGGATTTTCCAATTACGCATATATCCATTGCGCCAAACGGCTTCTATTTACAGTCGCGCAAAGACCCAAGGCAGGTAACTTCATTACCTGACCCGCATATTACTGCGCCAAACTTATCCAGAGAAAAGCATATAAAAATGCTTGCCGACCTGTACGACAAAAATGCACTATTCGAAGGTGATGAATCACAGCTCATCTTACCCACACCGCAATCCATAACCGCATCAACGGGTCGTTATGAAATCAGCACCGGTTTTTCTTTTTACATCGACGCGGCATTAGCAAAAGATCTTTCTGGTACATTTAAGGAGATACACCAAGATTTCTCGAGGTGGAAGCCTAAAAATGTCAACCAGCCGGAAAAAGCACAACTGGCGATTCAAAAAATTGATGGACTTGCCGACGATGCCTATCGGCTATCTATAGACGCCAACGGCATACGCTTGCAAGCCAGTCATGCAAAAGGGACATTCTATGGTATCCAGTCTCTGATATCATTATTCCCTGCTAACTATCCTGAAAGCAAATCTATATCCGTTCCTTTTGTACAGGTTGAGGACGCCCCGCGCTATGGCTACCGGGGCTTGATGTTGGACATTTCTCGAAACTTTAAAGATTTGAAAACGCTAAAACGTTATATAGATGTGATGGCGCGGTACAAGTTGAATAAACTGCACCTTCACCTCATCGATGATGAAGGATGGCGATTAGAAATCCCCTCCCTACCTGAGTTGACGGCTATCGGAGCAAACAGAACACCTCAGTATGCGGATGGATCCGGCATTCAACCGTCGTATGGATCAGGAGCCCACGTGAAGGAAAAGCAATACCTCTCAAAAGAAGAATTTAAAGCCCTTTTGCGCTACGCAAACGAGCGATTCATTACGGTGATCCCGGAAGTCGAGACGCCAGGACATGCCCGGGCAGCAGTAAAGGCCATGGAAGCGCGGTATCACCGATTGCTGAAAGAAGGACAAAAGGAAGAAGCAGAACGATTCTTAATGAATGATTTTCAAGATACCTCTACCTACTTTTCCGCACAATACTGGCAAGACAATGTGATGAATCCTGCCATGTCCGGCACCTATCGTTTCATTGCTCATATCGTAGATGAAATCAAAAGTATGTATCAGGAAGCGGATGTGCCACTACAGCTGATCTCCATTGGTGGAGATGAATTACCGACTGGATCTTGGGAAGGATCACCCTTAGTGCAAGCCTTGATGAAAGAAAAAGGTTATTCTTCCGTACATGAAGTGTGGACGTATTATATTGATCGTGTGCACGCTATTCTCGAAGAGAAACAACTCACCATGGCCGGATGGGAAGAGATCGGGATGGTAAACCGTGGCAAGGGTATGGAAGTGAATGAAGCCTTTGCGGATCGCGGATTCGTACTGGATGTGTGGAATAATACCATTGGTGGCGGGCAGGAAGATCTAGCCTATAAGTTGGCTAATGCCGGACACAACACCGTTTTCGTGAGCGCCAGTAATTTCTACTTTGATATGGCATGGGACAACCGTTTTGAAGAACCTGGCCTAACCTGGGCATCAAAAACGGATTTATATCATGCCTACTCTCTACTTCCAGAAAGCTACTTTGCCAATATAAAATATACCGATCGCGGCAAGCCGTTGGAAGAGAGTTATTTTGCAAAGAAGACTAGGTTGACACCGGAAGGCGCAATACACCTTGTTGGCCTGAAAGGTGCGCTTTGGGCAGAAACCGTATTGGATAATGATGCGCTGGATTATATGATCTTCCCGCGCTTCTTCGCGTTGGCTGAGCGTGCCTGGGCACCAGCAACCGAATGGGAAAGCGAAGCCAACTTCGACAAAAAAGCGTTTGATAAAAGGTATGCTGAATTTATTGACAAGGTGGGTAGCACGGAGCTACCGAAGTTACGCCGCTTTGCTGGTGGCTTTCATTACCGTTTACCAGCAGTTGGTTTGAAAGAGAAAGACGGCAAGTTAATGGCTAATGCCGAATACCCAGGCTTTCCAATTCACTATACAGTAGGTACCCGAGAAAACACATCAGCAAAACCATTTCCTTCAGAAGGCTTATCCTTGAAGGTGGGCGAGAAAATTCAGGTTTTTACCACAGATGTGGATGGCCGTAAAGGCCGTGTGAGCACCTACACGCAACAATAACAATGCTCAAAATCACCAAACGTCGTTTCAATAGGCGTTTGGTGTTGTTATTTACGGATGATGGCAACAGTTAGGCGAGATACACAAGTCAGCTTACCTTTACTATCTCGTATTTTGATATCCCAGATATGCGTTTTACCGCCAATATGTAATGGCGTACACGTAGCGATTACTTCCCCTGATAAAACAGGGCGCAGGTGATTAGCATTGACTTCGAGTCCTACACCCACATATTTATCCGGGTCCACGATCAGATTCGTGGCTACACTTCCTACCGACTCGGCAAGCACTACCGATGCGCCGCCATGCAATAAACCATAGGGCTGCTTGACTTTATCAGTAATCGGCATACGTGCTATAATAGCATCATCACGAATTTCAACCGCCTCTATTCCAAGAAAACCCGTCATATTCTTTGCGAAAAGTGTGTTGATTTCCTCTAGACTATATTCCTTAAACCACATGCTCTTGCTGATTATTATTGCTACTATCCTCCTTTAGGTAACGAGTAGCTAATACCGTGCGGTGATGATTCAAGTGTCCTGCTATGATGTAAAGAAATGCCTGCACGCTTATTAGTCGATCGGAGGCCATGCCTTTTCTGTTCAACTCTGTCTCGTTAAAGGTCTCAAATAGACAAATATTCGACTGCCTTAATGCTGTAAATTCCTTGACGATACTCTCCAGACTACGTTCATCGTGCCGTCCATTGGCCACGAATTCATCCTGTTCGAATGAGGCTAATGCCGTCATATCATTTCGGGCGAAACGCAGCGCACGATAAGCCATCACACGCTCACTATCTAGGATATGGCATAGCACTTCCTTGACCGTCCATTTGTCTTCGGTATAGCGATACGTTTCTTTATCCTTGGGTATATCGCGCACAAATAAAGGAAAAGAGGTTAACTGCTCCATTAATTCATCCATTACTGGGTTAGTCACACTCTCAATGTATCCCCTGTAAAACGCCGGAAAATCATCCGATTTCAGTTGGTTCATATCGCAAATTACTTTTTAAAATTATTCTGAATGTAGTGCCCTTCCCTACTTCCGATTCTTTCACAAATATCTGGCCACGATGCAGCTTAACCATACGTTTGGTGAGGCTGAGGCCAAGGCCCCATCCACGTTTACGGGTAGTAAATCCGGGTAAAAATATCGATTCCCAGTTAGACCTGGGAACTCCTCTCCCCGTATCGCTCACATCCATGAAGATCTCTTCCTTTGCGATGTTTTCAAAAATATGAATATGCACCTTTCCTTCCGACTCAATCGCGTTGACCGCATTCTTTAGTAGGTTTTCTATAATCCAGTCAAATAGTTGTACATTCAGCATGGCCTCCACATGTTGGTCACCTTCTAGTACAAAAGAGATACGGCCACTGGTGCGCACCCGGAAATAATCCATATAGTCTTTAACCACTTCGAAAATATTGTGGTTAGATAGGTGCGGATCGGAGCCAATTTTGGAAAAACGGTCGGCCACCACTTCTAAGCGATAGACATCTCGCTCCATCTCATCAAAAAGGGTATTATCTTCCGACTCAAATGTTACCCTAGCCAACTCCAGCCATCCCATCAGAGAAGAGATAGGCGTGCCGAGCTGATGCGCTGCCTCTTTGGCCATCCCAACCCATACCAAGTTTTCCTCCGATCGTTTGATAGAATTGAATACTGTATACGCAATGATGAGGAAGATCGCGATCAACGAAAGTTGAATATAGGGGAAGATGCGCAATTGCCGAAGCGCATCCGAATCCTTATAAAATACAAACCACTTTTGCCCGGTTTCCAGTTCGATAATGATGGGGGCATGGCGCCTGCGCATCTCGGCCAATTCCTTTGCAAAATAGCCTGGATCATAGACAAGCGGTTGTGCCAAAGTATCCGCCGGGTCCACCGAGATATTTGTTCGTGTACTATCCAGATCACGCCAAAAAATAATATCTCCAGCGTCGTCAGTGATAATTGCGGGCAAGGAAAGACTATCACGCACCGCGTAAATAAAGCTTATGAACTCGTCATTTACATCGGGCAACGATACAATGCTCCGTGTACTCATGGCCCACACCTCTGCTTTCGTCCGTTCGGATTTCGAAAGGCTTTTGGTGAGGTAATTGGTATACAAAAGAGATGCAGCCGCAATCATGGCGGCAAATAAAAATAGAAATAGTTTCCAATGTTGCCGATGATGGCGGTACGGATTTCTTTGCATAAATTCTTAATCGCGCTACAAAATAGGCATTTTCTAGTTAGTAGGAGCGGTTATGCGCCCCTATGATCGGGAAATAATACGTAGTTTTGTTCTTATGAGTTTGGAAAAGAAAGTCCGGGTGCGCTTCGCGCCCAGCCCGACAGGCGGTCTACATCTAGGGGGCGTACGTACCGCATTGTTCAATTATCTGTTTGCAAAGCACCACGACGGAGATTTTATTCTTCGCATCGAGGATACCGATCAAACCCGTTTTGTTGCTGGTGCCGAAGCGTATATCAACGAATGTCTCGCCTGGTGTGGCATCGCCCCGGATGAAAGTCCAGAAAAACCCGGTGCAGTCGGGCCCTATCGCCAAAGCGAAAGGAAGCCTTCTTATCGTCAATACGCGGAGCAGTTGATTCAATCCGGACATGCCTATTATGCTTTCGACACGGCCGAAGAGCTGGACGAACAGCGTAAATTACAACCAAACTTTCGCTATAGTCATGAAAATCGCATGAGTCTTCGTAACTCACTGAGCTTAGATGAAGCAGAAGTCTCCAAACTTTTAGCAGAAGGCCATCCGCACACTATCCGGATCAAAATGCCTGAAGAAGGTACGGTCTCTTTTGAGGATATGATACGGGAACGTGTGGTCTTCGAGACCAAACTGATTGATGACAAAGTGTTGCTAAAAGCGGATGGTATGCCAACCTACCATCTTGCGGTTGTCGTGGATGATAAGGCGATGGAAATTTCTCACGTCTTCCGTGGAGAAGAGTGGTTGCCGTCTGCCCCTGTTCACATCTTGCTATGGGAATATCTCGGCTGGAAACAGGAGATGCCACAATGGGCTCATTTACCGTTAATCTTAAAACCAGACGGTAATGGAAAGTTAAGCAAACGGGATGGCGATCGCCTGGGCTTCCCAGTCTATGCTATGAATTGGACAGATCCTACTTCCGGAGATACCACCGTAGGATTTCGCGAGAAGGGTTTCCTACCCGAAGCATTTGTAAACATGTTGGCCATGTTGGGCTGGAACGATGGTACGGAGGAAGAATTTTTTACCCTGAATCAGCTTATTGAAAAGTTCTCCGTAGATCGTATTAGTAAAGCGGGCGCTAAGTTTGATTTTGAGAAAGCGAAATGGTTCAACAGAGAATGGATTCAACGTACTCCGAATGAAGAATTGGTCCCGAAGATCGCAGCACTATTAGTAGAAAAAGGCATTCAGGCAGCGGTAGAAAAAATAAATACCCTATTAGCTTTGGTTAAAGATCGGATGACGTTTATTGCCGATTTCTGGGAGCATGCTTCCTACTTTTTTCAAGCACCAGAATCATTGGATAGTGCTGCTGTAAAGCCAAAGTGGACAGCAGAAAAAACAACTTTTTTCGAAAAAATAATTACCGTTTTTGAAGCGCAGGACGAATGGGCCGCGAGTAATATAGAAACCCTATTTAAGGATAAAATAGCACAGTCCGGACTCAAAGTAGGGGAATTGATGCTGCCATTGCGTATCATGTTGGTCGGTGGAAAATTTGGCCCAGATGTATTTGTGATCGCAGAGACACTTGGAAAAGAACAGGTTGTACAACGCATAAAAAATGGATTAAGAATTATACAAGACTAATCACTAATAAACATCACTATGAAACTACAAAACACCATGCTACAGGCAGCTTTGGTGGCCATGCTAGCATGGACTACAACTGCTTGTAACAACCATTCATCGTCCAATAAGGAGACGGAAGAAACTACCGATACCACGGCAGCTGTTGCGGCAAGTTATCCAGAAGAAGAACTAGGATGGAAGCTAGGCGCTCAAGCCTACACCTTTCGCTTATTCTCTTTCGAGGAGGCCTTACATAAGATTAAAGAGGCTGGCTTACAGCATGTAGAAATGTATCCAGGACAAGATCTTACTAAAGGTAGTTCAGAAAAAACCGGCCATCAGCTTAATGCAGAGGGTAGGAAAAAAGCGAAAGAACTATTGTCTGAGCATGGTATTACGTTGAACGCCTACGGCGTGGTGGATGGTAAAGATGAAGCAGAGTGGCGTCAGATCTTTGATTTTGCGAAAGAGATGGGCATACAGGTGGTGGTTTGCGAGCCTAAAGAGGCACATTTGGATATCCTGTCTAAACTATGTGATGAATATAACATCAAAGTAGCGATACATAACCACCCAGAGCCTTCTACGTACTGGGATCCTGCGATCGTTTTGAAAGCGATTGAAGGTAGAAGCGACAAGATGGGTGCAGCAGCCGATGTAGGTCATTGGGAGCGTTCGGGATTGAACCCTGTAGAATCTTTGAAAAAATTGGAAGGAAAAGTTTTCCATGTACACTTTAAAGATTTAAACGTAGCCAACGATAAGGCAGCACACGACGTACACTGGGGCACTGGGGTAATTGGTATGCCACAGATTATCGAAGAGCTGAAACGTCAGCAATTTAAAGGGATGATCTCCGCGGAGTATGAGCATAACTGGGAAAACAACACGGGTGATGTAAAAGCCAGTGTAGAAAAATTCAGACAAGCATTGTAACCGCAGGAAACACACAAAAAAAGCGATCAAGACGAAAGACTTGATCGCTTTTTTTGTGGCATAATCAATCTTGTATTGCTAAAAACGTATGCTGCCAGTGGGAGTGATGAGGCTGTCCAGAGGCACATCCCACCTATCTGCGGGTATCTGTTCTTCCATCGGATCAAAATAGGATATACCTACCTTTTGGACGTCTGTTTTACATCCTTGTAGAAAACGATCATAAAACCCTTTTCCATAACCAATACGATTTCCATCGCGATCGCAAACCAATAAGGGGATCAAGATCAAATCTATAGCTTGTGGATCGACATGCACGGTGTCTGGCTGCACAATAATTTCTGGAATCCCCCAAACATTAGCCACGACAGACTCCTTATTCCAGACATAATGCTGCAATGTCCCTTTCTCAAATTCGGATATCGACACGACAATGTGCACCGCAGGATGATGCTGGCGAAGCCAATAAATGAATGGATAGGTATCGTACTCATTCCACTTCACTATGGGTAGGTATACATGCAAGTAGGATACGCTGGATAAATCCAAACTTTTCAATCCGTTGAGTATCTCATCGTCCAGCAGCTGCTTTTCTTCCGGCATAAGCGCCATGCGCTTGGCTTTATATATTGTCCTAAGAGTATCTTTCGTCATGTTTTTTCCACTATTTTCACACGTATCGACCTTTAAAAACCCATCCTAAAATACGAAAACGGCCTTTGGAACTTACCACAGGCCGTTTTCTATATTACTTAAGGAATAATAAGCTCGTCTCTCTTATTTGACACGCTCAATATAATCTCCAGTACGGGTATCTACTTTCACGCGGTCTCCCTGATTAACAAATAGAGGCACACGAATCTCTACACCGGTTTCTACCGTCGCACTTTTCAATGCGTTGGTAGAGGTATCTCCTTTTACAGCGGGCTCTGTGTAGGTGATTTCCAAATCAACAGTGGTAGGCGCTTGCGCCATGATCGGTTCTTCGCTTTCGAAAGCCACGATCACGTTCATACCTTCTTTCAGAAAGCGGGCACTATCACCAAAAAGTGATTTTGGCACATTGAACTGCTCATAGCTGTCATTGTCCATGATCACGAAAAAGTCGCCATCATCGTACAGGTATTGATAGTCATTGGTTTCCACGCGTGCAATCTCCACCTCTTCGTCTGTTCTGAAGCGGTATTCAACCAATTTCCCTGTCTTCAGGTTACGCATTTTTGCTTGGTAAAATGCACGTAGATTGCCTGGTGTGCGGTGCAAAAATTCATCTACGCTTACCAACTCTCCGTTGAAACGCAATATATTCCCAGATTTTACGTCTGATGCTTTAGCCATAATTATTCTTTTATTTCGGACTCAAAAATAGAAAAATCCGTGGTTATTTAAAAAGCTTGTAGTTTTGGATATCCAAATGTTCATCACAAAAAGCATATTCCTTTGGCTGGTTGGAGCCAATAATGAGTATACGCTCGATGCCAATAGTTTGCTCCACCAGATCCAGATACCAGTTTTCTCCGTGTACATCCAAGTTGCTGGTCGGCTCATCGAGAAAAACTAAATCACTGGCCGAACAGCATGCAAGTACCAATTTAAGGCGTTGCTTCATTCCCGAGGAGAAATGTTTTATCTCTTTGTCTCGGGCATCCTCCAGCTGTGACAATCGCAAAAGTGATTCTTTGTCGTAGCCCGGCAAATAGTTTTTGTGTTGGAAGTGAAAGTCAATCAATTCCGACAGGCTGAACTCCTCTACCAACTCCATGTAAGGCGCTGCGATGGTAAGGTATTGGTATACCTCATCGATCGAACAAGCTTGTTGCAACTCTGGTTGATACTGCACTGTACCCTCACTTGCCGACAGACTGCCCGTCAGCAACTTAATGAGCGTCGACTTTCCGGAACCATTCGGCCCCAGAATAGCGTACCGCTTTCCAGCAGAAAAGGTATAACTTAAGTGTCTGAATATCCACTCTCGGTTATACCTTCTTCCTATATCGTGCAGCGTAATGTTCAACTCCTTGGAATTATATACGCTGTGTTAAAGACTGGCTTTTCCTTGTCCAAAACCCTTTACAACGCCACGGTTCGACGCGCGTACGAAGCCCAGAATCTCGTCTCTCAGCTCTGTTGCTTCAAATTCTGCTTCTACCAAATCCAAAGCCTTACCCAAATTACTATGCTTTACAAAAAGCACACGGTAGATATTCTGAATTTCATTGATTTGCTCGTTGGTGTAACCACGACGACGCAAGCCGACTGAATTGATTCCGGCATACGCAATGGGTTCGCGGGCAGCTTTGATATAAGGCGGCACATCCTTACGTACGAGCGTACCACCAGTCACAAAAGCATGCGAGCCAATTTTACAGAACTGGTGTACCGCTACCATCCCCGCCAACACCACGTAGTCTCCTACGGTGATGTGCCCGGCAAGTGTACTGGAGTTCGAGAAGATACAGTTATCTCCCACGAAACAATCGTGCGCAATGTGACTGTACGCTTGTATCAAACAGTTTTTACCAATGACCGTACGATAACGATCTTTGGTACCTCTATTGATAGTTACACACTCACGAATCGTGGTGTTGTCACCAATTTCTGCTGTTGTGATTTCGCCTTCAAACTTAAGGTCTTGCGGCTCACCCGAGATGATCGCTCCAGGAAAAATACGACAGTTTTTTCCAATGCGCGCACCATCCATGATCGTCACATTAGAGCCTATCCATGTACCTTCTCCAATCACCACATCTTTGTGGATGGTAGAAAAAGGTTCAATAACCACATTCTGAGCAATTTGCGCATCAGGATGTATGTATGATAATGGTTGTATCATCATGTTTAATTTATTCTTTAACTCGAACGATTTGTGCCATCAGCTCCGCTTCGCTCACTACTTTCTCACCGACCAATCCTACACCTTTCATCCGAGCAATACCACGACGTATTGGCTCTAATAACTCACAGGTGAATATTACTGTATCGCCGGGGCGAACAGGATGTTTGAATTTTGCATTCTCTATTTTCAGGAACAATGTCAACCAATTTTGCGGATCGGAAACCGTATTCAGCACCAATATCCCTCCTGTTTGCGCCATTGCTTCAATCTGCAATACACCGGGGAATAATGGAGATCCTGGAAAATGTCCCATAAACAAGTCTTCGTTCATCGTTACATTTTTCAGACCAACAACATGGCGCTCCGAAAGCTCCAAGATCTTGTCGATCATTAAAAATGGTTGACGATGCGGCAGGATGTTCATAATCTGAACCGTATCGTATACCGGCGTCATATTCGGATCATACACTTTTACATTCTTGCGGGAACGCTCCTTTTTCATCTGTGCTTTGATCCGCTTCGCAAACGCAACATTCGCCGCATGTCCAGGGCGCGCTGCCATGATATGTCCTTTTATAGGCCTACCCACCAAAGCCAAATCGCCGATCATATCGAGCAATTTGTGACGAGCAGGCTCGTTTAAATGACGCAACTGTACATTGTTCAATATTCCTTCACTAGCCACCTCCACTTTCTTGTTGAAGACATGCTCCAGCTTATTGAGTTCATTTTCGTCGATCTCCTTATCCACTATAACGATCGCATTGGACAAATCGCCACCTTTAACCAGATTTTGTTGTACCAACATCTCCAACTCGTGCAAGAAACAGAATGTTCTAGACGAAGATATCTCTTTTGGAAATTCTGTGATATGCGTGATAGATGCATGTTGACTTCCCAACACAGGCGAATTGAAGTCGATCATACACGTAAGACGATAGCCATCCAGTGCCATCGCGACGATCTCCACCTGTCTTTCAGGTTCGTTATAATGAATGTTGCTTGTTACTTCAAAATACTCGCGATCGGCTTCCTGTTCTACAAAACCTACTTCGCGCAATTTCTCGACGAAGATAGCGGCACTACCGTCTAGAATGGGTACTTCCGGACCGTCAATTTCGATCAGAACATTGTCCAATTCTAACCCTACCAAAGCAGACATGAGGTGCTCAATCGTACTGACAGATCCGCCATTTTGGGATATGGTAGTTCCACGAGAGGTATCTGTTACGTTATCGGCATCTACATTTACCAATGGTTTACCTTCCAAATCCACACGTTGGAATTTGTACCAATGATTCTCTGGTGCAGGTTTGATGCATATATTTACAGGGTGCCCCGTATGCAGTCCTACACCCGAAAT
The DNA here is from genome assembly GCF_023554555.1 of Sphingobacterium sp. lm-10. Lineage (NCBI taxonomy): Bacteria > Pseudomonadati > Bacteroidota > Sphingobacteriia > Sphingobacteriales > Sphingobacteriaceae > Sphingobacterium > Sphingobacterium sp. lm-10. The sequence goes on from NZ_JAMJWC010000002.1 coordinate 79,648, forward strand.
CGTCACTTCGGATTGGATAGTTCGCTGTTTTACATTCATATCTAGCATTATATTGACGTCAAGTAAAGTATTAAAAGTAGCTATTATTTTTCACTGAGGCGTTTCTCCAGCTCGGCGATCCTTTTTTCCAGCTCAGGCAGTTTAGCATAAAGCACCTGCGACCTAAGCTCCCCTTGATAAGGAAATGCCGGAGAACCAGCCCATTTTTTGTTTTCTTCGCTTATCGTTTTGTTAATTCCAGATTGCGCCTGTACCTGAGTGCCCGGAGCCACCGTAATATGGCCAACCACGCCAACCTGTCCCCCCAGAATTACTTTTGCACCAATCTTCGTACTGCCGGAGATCCCGGTTTGTGCTGCCACCACGGTGTTTTCTCCCACTTCCACGTTGTGCGCAATCTGCACCAGGTTGTCTAACTTCACACCACGACGTAACGTAGTATGACCCAGTGTCGCCCGGTCTATTGTCGTGTTGCTACCTACTTCTACCCAATCTTCCAGAATTACATTACCAATCTGAGGCACTTTTGTATACGATCCATCCTCTTGCGGTGCGAAGCCGAAGCCATCACTACCCACCACGGCGCCAGCGTGCACAGTTACATGACTCCCTAATACACAATCATGATAAATTTTTGCTCCGGGATAAATCACACTATTATCACCAATACGAACATTATCACCGATGTACACTTGCGGATATACTTTTACGTTTTTACCGATCACAGTTTGTTGCCCGATGTAGGCAAAGGCACCTACGTAGTAGCCTTCTCCAAGCTCTGCAGAATCATGTACAAAACTATATTCTTCACGTCCAGAGCGGTCAGAACGCATTTGTTCGTATATCTTCAGTAATTCAGCAAACGCTTGATAAGCGTCTTTCACCCGGATCATCGTCGGCTTTACTACCCGTTGCGGATCCAATACCTGGGATTCATTTACCACGACGATAGCAGCTTCACTATCGTACAGATACTGCTCATATTTTGGGTTAGACAGAAAGGATAAGCTTTCGATATCACCTTCTTCAATCTTAGATAGGCGAGATACCGATACTGCTGCATCCCCCTCTATCGTGCCCTGCAATAATGTCGCAATTTGTTGAGCTGAAAATTTCATCGCGTATATGGACTATTGTTAATTAAATATTTCTTTTGGGTAAATGACCGCATATTTGACTACGATTTTTGACAAGGCATCAAGATTTGAAAGGTCAGATGCTGCCGTGATATCCAGTAATGTACCGTCCTTTGCCAAGACTTTAATACCACTCTGCAAAGGATCGTAGGCACTATTTTTAATGGTTTGCGTGTACACGAAATAATCTACCTCATGATCCTGTAAATCGAAGGCAACTTGCGCGCGTCGTTGCATATCCTGAAATTCTGTGTTCGTAATCGCCTCACTGCGCATTTCTGTCCGAAATAGTTCTCTATTCATTAACTTGGAACACAGGATACGCAAAATCTTGTCTTCATGCGTACTCCAAGCCTTGATCGCAGACATGATGTCGGTATCATCTAAACGGGTAAAGCAGGACAAGTGAGACTGATCGCTCATAAAGTTGTCTTTTGTAATCCGCTGATGTAGAAAATGAACCAATGCCGGACTTGCAAATAAACTAATTCCTTCCTGCGCCAACTCTTTCGCCCGACGCAATGCTTGCAAGAGCATTTGCTCGGCGGCTACCACGGTCTTGTGCAGGTATACCTGCCAATACATTAAGCGTCTAGCAATCAGAAAATTCTCGACAGAGTAAATTCCTTTCTGCTCGATCACCAGCTGCTCATCGACCACATATAACATTTTGATAATGCGATCGAAGGATATGACTCCCTCGGAAACACCAGTAAAAAAGCTGTCTCGATTTAGATAATCCATCCGATCTGTATCCAACTGGCTGGATACCAATTGATGTAGGAACGGTCTCGGGTATTTATCATTGAAGATGCAAATCGCCAAATCCAATTTTCCCTCAAATGCCTCATTGAGGCGCTGCATCAATAAGGAGGAAATCATCTCATGTGATACGCCCTCGATGATCGTTTGCTCTAACGAGTGAGAAAATGGGCCATGACCTATATCATGTAAAAGTATCGCTGTAAGAGCAGCTTCTTCTTCCTCTTCCGATATCTCTACGTCTTTATTACGCAACGTGCTGATGGCCAGACTCATCAGGTGCATCGCACCAATAGCGTGTTGAAAACGAGTATGCAGGGCTCCTGGATACACCAAGTGGCTCATGCTACCTTGTTTGATATACCGCAGTCTTTGAAAGAAAGGGTGCTGAATAAGATCATAAATGAAAGCAGATGGAATGGTCACAAAACCATACACCGGGTCATTAATTATTTTTTTCTTATTCAATACTTTATAATCTATTAATATATCGTTCCAGACTTATCGTTTTACATTTACGCGTAAAACTGCCCGAATATAACGGCAAAGATACACAGATGTGCGTTAATTCTTGTTAAAAAAGCGCAATCAATTGATGGTTTGAAAGCAAGATGGGTTTCTTCCCCTTATCTTCACCAATCAAATCATTTTTTAACTTCAGTTGTTGAACTGATAGATTTCTTAAGGCAACACACATGCAGAAGACACGTATACTCTGGGCAGATGATGAAATTGAATTTCTGAAGCCCCATATTCTATTACTCGAACAAAAAGGGTATAAAGTCAAGACCGTAAATAATGGCTACGATGCGGTAGATGCCTTTAAAAGTGATCCGTACGATCTGGTTTTCCTCGATGAAAATATGCCGGGCCTAACAGGATTAGAAACGTTGAGCATCCTAAAATCTGTCAATGCTTCTATTCCGACCGTACTGGTTACAAAAAACGAGGAAGAACACCTGATGGAAGACGCAATTGGCTCTAAAATAGATGACTACCTGATTAAGCCGGTAAACCCCAAGCAGATATTATTAACGATAAAAAAGCTTACTGAAAACCGAAGGTTAGTAAGCGAAAAAACGTCACTGGCATACCAGCAGGATTTTAGAAATCTGGGCACGATCATGAATGATGCCCTGGATTATAAGCAATGGGTTGAAGCGTATAAGAAATTGCTTTACTGGGAGCTATCGCTCGAAAAATTGGAAGATAGCGGAATGCATGAAATTCTGACGATGCAAAAATCGGAAGCCAATGCCCTATTTGCAAAGTATGTCGAGAACAATTACCTGGGCTGGATCAATGATCCGGGCAGTGGTCCTAATCTATCTCACCATATTTTTAAAAAGAAAGTGTTTCCAACGATGGAAGACGATCGACCTACTTTCTTCTTTTTGATAGACAACTTGCGCTACGATCAATGGCGCGTGATCAACGAAATCATCACCGAGTACTTCCGACTAGAAGAAGAAGATAGCTATTTTAGCATACTCCCAACAGCAACCCAGTATGCCCGTAATGCGATCTTTAGCGGCCTTACGCCACTGGAGATGGAGCGTAGGTTTCCAGATCATTGGCAAAATGACAATGATGAAGGCGGAAAAAACATGCACGAAGATGTATTCCTGGCCGATCAGATCAAAAGGGTATACCGCAAAGATATCAAGCATTCGTATACCAAGATATTAACTCACGAACAGGGCAAGGATGTATTAGAAAATCTAAACAACCTGATGAACAATGACCTGAACGTGCTGGTATACAATTTTGTAGATATGCTATCTCATGCGCGTACAGATATGGCGATGATCCGCGAACTGGCTAACGATGATGCGGCCTATCGATCACTCACCCTTTCTTGGTTTGAGCACTCGCCTTGGCTGGATGTGTTGAAATGGCTGGCGCAGCATAAAGTACGCGTGATCGTAACCACAGACCATGGCACGATCCGTGTGAAGAAACCGAGTAAGATTGTGGGCGACCGCAACACCAATACCAACTTGCGTTACAAACAGGGCAAAAATCTCAATTATCAGGATAAAGATGTATTTGTTGTCAAGAATCCGCACGATGCGCAACTTCCTAAGTTAAACATCAGTTCGGTATACACCTTCGCTAAAGAAGATGCCTATTTTGTATATCCCAACAATTACAATCAGTTTGTGAATCATTTCTATGGCACCTTCCAGCATGGGGGGATCTCCCTGGAAGAAATGATCATTCCATTTGCGACCTACACGCCGAAATAAGTAAATTTGGTGATGGAATACCGCGTAGACACATTGGCGGACCTCAGCGCGGTCGCCAACACCATTGTACAATCCTTTTCTGACGCTCGTGTGATCTTATTTTACGGAGACATGGGCGCCGGGAAAACGACATTTATTAAAGAAATTTGTGTACAGCTAGGTGTACTAGAAAATACATCTAGTCCCACATTTTCTATTGTAAACGAGTACGAAACACCTAGTGGACCTATATATCATTTCGACTTCTACCGCCTGCGAGATGAACAGGAAGCCTTTGACATGGGCTATGAAGAATATTTATATTCCGGCCACTACTGCCTGATCGAATGGCCAGAGAAGATTGCCAATTTATTACCTTCCGATACAAAGTCGATCCACCTCCGGGTTACTGGCCCGGAAAGTCGCATTATCGAATTTATTTAAGATTTTTTAACTTTTTTTATTTCTGTTGCAACCTTAAGCGCAGAAGTGCCGTCTTGCCTATAAAACCTGGTAAAATTGAAACTGACGAATATTGACATGGTATGGGAGGGCTGCAAAAAGCAGGATCGCAAAGCACAAGCAGCTTTATACCATCACTTTTCGTCGAAGATGTTTTCGGTTTGTTTGCGGTATGCAAAAGATCACTTAGAAGCAGAAGATATACTACAAAATGGCTTTGTAAAGGTGTATACCAAACATCATTTATATGATGGAACTGGATCGCTCGAAGGCTGGATTAGACGCATCATGGTGAATACGGCTATTGAGGTATACAGAAAACGGAAAATCGTGTACATGGATTTGCAGGAAGAGGGCAATGGTGCATCGCATATCGTCAGCACGTTTCAGGCAGATCAGACAGGATACAAAGATTTGTTGCAGCTGATTAATCAACTGCCCGTAAATTATAAGACAATCTTCAATCTTTACGCGATAGAAGGGTTCAGCCATAAGGAGATTGCCGATAATCTGTCGATTACGGAGACGAACTCTAAGTCGCAACTCTCGAGAGCAAGAAGTTGGCTAAAAGAACGGTTGACAAAAATGGATAACATCAGTTAAGAGTATAAGGAGGAATGGATATGAAAGAGAACGATATCGACAAACTGTTTCGCGATGCAGCGGAAGATCACATGGCCAAACCCAGCCCACAGCTATGGGACAGGATCGCGCAGCAGTTGGATGAAGAAAAGGAATCTGAAGAAGGGATTGTTCCCCTGATTCCTCTTACCAAAAAACGAAGTTACCAGTGGGTGAAGTACGCAGCGGCTTGTGCGTTAATTGGAGTGGGATTATTCGCCTATTTTGCCAATCAACACGAATCTATTGACGCTAACACTCAGATAGCACAACAAAAAGCTACTGTGCCAAATTCTAGCGAACTAAAGGATGTTGAGCAACCCAAGAAAGACGTTACGATACATACAGAATCATCGAATAATGCTTCGCCGCAGGAAAAACATTTGGCTTATAGCCCGAACTTGGTGCAAAAAGAGGAATCTATAAAAAATTCTCCAAGCGTCTCAACAGAACAAAAAAGCATCGCTTCTGTTAATTTGCCGGTAGCAAATCAGGTGGTCACGATAGAAGAATCAGAAATGGCGGATCGATATCAGGTACAATTGGCAGAAGTGCCGATGGCAGATTTACCAACCCGCTATGTGACCGAGGTGGATCCTATCAAACCACTCATTGAACCTTTTGAAGAGGAAGAAGAAATGATGATTGCTGGTACTGTTCGGAAAGCAACGACTAACGTAATTAATAAAATCATTAACGTAGTGAATGATCATACTCCGACGCAGGTGACGAAGGATGTATATGTAACAAAGGATGATGAGGGCTCCTTCCGTTTAGAAGTAGGAAACCTCTTTGCCAAAAACAGAATAAGAAAACGTAAATAACTCAAAATATACTCATTAAACAACTATGAAAACATACGTATATCATATGATTGTCTGGATCGCGTTCGGACTTTCAGCTACCACTGCTGCGCAAGCGCAGACCCAAGATACTATCATCACAGAAAAAGATTCTGCTAAAAAAGTAAACATGAATCTATCGCTAGGAAAAGATGATGATGACGATCAAAACAATGACAAAGAGAAAAAGAAAGTAAAATATCCACGAGTTTTTGGTGGACTGACGTTTACGCGTATTGACTGGGGATTTTCTCGCCCAATGGACAATGGCAGTTTTACATTCTCGGAGGAGAATCAATTTTTGTCGCACAGCAGAGCTTCTAATTTTGGTTTCGATATTGCACAATTCGGTGTTCGCTTAGATGACAACATCAAGATATATACTGCAGCGGGCTTCGAATGGAACTACATGCGCTTGACAAGCAATGTCTTATTGAATCAAAATCAAGCGCCACTTACGCCCACTTTTGTAGATCGTAACGAGGTAAATTACACCCGCAATGTATTAACCTCTACTTATCTGCGTGTGCCTTTAGCTTTTGAGTGGCGAAGCGGCCGCAGCCGTGGTGGAGATCGTGTGCGTATCGTGGCAGGGCCAATGTTTGGCATCCTATTAAAGGGATCGCAACGATTGCGCAGCGAGGAGCTGGGAAGACAAAGTTTCCGAGACACCTACAACCTGCAATCTTTCCAATATGGCGGACATTTGCGCGTAGGATTTGGTTCCTTCGCTGTTTTCACCAAATACTACATGAACGATATGTTTGAACAATCTCCTGCTCAAGAAGGATTCAGGAATTTTGCATTCGGTCTAACCTTAGGCTTCTAGGTTAAACATTCCCGATTTTAAAACCGTATTTTTGTGCCGGATCACCTAAAAGGATCCGGCACTTTTTATGAGCACAACATCTTCCTCTTGTCAATTGGTTCCTCAGGACGTACAACAACATGGCCTTCCATTGATCCATGTTCAGCAGGTTTCCTGTGTTTTCGAAGGAAAAGAAGATGTCGTTGCTGTGGATCAGGTAAGTGTAGGAATTACGGAGAACAGCATCACGGCGATCATCGGTGCTTCTGGAAGTGGCAAGAGTACCTTATTGAAATTGATCTACGGACTTATTGAGCCAACCGAAGGCGAGATCCGCTACCGCGGCTGGCTAGTGCCAACTCGAAAAGATAAGCTCATTCCTGGTCATGATGCCATGAAGATGGTCTCTCAGAATTTTGATGACCTCAATCTTTTCGCTAAAGTTTGGGACAATGTGGCTTCTCAATTATCCAATATCGACTTGGAGTACAAACAGCGGAAAACAGAAGAAACATTACAAAAGCTTCAAATCTTGCATCTTTCCCAAAAGCGCGTAGCAGATCTGAGTGGAGGAGAGCGACAACGAGTGGCCATTTCTCGCGCACTGGTCAACGATCCCGAAGTACTCCTGATGGATGAGCCCTTTAATCAAGTAGATGCCGCATTTCGTGATGCGCTGCAACAGGATATCAAACAGATTGTAGCGGATACCGGACTTACCGTGCTATTAGTTTCTCATGACCCATCGGAGGTGCTGGCCATGTCCGATCAACTCATCGTAATGAAAGACGGAAAAATCATTGATGACGGGAAGCCCAAAGATTTGTATTTTAAGCCTAGCAATAGGTATACAGCCCAGTTACTGGCGAAGAGCAATATCCTAACTGCTGATGAAGCAAGGGCTTTAGGACTGGATACCTCATCGTCCGTTGCGATACATCAGGAAGATATTTCACTGATTGGCGATGATTCTGCTCCATTTCAGGTGCAGGAAATTAAGTTTCGCGGCATGTATTATGAATACGTGGTAGGCAATGAAGCTGTCAGCTTGCGCGCGGCAAAGATTGGCACACCGGATTATGTGAAGGGAGACAAGGTGCAGATCAGCTTCGAACGACATGTCGTTTTCACCTCTTAAGACCTAGAAACTCCTAAAACGACATCACACTCATGTTTTATCTCCACATTCCTTTTTGTAAACAGGCTTGCCACTATTGTGATTTTCACTTTAGCACGCAATTAGGTGATAAAGCACAAATGATAAACGCATTGCTACGGGAAATTGAACTCCGGTCGGATTATCTCGTAGATCGGCACATACGATCCGTTTATTTTGGGGGCGGTACACCTTCACTACTGGAGGCGTCCGACATCCAACGCATATTGGATAAAATATCCGAAAATTTCACACTAGATAGTCAAGCGGAGATTACGTTAGAAGCAAATCCAGATGACCTTAGCCTGTCCAAAATACAAGAGCTCCGCGCTACTCCTATTAACCGCTTCAGCATCGGTATTCAATCATTCTTCGAAGAAGATCTCCGATGGATGAACCGGGCTCACAATGCTAAAGAAGCTGATGTGGTCATCAAAAGGGTTCAGGATGCGGGTTTTGACAATATCACTTGCGACCTAATTTACGGTTATCCTTTGTTGACAGACGAAAAATGGCACCGTAATATCGCACAGCTAATTGACTACGGCATTCCTCATATTTCTTCGTATGCGATGACGGTGGAAGAGCGTACCGCCCTGCATCATCAGATCAAAAAAGGAAAAACTAGGCCGATAGATGAGGGACAAAGTGCCGACCAGATGGCGATCTTAATCGATCAGCTAACCTCCAATGGCTTTGAACACTACGAGATTTCCAACTTTGCCAAAGATGGTAGATATGCACAACACAATACGAATTATTGGAATGGTACACATTATCTAGGAATCGGACCATCTGCGCATTCCTTTAATGGCATATCGAGATCTTGGAACAAAAGCAACAATGCATTGTATATGCACGGCATATCTAACGATCTCCCTGTCTTGGAAAGCGAGATACTAAGTAAGGAGGATCGTATTAATGAGTATATCATGACGAGCTTACGCACGATGTGGGGTATTCGTCTCCATGTTGTCGAAGAGCAATTTGGTGTAGAGGTCATGCATGCTATGCTGCAGCAAGCTCAGCCGTATATTCTCGGCGGGCAATTGATCTTAGAGCAATACACGTTGAAGCTTTCTGCAAATGGAAAACAGCTCGCGGATCGTATTGCCAGCGAGCTGTTCATTATCACGGAAGATTAATACTTTAGCCTCCGCGCTCTTGCATTTGCTGCTGTAGAGTTTGTTGTTTTAATGATAATCGCTTATTCGCTTTATACACTTTTACGGCCGAAAGAAAATACACCAAAAGCAACGGGCCAAATACCAAACCTAAAAGCCCAAATAGCGGGATACCAATAATTACCCCCACGACTGTAATGATCGGGTGAATGTCTCCCATTCGCTTTGCAATGATGAACCTCAAAACATTATCTATATTAATCACCAGTCCGAATCCCCAGATCAGCAATCCGATGGGCTGCCAGGTCATTCCCTGAGAAAACATAATCACTGCCGCCGGCACAAATATCAGGGGAGGGCCTAACAACGGGACGAAGGATAATATAGCGGTAATCACCCCCCAAAAGAAAGGGTCGGATGCCCCAAATATATAAAAACCTACACTCAAACAGGCCCCCTGTACAATGGCAATTAAGGTTTGGCCAACGACGTTTGCATACGTCACATTTTTAAACTCCTCTGCTAGAACGCCAGCGTTAGAATCATCAAATGGCAAGTAAAAACGTAGTGCCTGTTCGAAACCTTTGTAGCCGACAAACATAAAGTAAAGTATAAAATACATCACGGTAATTTCCAGAAACAGATTCGCGGCACCGCCAAGTGTATTGGTCAACAAGCCTCCTACATAGGATGAACTGGCTTCTAACTGCTTTTCTATGAAATCAGGCTGACCCAATTTGTCTCCAGCAAATTGCTTGATGGCACTGACCAAATTATTAATCCATTCTGGATCGCGTTGTAATTCAATCGCTTTTGAAAATAGCATTTTTCCTATTCCGTAGATAGGCAGGACAATAATTAAGATGGAGATAATAATAATGAAAAGCGATGATGCTGGTTTTGGCCATTTCCACCGCTCTATTAAAAAGATGTTGAGTTGCCGAAAGAGCGTATACATCAGCATAGTACCCAAAAATGCACCAAATAATCCTCGTGTAGCATGTAGAATAATAGCCCCTAATACTAGGACAATAATTAGGATAATAATATTGCGCTCTTTCTGAGAAAAAACTGGATTTTCCATGTTTAGAAAAAAAAATTATGGTTTGAAATCAGTATAACAGCGCTTTAAAAATTTGGTTTGCGCTTAGTGAGAAATGCATCGACCCCTTCATGAAAATCAGGCGTTCCGAAACTCTCGCCGAACGATCGGATCTCCTCCTCATACCCATCTGTATCCTTACCCAACCCTGCATTTACTGCCTTAATGGCTGCCGCAATAGCATGAGCAGATTTTCCGTACATTTTTTTCAGCAGATCTGTCGTTTTGCTTATTAGTTCATCTGAATTTGTGGTATAATTAACCAATCCCCATTGATTAGCATCCTCCGCATCAATCATTTCTCCACTCAGAATCATCTCTAAAGCTTTACCACGGCCTACCAATTGCGTCAAACGTTGTGTGCCGCCATATCCTGGAATCAATCCGAGTGAGACTTCAGGAAGACCCATTTTTGCAGAATTCGATGCTACACGCATATGACAGGCTAAAGCCAGCTCTAAACCTCCCCCCAAGGCATAACCATTAATCGCTGCGATTACTGGCTTGGGAAAAGTGTAAATGCGATTCATCACTCCATGTCCCCATTTGGCGAGTGCCATTCCCTCTTCCGTGCTGTATTTCATGAATTCTTTAATGTCAGCACCTGCTACAAACGCTTTCTCTCCAGCACCCGTGATAATCACGCCTCTGATGTCGGTGTTGCTGAGCAGTTCATGTTGAAAAGCATGTTCAATCTCTTCCAGCGTCTCCCTGTTTAGAGCATTGAGGTATTTGGGCCGATCGATTTCTAATAATGCGGTCTGATCAAGTAATTGGATTTTGATGTTGTTATACATAACTCGTCGGTTTTAAAAGTTTAGTGACAGCGATACGCGGTATCTATCTTGACTGATGTTTGGAAAGTCGCGGTGTGTGAGTCTTCTCACATATTCTACACGTAGCACGCGCAGTATATTATCTATTCCTACTGACGCTTCCCAATAAGGCCTACCAAATAGGCTTCGCGTCAACGGGAAACCTTGAGCATCGGTATCAAATTCGACTACCTGATCACTTCGCGCCGGATCATTTTGCGTACTCATACGGCCGTAAAACATTTGCGCGCCCCAGATCTCGCGTAATTTGAGCCTTCTCAGCAAAGGAATTTTATTGAAGATAAACCCATTCAGTGCATGTTCAAAACCGAACTTCACATATTCATCAGCCGCAAACTCCATACTGTTCATCAAATCATAGCGAATTTCGTGCCGTCCATCCAATTTTTGCCGCACATTCGGCATATGGAGCAACGTATAAGGCAATACACCCCAGATCTTACCTGCTGTGAAGGTCATATCGGCGAAGCCGAATTGATTTAAAAAGAAACGACGTGATGCCGATGCCTTAACCATATCGTACTCGTACGGTGCATCCAAAAATCCCTTCAACCCCTTGTTGTATTCCACCGTAAAAACAGGGTGCTGTTCTATGATGGTTCGTCGGGTTAGATTTCGATAGTAAAATCGTTCGTAAGGAGCCCATCTTAGGGTCACCTGTACATCATTTGTATTTATATCTCGTACTGCCGTAGTAGGATCTCCTGAACTAATTAGTCGGAAGTCTCCTATTGTGCGTCGTCTAATATGACTAAAGGCGGTCTCTACCGAAAAATGATTCCCAAACTCCACCATATGGCGCAAGCGGTATGCATCTGTCATGAACCATTTGGTTGGCCTATTTCTTCTAAAGGAATCGAAAAAACTATCGCCTCGCAAAAAACTAGGTTGACGCCCAGGTTCTAGGATATCGTGTTGGATAGAGCCTTCGACATAATGTGCTGGAAAGGTTGCAATATTTCGCCCATCTACAGATATGGCGGTACTCAAGTAATATTTTAGGTCATTGTCGCGGGTGCCGTAGGCTAGATATCCTTCCACATACATCTTCTCGGAAAGCAATGGCGTTGTTCTCCCACCTAATCGAATCCGGTTTCCTTCTATATTATTACGACTATAGGTGTACTCCAACGGCCCTAATTCAAATGCATTTAGGTTGTAATAGCCTTGAGCAATCAGATACCCCAATGCCAACGTAGAGCGAAAAGTGGGATCCCTTTTAAGTCTATTTATATTTTCATACGTATTTCGCTCAAAAACAGAAAGAGGCACCGGACGATTCGGAATAAATGTGCTAACATCGGGTAAGACTTCGACAGGCGGTCCACTAAAAAGACTAATATCAATTGGGCTATACAAATCGTAATCACGATGCACACTCATCCGCTCGCCATACATCGCTTGATTATTCTCCGAACCAAAGGAGACCGCAACGTGCGTACTATCTAGCAACATCACACCGTCGCGTGGAGAATAATTCAATCGAAGATCTACCGCACTTATCCAATTAAGATTGGCAGAGGTGCCAATATGCAACTCCGCACGCTTTACCGCATAAGAACCATCCATAGCCACTTGCAACTTCCCCCGAAACAATAAATCTTTCTCATTGCGCGGCACAAACTCCAGCTCCATAAACTTTCCATGTTCATTGGTAACTGTATCTATTAAAAAATATTTGTAAAAGACCTTCCCATTATCCGCAATCGGACTTAAGAACAGCTTATCCAACATGAAAATACTTTCATCGTAAATATCGATGGGTTGCAAGACGTAGTTGATGTAAGACTGGATGTTCGGGTTGTTTACATATCGTTGATCAAACTCAGTTTTGACCTGATGATCAATGCGCCGTTTAGAACGAGACGGATCTCGTTGGCTATATACCCTAGCTAGGTTTTCTTCCTGATAAATACCCAGCACTTCCTTACCAACTAATGTTAATGTATCCAGGTTGTCGGTCGGGAAGTTCACCATAGACAAAGTGCGCTTCAAGAGTTTTGGAGGGTCTACAATGCCGATCTTTATTTTATCGTATTGTTCGAACTGTATACTAGCATTCCCAGATAAGCGATTTTGTGATTTGTAACGGATGACGGAGTCGATCAACTCCACAGCGGGATTATCTCTATTCGAATATTTTCTACTTACCCTTACGGTAATGCCTTCGATGAGCGTACCTTCGGGGCGCATGGAGATCATGTTTGGTGCTTGTTCGGTAATGCGTACCATCTTTGTAGCGTAGCCAATAGAGGTAAGTTCTACCTGTGCATAGGGTCGATCAAGCACTAACACAAACTGCCCTACAGAGTCTGTCGACGTGCCAGTACTGCTACCCAATACACGGACGGAAACACCCATTAATCGACTGTCTGTATCTTCGTCCACGACCACACCTTGTATTCTATGTTGGCCAAGTAGTACTACAGGTGCTAAAAAAGATGTCAGGAAAAGTAGGTATATAAATCTAATCGCTAAAGCCCCTATAGTCATGTTTCATCTATGCTCACTCTGATAAAGATACAATTTGTTCGCAGAGTTAATCGCTTACAGAGGAAAAACTTATTCCTTTGTTAACGTTAGATTATGATCCTTATTTACAACAGGTTGATAAGCCAATCCGGATAGATTCCTACGGCTAAAGTTAAAAGGATGGATACCGTGAAGATGATTTGAAAATTTAAGGGCACCTTAATCGAAGAAGAATCTGCTTCGACATCGGCGGATTTGAAGTACAAATGTACCACCACACGCAGGTAGTAGAACACACCAATGACCGCATTTACCGCTGCCAGAACTAACAATAAAGTATGGTAACTTTCCATTACTCGGCCAAACATCATGAACTTCCCGATAAATCCGGCTGTAAGCGGAATACCAGCCAATGATAGCATGGCTACGGTGAGCACAAAGGCCAGAAACGGATTTTGCTTTGCCAATCCATTGAAAGATTCAAACTGATCCGTACCGATTTGTCTTTTCACCAAAATTAATGCCGCAAATGCGACCACAGAAGCCAGTGAATAGGCTAGACCATAGGTTAAGATCGCTGCGGGGGAAAGGGTTCCTATAGAAAGAATAGCAAATAACATATAACCAGCATGTGCGATACTGGAATAGGCCAGCATACGCTTGAAGCTAGATTGTACTAAAGCAGATATATTGCCCACGAAAAGCGTAATGATCGCGATAGTGAGCAGCAACGGCTCCCAAAAACTGTCTAATGGCACCATAACCATAGAAAATAAACGAAGGAAACCGGCAAAGGAAGCCACCTTCACTACGGTACTCATGTAAGCCGTAATCAGAATGGGTGATCCATCGTACACATCTGGGGTCCAGAAATGAAATGGAGCGGCACCTACCTTGAAACAGAGGCCAACTAGCATCAATAATATCCCGCCAAAGAATAAAGGTGAGATCTGATGATCGGGCGTAGTACGTACGTAGCGTTGCAGCTCTCCCAAATCAAATGAACCAGTAGCACCGTACATCAGCGTAATACCAAAAAGTAAAAATCCGGTAGAGAAAGCACCCATTAAAAAGTATTTCAATGCGGCTTCATTGGATAAACGATCTCGCTTACGGATGCCGACCAAGATATATAGCGCCACAGACATGACCTCAATACCGATAAAGAGAATAGCAAAATTGTGATATGAACACACCAGCAAGGCACCTACTAAAGAGAATAAAATCAACGCATAATACTCGGCTACGTTCTCACTGATCGCTTTGAAATAGGCTTTAGAAAGGGATAAGACTAAGCCAGCAATAAATATACATAATATGGAAAACGCGATCGCATAACGATCGAACAGCACCATGCCACTGTACTGCGGCACCGCTACCTGATCCCAGCCATACCATTCGAAACCGACGGCTAATGCTAAGCCAGCTAAGGTGACCGGCAATAACGCCGTTCTGGCCTTAAATAGTCCTAAGTACAAAAGCAGTATTGCCAATAATGAAAGCGTGATAATTGCACCCATAATGTATGTTGGTATTAAGCTATGCTGTTCTAAATGAAATTTGCTGTAATAACTCCTGTATTGCTGGCTCTGATAATTGTAGTAGGTAGTTTGGCAACACGCCAATCAGTATGACCAAGACGACCAAAATTCCGAGCACGAGCAGGTCGGTACTCTTTACATCCCGAATGGATTCCCATTGTGTCTGTAACTCGCCAAGCATGGTCTTCTGGTATAGCCTAAGCATATAGACTGCGCCTAAGATCAGCGTTAGCCCACCGAAAACTGCATACCAAAGACCGTACCCCTCCGCTCCGAACAATCCTTTCAACAAAAGAAATTCTCCGATAAAACCGTGCGTTAAGGGCAAGCCAACGGCCCCCATCACGAGAATTAAAAATGCTATAGCCAGTTTAGGCGTGCGCGCAGCTAATCCACCCAGCGCCGATAAGCTTCTGCTTCCCGTACGGCGCTCTATCAAGTCGATTACAAAAAATAAGCCTACCGCAGAGATACCATGATTGATCATCTGTATCATCGCTCCCTGCAATCCGTCGATTGTTAAAGAAAACACGCCTCCGGCAATCAGGCCGACGTGGGCAATGGAAGAATAGGCGATCAAACGTTTCGCATCATCTTGCCGAAAGGCAATGACGGAAGCATAAACAATCCCTACTACACAAAGAATCATCACCAGTGTACCGTATTCCGCGACGCCCAAAGGTGCTATCGGCAGTAACCATCGTAATAAGCCGAAGATTCCCATTTTTAACATAATGCCAGACAAGAGCATCGTTCCTGCGGCAGGTGCCTGCACGTAGGTGTTTGGCTGCCAAGTATGAAATGGGATAATAGGAATCTTAATAGCGAATGCGAGAAAGAATGCCCAGAACACCCAATGTTGTACCTCCTCATTAAGATTCAGCGCTGCAAATGCTGTCCATTCGAAACTATGCGTCGGCGTCTGTTGATACAGGTATAGTATACCAATCAACATCAGAATACTTCCGGCAAATGTGTAGATAAAAAACTTGAGGTTGGTGGCGATACGATCACCGCTGCCCCACAGGGCACAGATAAAGTAAATCGGAATTAAGGCAATCTCCCATCCGACATAAAATGAAAATGCATCCAGTGCTGTAAACACAAGCAATAGACCAACCTGCATAAACAACACTAAAGCATAAAAATTACCTTTGAAGCGCTTTTGATCGACCGTGGCAATAATTAACGGAATCAGCCCATTGGTCAACAAAACCAATGGCAAGCTTATACCATCCAAGCCGATATGAAAATTGACGTTCAACCGTTCTATCCACACCCACATCTGCTCAAACTGTATTCCGGCTTGTGGATCAAAACGCAGTAAAAAAGGTACGGTAAGCCCGACATTAATTAAGGATAGCAAAAGTGCCACCCACTTAGCACGATCCGAACGCACAAAGAATAGAGCAATAGCACTTAATAAAGGGATTAGCAACAGCGAAAAAAGGTTGTCCATGAATTCTTAGGTTATCTTTCTATTAATTGTGCAATAAAGCCGTACAACATGATGCCTGCCACGCCCAACACCATCATGAATATATAAAAACTAACGTGTCCGGTTTGCAAATGCCTGATGCCGTTTCCAGCCGACAAAAACACTTTACCCACGCCGTTTACCAAGCCGTCTACCAGCTTTACGTCTGCTTTCTTAAATGTGCTCGCCAGACCGTTTAGCGGTTTGGTGATAAGCAGCTCATAAGTTTCATCTACATATAGCTTGTGATAGGACAGTTTATATAACAATCCGCGATCCTGCTCGGCCTTTTCGGCACGTGGAGTTGACTTCACGTATCGCCTATAAGCTATTGCAGCCATTGCAATCGCTGCGACAGTAGATACCGCCATAAGTAGATATTCCGTCGTATGGTCTAAACTAAAAGGCACCGATAGTGCTGTTGAGTCGGCAAAGACGGGACTCAAGAAGTTGGCTAGCCAATGATGTCCATGCAAAGCCTCTGGCACATTCAATGCGCCACCTATTACGGATAGCATCGCTAACACGATCAGGGCTGCCGTCATTGGCCAGGGAGATTCATGCAAATGGCTTTTTTGTGATTCTGTACCACGGAAACTGCCAGAAAAAGTCATAAACAATAAGCGAAACATATAGAATGCTGTCATTAATGCACCCGCCAAGCCTAACACCCAAAAGAGTGGATTTTCGACGAAGGCATAAGCCAAGATTTCATCTTTGGAGAAAAATCCTGCGAAAGGAGGAATGCCCGCAATCGCAATTGTACCGATTAGCATCGTGGCGAAGGTAACTGGTAAGGCTTTGCGCAACCCGCCCATCTTCCGCATATCCTGCTCGTCGCTCATCGCATGGATCACAGATCCCGCACCAAGAAACAATAGCGCTTTGAAGAAAGCGTGCGTCAATACGTGAAAAAATGCTCCGGTAAAAGCACCTACCCCTAGTCCTAGAAACATATATCCTAATTGCGATACGGTAGAATAGGCCAATACTTTCTTAATATCGTTTTGGGTAAGCGCAATAAATGCCGCTACGACAGCGGTAGCCACACCGATGATGGCAATCACTTGCATCGTGATGGGCGATAGTGTGAACATAATATTGGATCGGGCAATCATGTAGATTCCGGCCGTAACCATCGTGGCTGCGTGAATCAATGCAGAAACAGGCGTTGGCCCTGCCATCGCATCAGGCAACCAGGTAAAGAGTGGAATCTGTGCGGACTTACCCGTTGCCGCCACAAAAAGTAATAAGGTAATGATCAACAAGGTGCTGTCACCAGAAACCATCAACTTAGCTTGTCCTAGTACACCAGCGAATTCCAAAGTACCAAAGTGAGCAATCATAAAGAACAGCGCTATTAAAAAGCCCAGATCGCCAATGCGATTCATCACAAAAGCTTTTTTTGCTGCCTTAGCATAGTTCGTATTTTTATACCAGAACCCAATCAATAGGTAGGAACAAAGGCCTACGCCTTCCCATCCGATAAACATCACCAAATAATTGGATCCTAATACCAGCAACAGCATGAAAAAGATAAACAAGTTCAGGTAGCTGAAGAATTTAGCAAATCCAGGATCTTTATGCATGTACGACGTGGAATACAGGTGAATTAGAAAACCAATTCCAGTGACAATTAAGAGCATGATGGCACTTAATGGATCGACTAAAAAGCGAAAAGAGACCTGAAAGTCGGAAACAGAAATCCAGGTAAATAGCTCCTGAGTTATCTCACCTGTGCCTCCAACCATCCGAGCGCTATATACATTGGAGAAGAGTGCCACACTAGCTATGAATGCGGCGAGTACCGTGCCACAGCCAACTAAGCTCACCAGCCAGTGCGGAAGGTAATTTCGCAACGCCCCGATGAATACGAAGCCCAATAAAGGCAGCAAGGGCACTATCCAAATCAATTCGTTCATACGCGGTTATTTTTTCTATTCAAGTTTATGTTCTTGGGTTAGCAGAGTATTTTGTGGCTTCTAAAAGCGCAGTTTGGTCAATGAATCAATATCAAGCGATTTGGTATTGCGATACACCATAATCACGATAGCGAGTCCGACAGCCACTTCCGCCGCCGCCAGCGCCATGATGAAAAATACGAATACCTGACCAGCAGGATCAGCATGATGTGCAGAGAATGCGGCCAGTAGCAGATTCACGGCATTGAGCATTAACTCGATAGACATCATAATAATAATGACATTTCTTCTGGTCAACACACCGATTACGCCGATCGCGAAGATGGTACTACAGAATATCAAATAGTGCTGTAAGGGAATTCCTTGGAGCTGAGAGACCATATTATCCATGTTGCTTCTTCACTCCTTTCTCGTGTTTGGCCAACAATACTGCACCAACCATGGCGGTTAGCAGCAGAATAGAAGACAGTTCAAAAGGTAGTAGAAATTCCCCAAAGAGTACTTTCCCCAAGTTTTCTACCAGCCCTATGTTTTCGTGTGGAGTGATGAGTATGTCATTGTGCTCTAAAGCGCGGAAGGCTCCTAAAAAGGTCGCTAATAAACACATTCCTGCGATTGTACCCATCACCTTCACCAAGGGAGATTTCATGGGTTCTGTATCTTTGTTCAGATTCAATAACATGAGCACAAAGAGAAATAATACCATAATGGCACCCATATAAACGATAAAGTTTACCACAGCCAGAAATTGGGCATTGAGCATGATATAATGTACCGTAAACGTAAAAAACGTGATTACAAGGTACAGTACACTGTGCACGGGATTCTTCGTAAAAATGGTCATCAGTGAAAAGATCACGGATAGAAAAGCTACGAGATAAAAGAAAGACATCGGCTTATATATTTAATCTTTAGCAAGTTTTGTAATGTCAAATTTGGGCTCCACCAACTTATCTTTTCCATAGATAAAATCTTTACGCAGGTAATCTGCCGTTACGTGTGGGCCGTCCAGATAAATCGCCTCCTTGGGACAAGCCTCTTCACACAATCCACAAAATATACAACGCAACATATTAATCTCGTACACGGCCGCATATTTCTCCTCGCGGTACAGATGCTCTTCGCCTTTGGCGCGCTCTGCCGAGGTCATGGTAATGGCTTCTGCCGGACAGGATAGGGCGCACAAGCCACAAGCGGTACAACGTTCCTTGCCTTCTTCATCACGTTTCAAGGAATGTTGTCCTCTAAAATTCTTTGAATATGGGCGTACCTCTTCCGGATATTTTACGGTCGGGATTTTTTTAAAAAAATGCCGGAGCGTAATGGACAACCCCTTGAAGATGGCAGGCAGGTAAATGCGCTCCCAGAAATTCATGGGCTTTTGTTCCAGTACTTTTTTCCTATTCGATAACGACTGCATATAAAGCTCCTCTCTCTAAAAAAATGTATCCTTAATCAATATGATTACTCCCGTCAATACAATATTGGCGATCGCTAATGGTATCAACTTCTTCCAGCCTAAGCGCATCAACTGATCGTACCGAAAACGCGGCAAGGTCCATCTGATCCACATAAAAAAGAAGATAAAGGCAAATATTTTGGCGAAGAAGACGAGTACCCCGATAATGGTGATCCAGTTCGCTGAAAGACCTAGGTCATTCATAAACGGAAAGTTATATCCTCCGAAATATAATGCTGCCATCAATGCGGAAGACACAAACATATTGATATACTCGGAGAACATGTACAAGCCCAGTTTCATGGACGAATACTCCGTATGATATCCACCAACCAATTCGGTTTCACACTCTGGCAAATCGAAGGGAACACGGTTACATTCGGCAAAGGCACACACGACGAAGATGAGAAAGCCGAGCGGTTGAGACCAGATATTCCAGTTCACAAAGCCAGATTGCTGTGCGACGATCTCGCCGATAGAAAGCGTGCCGGTAACCATCAATAAAGCAATCAGTGATAAGCCCAGGCCAATTTCGTAACTGATACTTTGAGAAGCGGCACGAATAGCACCCATCAACGAAAACTTGTTATTGGATGCCCAACCACCTAGCATAATACCATAAACGCCTAGTGCAATGACCCCAAAAATATACAATACGCCGATATTCACTTCCGCCACCTGCAATTTGATGCTAGCATCTCCTATGGTGAGGGTTTGTCCCCAAGGAATCACGGCCGAGCTAATGCAGGCGGTAATAATGGCAATCACCGGACCGATGATAAATAAGCCCTTATGCGCTCCTGCCGGAATAATTTCTTCTTTGAAAAAGAACTTACCACCGTCGCAAAGGGGCTGCAGCAATCCAAATGCTCCGGCGCGATCTGGTCCGTGCCTGTCTTGCATAAAGCCCGCAATCTTGCGCTCCGCCAACGTAGAATACATCGCGATTACTAAGGTGATCGTAAATACGACGACCACTAATATCAATTTTTCTAATAGAAATGCTGTCTCCATATCTGTTCGGCGCCTATTTCAATTTCTCTGTTCTGGCCAACTGTTCCCAATTGGCTTCTTTTAATGGGGTATTTTCTGGAATTACTGCCGGCGGTTGAAACTGCGTGTAGTGATTAGAAGCGATCACCGACTCTTGACTCACTTTGGTTGGATCTTCTAAGGTCCAATCTGCCGTCTCTTTTTTGTCGAACCGACAGGTGTTACAGATAAACTCTTCCACCTCATCGTATTCATCCTTCCGTGCCGTTACGCGCAATACATCCGATCCTTTGTACCAAAGCGTTACTCTGCCCGAACATGAAGGGCAGTCGCGATGTGCATTGACTGGTTTAGTAAACCAAACCCGGTTTTTGAAGCGAAAAGTCTTGTCGGTTAGTGCGCCTACTGGGCAAACATCGATGACATTTCCAATGTAATCGTTATCCAAGGCGTTTTCAATGTAAGTCGAAATCTCCGCATGATCTCCCCGGTATAAGATACCATGCTCGCGTGTGTTCGTCAACTGGTTGGCTACATATACACAACGATAGCACAGAATACAGCGATTCATGTGCAACTGGATTTTATCTCCGATATCAATGCGTTCGAAGGTACGACGCGGAAAGTCGTAACGGGTATTTTCGGAGCCATGCTCATAACCCAAATCCTGCAGCTTACATTCTCCAGCCTGATCGCATACCGGACAATCCAGCGGGTGATTGATCAGAAGCATTTCCACCACACTTTTGCGGGCTTCTACCACATCTGGCGAAGTGATGTTTTGCACTTCCATGCCATCCATCACCGTCGTACGGCAAGAGGCAACCAACTTCGGCATCGGACGAGGGTCTTTTTCAGAACCCTTGGTAACCTTCACCAAACAGGTACGGCATTTGCCGCCACTGCCTTCCAGCTTGGAATAGTAGCACATGGCTGGCGGCACAATATCTCCGCCAATCTTACGGGCAGCGTTTAATATTGTTGTACCCGCGTCGACATCGACCGATATACCATCTATACTTACTTTAAACTTTTGTACTTCTTCCGCCATCACCGTATGCTTAGCTCTATGATTCCGTTACGACTTCCAAAGGATCAGCATAATGTGCCAATCCATAATTTCTATTCTGTGCTTCCTGCCCGTGGTTGATATGCCATTCAAATTCGTCTCTGAAATGCCTTATCGCTGCCGCAACAGGCCATGCCGCTGCATCGCCCAATGGGCAGATAGTGTTCCCTTCAATTTTTCGTTGTATATCCCACAGCAGGTCGATATCGTTCGTCGTGCCTCTCCCATGTTCAATATTGTACAACACCTTTTCCATCCAACCGGTACCTTCCCGACAAGGCGAACACTGTCCGCAGCTCTCGTGTCTATAAAAGCGAGTGAAATTCCAGGTATTTCGAACGATGCATTGATCCTCATCAAAAGCGATAAAACCACCAGAGCCCATCATCGTACCCGATTGAAAACCGCCGTCGGCCAAAGACTCATACGTCATCAGACGTGCATCGCCTTTAATCGTTTTGGTGATCAGGTTGGCTGGTAAGATGGGCACAGATGATCCGCCTGCTACCACCGCCTTTAGTTTCTTCCCATTGGCGATACCGCCACAATATTCATCCGAATAGATAAATTCTTCTACGGGAAGTCCTAATTCTATTTCGTAGACACCGGGCTTGGCCAAATTTCCACCAGCGGAAATCAGTTTGGTTCCGGTGCTTCGCTCAATGCCGATTTTAGCGTATTCTTCGCCGCCATCATTGATGATCGGTACCGTCGCTGCTATCGATTCTACATTATTAACCACTGTAGGACAGCCGTAAAGACCGGCTATCGCCGGAAAAGGGGGCTTAATACGCGGATTGCCCCGTTTGCCTTCCAAAGATTCGAGCAATGCAGTTTCTTCTCCACAAATGTAGGCACCACCACCGGGTTGTACGTACAGCTCCAAATCGTAGCCAGAACCTAATATATTTTTACCCAGATATCCTGCGGCCTTCGCTTCTGCGATGGCCTTTTCCAGGATACGAATCTGTGGCATCATTTCGCCGCGTACATAGATGAACGAAGTGTGCGCGCCCAAAGCATAGCTGGATACGATCATTCCTTCGATCAGTGCGTGCGGAATATGCGTCATGAGATACCGGTCTTTAAATGTGCCGGGTTCCGACTCGTCGGCATTACAGACCAGATAACGGGGTACGCCTTCTGGCTTCGCCAGAAAACTCCATTTCATTCCGGTAGGGAATCCTGCTCCTCCGCGGCCACGTAGTCCAGATTTTTTCACCTCTTCTACGACGTCGTCTGGACTCATAGACTTCAGCGCTTTATCGACCGAACGATATCCGCCTTGTGCCTTGTACACGGAATAACTTTGTATGCCGGGTACGTCTATATGTGTGAGTAATAACTTTCGCCCCATGATACTAATCTTTAGCTTGTGCTTCGGTTTTCAACTTGCCGATCAACTCATCTACACTATCCGGTGTGAGGTTTTCATAAAAGGTATATTCAGGTCCAATTTGCAATACAGGACCGAAGCCGCATGCAGCCAGACATTCGACACCTCTCCAAGAAAACAATCCGTCGGAGGTCACTTCTCCTTCTTTGACGCCCAAGGTGCCTTCCAGATGATCCATGATCTTCTCTGCGCCGACCAAACAACATGGTCCGGTGCGACACACCTCGAGCATATATTTGCCTTGTGGCTGTAAGAAGTACATGCTATAAAATGTAGCGACTTCATACACTTCAATCGGTTGGATAGCCAGATAATGGGCTACTTTATCCATCGCGTCTACACTGAGCCAGCCATATACGGCTTGCACCTCGTGCAAAACCGGCAACAAGGCCGATTTTTGCCGACCTTCTGGATAGCGGGCAACGATCTCGCTAAACTTCTCTAATAAACTGGGAGAGAAGTCTACGATCAGATTTTCTTTGACATTAAGCATCTAATTCTCCCGCAATTACGTTTAAACTACTCATATTAATAATGGCGTCGGAGATCAGCATGCCGCTGCTCATCGGCGCAAACATTTGATAATTGATAAAAGATGGACGGCGGAAGTGCAGGCGGTACGGTGTACGGCCTCCATCATGGATGAGATAAAAGCCCAATTCGCCATTGGCTCCTTCTACGGCATGGTACACTTCCGATTTTGGTGTTTCCCATTCGCCCATTACAATCTTGAAATGGTAAATAAGCGCTTCCATGTTGGTATATACCTGCTCTTTTGGAGGTAGGTAAAACTCGGGTACATCGGCATGGAATACTCCTGCCGGCTCGCCCTTTATTTTTTCTATTGCTTGTTCGATGATGCGCATGGATTGCGTCATCTCTTCGTTGCGCACCATAAAGCGATCGTATACATCGCCATTGGTACCTACCGGAATATCAAATTCGAATTCTTCGTACGAACAGTAGGGTGCCATCGCGCGCACATCGTAATCTACCCCTGTAGCACGCAAAATCGGTCCGCTCCAACTGTAATTCAAGGCTTGTTCTGGTGTTACAGCGGCGACGTTAGAAGTACGCTCGATAAAAATTCGGTTTCTTGTAAAAAGTTCCTGAAATTCGCTGAGTACTGCTGGAAAGCGTTTTAAAAATTCATCAATTTTGGTGAAGGCGATTTCGTTGAAATCTCTCTCGAAGCCTCCGATTCGACCGATATTAGTCGTTAGGCGAGCGCCACAGATTTCTTCGAAGATCTCATAGATAAATTCTCGCTCCTGCATGAGGTAGAGAAAGCCAGAAAAGGCTCCGGTGTCTACACCTAGGATACCATTGCAGATAATGTGATCTGCAATGCGTGCCAACTCCATCACAATCACACGCATATACTGCACGCGCTTAGGAATTTCGATCTCCAGTAATTTTTCGACCGTCATGTGCCAGCCCATATTATTTATCGGGGCAGAACAGTAATTCAAACGGTCGGTCAACGGGGTGATTTGATAAAAAGGGCGGTGTTCTGCAATTTTTTCAAAAGCGCGGTGTATATAGCCAATAGTCGATACGCCACTAATGATTCGTTCGCCGTCGATTTGCAATACATTCTGGAATACACCATGTGTAGCAGGGTGTGTGGGACCAAGGTTTAGCGTGGTGAGCTCTTCCTCTGGGTCGTGCTCTTCAAAGACTGGTCTGTTGGATGTTAATTCAGTGATCGGCTTGCTCATACGTATCGCTCCTTATACTATGGACTAACGTCCAAAATAAAAATCTCTTTTATCTACTCTGTTGGGATCTTCTAGCGGATACTCTCGTCGCATCGGAAAAACATCGAGATCGTCCATATTCAAGATTCTGCGTAAGTCCGGGTGGCCTTCAAACTGTACGCCGAAGAAATCGTAGGTCTCGCGCTCCATCCAATTGGCTCCGGCCCATAAGGTTGTAGCGGACGGTATCTTCGGATCACTTACTGGTATTGACGCTTTGATACGCACGCGCACGTTCTCCAATAGGTTGTGCACATGGTATACGATGGCAAATGTGTTATCTCCATCCGGATAATGTACTGCGGTAATATCGGTGAGGTAAGTAAACCCTGCCGATTCTTTCAGAAACGCAAGCACATCTAGGATCAGCTCTTTGCTGGTGTGGATTGTTAATAAGCCATATGGCTCTTCATGGCGACTAATACCGGTGCCAAAACGATCCGTTAACTCTGCTAAGAGTGATTGATTATCGCGTTTATCCATTATCCGTTGCTATACCGTATTTTTCCAACAATTCTTTGTATTCTGGCGTATTTCTTCTGTTCAGCGACTCACTCTTTACAATGTCTTGTAAGCGCATAACACCATCCAAAATCGCTTCCGGCCTTGGCGGGCAACCGGGTACATAGACATCTACTGGAATGATTTCGTCTATGCCTTGCAACACCGAGTAGGTATCAAAAATACCTCCGCTAGATGCACATGCGCCTACTGCAATAACCCACCGAGGCTCTGCCATCTGTATATATACTTGCTTCAGGACGGGTGCCATTTTTTTGGCAATCGTACCCATCACCAGTAACATATCTGCCTGACGGGGCGAAAAACTGGGCCGTTCGGCACCAAAACGAGCAAGATCGTAAGTGGAACCCATGGTAGCCATAAATTCAATTCCACAACATGATGTTGCAAAAGGAAGCGGCCACAAGGAATTGGCTCTAGCCAAACCAACGGCCTTATCTAATGTTGTTGCAAAAAAACCAGATCCTTCCACGCCTGGTGGACGATCCGCTAATGTTATTTGACTCATTTTCTAATTCCTTTCTATATTCCAAAGCCATATTATAGACTTCAGGGGAAGGTATTTCCTATTCCCAGTCCAGTGCTTTCTTCTTTAAGATGTAGATGAAGCCAAGCAACAACAAACCCATAAATACAAACATCTCCACTAACCCTTGCCAACCAAATTCTCTAAAGTTTACTGCCCAGGGATACATAAAAATAACTTCTATATCAAAGATGACGAAGAGTATTGCTACTAAGAAGTATTTAATGGAAAACGGCTGTCTGGCGTTGCCTACCACTTCTACACCCGATTCGAATGAAGTTAGCTTATTTGGCGTGCGAACTTTTGGCCCTAACAGGTGTGTACCAATAATGGTGATTATGCCGAAGCTAGCTGCTACAGCAAGTTGAATCAGTATAGGCACATAGTCAAATGGCGTGTTTTCCATTGGCAATGTTGTATTATAATCGTGTTAGAATTCTCTTATCTTCTCTCTATCAAATATATAAAAATAAAGGGTAAAAAAAAAGGGCTGATATAAATATCAGCCCTTTTATAACGTATCTAAACTATCTCAATTACATTTGACTAACGAATGCATTAGCCGTTTCATTTTCCGGGTCAATCGCTAAAGATTTCTCGAAATAAGATTTGGCCTTAGCCATATCGCCTTTGAAATAAGTATGGTAGCCTAAGTAATTGTAAGCATCTACTAGGTAACCTTGTTGAACTTCATCCAGCTCACCTTTTTCAGTTAACAACGTGATTAATTGCTCGAATGTAGGTGCAAATAAACCTTGGTGCTCTTCAGGGTTATACTGTAAATTGTCTAATGCCAACTCGGACAAACCTTTGAAGTAGATCGCATTGATTTTGTATTTCTCCACGGCCTCAGGCTTTGTTGCTCCAATGACTACGTCGAACGCTTTAATCGCTTTTTCCAAAAATGGTCTAGCCGCCTCTAGGTTAGCCACACCTTTGTCTGCTGGCTCGCCACCTTCACCGATATACAATTTAGAACCTTCTGTATACGCTGTAGTACCTAAGTAGTAGTTCGAATCATAGTAATAGTCTGACTCTGGATTAGCCGCAGGGATAGCGAAGATTTTCATTGCGATATCTTGCTCACCATCTTGGTATTTAGAGAATGCTGTTTCTGCAATTTCTGAATCCAAATCCTCATCTTCACCTTGCTTTTCAACCGCTTGCTTCAACAAAGTTGCTCCTTTTGCTTCGTCTCCATTAGACACTGCAGAAAGACCAGCGATTAGGTAATCACGTCCGATCAACCTGTTTTCGTCTACTTGTGCGAAAAGCTTATCCATGTATTCGCTGGATTTTGCATAGTCTTTGTCCTGTAAGAAAGCGATATAGCCTAAGTAACGGTATACTTTTGGATCTATTCCTTCTAAGCTACTCAAGCGTTGCGCTACTGTTTTCAATTCTTCGTAGTTACCTGTGTACACCAAGAAATCCGCGTAACGAACTTGTGCATCAAGCGATTTGTCACCAGATACTTCTAAGTATTTTTTGTAAGCATCTAAACCTTTTTGGTTGATCTCACGGTAATCCTCTTCAGCTGCTTTCAACGAAGAATAATAATAAGTATCCGCTAACTCGCGATAAAGCGGTGCATAAGACGGATTTTCTGCGATCAAGTTATTTAGATCTTCTATTACCACATCGTACGCTTGTGCCCAACGAGAGATCACTGCTTGACCAATTTTTGGAGCAATTAGACTTTCGTCTAAGCTCAATGCATCACGATAGCTAATATAAGCCTGATTACTTTCGCGTAGTCCTGCATAAGCATCACCTAATGCATTAGGTATCATTGCATCCTTTGCATTTTTTTCTTTTGCTTGTGTTAGGTACTCAATAGCCTTAGTATAATCAGGTGTTGGTGCAGAAATGTAAGCACGTCCTGTAAAATATAATGGCAAATAGTCTTTCTTACCTAAGTTGGAAGTAGCTTGAGTGAATTTGGTTTCCGCAGCAGATTTATTTCCTTTCTGCAACTCCACCGCACCCAAACCTACTGTATTTAACACGTCCTTAGGATTGCTTGCAGCACCTTGTTGAAACACTACTTCTGCGGAATCCACTTTATCGTTCACCAAATGAATTTGACCTAGATAAAAGTAGTTATCTGCATCTTTAGGTTTCTTCTGAATCAACTCTTGCAATATAGTTTTAGCTTTGTCATATTGCTCGACTTGCATAGCATCCTGCGCGTCTTTCAACTTCTGTGCGCTGGCACCGCCTGCTACACCGGCCATTAATAGTCCTAAAAATAATTCTCTTTTTGTCATAATCTATCCCTAATTCTTGTTGTTTACCTATTAAAAATTTGCTTCTTCTCGAATGATTAACTCTCGTCCGGGCATGGTGAATGGCAATAGCCCATATTTCAACACCACGCGTTGTCCACGATCACCGGTTAGGAAGGCAGAAAACCCTATTCCCAAACCCATATTTGGCTGAT
The DNA here is from genome assembly GCF_023554555.1 of Sphingobacterium sp. lm-10. Taxonomy (NCBI): domain Bacteria; kingdom Pseudomonadati; phylum Bacteroidota; class Sphingobacteriia; order Sphingobacteriales; family Sphingobacteriaceae; genus Sphingobacterium; species Sphingobacterium sp. lm-10. Next base: position 108,305 of record NZ_JAMJWC010000002.1, read on the forward strand.
AATTCAGTACAAAGAACTCTTGTTTCAGCGGATATGTATCGTCACCTAATGTACTCTGTGAAGGACGAAAAGCGACACCATTATCTTCTTTACTAACGCTCAATATACGAATTTTATTGAGACCGCCCAACGAATCCCTACGTGCCAAGTACTGATTTAACGTTAAAACGCCTATCGTATTTGGCTTACTTTGAACCGTATTAATTACCTCAATATCGGAGCCGACCGCAGTAACTTGCCCTGCACTCACTTTCTCTACACCTGTCACTTCTTTTAACAGTCGTAACGAACTGGAGTTGATATCATCGAACACCAAGTTCTGCTCACCTTTAGCGCTTCCATTCATCAGCTTTCCCACTTTAGCATAGCTGATAGTCGAATCGGACGATTGTGCATTTGTCACGAAAATAACAGCATCGTATCCTACCGCAAAAACACGAGGTTTGATGGATCGTTGCGTAAAGCCTTTCGCTTCAGCAGCTGTAAGCTCGCGTTTCAAGACGGCAATACTGCCTTCTCCCTTCAACAATCTGTTGATAGCCGGGCGCTCTGCATCTGCAACAACCTTAACCGTAGAATTGATGTAGGAGGAGCGAAACACATCGACCTGCTGCTCCAACAAATCTGCCACGGTTTCATCTACAATAACAGTCATCGTACCGGTCAGAATATCATTACTATCACCCGCCAATGGTGTTTCTGTTAATTGCTCTTTTCCACCGTCGGAATTATTGGCGCATGCCGCTAATCCGAGGAGTGCACCACAAAATAATGATATGTTCAAATACTTTGCCATTTGTAATATAAGATTAGAAAAATAAGAAAAGGATTAATACTAATCTCTAAAATTATTCTGCCAAAGTCTGGCAAATCGTAAAAATGAATAAACGATTAGCAAACCTCCAAAAAGCTTTCGGTAGGTAGGATCAATTTGGATTGGAAGTTCTTCCCAGAAGATCACCACCAGACCCAAGACGAAGTAAAATAAGAACATCGCCAGCCCTAAAATAGACAGAAATCGCTGTGTGGGCGATTTCCGTCTGTAATTTGATATACGTCGATTTTCCGACATTTTTGTGTTATTAGTTTTGTAAGTTCAACGAGATTGGTAATCTATATTGAACACGTACTGGACGACCATTCTGGATACCTGGTTTCCACTTTTTGGAGCGCTTCAACAAGTTTACACCTGCTTGGCCAGTACCATATCCTAGGTCTTTCAACACTTTGATATCGGTCAATGATCCATCTTTCTCGACAACAAATGTCAATTCAACAGCTCCTTTAACACCGGCATCAATTGCACCCGACGGGTATTGGAAACTTGTTTCCACGTACTTACGGAATGCGGCCATACCTCCTGGGTACTCTGGCTCTACCGCTACGGATGTAAAGATCTTATTCGGATCTGCATCCCCATCTGGATCACCTTTTGTACTTCCTGTGATAGCGCCTTCTACCTTCTTCGGTCCGAATTCACCTGTTGGTACCCCAGAAGCGCCTGGCGTTCCTTTTAAGGTTAAACGTGCCGGAGTGGCATTTTTCTCTTTGATTTCTTCCTGAGAAACAACTTCTTCTTTTACATCCCTAGAGTCCACAACTTTTGGCTCTGGAAAACGAATTAGGTCTTCTGCAGGTGGTTCTTCCGCGATACGCTGAGGTGGAGTCTCTTCAATTTCAAGAGGCTCTTCCTCTTCTTCCTCCTCTGGTTCTGGAATCTCCAAATCCTCTAATGTAACTTCGGTGTATTCTACTTCCTCTTTAGGTTCTCCTGCTGGGAAGTAGCTAAAGCCGAATACTTTAGGCAAGCTGATGATGGCTACGATCACGACTACTGCCAGCAAACCCATATTGGTTGCTTTCGAAGCGTTTTTACGCAGCTCATATGCGCCGTACTCTTTGTTCCTGTCCTCGAAGACGACGTCTAGCCATTCTTTCTTGAACAAATCTAGTTTCGATCCAAACATATCTTTCTATTTATTCGGGATTAGTCGTTATAAATTCCGTTTGATTCCAAGACAGTAATTTCTTCTGGCTTGATTTTCGAAATCATAAAACGCTTTACATCCACGATTTTCATTTCATCTAAAATATCGACGAGATTCCGTTGAACAGATCGATCGCTTGGACGGATTACTACAATCAGATCCTTTCCACCCGCTACGCGAGGCACTTGTGCCTTTTTCTCGATTAGCACCTTGCGAATACCTTCTGCACTGTAATCAATTACTGTAGGAGGCGTGATTGGACTAGCTAACTGACCGTAATACCAAGCAATCTTATTGTCGGAGCCCAACAATAGGGTGATAGAACGGTTGTCCGCGATTTCGATCTCCGGGTTTACCTCGTTTTTATCTTTGTTCTTATCCGGCATGGCAACATCCATCGCCTGCGGCGTGTTTAATGATGTCGTCAACATGAAGAACGTAATCAATAAGAACGCTAGATCCACCATGGCCGTCAAGTCGACGCGTCCACCGTTTTTCTTTGATCTTACCTTACCGCCTTTTTTGCCGCCGCCGGAATCTTGATTTAATTCTGCCATTTTCCTATTTTCTTATTCCGCTCTCAAACCGGTTACAAAACTAAATTTGTTTTGTTTCTGGTTTCTAAGCGACTCAATGATCAAATTCATTACTGCGTACTTTTCTTCCGCATCTGCTTTGATAGCTACCTGCATTGGACCTGGGTTCACATAATCACGTTGCTCGTTTTCACGATCGCGGTTTACTTTAACCGTCGCTAAACGTGCTTGTTGTACCCAATGGTACAATTCATTGGATTCATTTTCTGTCGAATCCACCGGAATACCGGGTTGAATCTCTACCGTCCTCTGGTCTTTGGGCAACGTCAGCAGTTGTCTCAATGTGCGGATAGGCGCACCGAAATCCTCAGCCTCCGAAAACTTCTCGTATTCTTCCTCAGAAAAATTGACTTTGTACTTAGCGCTGATATTCTTCAACGTCTCACGACGGATAGCAGGATCTTTCAATCCAAAGAAAATCTTGCCGCCATCACCTACAGTGATCATGCCGATGTTGTCACCAACTAGCTTTTCTTTCACTGTCGAAGCAGGCGTATCTACTTCCAAAGTTTCTGGTTGACGTGCCGTAGCCGTCAATACGAAGAATGTAAGAAGTAGGAAAGCTACGTCACACATGGCCGTCATATCAATGACGGTACTTGCTCTTTTTACTTTTGCTTTTGCCATTTCTTTTCTTCTTTAAAATTACTTACTTAACTCGCTACATCTTAATGATGATCTATTATTTCAAATTCCATAAAGAAATCTGAAATAATTACATCACTATCTTACTTGTGGTTTGCAGCGTAAGTTTGTACGATAGAGAAACCTGCCTCGTCGATAGAGTAAGTTAATGTATCAATTTTAGAAGTAAGGATGTTGTAGAAGATAATCGCAATAGTAGATGTACCGATACCTGTTGCTGTATTGATAAGTGCCTCAGAGATACCATTCGCCAATTTAGCTGAATCTGGTGTACCACCTGTAGCTAATGCAGAGAAGGCCTTGATCATACCTGTTACTGTACCTAATAGACCAGAAAGTGTACCGATAGATACCAAAGTAGCAATAACGGTTAGGTTTTTCTCTAACATTGGCATTTCTAATGTAGTCGCTTCTTCGATCTCCTTTTGAATTGCTAATACTGATTTTTCTGCATCTAATCCTGGGTTAGCTTGAACATCTTTGTATTTCAACAAACCAGCTTTGATTACGTTCGCTACAGAACCTTTTTGTTTGTCACACTCAGAAATTGCTGCATCGATATTTTGAGCTCTCAATAGACCTTGTACTTTACGTACGAAGTTACCTACGTTTCCTGTACCTGAAGCTTTACCAATTACGATGAAGCGCTCGATAGCGAAAACCCATACCATTAAGAATAAACCCAAAAGAACCGGTACAATTACTCCTGCGTGATATACCATACCATAGTAGTTTCCTGGCAAAGGTTGGTTCTCGCGATCTCCGTCTATAAAGTTGCTTGGTGATCCCATTACAAACTCATAAACTAAATAACCAATTACCAAACATATGATAATCGCTAAACTTGCAAATAAATTACCCGAATTTCCTCCCTCTTGTTTAGCAGGACTTGTTGTTTTTGGTGCGTTTGCCATTTTTACTGATTTTTAGATTTTACTGTTGTTAATTATTATAGTTTAATTCAAAATTTTCACAAGAAATAAGCGGTTTTGGCGCTTACTTCAAAAACAAATATACTATTTTATGATAAAAATAAAATTTATGTCAAATAATTCCATGAAATCACTTCCGATTGTCTGTAATGAAATATAGCCAGCAGTCCGCCTACGTTTTTCAATCATATTTCAATAACCAAATAGCTCCATTTGGATTTTGGTTTTGCAATGAAAGGTATTTTTTTTCTCATATGCAAATTATCAAATTATTAATTGCCAAAATTAAGTAAGTGTTCACTCAGCGATTTTCATAATAGATACACGTGCTATTAGTAACGGTGTAACAAGCATACTATTGTGTTTAAACAAATATATTTATCCTCCAAAACCTTTAACCTTATAATTATCAGCACTTAACAGCTCAATAAGCTTCTGCTTAAAGTCGCCCTGAATTAAGATGACTCCATCTTTTGCACCACCGCCGACCCCACAACGTTGCTTCAGTTGTTTTGCAAGCGCTTCCAAATCGCTCTCCTGACCTTTAAATCCTTCGACCACGGTCACTACCTTTCCTTTTCTGGACTTTCTGTCTAAACCAACACGCAGCTGCTGTTGTTGATTTGGCAGGGTTTCCTGAGTAGCAAGCTCACCAAAGGCACTGTAATTAAAATCATCAGCCGTAGAATACACGACTCCTTCGTATTGTTGTTTCTTCTGTTTTGCCATATTGTGTATACTAACAAATGATCTTTAAGGATTTTTCCTGAACCGTAAATTGCAACGGCGCTTCCAATGTCAAGGGCTCCCCATCAACATGTACTGGTCCTATCTCATCGGATTCGATAGTAATTACTCGACCAGGGATAATTTCCACATATTCCGATTGATCTACCGATTTGTTAAATAAGTGAAACACCATCATCGGTAATAGGTATAATGGAAACTTGTGTACAATACATACATCGATCAGCCCATCGGTGACAGAGGCATTGGGAGCAATGTAGGCATTATTGCCATATTGTGGTGAATTGGCCACACTGATCATAAATGCTTCTCGGGTGTACGATTTTCCATCTATCGATAATTGATATTTTTTGGATCGGTACGACCCTAGCAGATTCATGACGGTTCGCAGGTAGCCAATAGGGCCACGTATAGAGTCGGTTGCAAATTTATCACTCACAGATGCATCGAAGCCGACACCTGCTACATTAAAAAAGAATCGCTCATTGACACTGCCGGTATCCACTGTCATCGTGTCGAAACGATTGATGCGGCGAATAGCTCCGGCCTCGTGTAGCGGAATGCCCAAATAAAGCGCCAAGCCATTTCCCGAACCTTCAGGTATGATGCCCAGGGGCGTATCGGTGCCTGCCAATGCCGATCCTATTTCATTGATCGTACCATCGCCACCGACAGCAACCACCACATCGTACTTATTAAGTACTGCTTGTTTTGCCAATTCGTATGCATGGCCTGCATGATCTGTTTGCTGAAAGGTGGGCTCAAATTTACTCAGATCTAATGTTTCGAGAATCTGCTTTTTAAATGCCGTCTTTCGTTTACCTCCCGAAATGGGATTGATCACAAACAGGATCTTTTTTTTTGTACTCATCGGTTTTCATTACGGATCATAAAGATAAGCTAAAATTATTGTCATTATAATCTATTATTTGGCCTATTGCTACTTTGCATTTCACAAATACAATTAAGAGTCGTAGTTTTGCAGGTACAAAAAAGTGGATTGATTTGCGTTATTATCTCGTTCGAGATTAACAAAGAGATTGCAACCACAGAAAAAAAGTGCTAAAACCATTCGAATAATGCTTTAACACATTGCCCGCTCTCTCTACAAATCGTTAATTATTTAAAGTTAAGTAAGTAAGACTTATGGGATATTTTTTTACATCTGAATCTGTTTCGGAAGGCCACCCAGATAAAATTGCCGATCAGATATCTGATGCTTTAATCGATAATTTTCTTGCCTGGGATCAGGATTCCAAGGTAGCTATTGAAACCCTGGTAACTACAGGCCAGGTTATATTAGCCGGTGAGGTGAAGTCTAATATTTATTTGGACGTGCAGAAAATTACGCGTCAGGTGATTCAGCGCATTGGGTATACCAAGTCTGAGTATATGTTTGAGGCTAATTCTTGTGGTATCTTGTCGGCGATTCATGAGCAGTCAAACGAGATTAATCAAGGTGTGGAGCGCCAAACCAAGCAGGATCAGGGTGCTGGTGATCAGGGCATCATGTTTGGCTACGCCAGCAATGAAACCGAGAACTTCATGCCGCTAGCATTGGATCTTTCGCACCGCTTACTGTACGAGTTAGCAGAACTACGACGCGAAAACACCCAAATCACCTACTTGCGTCCGGATGCAAAGGCGCAGGTAACATTAGAATACGATGAAAACAATAAGCCTTTGCGCATTGATACCATCGTGATATCTACCCAGCATGATGACTTTGATACGGATGAGGTAGCCATGCAACAGCGTATTAAGAAGGACCTTGTTGAGATCTTGATTCCTCGTGTACAAGCACAATTAAAGGCTGAACTACAGCCCTTGTTTAATGAAAACATTAAATATCATATTAACCCTACGGGTAAATTTGTTATCGGTGGACCACATGGCGACACCGGTCTTACAGGACGTAAAATTATCGTAGACACCTACGGTGGAAAGGGTGCACACGGTGGTGGTGCATTTTCAGGAAAAGACCCTTCAAAAGTAGACCGTTCTGCTGCCTATGCCACACGGCATATTGCTAAGAATCTGGTAGCAGCTGGTCTGGCAGATGAAATTCTGGTTCAAATCTCTTACGCCATCGGTGTGAAGGATCCGATGGGAATATATGTAAATACTTATGGTACCAGCAAAGTCGACCTCAGCGACGGTGCTATTGCGGATAAAATTGGTCAACTATTTGACATGACGCCATACGGTATTGAGACGCGTCTAGGTTTGCGTAACCCCATCTACTCAGAGACAGCAGCTTATGGGCACATGGGCCGTACGCCGGTAACCGTTTCCAAAACGTTTGAAAGTAGCACTGGAGAAACGAAGACGGTAGAGGTAGATCTTTTTACCTGGGAAAAACTGGACTATGTAGATAAGGTAAAAGAAGCTTTTGGCTTGTAGAAGCCATTTGTCGCACAAAACAAGAGCGGCTTTACCGAAATGGTAAAGCCGTTCCTGTTTAATAAAGTTATACAATAAACTTCTTCTTTTTGCCCTTGAGCCGGGCTGGCTCCTTCTTTTTTTCGGAAAAAAAGAAGGCAAAAAACTCGTCGCTGACCGTATTGGCACAACTGTAGTGCGTCCCACTGCTATTGCCAATCCGCTGAGGCGACATTTGACGAAGATGGAAAGTTGCTTCTTAAGCCGAACTAGGCTCGAAAAGCAAAGAATAGCAAACCATTCGTCTGACCTAGCGTTCCGACTGCGGCAAACCGTCCGAAAGCAAATCCGTAAAGAGCAAAAATCTGTCTGAGCAAAGCGAGTTTATTTTTGCTTAGGATCTCTGAAGGCGGATAGCAGTAAGGAATGCTGTCTTGATTTTTGTCCAACTTTTTATCAAGAAAAAGTTGGACAATTTTCAAAAAAACTTACAAACTCGCCGAAGAAGTCGCTGCTTGTCTGTTTACTTTTTTGACTAATCCCTGTAATACATTCCCAGGACCTACCTCTACAAAGTTATCGGCACCATCATGCAGCATGTGTTGTACCGTTTGCGTCCAACGTACGGCTCCGGTTAGCTGCGCGATCAAATTCGTTTTGATGGCGGCTGGATCTGTATACGCTTTAGCATCTACATTCTGGTAGATCGGGCAGATCGGTGCTTGAATATTAGTGCTTTCAATTGCTTGTTGTAATTCTAACTTAGCTGGCTCCATCAATGGGGAGTGAAATGCGCCACCGACATTTAATTTTAACGCTCTCTTTGCGCCTGCTTCGGTCAATAATACGCAGGCTTTATCGATGCCTTCTATAGAACCAGAAATCACCAATTGACCCGGACAATTATAGTTTGCAGGAACAACAATGTCTTCAATTTCTGCGCAAATGCGCTCCACGAGTTCGTCTTCTAATCCTAAAATAGCAGCCATCGTTGACGGCTGCGCTTCACAAGCTGCCTGCATGGCATTGGCACGTTTGGAAACCAACAAAAGGCCATCTTCAAAAGATAAAGCGCCCGCTGCTACCAATGCAGAAAACTCTCCTAAAGAATGTCCAGCAACCATCGCCGGTTGAAATTGTTCGCCTAAAGCAATTGCCAAGATCACGGAGTGCAAAAAGATCGCCGGCTGTGTCACCTTCGTCTGTTTTAGATCTTCGTCAGTCCCTGAAAACATAATATCTGTAATGCGGAAGCCTAATAAATCGTTTGCTTGCTCAAATAAAGCTTTGGTTTTATCATTCAGTTGATACAACTCTTGTCCCATCCCAACAAACTGGGCACCCTGACCTGGAAAAATATACGCTGTCTTCATATGCATGTTATTGTTTCTTATTAATCATTAATTGTGCTGTCAAACGACTGCCGTTTAATCTTCTGGAGCGAACGATAGTGACGTCATCCGGTCTGGAGCCAATAACTCCGTAGCGACTTCATGTACTTTAATAGCTGTTACCGCATCAATATTTTGAAAAACATCTTCCAAAGTGATAATGGCATTGTAGTCTAAGATATTTTTCGTTTCGGCAATGATGACACTCATTCTATTCTCTTCGGCCAAAGCTATCTGGCCTTTGAATTTATGCTTTGCTTTGTTTAATGTATTTTCACTGATCGGCTTCACGATCAATTTGTCCAACTCCTTACGTACCAACCGAGTTGCTTGCTCGATCTTTTCTTCATCGGTTCCCAAATAAATACTAAAGATTCCCGTATCTCCATACATAGCATAGCTGGATTCGATCGTGTAGGCTATGCCATACTTCTCTCGTATTGACAGATTCAGAATAGAGCTCATACCAATACCACCCAACATATTATTGAGTAGCATCAACGTGGTCTTGCGCGAATCGTGAATGCCATAAGCAGGTACACCTAAGGCATAATGCACTTGATTAATCGGCTTATACACCACTTCGTGCTTAGGTGCAGGTAGCGCGGGCAATGCCGCAGCCTTGTTTCTTGAAGCACGCAGCGGAGACGTAAAAATCTTATTGATCATACGCTCTATCTCTTTGGGTGTATAGTCACCAGAAATGCCAATGGCAATATCTTCGGCCGAGTACTTGTTACCAATAAAATCTTTTACATCTTGTTGGGTAATGGAGAGTAGATCCTTTTCCAGGCCAAGAATATTGTGTCCTAAACCCGTACCTGCAAAAAGCAGGTCATCAAAATCGTCCATGATGGACTCTTCTGGACTATCCAGATAAGAGGCCATTTCATCCAAGATTACCCCTTTTTCCTTCACTAATTCGGCTTCTGGAAAAGTAGAATGAAAGGTTATGTCTTCGAAAAGATCCAAAGCACGGCTTAAATACGGGCGCAGAACGGATGCATGGATACAGGTGTATTCTTTCGTTGTGTAGGCATTCAGATCACCGCCAACGGATTCTAGCCGATTGAGGATTTGGTTGGTGTTACGACGAGCTGTTTGCTTGAACAACAAATGTTCAATAAAGTGTGCCATCCCAAATTTGCCGTCGTCCTCATCTCTTGAGCCAACATTCACAATTAGACAAGTGTGCGTAATGGTGGAAACCTGTTGGTTCAACACCACACGTATTCCATTGTCTAATCGCATTAAATGATACCCCATACCTTACTTTACTTATAAGTGCACGCAAAGGTACGATTATAAATAAAAATCCGGTTTACATTCGCGGTCTACGCATTCCTCCTGGAAAATTATTTTCTTGTTCAGGTGCTCCCAATGCAAATTTCTGGAAGCGGAAGGTAAACGAAAGTAAGAAGTATCGTGCCAGCCGGTTCGTCTGCGTATCGGTCAACACCTCTCCTACAGAACGGTTTAAATTAATTTGTTGGTTAAGCAAATCAAATCCTTGCAGGCGTAAGGCACCCCGTTGCCCCTTCAAGAAGCGGTGTTCAATATAACTGTTGATAATAAATGGGTTTGCATTGTTAGCAAAACCTCGATTAAATGATTTAGACAAATCTGCCCCAAAGATCGTATTAGGCCCCAGATTGACTGACCCGATCAAAGACGGTGCTATCGTGGTGATGTTAGGCGCTTCAAACTCGGGCAGGGACGAATTGGTCATATTATACGTAAAACGCACTCCTGGATTTATCTCCAGATTTTCGGATGGGGTATAGCGGAAGAATGCATTTTGCGTCAATACAATATTATTCGTCGTATTCTTCCGATAATCATCAAACGTGGCCAAGGAATCTGTTGCCAAGTAAGACACATTCTTGTTGTAGCTTATACCACCCATATACATAATGTTATAGGTTTTGTCTTTCAACGACCGGCCGAACATGTAAAATGAGTTGATATTATAAACTGGATCTCTCTCGTTTATGTAGTCTACAAATTGATAAATACCTTCTCCCGGACGATTAAAGCGTTGATTCATGGATACGATACGGTCATTGATCAACTCGGTACGTAAGACGGCAAAAAAGGTTTTCCCCTTTTGTACATCTCCAGCGCGGACGCGAAATTGTAATTGATGACGAAATTCTGGATCCAAATTAGGGTTACCGGTCGTAGTCATCAAATTACGGGTTACTTCAAAAGGCAAAATCTGCGTAACGGTTGGCTCTGTAGCCCTCCCGGAGTAACTCATCGTGATATTCGACTGGCGAGAAAACTTGTATTCAAATCGTGCAATCGGAACAAAGTTGAAGTTCGTCCGATTAATTACAGCGGCATCATTCATACTAAAGGCATCTCCTCGTAGTAGAGAGGGCTGCACGGCCGCACCAAAGGAGTATTTTATTTTATCGTTTTCAAACATGTAGCTCGCACCAGCACGATGGGTGGTAAAGGAGTAGTCATAGTCATAATTGTAGTTAGAACCTGGTAATCCGTCAATCGGATTTTCTTCGCGATCTATAGCCCTTTGCCTGTCAAAATTATCGTAATCACTGATATTGTAATCGTATGTTACTTCAATTTTACTTTTGTCGGTCAACGGTTCGGTATAAGAGATAGATGTTCCAGCATTCCAGCTTTTGTTTTGCACATCTTGTATTACTTGCTGGTAAATTTCGCTGATCGGTGTTTGCTGATTTGTTGGATCGTACACCAAACGCTCTAGTGCTTCATTAAGGTCTTGTGTGGTGACTGAATTATCTACGTTGAAGTTGATAAAGAAGTTTCGGCCTCGATTATTCAACCTCCTATTGTACAAACCGCTTAAGTTGTAACGAGGCGTCGTTGAATTGGATAGGGTATTTTGTAACTGGCTGTTGTCTAGTAAGGAATCTCTGAATAAGATTGAACTTGCCATATTATTCGTTGCGTTATCGTTAAACCCGAATTGCGGCGTCAACTTGATGTAGTCTTTATCACTGATGTTCCACTCAATATTGGTTTCGAAGCGATGGTTTGCTCTTATACTGTTGTTGTTCGCATCTTCCTCCTCCATCTGGTTCAATCCTATATACTCCCTGAATGTGTTGGAAAGCGTGTTGTTGTCGTTCCGTTCGAAAGAATAACTTCCATAAATTTTGAACTTATCGGTGAAATCATGCCGAACATTCAATCCAATTGAACTTGTTTCCGTAATTCCTTCCTGATTGTTTCCAAATTGACCGCCACCCGGTCTGCCACCGCCTCCAGATCGGTTTCTGGCACCGCCGCCTACTGTCTGGAAATCAAAAAGCGAAGCATTCAGATTGTTCCAATTTCCCAGAACGGACACCTGCGTCTTGTTGGTCATTCCCATCAACATCCCTGTCGTTTGGAAGCGTTCGTCTGTACCTCCAGCTGCACGCAAGGTAGTCATCCAGCCGCTGTTGTACTTAGGGTCGATCTGAATGTTCAATACTTTTTCTGAATCGCCGGTGCGATTTCCCGTGATGTTTGCCATGTCTCCATAATCATCTACGATTTGAATCTTATCGATAATATTAGCCGGAAGGTTCTTGGTCGCTGTCTTTACATCACCGCCAAAGAAATCTTTACCGTTAATTCGTACACGAGTTACGGATTCACCCTGTGCTGTTACGTTTCCATCTTTATCCACCTCTACGCCTTGCAATCTTTTTAAGGCATCTTCAGCTACGGCGCCTTCCCGTAGTTTCAGCCCTTGAGCGGAATATTCTACCGTATCCCCTTTTACCTGAACGGTGAGCACACCAGAGATCACGACTTCCTCAATCAGGTTAGAATTTACGTCGAGCACAAAGCTGGGAATAAATATTTTTTGCTGACCGGAGGGATATTCAAAATCTTTGGAATAGGTATCAAATCCTAGGCTGCTAACAGTAATTTTAAATTTTTCTGCTTTGACTTGTTCAAAGTTGTAAATACCAGCAGGGCTTGAGGTCATGACCATCGAATCCTGAGCGGAAACTAGTTTAACTGTAGCACCAGAGATCGGTCTGGCTTCCGTGTCGCGAAGCATGCCTTGTACGGTTTTTCCTGTTTGTCCGTAAACAAATTGGGCGATTAGAACCAATACGCTTATGCAGGCGATTTTTAAACTTTTCATAGGTTGTATATGTAATACTTTATTTAGTTGGAAGCTGATCAACGACCCACACTTCTGTTTTTCCTTTATAGGGTGACTTTACGCGTATTGGAGCGTTTTGCCTTGCTGATATTGATTGTTGGTTACGCATTGCCAATTTAGGTGTCTGTTCCCAACGATTCTGGATGGCCACTTGTACCGCAATGGGCTTGTTGACTTCGCGCAGACCCAGCTGTGCAATTGGAATCACAGACTCATAGACCAAATGATCTGCGGAATCGATTTTAGCAATAGCTTGAAGGCCATAGGCATTATTCAACGACAACAAACCGTCTACTATCCTAGGGAAACCCTTCACCTTATAACCTCGCGAGCGAGCGATCAAGGAGGGGCGGACATGTGCAGAAGAAAAATCTCCTGTTTCCAGCATAGACCGAATCGTTTCTGCATCAGGTATTGGGAAGAGTAATTGCATTCCCTCTTTTTTCTTGCCGTATGGATTGATCATGACTGAAATACCATGTGCTGCTGCCTCCAGCTGCAGCGCCGGATCCATTACCTTGACCGCAACGAAGAGATTCTCTTTATCATATGCAATGGCGTACGACCAAAGAGGCTCCACATCGCCAACGGGATTGAGATGTATATTCCACTCCTCCAAATGTCCATCTACATTCACCACGATACCGGAGGTAAATTTAATCTCCACCTTTTTTGATTGCGCTGATGCTGCGCAAACGAAAAAAAATAATAAATGGAATATGGTAAACCTCTTCATGCTAAGTTAATTTGATTTTTTGGCGCCGCTAAAATACACAACGGGAAAAATAAAATCTTTGGCAAAGAAAATCATTCGGAGTGTAAATAAGTGTAAATGGGGTTTTATCACACAGAAGTTACATAATTTCTTAAATTTGTGCCCTATGCAGGATCTTATTCCTTTATGGTCCCACTATCAAAAGGGCTTGCGCGAGGCTGGTTGCGACGAAGCCGGACGGGGTTGTCTCGCCGGTCCTGTGTTTGCAGCTGCGGTGGTATTTCCGGTAGATTATTTCAATCCGGTTCTGAACGATTCTAAGAAGCTTTCGGAAAAGAAACGCTCGGCGCTACGCACTGTGATCGAACAGGAAGCGCTGGACTTTGCGGTAGCATCTGTATCTGCCGAAGAGATTGACAAAATTAATATACATCAAGCCTCCTATTTAGCCATGCACCGTGCCCTTGACATGCTCAATGTACCGGCCGATTACATTATTGTAGATGGTAATAAATTTGTACCTTATCAGACTGTACCCTATACCTGTATCGTGAAAGGAGATGGGAAATACTTATCTATTGCGGCGGCGTCGATATTGGCCAAAACCTACCGCGACGAATACATGCATAATTTAGCCGCAGAACACCCAGATTACGATTGGCTGAGCAATAAAGGTTATCCAACTGTAAAACATCGCAATGCTATTCTTCAGCTGGGGCTCACCCCACATCATAGAAAAACCTTTAGAGTAACCGACCCGCAACTTCGCTTATTCTAAAGGTTTTTTGTGTTGTATCATGCTACCGTATCTTACGAGTGCGCAAGACAATCGCTATTTATGGTTGATGACTACTTTAGCCGTCTGTTTTTTCCTGCGGTAATGTAAGAAGAGCGCAACACCGATGCCTAATACCAGTACTATGGAGAATATGGTAGATAATATGGTGCTTGTTTTCATAGACTGTGGTGCGAAGATAAACTCTACCTGATGATTGCCTCCCGGAAGCTGCAATGCGCGTAGAATATAATCGGCACGAATGATCGGCACTTCTTCCCCATCAACATACGCTTTCCAGCCTTTGTCATAATATACTTCGGAGAATACAGCAAATGCGTCGCGAGGTGCCGTATATTCATAACGAAGTGTATCTGGATGGTAGGAAATCAGGTTGATCTGCGAGTTGGTACTATTGCCAAGTTGCGTAGCCTTCAATTTGCCTTCAAACTCTTTGTTAACAAATGCTTCCTTGCGCGGATCAAAACTATCCAACGCATTCATCTCTTCGTTGTTATCTTTCACAAAAGTGATGCGGTCCACAAACCAAGCATTGCCCGCAGCAGAACTGCGTCGTTGGATACGTTCAGCATTATTATTTGGATCTCGGGTAATCACGTAGCGTACATTGAACATATCCAATACATCTTCATTGATGGCTCCATCAAACTGATGCTCCAAGATCTCTTGAAAACGCATCAGCTTTGCTGCATGATATCCGCCCAGACTTTTATGATAGTAAGACTGACGCGCATCTTGGAATGGGCTTGTTGTCAAGTCAAATACGCGATACGATAGATCTTTATCCATCAATATCAATTCATCCACCTCCCGCTTCGGCATGTGATCTTGAAGCGCCGTTGGGCTATTGAAAGAATCGTTATTTAGGTAGCGTTTGTCTATCGTCCAGAGGTCGGCCAAAGTAACCAAGCCTACCACTGCTAATAGGACAGTTAGCGAAGCTTTTTTCTTCAGATAAAACCAAACTGCTCCAAATGTAATCAATACAATAACC
Source organism: Sphingobacterium sp. lm-10 (assembly GCF_023554555.1). NCBI lineage: Bacteria > Pseudomonadati > Bacteroidota > Sphingobacteriia > Sphingobacteriales > Sphingobacteriaceae > Sphingobacterium > Sphingobacterium sp. lm-10. Next base: position 123,644 of record NZ_JAMJWC010000002.1, read on the forward strand.
AAAGAGCGCCAAGCATCTGCACTGGCGATGGCCGCTCGATCCTTCAATAAGGCATTGACTAATTCATTACCCATGGCTGCATCACCCACTTGTTGCTGATAAGAGGCAACCAATTCTTGGTGATTGGATGAACGAAAATTCAAGAATAAATCTGGCAGTAGCGCAACCAGCAAACAGAGTGCAGCCACACCGCCACCTGTATACAATAATTTTTTATCTAAATTTTTAACTTCCGCTGCACGGCTAATCAATTGGTCCAGCGCCATAATAGCGAGAATAGGAATCAATACCGATGGAATCACCAAGATAGATTCTACCGCTCTAAACTTGTTGTACATAGGGAAGTAATCAAAGAATAAATCTGAGATCAGCGGGAGGTTCTTTCCAAAGGCTAAAAATAGGGTTAATCCTGTGGCAGATACCAGCCACCATTTATACCTATTTTTAACGATAACGATACCTAAGATAAAAAGGAACATCACACCAGCACCAAAGTACCAAGGCCCTGAAGTAAACATCTTTTCTCCCCAATAGGTTGGCATAGATTGTGCAAATTGCTCTGCCTGCGCTTCGGTTGCATTGAGGTTCTTCACAAATTTGGCGACATGAGAGTTTTTATCCAAAACACCACCCGACCTACCACCATACGCATTGGGGATCAAGAAGGTAATATTCTCTCCAACGCCTTGCGACCAGCCATACGCATATTCTTTACTCAAACCAGAGCCAGAGCTCCCGCCCTGTTCTGTACTGCTGATATTGGCTTTACCTCGAGTGGTTAGCTGGCTATATTCGTATGTAGGAAATAATACGGTAGCATTTACCATCACGGCGATGATGACCGCGCCCAGTTGCACCGCAGTAGATTGTCCAAAGTGTTTTAATCGTTTATCGCGTATCGCATAATACACCTCAAAACCTACCAAAATCAACAAAGTGATGAAAAGATAATAGGTAACCTGAATGTGATTGGTCCGGATTTCTAATGCCATAAAGAGCGCCAGCAATGACCCACCCCAAAGCCAAGAGCCTCTATAACATAAGATAATGGACGCTATAATCGGAGCGATGTAAGCGATCGCATAAGTTTTGTTCATGTGCCCTGCCTCAATATAGATCATATTGTAGGACGAAAAGGCCAATGCAATAGCACCAATGGCCGCCAACCAGGGTTTGATACGGAGCACACTGAATAGAAAATATCCCCCTAAAAGATAAAGCAGCAGAATATCTGCCGGCGGAGGAAATACAGCACGAAGCGCCTTCGAAATATAGGTCGTTACGTTGGCTTCGTGTCCTAACCAGATTTGATACACCGGCATACCACCAAACATAGAATTGGTCCACAATGGCGCTTTCCCATCCTTCGCTTTGTAATCAAACATTTCCTTTTGACCACCAGCGGCTTGTACCACATCCGATTGAGCCAATGTCTTGCCCTGCCAGACTGGCGTGAAGTAAAAAAAGACGAGTAAGACGAGTATCGCTATAATTGTGAGGTGGGAGGCATTCTCCTTAAACCAATTTTTCATGCGCGCTTTTGGATTAATTATCGATTAAGGGTCAAAAATATATAAATATTTTAAAATACAAGGAAGTATTTCCCGCTATTCCCCTTTACCAATCGAACACAAAATATCCGAGATTTCTCTAAATTAAGACTAACGCGCTTACAGCCCTCCCCGTGTTACACCCCGTTACTCGAAGTAAGTATCAATGGCTTGCCGCCAGTAACCAATATCGTATGTTCATGTTGTGCCATATAACCGCCTTTATTGCCAACCATGGTCCAGCCATCTTTCAAAGTAACTGCTTCTGAGGAATCGGTAGAGATAAATGTCTCAATAGCTACGGTCGTATTTTTCTTAAACCGTTCGCGGTTAAAACGATCGCGAAAGTTCGCAATTTCGTGCGGGGCTTCATGTAAGCTTCTACCTACACCATGTCCGGTCAGGTTCTTAATAACACGGTATCCTCGCTGTTTTGCAGATTTTTCCATTAACTCTCCCACATCGGAGATGCGAACGCCACCACTGATCTTTGCAATAGCCTCGTGCAAGATTTCACGCGATGCTTTTAATAAATTATCGTGTTCGGATGGGGTATTACCCACGACGAACGAACTACCGTTATCAGACCAAAACCCATTCAATTCTGCCGAAACATCAATATTGATCAACTGGCCTTCTTCCAAAATACGCGTATCGGATGGGATACCATGGCAAAATTCTTTGTCTACACTGATGCAGGTCCAGCCCGGGAAGCCATAGGTTTTGAAAGGTGCAGATGATGCCCCATAGGATTCTAGAATATCTTTTCCATAATTATCCAATGTTTTGGTAGACATTCCTGGCGCCGCAAAAGCGATCATTTCCTTCAATGTATAAGCGACCACTTCGCTAATCTTCTTCATGCCAATCAGCTCCTGCTCATTCGTTATAGACATATCCTCTTTTATTTTTTATCTTTCTTTTCTTTTTTGTCCTGTTCGTCTTTATCTTTTTTACTGAATAAGCCTTTGATAAATCCACCGGTCTTTTGCGCTGCTTCTTTTGCCTTCGAAGCAGCACGTTGGGTTCTACTACCTGCATCCGTTAGCTTGGCTTCTCGCTCGGCGGTGATACCGGCTGTTTGCTTGATACCGTCCAACATACTTTGCCACAATGTTTTCCAGAAAGAATGGCTAGGATCTCGGGTGTACTTCACGTAGCCTTTGTGGTACACTTCATTCGCATCCGGATTACTATCATTGATAATCAGCTGATTGACAAGAAAGGAGAGAATTCCCTTTCCTGATCGCTTGCCTTCTTCATCTTTGCTACCCAAGATCTTGATTTTAAGATCATCGTAGTCGAAGCGAAAATCACCCCAATTGCGGTAGTCTGTACCAGCCATATCAAAACTCACTTTTCGAATGTTTCCAGAACTGATTTCTACATTTACCAAAGGTTTTATGATGCGGTTGAATGCTGTAGCCTTCATAGCGCCTAAGCTACCTTTATAGGTATGCGCACCATTTTTACTCAGCATATCGAATCCAAATATAGCATGTAAATTTCCTGAATTCATAATGCGCGCCCGAAGATCTGCACGCATAAACTTATCTTTTTGTAAGGATAGAGTGTCGTTAGTTACGTTGGTGATTACTCCGCGAGCTCCATCGAAGGTGATAATTCCTTCCTGACTATATTTCTTGCTAAATTCTCCGTACAAGATATTCAGATTGTCGATATGCACCGTATCTACTTTTATAGATTGCTTTAGCTTCATAATTTGTTGATGAGGCGCTTTCCCAATCTTTGAGCCTGCTACCGACGGGTAACGCATGTCCATAAAGAGCGATACGGAACCATTCTTAAGTGTGGCATCTTTTGCATAGATTTTGTTCTGGTCGATGAGACGAGCAATATCCAGACCTTCTATTTTCAAGGTATCTAGCTTCATGATCGCCATCGTAGTTTTCTTCCCTTGCTTCTTGAAAAACTCTGCCTTGCTCATTCGCGGAGAAAATGATAACTTGCTGATAATCAGATCTCTTTGTTGAGTATTGAGCTTAAGGTGATCAAATTTAGCACGATAAAACCCATCTGGAAGATCGTACTCAAAACCGGGTAAAGATAGATCCACCATTTTCGTATAAAACAGTCTGGTTGAATCTTGCTCAGAAGTTTCATCGATCAATACATCTGTAATATGGAGCTGAACACTATCTAGTGCCATCTTAGATTTCTTGCCGTCCACTATTTGTGTGTGGGTGAGCTTCATATTCGTAAAATCTATTTTCTTTACTGCAATAGAAGATAGGTCGTCTTTGATCTGTTCATATAAAGATTTTGGGGGATCGTTACTAACTGTATCGTTAAAGGCATGTGGTTCATTAATCATATGGACCTTTGGCCTAGCCAAATTGATGGAATTAACCTTTAAACCTTTTCCTAGTAAGAGATCCATCACGCTAAAGCGGCGCACCTTCAATTCATCTAATGCGATATGAAAACGGTTGTCTGGCGCCTTTTCTTCTGCGACCAGCTTTTCGTATACCGCACTATCTGGCACAAGTACCGCGTTCTTCAACGTTACGTTGCCGAGCAGTAGGTTGAGATCCAACGCATCATACTCTAGCGTATATAGACCGTCCGAAGATTCGGCAATAATCTCCTTTAGTTTGGTCTCCAATATAGGCTTGTAATTGTTACTGAGGTACCAAGCGGCGGCCAATAATAGCACTATTATCGCTCCAACTATACCAATGATCCATTTCCAAATAGGTTTCATAAATAGTATTTGATCAAGTTTACTAACTAAGTCCTCTGCTAAACAAAGGAAATGAACCTATGTTTTTGCCGTAGAAATTTATTATACAGGATTTTAATGCCGAGAATCTTCATTATGATAGATACTAAGATAGCTTTCGTAGCGGGAGAGGTCGATATCTTGCTCTTCAACAGCTGCAATAACAGCACAACCTGGCTCATTTACATGGCGGCAGTTGTTAAATCGGCACTGATTCATAAGCGCTCTCATTTCCGGAAAAAAGTGAGAAAGTTCCTGTGGTTCAATGTCTACTACTCCTAATTCCCGAATTCCTGGCGTATCAATCAAGCTTCCACCAAAAGGAAGGGTTAACATTTCCGCAAATGTAGTGGTGTGCTTCCCCTTGTCGGACCACGCAGAGATCTGCCCCGTCTTTAGACTGATGTCAGGAATCAATGCGTTGATCAAGGTAGATTTACCAACGCCCGAATGGCCTGATACCAGGGTAATCTTATCTTGCAGCAAGTTGTGCAATGTTGTTAGATTGGTGCCTTCCAAAGCGGAAACTTCCAGACAGGTATAACCAATATTCGTATAAATGGATTTATAGTCTCGTAAGATCTCTAATCCTTCATCGCTAAAAAGATCTAGTTTGTTGAAAACTAATACTGCGGGAATGCTATAAGCTTCCGCAGTAACCAGAAAACGGTCGATAAAACCCATGGAAGTAGGGGGGGAAGCCAAAGTGACCACTAGCAGTGCCTGATCTAAGTTGGCTCCTATAATTTGTGTTTGCTTGGATAGGTTGATGGAGCGACGAATAATATAGTTTTTTCGCGGTTCTAATGTATTGATCACTGCAAAACCTTCCTCCTGTTCCGGTTCAATCATCACCCGATCTCCTACCGCAATAGGATTGGTGGTTTTAATTCCCTTAATTCGAAACTTTCCCTTAATCCGGCATTCGTAGCGCTGGTTGTCTTCAGCAAGTACTTGATACCAACTTCCTGTAGATTTCGTCACCAGACCTCTTAACATGCTCCGATCTATCATTTCGTTTTATACTTCATTGTTCTCCATCATGCCTTTTATATACTGGCTGCCGCTGATCATTCAGGCAATAATGCCATGCTTTGCTGCTATAATAAGCTGCTTATACAAAGCTACGAAAAGCGATGAAAGAAAGATTGCCTTAGCTGTAAATATACAATTATGTACCTAGTGCATGGGGTTACAGGAAGGTGCCATTTATCCTTTGCTAAAGGAGATTCTAATAAAATAAAAAGTATATTTGCTACGCTTCGAATCTTTAAAAATCTGGTATGAGCACCTCAAATAATAGCGATAAAAAACTTTTTCTTCTGGATGGCATGGCGTTAATCTACCGTGCCTACTTTGCCTTGAATAAAGTGCCGCGTCTTACCTCCTATGGTTTGAACACGGGTGCAATCATGGGTTTTACAAATACCTTGCTGGAGGTATTAAAGAATCAACAACCTTCCCATATTGCGGTGGTATTTGATACCGATGCTCCAACGCAACGCCATATCGATTTTGAGGCATACAAAGCACATCGAGAGAAGATGCCAGAAGATCTGGCGGCCTCCATTCCTTATATTTTTCGGTTGATAGAAGGATTTGATATCCCCATCATTACCAAAGACGGATATGAAGCAGATGATATTATTGGTACACTCGCCAAGCGTGCGGAGCAAGCCGGATTTACGGTATACTGCATGACGCCAGATAAGGATTTCGGTCAGCTCGTATCCGAGAACATATACATCTACAAACCAGCCCGAATGGGCAATGGTGCTGAAGTGCTCGGTGTAGAGGAGATTTTGACAAAGTGGGAGATCAAAGATCCGTTGCAAGTGATCGATATTCTTGGCCTTTGGGGCGATGCCGTAGATAACATTCCGGGGATTCCGGGGATCGGAGAAAAAACGGCAAAGAAATTAATTCAGGAATACGGCAGTATCGAAGGATTAATTGCTAATACCGACAAACTGAAAGGTAAGCAGAAAGAAAATGTCGAGAATTTTGCGGAGCAAGGGTTGATTTCTAAAAAATTGGCCACGATCTTATTGGACGTGCCGACGGAGTTGGATGAGGCTGCCCTGTTGTATAATGCGCCAAATAAAGAGCTGTTGGAGCCATTGTTTGCAGAGCTCGAGTTTAGAACATTGGGGAAGAGAGTATTTGGAGAAGGTTTTTCGATCACAGACAGCGACGTCAAGAACACCAGTGCACAGATGGATCTGTTTCAGACAGATAAATCTGGTTTTCCGGATAAGCCAACAGCGGGAACGGAGCCTATCGCTGCGGAGCACAGCATTCATACCATCGCGCACACCTATCATCTGGCTGATACCTCTGAAAAACAGGAAGACCTCATAAAGTTGCTTGCCAAAAGCAAGGAATTTGCTTTTGATACAGAAACTACTGGCTTAGATGCGTTATCGGCAGAGGTAGTCGGGATGTCTTTCGCCATCGAAAAAGGAGTCGCCTATTATGTCCCTACACCAGCAGATCGCGATGAAGCTCTTTCGGTAATCGGCCGGTTCAAAGCAGTACTCGAAGATTCATCTATTGGCAAAGTAGGCCAAAACATTAAGTATGATATATTGCTATTGTCGAGATACGGTGTACAGCTTCGTGGAGAATTATTTGACACCATGTTGGCACATTACCTGATAGACCCCGATACGCGTCATGGCATGGATGTGCTTGCCGAAACTTATTTAAGCTACACACCTGTATCCATTACGGAGCTAATCGGTGCAAAAGGCAAAAAACAAGGATCTATGCGCAATGTAGATCTCGAGAAGATAAAAGAGTACGCCAGTGAGGATGCAGATATTACGCTGCAACTGAAGGAGATTTTTCAACCGCTACTACAAGATAGTGCGACAGAGAAATTGGCCAAAGAAGTGGAATTCCCTTTAGTATATGTGTTATCTTCGATCGAGCAGAATGGTGTAAAGATTGACGTAGATACCCTGAAGACTATTTCAATAGGTTTGGAGAAAGATGTTGCCAAGCTGGAAGCGGCTATCTACGAAAAGGCTGGAGTTACTTTCAACATTGCTTCGCCAAAGCAATTGGGAGAAGTCTTGTTCGACAAGCTGCAACTGGATCCGAAAGCTAAAAAAACAAAGACCGGCCAATATAAGACCGGAGAGGATGTACTGCTGGCACTGGCACATAAATCCGATATCGTACAAGATATTCTGGATTTTCGGCAAATGCAAAAGCTAAAATCCACGTATGTAGATGCGTTACCAACGCTTATCCATGCAGACACCGGATTGATCCACACGTCGTACAATCAGGCCGTGGCAGCTACTGGACGATTGAGCTCAACCAATCCAAATTTGCAAAATATACCAATCCGTACCGAACGTGGTCGTGAAGTCCGCAAGGCCTTTATTCCGCGCGACACGAATCATGTCTTACTTTCTGCCGATTATTCGCAGATTGAACTGCGCCTGATGGCTGAGCTGAGTAAGGATAAAAACATGATGGAAGCATTCCAAAAGAATCAGGATATCCATCGTGCCACAGCAGCGCGCGTATATGGAGTACCGCTAGAGGAGGTAACTTCTGATCAACGCCGTAATGCAAAAGCGGTCAATTTTGGTATCATATATGGCCAGTCTGCCTTTGGTCTCTCTCAAAATCTTAATATTTCTAGAAAAGAGGCAGCCGAAATCATCGATCAGTATTTTACGCAATACAGCGGCATTCGCGACTATATGTCTAAGACAATAGAAACGGCAAAGGAAAATGGTTACGTGGAAACAATTCTTAAACGTAGACGTTATTTACGCGATATCAATTCCGCTAATATGACGGTACGCGGCTTTGCCGAAAGAAATGCAATCAATGCGCCTATTCAAGGTTCTGCAGCAGATATGATCAAGGTTGCCATGATTCATATCCATCAAGATATCCTGAAAAAAGGATTAGAAGGCAAAATGATCATGCAGGTACATGATGAGTTGGTTTTTGATGTACCAAAATCGGAAGTCGACACTTTTAAAGAGATTATTAGCCACCGTATGAAAACGGCTATCACGATGGAAGTCCCTTTGGAAGTAGAGATCGGCGAGGGAAGTAATTGGTTGGAGGCACATTAGCATTTCAATGATAAACATGAAAAATACGAGCACAGTTATTTTATTTATATCAAGCCTGTTAATATCGTGGTACATCCCCACTGCATCGGCACAGGATTCTATCAATACTTTTTTCGAGCGCATTAACGAATCTGAAGTCCGCTTCTTTTATGACCAAAACTATTTTCTAGTGGACAAGCACTGTGAGTTTAAATCCATTGAAAGACGTGCGGTCTTTGATCGCGCGACTAATAAATTCGATGGGTCGTTTACCGACATCGGTGCTGATGGATCGCTTATATTAACCGGCGTTTATAAACAAGGTGCAAAAAACGGCAATTTTGTGGCCTACCACCCTAATCAGCAAAAAAAATGGGAAGTAACCTTCCGAGATAACAGACCAACCGGTTATTGGAATTATTTCTACCCGGACGGGAAACCTTATCTCAGTGTTTCTTTTACTGACTCCACTACGCGCATTGTATCTCAATGGGATCGCCGCGGAAGATTGAGTGTGAATCAGGGCAACGGAAAGTATGAATTCCGTAATCCGGTGGATGGCTTCTCAGAATACGGGTTTAGCTTTTATTCGATGAGCGGACGTATCAAAGACGGCCTGCCGAATGGAACGTGGAACGTATACTTTGAAAACCCGGAAGCCAAACAAAGTGAATTTGCTGCAGAAGAATTCTATCGCAATGGCGTCCTAGTGCGTGGTTATAACCTATTCGATGACGCAGAGTATAGTACACCAGTGCACGGAATCCTACCTTACGACAGTTTTTATCGCGCGGAGACACTGCTATTTAAACAATGTAATTACGATGATTTTTCGGGGTTCAGTGTATATATTGCGGAATATTTCCGTAACGCATTTCAACTGGTACAGGTAAATAATACAGTCAAAACAGATTTCGCTTTCGAAGTGCGTGTTCGTAAAGATGGATCTCCACGAGATAGTAAAATCATAAAATCATTACCCGATGAGATAAATGATAACTTCAAAAAGGTGATCGAATCGATTCCGTTTTATGTGCCATCCTTTAATGATGGAGAGTATATTGATGATACGATTACAGTGTATGGTACAATGTCTTCAGACGCAGATGGAACGCTACAATTTCAGACGAATCGTATTGAAAGAAAATTGGAACACAAATAATAAGACAAAAAGATTACTTTTGCGGGAATTAATCAGATATCAGCATGAAATTTCATAAAGAAGGATATACCAGCTTAGCTCTAGTCATTCTGTTTTGTTTTATAGTGAACGCAGTAGCCAACTACTACGATGCCAATACCTATGTAAAGTGGTTTTTCTACCTTTTATCTGCTTTTTTGACGATAACTATTCTTCAATTTTTCCGTAGTCCAATACGTAAGATTGAACAGGATGCTGCCACAATCCTATGCCCTGCTGATGGCAAAGTGGTCGTTATTGAAGAAACCGAAGAGAACGAGTATTTTAAGGACAGACGTTTACAAGTTTCTATCTTCATGTCGCCAGTAAACGTGCATATTAACAGAAGTCCGATCACCGGATTGGTTTCCTTTTTTAAATATCATCCAGGCAAGTTTTTGGTCGCTTGGCACCCAAAGTCCTCTTCGGATAATGAGCGCACTACCATTGTGGTAAAGCAAGAAAACGGTGTAGAGATTCTTTTCCGACAGATTGCTGGTGCACTTGCCCGCAGGATCGTTTGGTATGTAAATGAGGGCGACCAAGTGGAGCAAGGTGCAGAGTTTGGCTTTATCAAGTTTGGCTCTCGTGTGGATCTTTTCCTTCCCATTGGCACTAAGATCGATGTGAAGATCGGTGACAAGGTTGTTGGTGGTAAAACCACTTTAGCGCACCTTTAACAATTCGTTAATAAACGATTTGTATATTTGAGTTTGTAGACTCAAAATTCCCTTATGACTTTTAGGCAGATATCTTTCTTTATTTCGCTCATTTTTGCGCTTATAATTTCAGGTATCCTATTGTACTTTATGCAAGAATGGAAACGTGCTGCCACAGCTTCCGCGGTCGTTTTTGTCATCAGTTACCTCATCATCAGCACCGTGCTGGAGAAGTCCATAAATGATCGAATTCACAACCTGTATAAATTGATCACCAACTTGAAGCTAGGCAAAGACCTTAAAGAAGCTTTAGGACCGTATCGCCCTGAAAATCCCATTGCCGAAGCTGAACAGGAAGTTTCCGCTTGGGCCAATCAGAAGATGTCCGAGATTGGTCGTCTGAAAGAACAGGCAAAATTCAGAAAAGAATTTCTTTCTAATACACTACACGAGTTTAAAACTCCGCTTTTTGCCGTTCAAGGCTACATAGAAACATTGCAAGATGGCATTATGGAGGAAGATCCTGCTATGGCGATGAATTTTCTGGCAAAAGCATCTCGAAACATTGATCGCTTAAGCTATCTAATTAGTGACCTTGATGAAATTGCCAAATTAGAATCTGGAGCAGTAGTGCTTAATATCGAACGCTTTGATATTAATGACTTGATCAACGATACCATCGAATACCTGGAGGATAAATCCAAAAGCAGTGGTATTACGTTGAAAATGTCTAATAAATCTTCGCAACAGATATTTGTAAAAGCAGATAAAAAGAAGATCCAGCAGGTACTTATCAACCTGGTAGAGAACTCAATCAAATACGGCAATCAAGGAGGCATAACGAGCATTCGCACCAGCTCTCTGTTTGAGCAAATCTTAGTAGAAGTAACCGACAACGGCCAAGGTATTGAAGAGAAAAACTTATCGCGTGTCTTTGAGCGCTTCTATCGAACCGATAAAAGTCGTTCCCGCGATATTGGTGGTTCGGGATTAGGTCTATCAATTGTAAAACATATTGTAGAGGCACATCAGCAAAGTGTGCATGTACGCAGCACCGAGGGAATTGGGACAACGTTTTCATTTACACTGCAAAAGGCAAAAGCCACGAGCGGATAAAAACAAGGAAACTTAACATTAACTTAACATTAGCTACATACTTTTGTAAGCTTAAACATTACATCATATGGCATTAGGTAATATCTTCAATTTTTTCGTTCCTAAGGACAAAAAATTCTTTCCTCTTTTCGAGCAAGCAGGTTCTAACCTGATCGAAATGGCTAAGGTTCTAAATGAGTCTGTTAATACTACAGACAAGTTAGTACGCAAAACATTAACGAAAAAAATAGAAGATCTAGAGCATCGTGGCGATGATATCACACATCAAATACACTTGGAGCTAGGTAAAAACTTCATTACCCCATTCGACCGGGAGGATATTCACTCTTTGGCCAGTTCTTTGGATGATGTCGCGGATTATATACACGGCGCGTCTAATCGAATGGATTTGTACAAGGTAGAAACACCTACACAGGCAATGAAAGAGCTGGCGGAACTGTTGATCGAAGCGACGGAGCATGTAGCCAAAGCTGTCTACGAATTAAAAGACATTAAGAATGTACGTAACATCACAGATTCTTGTGTACGTATTAACAGCGTTGAGAATAAGGCAGACTACATCTTTGAAAAAGCAGTAGCGGAATTATTTGAATTCGAAAAAGACGCCATCATCCTCATCAAGCATAAGGAGATCTTGTCTTCTATGGAAACAGCGACTGATAAATGTGAGGATGTTTCCAATGTATTGGAGAGTATATTAGTTAAAAACGCGTAATTAGACCAGCGTACTTTACAAAGAAAACAAATAGTACATGATTACTACATTACTTGTCGTCGTTGTCATATTAGCGATCGCGTTTGATTACATCAACGGATTTCATGATGCGGCTAACTCTATCGCGACCATCGTTTCTACGAAAGTGCTAACGCCCTTCGTAGCTGTACTATGGGCGGCCTTATTTAATTTCGCGGCCTACTTTTACTTTACCGACCATAAAGTAGCTAATACCATTGCGAAAACGGTACTAGAAGAATACATTACCCTTGAAGTGATTTTCGCCGGACTGGTAGCCGCCATTTCCTGGAATCTATTTACTTGGTATTATGGTATTCCTTCCAGCTCATCTCACACCCTGATTGGAGGTTTTGCTGGCTCGGGGATGGCCTTTGCGCTTATTCAGGGAGCTAATCCTCTGGATGCTGTCAACTTGGGCGCTACCGCCAAGATTATTTCCTTCATCGTACTAGCGCCAGTGATCGGTATGACGATCTCGATCATTATTACTTTGATGATTATTAATTTAGCTCGAAAATCCAGGCCAGCAGTGGCTGAGAAGTGGTTTAAAATATTTCAGTTAATATCTTCTGGCGCACTGAGCTTTGCACATGGTGGTAATGATGCTCAAAAGGTAATGGGTATTATAGCTACCGCATTGATCGCACAGCAGGTAATTCCTAACTTCGAATCCATGCCAGAATGGGTGCCATTATCCTGTTATGTTGCAATTGCCGCCGGTACCATGAGCGGTGGATGGAAGATCGTCAAAACCATGGGTACGAAAATTACCAAAGTAACCCCACTAGAAGGAGTTAGTGCAGAAAGTGCTGGCGCATTAACATTGGGTATCACGGAGCATTTTGGGATCCCCGCTTCTACTACGCACACTATTACCGGTGCTATTATTGGTGTTGGAGTTGTAAAACGTGTTTCAGCGGTTCGATGGGGCGTTACGATCAGTCTTTTATGGGCTTGGGTACTGACTATTCCTGTAAGCGCCGTACTAGGTGGAATTACATTTGCAATCATTCACTACATCGTTTAGTCGTTGAAAATAAATACTTGCACCATTTAGAAGAAATTTTTCTTTTAAAATTTGGAAACATCGTTTGTATTAACGTATTTTTACGCCATAATACCCATAGGACAGAATTTTAAAGAATTTAAAGATGCTAGATAATTTTTGGCATCGTTCTTGTAAGAGTGATGAACGATTGGGATTAAATAGAAACAATTAAAAATTCAATAACCTTAAAAACAAGAGTATGAACTATTCTACAATTAAAAAAACAGCTGTTGCAGCTTCTTTAGTAGCCGCTTTCGGTTTTGCTGAAGTTGCTCAGGCTCAACAACCAACTGTATTCGGTGGAAGATCTCAATACAGAACTTGGTCTATCGGTGTTCACGGTGGTATCACTGCACCTAACGTTTTGACTGGCGGTTCTAACGCATTCGGTCAACAAGTTGGTTACTTCCAAAACAGTGTTGGTGAGTACTATGGTTTGACTATCCGTAAACAATTCTCTCACCTATTCGGTTTAGAGTTGGAAGGTAACCGTGGCCGCATCAGAACTTTCAATGCAGATGCTTCTGGTCCTGCTATTGAGAACTCTTTGGGAGCTCGCTCTTCAGAGGTTAACGTTGACTGGTCTGGTAGCTTGAACGGTGTATTCCAATTGGGTACTATCGACTTCATGAGAAGAGAAAATGCAGTTAACTTCTACGCTAAAGTAGGTATGGGAGTATTGGCTTCAAATCCAGTACAATTCGCAAACAATGACTTTTCAGGTGCTGAAGTTTATAACAACGAAGGAAACTGGGGTTCTGAAATCTTCGGAGATCGTGAGCGTACAGGAGATCGTAAAAACAAACTTTCTGGTTTCATTCCAGTAGGTGTTGGTGCGAAATTCAAATTATCTGAAGTGGTTGCCTTAAACTTAGGTTACACCATGAACTTCACAGATGATAACAGATTCTACGGACCAGCTAGAACTGACTACAAAGGAAGATTCTCGACTGTTACTGGTGGTTTAGAGTTCACTCTAGGATCACGTGACAAAGAAAACTTGACTTTTGCTAACCCAGTTGCTGCTCTTTACGATGAGTTGAAAGACAACACATTGAGAAACGAAGTTGAAGCTTTGAAACAACGCGTATCTACATTAGAAGGTACTGTTGATATGTTGAGCAAAGACTCTGATGGTGACGGTGTATCTGATAAATTTGACAAATGTCCTAACACTCCTGCTGGAACTCAAGTAGATGGTGCTGGATGTCCAATCAAATTCCCAGAGCCACAAGTAATCAACAATGTAGCTCAAGGATCTTACACAGCTCCAATTCAATTCGAATTTGATAGCTCTGTATTGAAAACTGAATCTTACTCTACTCTTGATAGATTAGCGAAAGAGTTACGTGATAACAACGGATCTGTACAATTAGATGGTTATGCTTCTGCTGAAGGTAACGAGTCTTACAACATGAACCTTTCTAAAGATCGTGCTAATGCAGTTCGTCAATACCTAGTTAACGCTGGTGTTGCTGCTGCTAAAGTAACGGCTGAAGGTAAAGGCGAATCAAACCCAGTAGCGTCTAACGATACTGAAGCTGGTCGCGTTCAAAACCGTCGTGTTGAGATCAAAAAATAATCATACGAAAGTATAATTATCAACATAAGAAAGCCGACTCATATGAGTCGGCTTTTCTGTTTTCTGTAATTTCGACGCATTAAACAATTAGGCTCGTTTACAGTCTAATGTCTAAATGTGGAAAACAATCAGGATAATTTCAGCCTGAAAACGTTTATCTTCATTTCAACGCAGTGGATTTACGCTGCCTTGTCAACCATTAGGAGATACTGTACTATGGAAGAAAATTTTGACTTCGGATCGCCCGAAGAACAGAAGCATTCAGTGGACCGGTATGAGGAAATGCTTCGCAACGAAGATCAGTATTTCTTTGACACGATTGCCTTTGAAGGAATCATTGAATATTACATCGGGAAAAATGATCCTGTGAAAGCTTTGCAGGTCGCAGAGTTTGCGCTGAACCAGCATCCATTCGAGACAAATTTCTTTATTCGTAAAGCACAACTGCTGCTAAGTATGCAACAGCTTTCTATGGCTTTGGAAGCACTAGAGAAAGCGGAACTTCTGGAGCCATCAGAATCAGAAATATACCTAATTAAAGGAGCCGTCTTTGCTTCTTTGGGTGATTCAGACAGCGCAGAAGCGAATTTTTATCGGGCTTTGGAATTGAGTGATTCAAAGGATGATATCTATTTCCAAATTGGACAGATGCATCAGTCAAATAATGACCTGACCAAAGCTATTCAGTTTTTCAAAAAGACCTTAAGTCTGAACAACGAAAATTCTGATGCGCTCTACGCAATTGCGGAGTGTTATGATCGATTAGATCGCTTGGAAGAAAGCATATCCTTTTACCAAAAATACATTGATAGTGATCCTTATTCGTTCGTAGCCTGGTACAATTTAGGCAACGCATTTCATCATTTAGGAAAATTTGAAGAAGCTATTGATGCTTACGACTACGCCATACTGATCCAAGAGAAGTTTTCTCCAGCTTATCTGGATAAGGGAAACGCATTGATTAATATGGAGCGTTATCGAGAAGCCATTGAGGTTTTCAAGCATACATTCGAATTTGAAAGTCCGCGTGCCGAAACATTTTGTGCTATCGGAGAGTGTTATGAGAAGCTCGACAAAATGACGAAAGCACGGGAGTACTATGAGAAATCAGTCAAGCTAGATACGCTACATGCAGATGCCTGGTTTGGCATCGGTGTCACACTAGATTCCGAAGGTCGGTACTTTGAATCGCTCTACTACTACAAAAAAGCCTTAGAAATTGATGAAGAGAATCCGGACTTTTGGTTCGCTATTGCCGACGCTCGCTACAAACTGCACCAAATTGAAGAGTCCGAATACGCTTACTCCCGTGTGGTAGAACTGAATCCTACTGACGCGGAAGCATGGCTGGATTATTCGTCACTCTTATTTGAGCAAGGTAAATTAGAAGCCGCTATCGAATCTATGGCGGAAGGCATTAAGTGCAACCCAGATGAGGCTTTGTTGTATTATCGCACTGTTGCCTATCTTATCGCTAATGGCAACCTGAATGAAGCACTGAATTTCCTGGATATAGCACTTACAAAAGATCCGGATAAAGCTTATGTAATCTTTGAATACCTACCGCAGTTGGAAGGCAATCAGGTTATTTTAGAATTAATAAAAAAATACACCGGATAAGATCCTGTTTAATATGAAGAAGCTTGGCCTTATTGGCTATCCTTTGGGGCACTCCTTCTCCAAAAAGTACTATATGGATAAGATGGAGAAAGAAAATATTGTTGGAATTGATTACGACCTGTATCCTATACCCAGCATTATCGAGTTCCCTAGCTTATTCACCGATGGAAATACTACATTTGTTGGTTGCAATGTCACCATCCCTTACAAACAGGCTGTTATGCCCTATTTACAGGAGTTATCGGATGAGGCAAGAGAAATTGGCGCGGTGAACTGTATTACGATACAGCACTTGCCTGCTGGTGCAACCAAACTTGTTGGGTATAACACAGATGCCTACGGGTTTGAGAAATCGCTACGAAGGTATTGGAATCCTGAGAAACACAATAAAGCGCTGGTTTTAGGTAATGGTGGCGCTGCTAAGGCTGTTTTATATGTGCTGAAAAAGCTTGGAGTTTCCGTCCAACTGGTCAGCAGATCAAAATCCGAAACAGCCATTAGTTACGAGGAGCTTTCGACAGAAGCAATTGCAGCCACCCATTTAATTATCAATTGTACGCCTTTAGGCACTTTCCCTGATGTAGATGTATGCCCGCCTATTCCTTATGATGGCATAGGGCAAGATCACTATCTCTACGACTTGATCTATAATCCGGAAGAAACGTTGTTTCTTAAGCAAGGGAGATTGAAAGGAGCTGTAACCAAAAACGGTTTTGAGATGCTTGTACTGCAAGCCGATAAAAATTGGGAGATTTGGCAACAGGCAAAATAGTTCCTATTTTTGAAGATGATCGCAATCGAGTGCCTTACCTACAATCCTTATCAGGAAAACACCTACGTTCTATACAATGAGCAGAAGGACTGTATTATTGTAGACCCAGGAATGCATAACGCGCACGAGGAGCAGCATTTTCAATCTTATATAAAGGAAAATGGATTAAATCCTGTTCTGTTACTGAATACGCATTGCCACGTGGATCATGTGTTGGGCAACAAGTGTGTGTACGACAATTTTGGATTGTTGGCACAGTTTCATGAAGGAGAAATCCCGGTATTGATGGAGGTGCAGAATTACGCTCCACAAATGGGTTTTAATTATCAGGCCGCACCGATTGCAGAACAGTTTCTTTTAGACAAGGATATCATTAAGTTTGGAGATGATACATTGGAAGCGATTCTAGCTCCGGGCCACTCACCAGCTCACTTGTGCTTCTATTCTGCTAAACACAATTTTTTGATCGGAGGAGATGTCTTATTCCGCAATAGTATCGGGCGAACAGATCTTCCGGGAGGAAATCACACACAACTACTACAAAGTATTACTGAAAGAATTTACACCTTGCCTGAAAAAACCACGGTATACCCTGGCCACGGACCAAGTACGACAATTGGTTTCGAAAAAACCAGTAACCCGTTCATCCAAGGTTAATCATGAAGTTGCCTTTATTCTTCGCCAAGCGATACCTGTTTTCAAAGAAATCAGTAAATGCCATCAATATCATCTCCTCCATTAGTGTAGTCGGTGTGTTGGTCAGTAGCGCTGCGTTGGTGATCGTGCTATCTTTCTATAATGGTATGGAGCAGTTCATATTGTCGCAGTATAGCGTCTTCTCTCCAGATCTGCGAATAGAACCTACAACCGGAAAGGTCTTTGATGCCAACGATCCAATCTTTCAAAATCTTCGTGCTAATACAAGCTTCAAATCATATAGTGAAATTCTGGAAGACCGAGTACTTGTACAATACGGCAACCAACAATTTGTAGGACGAATAAAAGGAGTAGAGCAGGAAAGTTTACATACCCAGGCCACGGAAGACATGTTGCTATTCGGCGATTTTAAGGTTCAGGAAGATAGTACTAACTTTGCCATCATAGGTGCGCAAGTACAAACCAATCTGCAGATTTCCTACAAGGAGTTTGACAATGCAATCTCGCTCTATATTCCAAAGAAAAACATCAATCCTCAGAGTAGCAATCTCAACCCGATGGATGAGATTAATGTTAGGCGGATTACGCCAACAGGCGTGATGAAATTTCAACCCGGATTTGATGATCTGGTAATAACATCCCTGAGTTTTGCAAAAGATTTGCTGAGCGAACCTACGCGTGTTTCAGCCATTGAGCTGTTTCTCAAGGATCCTTCTGCAGTAAATAAAGTGCAGCGATCCATACAAAAAGAATTAGGTGACGATTTTATGGTGAAAGATCGGCAGCAACAAAACCCTACACTCTATAAAACCGTGAGTTCGGAGAAATGGATTGTATTTTTCATCGTGACCATTATCGGCGTAATTGCCATATTTAACATTATTGGCTCCCTGACCATGTTAGTGATCGATAAAAAGAAGGATATCCAGGTGTTAAAAAGTTTTGGAGCAGATGCCAGCCTTATTCAGCGCATTTTCTTTTTTGAAGGAATACTTATTGCGCTATTAGGAAGTGTTATAGGTATAGGACTTGGAATCGCTTTTTGCCTGCTTCAAGCAAAATATGGCTTCGTACGTACTGGAGGACAAACTTTGTTTGATGCATACCCGGTAGATGTTCGTTATATGGATTTTGCCCTGATCTTTTTTACGGTAATGCTTTCTTCCATACTAATTTCTTATACCGCGTCAAAGCTGAGCATCAAACGATTCGGGTCAGTTGGGATACATGAAGAGTAACTAGTACCTCAAGCGTTTTCTACTAAAGTCCCCGCTTTTAATTTGGTTGATAAACTGCCCCCACGCGAATGGATTCAGAAAAGGTGTTAGTGCATTCTGCCGTATGCCCGTATTATTCATCTGCACATGATTCATCCTCCCGTCGAAACTCTGCATTTCTTCTGGGCTACGTGGCAATATCATGGAAAGCGCAGCCAATGCCTCAGGAGATAGATTACGACGTGCATTCAAATACTCATCCGTACCTGCATTCATACCAAGAAAGGCCATCGTAAATTCCTCAATACTTGCCCAAGGAAGCGGCGGACCAATCGTTACGATTGGTAGCTCCTCTACTAAACTCTCCATCTCTACATTTAAGCTGTATTTGTCGCCGGGTACATCAGGAACAGTTACCGTCAATGGCTTATATCCGATGGATGTAAAAGCTATAACATCACCCTTATGAGCTACAAAAGTAAAATAACCTTCATGATTGGCGATGAATAATTGATTCCCAAAACTAGAATTAATGATGGTAACATAGGGCACTTCTATTGTTGTACCCGTCGCCGTGATCACGCCAGAAAACTGAACAATCTCCCTCTTCTGCGCCTGCGCAATAGAACTGAATAATAAACAGATACAAAAAATAAAAAATGGAATCCCTCTTGCCATAAGCACAAAAATAAACAATCACCACAGGTAGCGTTGTTAAAATGTGTTAATCAGATCTATAGGTTACGATGACTAATTAGGTGTGGTCGCATTAGGGTCGTCCATATCGGTTAAATTAACTGCTTCAACAGCAACAATCTCGGGAACTGCTTTTTTAATAGCTTGCTCCAAACCTGCTTTAAAAGTCATGATACTCATTGCGCAATTAGCACAAGCACCCAACAATTTCAGCTTCACAACATTATCCGCAGTAATCTCTTCCACACTCACATTACCTCCATCTGTTTCTAGATAAGGTCTGATGGTATCCAATGCCTGCTCAACTCGCTCGTGTAAAGTCATTCTACTATAAACTATTATAATTATGGTATAAAGATAGTCAATTTTATCTAAACAGCTACGTGTGCAATCTCTAATAAAACACTGTAATGACTAAAGTTTTGACAGAGTTAAAGAATGTTAAATAGGTGATACATAAATGCTTTGTGTATTTTATTAAATTACCTTAGATTCGAAAAATAAATTGATAATTAGTACGAATTGAAGTATCTTTGCAAAATGTTTTCACATAAACGTATTTGGTTTTTTTGTCTTAGTACAGTGTTGGTATTTGGCATGGGCGCTTGTAAAAGTCGCTTTGAGAAGTTGCGCGCCAGTAACAATATTCAAATGAAATATTTGGAGGCGGTGAAGTATTACGAGGCTGGAAAGTATTCTAAAGCATCGGTTCTTTTTACCGACTTACTAACACGATACCGTGCGAGCGCTGAAGCAGAAGATTTAAATTACTATACAGCTTACACCGCGTACCGGATGAAAGATTATATCTCCGCGCGTTACCACTTTAAAACATTTGCACAAAACTACCCAAACAGTGTGCGAGCAGAAGAATGTCGTTTTATGTCAGCATATTGTTTTTATGTAGATTCACCACGAACTAATTTGGATCAGGAGAATACGTACAAAGCCATTGATGAGCTGCAGTTATTTGTAAATCTTTACCCCGAATCTGAACGTGGGGAGGAGGCCTCTGAGCTTATTCAGAATCTACGCAACAAACTCGAGAAAAAGGCGTTCGATAATGCGAAGCTTTATTATAATATGGCCCAGCCGGCAGATTTCAGAGCAGCCGTCATTGCTTTCGAAAGTATGCTTAGGCAGTACCCTGACACGAAATATGCAGAAGAAGCAGATTATCTAATCGTTCGTTCGCAATACATGTTTGCCGAACATAGTGCTTTCTTTCGTCAAGAAGAGCGCTTTAATGAAGCGATTGACTATTATCAGAGCTTCATTCAAAATTATCCAGAAAGTAAATACACCAAAGAGCTCGAGGTCTTACGACGCAGTGCAGAACGAAAAATCGTATTGGCTGTAAAGCAAACAGATCAGATGAATCAAGCTAGGAAACAGCACGAAGAAGAGCTGGGTATCGCGAATGGTCCGGCGGCCGCCGCTACCAACGAAGCACAATAAAATAACTACAACACGAAACTATTATCAAACTATGAGTCATAACCCATCAACTGTCCCTAATACTACCGTTACGCGTGATTTACGCGACTTGGATACCGGTACTGACAACATTTATGAGTCTATCGTCGTGATGAGCAAACGCGCGAATCAGATTGCAGTAGACATTAAAGAAGAGTTGAGCGGCAAGCTAGCTGAATTTGCGACTAGCAGCGACAACCTAGAGGAAGTCTTTGAAAACAGAGAGCAAATCGAGATCTCTAAACACTACGAACGCCTTCCTAAGCCTAGTTTAGTAGCTGTGGACGACTTTTTGCACGACAAAGTGTATTTCAGAAACCCTGCTAAAGAGCAAGAATAAATTTAACATGTCTTTGCAGGGCAAGCATATTGTTTTGGGAGTATGCGGCAGTATTGCCGCATACAAATCTGCCCTGATTGTTCGATTACTGATCCACGAAGGAGCTTCTGTACGTGTGATCATGACCCCCGATGCCACGGAGTTCATCACTCCGCTCACCTTGGCCACCTTATCCAAGCAACCTGTTTCTGTAGATTATTTTGATCCGAAAACCGGAGAATGGAGTAACCATATTCAGATCGGTCTTGATGCTGATTTGCTCCTAATTGCTCCCGCGTCGGCAAACACGCTAGCTAAAATGGCTAACGGATTATGCGACAACCTACTCACGGCTGTATATCTTTCCGCGAAATGCCCCGTCTACATCGCTCCCGCCATGGATTTGGATATGTGGAAACACCCGGCTACTAAACGCAATATAGCGCTTCTACAATCTTATGGCAACCAGATCATTCCACCAGGAAATGGCGAATTAGCAAGTGGTCTTTCTGGTGAAGGAAGGTTAGCCGAACCAGAAGATATTATTTCTTTCTTACAGCAACAGTCTAGAAATGATTCCAAGCAGCAGCCTTTACTACATGTCAATGCGTTAGTGACTGCGGGACCAACCTACGAAGCAATCGACCCCGTCCGGTTCATCGGCAATCACTCCAGCGGTAAAATGGGATACGCGATCGCAAGACGACTACAAAATTTAGGTGCCACGGTTACCTTGATTTCAGGCCCATCCCACGAAATTGTTCCTCTAGGTGTAGATATCATCAAAGTGCACTCCGCAGCAGAGATGTTAGCTGCTTGCCAGCATCATTTCGAATCCTCTGAAATCGTAGTGATGAGTGCAGCCGTTGCGGACTACACACCCAGTGAATACACCGATCAAAAGATAAAGAAAAAAGAGGATGTACTTTCGCTATCGCTTACCCGCACGACAGACATACTGGCAACCTTGGGCCAGCAAAAAACAGCTCAACAAACTTTGGTAGGATTTGCTTTAGAGACGAACGACGAATTGGCCAACGCAAAAAGCAAATTGGCGCGTAAGAACTTGGATTTCATCGTCTTGAATTCTACCAACGATGCTGGAGCCGGATTTTCTACAGACACCAACCACATTACTATCATCGAAAGAGATGGTCAAGAACATCGTTATGAATTAAAAAGCAAAGACGATGTGGCTTCCGATATTTGCGACCGCATTCTGGCGCACCGAAATACACTATAAGTTAGAAATACGCAATTCTTTTGGATAATAATTGTTGATTCGGTTCGGCAATGCTTTAATCCAACCGAGGTTGATTCCTTGATAACGTACTAACAACCATCCTGTCTTACCAGAAGTGTTGATTGAAGCATCCAGATTTTCCTTCCGAAGAAATTGCAGTGCCAAGTCGAGATCCAACGTTATACCTGCAATGTCCTTACGAACGCGCAAACTTAGCGCCAGATCATGTGCTGGGATCAGCTCACGGCCAGTCCATTTACCTAATCGCGTACCCGCATTTTTGAGATACAAGACCTTCTGCATTGCCTCCAGTTCTATTTCAAACTTTTTGGGAAAGGCATGTAATTGATCGTGGTGCAAAAATCCGTACAGCCCTTCGTCATTGATCCATTTGCTCAGCTCATCTTTAGGGGCATGATTTTTTTCGGTTTTAATCTTTTTCTTGCTGAAGGTTGATTGCTCTCCTTTCTTTTGCAAAACAGCAAAGAAAAAACCTTCTCCTTTTACTTCATGCGGGTAAAAACGATAACCCGGCGCACCATCTGTTCGGCTTTCAATGATTCCCCATTCTTCCGGCACCTCAAGCGGTATTGGCGCTAGTTCAAATTCTTCGATCAACCAGTTGACGACTTCCTCATTTTCTTCCCTTGAATAAGAGCACGTCGAATAAAACAAATAACCACCCGTCTTCAGGCTGGTCATCGTATCTGCCAGAATCCGGCGTTGCCGATCGGCACATAGCTTCACATTCGCCTCCGACCATTCATCGATCGCATCATGATCTTTTCGAAACATTCCCGAGCCAGAACAGGGTGCATCCACCACCAGCAAATCAAAAAAACCAGGTAGACGCCCGAAAGACACTGGGTCATTATTCGTAACAACCACATTCACCCCTCCCCATTTCACGCTGTTCTCTTCCAGTATATTCGCTCGGGATTTAATAATTTCGTTAGAAACCAACAAAGAATCCTCCGACAGGTAGGATTGTAGGAGCGTGGATTTGCCACCTGGTGCAGCACACAGATCCAATGCTACGAGTGGCTTTGTATCCAATTGCAATGATTGTGTGGCAAAAGCTAAAAACATCGAACTCGCTTCCTGCGAATAGTAAGCTCCGGCATGATACAGTGGATCCAATGTATACACAGGCCTTTTCTCTAAAAAATAACCACGATCACACCATGGCACACGCTCCGAAATGGCTAACACCGATTCAGGATCAGGAAGCTTGGCTGGATTTATCCGTATGGATGATATTTTCTGCTCATTTTCATGAACTTGTAGAAAAGCTTGCATGTTAAATTCAGGTTCTTCATTTAACCGTTTAATCAGCTCGTTGGGCAGAAAGTTACTCATACATCAAAGTTAGGATAAAAAACACAAATCATAAATATTGACCTATCTTTGGCCTATGAAGCATTTCAAGAAATACTATACGCTGTCGGCTACGCCGGAAGAGGTCTATCTGGCACTTACCACAGAAACGACGATCCGACTGTGGACTGGAGATATTGTAACGATTGACGCGCATCCGAATGGAGAATTTTCTATGTGGGATGGTGCGATCACCGGTCGGTTTCTAGAATTAATCCCTGCTCAAAAGATTGTACAAGAATGGTATTTCGGTGAGCAAGACGAGCAATCGGTCGTAACCATCAAATTACATCCACACAAGAAAGGCACATCATTCGAATTGCAGCATGCTAACATTCCAGAGGATGCCTACGACGATATTGTGGATGGTTGGAACGATGTTTATATGCAGAGCTTAATTGAATTTTATAACGAGGAAGACACTATTTAGCTTCATTGATCGTCTCATATACCGCATCTTGTATGCGGCTACGAATATTTAAGTCGTACAATTTGTCAGACACATCGGGATATACCCTGTTCGACAGAAATATATAAACCAGCTGATGCTTTGGGTCGACCCATAAACAAGTACCCGTGAAGCCTGTATGCCCAAATACCGATTCGTTGGCAAATCGCGAGGGGTAGGCTTTGCTGGCATCCATATCATAGCGGTCGAACCCTAATCCACGACGGCTGCTGAGCGATTGCCGAGAAGTAAACAGGTCAACTGTTGTCGGTTGAAAATACCGCACCCCTCCATAAGTACCCCTGTTTAAGAGCATCTGTCCGTAAATGGCCAAATCGTTGGCCGATGCGAACAACCCCGCATGCCCAGCTACACCTTTCGCCATCGCCGCCCCTTGATCATGGACATAACCTTGCAGTAATTCTTTTCGGAACGTGGTATCATTTTCTGTAGGAACTAATCGATTCTTTGGAAAACGTTTTCTAGGATTGTATCCTGTCGTCTGCATACCAATCCGACGATACAGCCAATCCTGTAGATACTGTTCAATCCCCTCATGGGTAACTTGTTCGGCGACTTCCTTCATGGCATACATACTGATATCCGAATAGACGTATTTGCCTGCATCCTTTATCGGCGAAGCCAACATCCTCGGCCACATCACCTGCTCATAATAGTTATTACGAAGAAAAGCGTGGTCTGCAAGCTGTATGCCATGTGTGGATGAAGCCTGACGTTGCAAATCTCCTGGTTTGAGATCGCGATAAAAAGGGATATAGGGTTCAAAACCGCCTTCGTGCAACAGAATAGTACGCAAGCTGGTTTTAGCTTTGTTCGTACCACGTGCTGCCGGAAGATAAAATCCCAACGTGCTATCTAATTGCACTTGTTTTGTTTCATATAAGTGCATGATTAATGGTGTCGTAGCCGCGATTTTTGAAACCGATGCCAAATCAAAAATATCACTAAGCATCGTACGTTCGGCTTTGGCATACGTATGATATCCGTATGCCTTTTCCAGTAGGACAGCACCATTCTTGACGACCATGACAACCATGCCAGGCGCAGCTTGTTCTTTCATGGCTTCTTCTGCGATGGCATCGATCTTTCGGGTCATCTTCACCAGGTTTAATCCGGGTAGGTCTGCGCCGCCATCATCATAGCGTAATCGTATCTGCACCCGTTTATTCATTCCTGAAGTAATTGGAAGACCGCCAAAAACAGACATGGCCAAGGCTCGCTGACCGGATAATGTGTTTTCTGGATTACGCAGATGAATCATATCTGCGGTTAACCCTATGGGCAGGTTATAGCTGTTCCCTCCTATCTCGCAAAATATAATCGCCTTCCCTTTAGCAGCATAAGTTCGTAATTTGGATAGCACATCACTTCGCAATTCTTTTCGTGCCGCGACCACCAGAATCACTTGGGAGGTAGCCATCGCAGATCCAAGATCAGAAAAGGAATAGGAACTCATCGGTGCATATCGGGAAGCTTGCTGAATAAAAGCGTCATATTTCTTTGTGGATGGTGTGATGAGCACAATAGCTTGTTTTGCTAGATCCCCGATCGGAAGAAAACGCTTCTGATCTGCCAACAACTCCGTCCGATTGGTGACTGGATGCTCCGTAGCAAACACAGTACTTGACCCAAAAACTATCCACAAAAACAAAGCAAGGGCAGATAATTGCCGAAATGTCGTAAGGTGTAGTTTGCTGCTTTTCATTGTATCCATAGTTGTTGATTCCGTAAACAAGATAGGAATAATGTGATTCTTTTACTCCATTGCATATCAAAGCATTTTTCTCTATGTTTGGATACATGCCTGAATCGATCGATCATAAAACTGTTTTTTCCCTACTCGAGGTTTCCCGAAGTATTCAGAAGACTATTAGCGATCGCTACCAAAGCTTGTATTGGGTAAAGGCCGAAATGAATAAACTAAATCATTACGCTCATTCAGGCCATTGCTTCCCGGAGTTAGTAGAGAAGAAAGACGGTAAAGTCGTGGCCGAGACACGTTCCATCTTATGGAAAGCAGATTATACCCGAATCAATCAACAATTTATAGAGTTATTGCAGGAGCCACTACGCGATGGCATTACCATCTTGTTTCAAGCGGGCATTTCCTATGACCCACTCTATGGCCTTAGCCTGCGTATAGTAGATATTGACCCGGCCTTCGTATTAGGCGAGTTGGAGAAAGAAAAGAAAGAAAGCTTACGGCGTTTGCAAGCAGAAGGCGTATTTCAGCTCAATAAGCAATTACGACTGGCCAGACTACCTAAACGACTGGCTATCATATCGGTAGAAACAAGCAAAGGCTTGTCGGATTTTAATAAAATTATCACACAGAATCCTTGGGGTTACCGATTGGAAATGACCTTATTCCCTGCATTATTGCAGGGCGATAGATCGATTCCATCTATCATTGGACAGCTGGCCAACATTGCAGAACGGGCAGATGCCTATGATGCGGTGGCCATTATTCGTGGCGGAGGTGGCGAGGTGGGTCTTTCGAGCTATAATAACTATCAACTGGCCAAAGCGATTTGCATTTTTCCGCTGCCGGTGCTTACCGGGATCGGGCATTCTACCAATGAAACGGTTTCCGAATTAGTTTCTTATAAAAATGCCATTACCCCTAGTGAGCTTGCCGACTTCCTGCTACAGCGATTTCACGACTTTGCAATCCCACTTGACCGCTTGCTTGAGCGCATGATAGATAGTGGGCAGCGCCGTTTTGATCACGAAAAACAAGCACTTAAACAAATTTCCCAGGCGCTAAGCTGGCAGAGTCAGCAGCGTTTACAGAAACACCTTCTGCTATTACAAGATGTCACACAAAGACTAGATCGTTCGAGCAGACAAGCAATCCGGGTACAACATACGGCTTTGCAACACTTGAGCCAATTGATCCAACTATCTGATCCGAAGCACTTGCTACGTCGTGGCTTCAGCATCACCCGAATCAATGGCAAAGCCATACAGAGCACCGAAGCTTTACACGTGGGCGATGTGATCCAGACAGAAGTGCTGGACGGGCATTTCACGAGTACCATAAAAGAAATTAAGCATGGAAAATAAATATACCTACGAAGATGCCTTTGCAGAATTGCAACAGATTGTGTCGGATATGGAGTCGGGCGACATAGATATAGATCGCCTCTCTGAAAAGATTAAGCGTGCTTCCGAACTTCTTGTTATTTGCAAAGCGAAACTCACTAGTACCGAGGCAGAAGTACAGCAACTGCTCGCTAAATTGGCCGATGATTCCGCAGAAAGCAGCGATGCCTGACTAGCGGATATTACTTAGTTTTTGTGTAATTTTGCGATCTATGCAAAAGAAGTCTACGCACGACGCGCAATCACACATATTAATAAAGGGAGCCCGAGTCAATAACTTAAAAAATATTGATGTCGATATTCCCAAAAATAAGCTGGTCGTCATTACCGGAATGTCTGGCTCTGGCAAATCTTCCTTAGCTTTTGATACGTTGTACGCTGACGGGCAAAGGCGTTATGTAGAAAGCCTTTCCTCCTACGCCAGACAATTTATGGGGAGGATGAATAAGCCGGAGGTAGACTATATAAAAGGCATTGCGCCAGCGATAGCCATCGAGCAAAAAGTAATCACCAGCAATCCACGATCCACGGTAGGCACTTCGACAGAAATCTACGACTACCTGAAGTTATTATTTGCCCG
This sequence comes from Sphingobacterium sp. lm-10, assembly GCF_023554555.1. NCBI lineage: Bacteria > Pseudomonadati > Bacteroidota > Sphingobacteriia > Sphingobacteriales > Sphingobacteriaceae > Sphingobacterium > Sphingobacterium sp. lm-10. The sequence goes on from NZ_JAMJWC010000002.1 coordinate 151,871, forward strand.
TATCGGACGAACTTTCTCTCCGGTGTCTGGGCAGGAAGTGACAAAAGATTCGGTTACATCCATTGTTTCTGATCTTACCAGTCGCCCCAATGATAGCACCTTCACTATTTTCTGTCCGCTGATTCCTTTAAACGGTAGGAAGTTGAAAGAAGAACTATCTGTGTTATTGCAAAAAGGTTTTGTACGCGTCTATTACAAAGAGGAAATGCGTAAGATAGAAACTTTACTGGAAGATAGTAGTATACGCAATGCTGCTTTTGGAGCGCAAGATGTTGAAATTGTCATCGACCGGATTCGCTGGGACGGCGAAGAAGATACGGTGAACAGGATGGCAGATTCGATACAAACCGCTTTTTTTGAAGGAAAAGGCTATTGTATCGTAGATATCGATGGTACACGCCAAACCTATTCCGACAAATTCGAACTGGATGGTATTACTTTTGAAGAGCCTTCTCCCAACTTCTTTAGCTTCAATAATCCATACGGCGCCTGCAAGCGTTGTGAGGGTTATGGTAAGGTGATTGGCATAGATCCAGATCTGGTCGTGCCAGACAAAAGTAAATCGGTATACGATGGTGCTATCGCGCCATGGCGCGGTGAAAAGATGAGTGTATGGCTAGATGCTCTAGTGAAAACGGCTTTAAAGTTCGACTTCCCTATCCATCGCTCTTACAGCGACTTGACGAAAGCACAACGTGATGTGCTTTGGACCGGAAATAAATATTTCCGTGGCCTGAATGACTTCTTTAAAGAGTTGGAAGAACAAACCTACAAAATTCAATATCGTGTTATGCTGTCTCGCTATCGCGGAAAGACGGATTGCCCAGAATGCCATGGCTCACGCCTCCGTAAGGACGCAACCTATGTGAAAATCGCCGACAAGTCCATTACGGATATTGTCCTATTACCTATTGATGAAGCGTTGCGCTTCTTCGAGCAGCTTTCCCTATCGGAGCAAGAGCAAAAGATAGCTAAACGCCTGCTGGAAGAGATCAGCAACCGCATCCAATTTTTATGTGATGTTGGCTTGCGCTACTTAACGTTGAATAGATTGAGTAATAGCTTGTCCGGAGGGGAATCTCAGCGTATCAACCTAGCAACATCACTAGGAAGTTCTCTGGTAGGCTCCATCTATGTGCTGGACGAGCCAAGCATTGGCTTGCACCCTCGTGATACCCAACGGCTGATCAGCGTTTTGAAGTCGCTGCGCGACGTAGGCAATACGGTGATTGTAGTAGAACATGAGCAAGAAATGATGGAAGCGGCCGATTACCTGATTGATATTGGTCCAGAAGCCGGAATAAATGGTGGAGAATTGGTATTTGCCGGAAATTACGAAGAAATTCTACGCGACAAGACAAGCTTGACTGGACAATATCTTAGCGGAAACGTAACGATTCCTGTGCCCGCCTCAAGGCGTAAATGGAATGACTCGATCCGCATCCTGGGTGCACGAGAAAATAATCTGCAAGGGATTGATGTAGAGTTTCCATTAAATGTATTTACGGTGGTAACGGGTGTATCTGGGTCTGGAAAAACCTCCTTGGTGAAACGAATCCTCTACCCTGCCCTACAAAAAAAATTAGGAAATTATACTGGAGATCAGACGGGCTTATTTGATGGAATTGAGGGCGACACCGAACGCATCGAGCAAGTGGAGATGGTAGATCAAAATCCAATAGGCCGATCATCGCGCTCTAACCCGGTTACTTATGTAAAAGCATGGGACGAGGTTCGTGCTTTATACGCTGGCCTTCCGGCAGCTAAAGCTGCGGGATTAAAGCCGGCGGCTTTCTCCTTCAACGTAGAAGGTGGTCGTTGTGATGTCTGCCAGGGAGATGGGGAGGTAAAGATTGAGATGCAATTTATTGCCGATATTGTCTTGCCATGTGAGGCTTGCGGAGGAAAACGCTTTAAGCAACATGTGCTGGATGTACGCTACCAAGAAAAGGACGTATCTGAGGTGTTGGATCTTAGTGTAGATGAAGCACTGGTATTTTTTGTTGATCAACCCAAAGTGATCGCCAAATTGCAACCGTTACAAGATGTGGGCTTGGGTTATGTGAAACTGGGTCAGTCTTCCAGCACGCTCTCTGGTGGAGAGGCACAACGGATTAAGCTAGCATCCTTTCTTATCAAAGGCAATAATAGCAAGAAAACCTTATTTATCTTCGATGAGCCTACCACAGGCCTGCACTTTCATGATATCCAAAAACTGCTCAAGTCTTTCGATGCATTGATCGCATTGGGCAATAGTATTTTAGTGATTGAGCACAATATGGACATGATCAAATCTGCTGACTGGGTTATAGACATTGGTCCGGAAGGTGGGCAGCTAGGTGGCGAACTTGTTTTTACCGGCACACCCGAACAACTGATTAGCTGCAAGAAATCGCACACAGGACAGTTTCTACGGGATCATTTGCCGAAGGCGTAAGCGGGAAACATAACACAAACGGATATTTTTTCGTAATTTTGGTCATACTATAGATTATCTGTGCTGCTATGCTATCGAAGAAAACAAAATACGCTATTAAGGCACTCATGCTTTTGGGAAGAAATTATGGAAAAGATCCAATGCAAATCGTCAAGATCGCAGATGAGGAGCGTATTCCTAAAAAATTCCTAGAGCAGATCTTGCTGGAGATGCGTAATGCCGGTATGTTGTATTCGAAAAAAGGCGCTGGCGGCGGCTACAGCTTAAATAAAGCTCCAGAAGATATTTACTTATCCCAGGTCATGCGTCTTATTGATGGACCTATTGCCTTGCTCCCCTGCGTTAGTCTTAACTTTTATCGCTCCTGCGACGAATGTATGGAAGAGCGCGTATGTGGTATTCGCGATACATTTACCGATGTACGTAATGCCATGTTACAGATTTTGAACGATACGAGCATTGCTGCGCTGATCAATAAAGAAAAAGAATTAGACCTCCACGTTCCAGAAGAATAGGGTTCTCAAAATGCTCGGAGCGACATCAAGCGCCTAAAGCGTCTCCATCAACTTTTCAAAAGCCATTCCTCTTGAACCTTTCAACAAGATAAAGCATCCTGTTAGTTGCTTTTCTTTCAAAAACTCCGCGGCTTCATCCGTTGTAGCGAAGAAATGGTCTTGACCATTGTCCTGCTGATAAAAGGCTCTTCCTACAAAAATCCGCAAATCTGCTGGGATTGTTTCGGCTTGGCGGATCACCGTACGATGCTCGCTAGCACTTTCCTCCCCCATTTCAAACATATCGCCCAGAATAACTACTTTTTTATCGGCAGATACGATTTCCATATTGGTCAATGCGGCCGCCATACTGCTTGCATTTGCATTGTAAAAATCTGCAATAACCGTATTACGCGTAGTCTTACTTACCTGAGAGCGATTATTCTGTGGTGTGTATTTTTCTATTCCTTTCTTGATTTGATCCGCAGAAAGACCTAGGCTAAGCCCAATGGCGACAGCCGCAAGGATATTCTCTGTGTTATAAGAGCCCGTTAAATGAGTCGATACGGGTTGGTAAGGGCCTCGGTTTACATTCCACTCGATCTGTAGATAAGGGTCTGCTTTCACTAATTTTCCACTTACGTCATAATCCTCAGAAGCGCCATAACGTATGATCTGGCTGAACTGCTTGCCGTTGGCCATTCCAACCAGGTGCGTATTATCGGCCTGAATAAATAAGACCGCCTGATGATCCGCCAGATACGTATACAGCTCTCCTTTGGCAGTCTTAACTCCTTCAAAAGAGCCAAAACCTTCCAAATGCGCCTTACCCACGTTCGTGATTAATCCCATGGTAGGCTGTGCTAAGCTGGAAAGTAAAGCAATTTCTCCCACATGATTAGCTCCCATCTCGATGATCGCGATTTCGATATCAGTGCCTATGCTCAAAAGTGTCAGTGGCACGCCTATATGATTATTTAAGTTACCCTTGGTAGCCAATACCTGATACTTTTCGGTCAGCACTGCGTGGATAAGCTCTTTTGTAGTCGTCTTACCATTGGTGCCGGTGATCCCAATAACTGGAATGTTTAGTTGCTGTCGGTGATGCTTTGACAGCAACTGCAGGGTCGTGAGCACATCTTCTACTAGGATATAGTCTGTTTCATTCTCCTGATAAGCTGCTTCATCAATAACGACATATTTTGCTCCACTGGCCAAAGCCTGCTTGGCAAACGCGTTGCCGTTGAAGTTTTCGCCTTTCAATGCGAAGAAAATCGAATCTTGGCTGATCTGCCGCGTATCGGTACTTACTTGCGGGAATTGCTTATAGCGTTGGTAGAGTTGTTCGATCTGCATGAGTCGGTTCATTTCCAACAAAAATAAATAAAAAACCGATGTGATCTATGTGTGGAAAATCTCTGCGATCATACATCGCGCACTTCCGCCTCCATATTTCTCAATAGTATACAATGGCGTCTGCACCAACTCTCCGTGAGTAGCCAATTTTTTCTTCTGCTCATCGGTGAAATGCTTATACGCTTGTTCACTCATCACGATAAGCGGGTCGCCGTCCGTTTTTGTACGTAACTCTAAAATATTGCCGCAGAAATGGTTCATTTGCTCTTCGCTAATGGTAATGATCTCTCGCCCGCTATCCTTTAGTGCCTGTTGCACCACCTTGCGTTGTGCTTCGTCTGTTATAGAATCTATGCAAATTACTGCAAAGGTTGTCCCCAATGACATCATGACGTTGGTATGGTAAATAGGCAAAGAGTCACCATCTACTTGTTGAAATGCTTCAAATACCACCGCCTGGTAATGAAGGTCTTCACAAAATCGTTGCACCAAAATTGGATTTGCGCGTGGCGATAACGAGCAGTATACGGTGGCATTGATGCGATCTAAAATCAATACTCCAGTGCTTTCCAAATATTGGTGCTGGTCTTCGTAGATCGAATAGTCTATTATTTGATCGTAGGAAAAACCAGCCTTTTGTAGCGCTCCTAGCACATTGAGGTTTCGTTCAAGCCTGCGGTTTTCCGCATACATCGGATAAAGGACCGCTTTAGTCCCATGAAAGGAAATAACATTATTGGGAAAGATGCTGTCGGGCGTATCAAATTGTCCGCTGTCTTCCACCACAATTACTTGTACATCTTTGCTTTCCAATAGCTGAGCCATGGTATTAAATTCTGCCAAAGCCAGCTCCTGCGTATTATTTGCCGTATCTTCTCCTGTCTGAAAAAAATTATTGACCGCCGTGTCCTCATTTTTACGGAATTGGGATGGCCGCACCATTAAAATTGTGTCTGTAGTCTGTCTCATACTTAATCGCGATAAAGTGGTAATGTGGAACAGCGAAGCAGGCCCTCTTGCTTACCAATTTCGTGATAAGGAATTTCTTCCACATGCAGTCCCTGTTCTCGTAACCAATGGTTTAATCGGGTAAATTGTCTTTCGGACACGACCACCTCAGGAGATATGGAGAATACATTCGAAAACATCTCATACATTTCCTCTGCCGTGATCTGGAAAAGGTTTTCTATACCAAATAGATCCACCAGATATTGGTATTCTGCTGGATTGCGAAACCCGCCTTCGTAAACAATAGCTTTATCGTTACCTACTGGCTGAAAGCAGCAATCCAGATGCAGGGCGTTAGCCCGAGCATCGGTCATTGACTTGATCAAATCAAACCCTTTAACCTTTTTATGAGGAAATAATTCTTGCATAAACAAAATGGCGGCCGCATTGGTACGTGCCGTATTGTATTCGCTGTAATCTGCGCCGGTATATGTTCCAATCAGAATATGATCGTGCCAAACTAGTACGTCTCCGCCCTCAATGTGTACCTCTTCCGGCGGAAAGACCAGTTTCTGACGGTCTACCTGATTCACGATTCCTTGAATAGCTGCCCACTCATCGGCGCGATCAGGCAATATGTTGGCCTTAATAAAAACATCATCTACTACAAATCCTATGTCTCTGGTGAAGATCTGGTTCATGTTTTCGACACGGTGCGGCCGTAAAACTTCCACACCATGTTTTTCTAGCACATGCTGAAAAGCCTCCAATTCTTTGACCATATCTGCCTCCGCAGGATAAGTACCCATGCGGATGTGCTCTAATGATTTGGGGTCATAAGCTTCCGATTCTGTTGGCGTCGGACCATTGGAATCTGCTCTACCCAAAATAACGGCGCGCAATTTATTTGTTTCGTTTCGTACAGAAAGCTTCAGCATAGACAAAAACTAGATTACATTATGCTATAAATTTAAGCAATAATTTTGAGCCTAGCAGTAGCACATTTCTTTCCATGTCGTTTTATAAATACCTAATCATTAATTATTTTAAACTATGACAAAAAATCCGCTTATTTTGCTTGTATTATGCAGCATCCTGATCCTGTCGTGTTCCAAAGGCGATTGGCTTCGTGACCCTGAAGGCTTAGAAGCAGAGATTGTTCTAATTGGTGGTTCGTGCGGAGGTGTTAAAGTTGTAAAGATTGATCGCAGATTTACCCGTAAGTCAGTACCGCAAAATTCATGTGTACCTCAGCAAGCAGAGACAAGGCGAGAGACTGATGCAGCTGTCTTCAAAGAACTAACCCGTTTTGTCGAGATCTTGGATCTGCACCGTAATCCTATTGAAGAATGTTGGCGATGTGTCGATGGAGCAGACTATATGATTACCTTAAGAAATGGATCAAATCGTATTGAGCATACTATTGCTCTAAACACAGACAATAAAGGGCGACAAGAATTTATTACGTTTCTCAATTCTCTGTAAATTTTTTGAGATTGATTCTTGCTTTTGAAAAAACGTCGTCGATCTCATGCAAATGATGTTGCAACAGCGTTTTACCTATGCCATGTGTACATCATTTCACTTGCTACAATAAATGAGTCGCTACGCTCTTTTTTAGCCGATAAAAATCGTAATTTTGCCCCTTCAAAGGTTCAGGAATTAGCATCGCGCCACGAGCTGGTAAAATAGATGCTAGAACAATGCAAATGAAAAAGTTAAGGGCAACAATGAGCAACATATTTTACAGCGAAAAATTTGAAGATCGTCATAATGGGCCGCGGGCCACTGAGGTTGACGATATGTTAGACTTTCTGGGCTTGTCGTCATTAGACGAACTTGTCGAACAAACCGTTCCGGCGCCTATTCGGAGAAAAGAAATGCGTTTGCCAGCGGCATTAAGTGAGGTCGCTTACCTAGAGCGTGTAAACCAGATTGCCGAGAAGAACAAGGTTTTTAAATCTTATATCGGACAAGGTTATTACAATGTCGTGCTGCCGGGAGTCATCCAGCGTAATGTTTTTGAGAATCCAGGATGGTATACGCAGTACACGCCTTACCAAGCCGAAATTTCTCAAGGACGTTTACAAGCCTTGTTGAACTTCCAAACAATGGTGTCTGACTTGACCGGTCTGGAAATTGTGAATGCTTCTTTATTAGATGAAGCAACTGCGGCTGCAGAAGCGATGTTTATGTTGTTTAATGCCCGTAAAAACAAAGATGCCCGTACTTTCCTGGTAAGTTCAGACATTTTCCCACAAACATTGGACGTATTGCACACCCGTGCTATACCTTTTGGTGTGGAAATAAGAACGGCAGATCTTTCTGAAAGTGATCTTACCGAAGATGTATTCGCGCTATTTTTACAATACCCTTCCGCGAGTGGTTCCGTGGCCGACTATCGTGAGCTAGTTAGTGCTGCCAGCGCAAAAGGCATTACCACCGCCGTAGCGGCAGACTTGATGTCACTAGCACTGCTTACGCCTCCGGGTGAATGGGGTGCAGATGTGGTGGTAGGAAATAGCCAACGTTTTGGTGTACCTATGGGATTTGGTGGCCCGCACGCTGCCTATTTTGCGACCAAGGATGCCTTTAAACGACTAATTCCAGGAAGAATTATCGGCGTAACTTCTGACTCATCGGGAAATTATGCGCTTCGCATGGCACTACAGACCCGCGAACAACACATTCGCCGCGATAAAGCTTCTTCCAATATCTGTACTGCGCAGGCGCTATTGGCTATTATGGCTTCCTTCTATGCGGTATATCATGGCCCTCAAGGCATTAGAGACATTGCCTCAAGAATCCACGATCTTACGCGCCTTGCCGACCAGGCAATCCAAACGCTTGGTTACAAACAGCTGAACAACAACTATTTTGACACCCTTCGTTTCGAATTAGGTGAGCAGGCAAGCTCGTTAAAAGGTGAAGCATTAGACAATAGTCTCAACTTCTTCTACCAAGACGGGGTTGTTAGTATATCCATCGACGAAACGACCACATTCGAAGACATCAAGACCATCGTTAAGGTTTTTGCCAGAATAATAGGAAAAAATGCAAATGATGTAGATGTAGACGCGATCGCAGAACAACTGGAGCAGGTTATACCAGCCGATTTAATCCGCAAGTCTGACTACTTGACACATCCCGTTTTCAACAGCTACCACTCAGAAAGTGAAATGCTTCGGTACATCAAATCATTAGAAGCAAAAGATCTTTCTTTATGTCATTCCATGATTCCATTAGGATCATGTACTATGAAGCTGAATGCCACTTCTGAAATGGTTCCAGTTACTTGGGCTCGCTTTGGCAGCCTGCACCCTTTCGCACCAGTCGATCAGACATCTGGCTACATGCAATTATTAGACGAGTTGAACCAATGGTTGGCAGAGATTACTGGCTTTGCCAAAATGTCGTTTCAGCCTAACTCTGGCGCGCAGGGCGAGTATGCTGGTTTGATGGTGATTCAAGCCTATTTGGAAAGCAAAGGACAGGCACATCGCAATATCTGTTTGATTCCAGCTTCTGCACACGGAACGAATCCAGCGTCTGCTTCCATGGCGGGCTTAAAAGTGGTCGTTGTAAAATGCGACGAATTAGGCAATATTGATGTAGCCGACTTGAAAGCGAAAGCCGCAGAACATAGCGAGCACTTACACTCTTTGATGGTTACCTACCCGTCTACACATGGCGTGTTTGAAGAGCCGATTATAGAAATTTGCCAAACGATCCATGAACATGGCGGCCAGGTTTACATGGATGGCGCTAACATGAATGCACAAGTAGGGCTAACTAGCCCTGGATTTATCGGCGCAGATGTGTGTCACTTAAACTTGCACAAAACGTTCTGTATTCCTCATGGTGGCGGTGGCCCTGGTATGGGCCCAATCGGAGTAGCCGAGCACCTAGTGCCATTCTTGCCTAATCACCGTGTGGTACCGGTATCTGGTAAAGAAGGTATTACAGCGGTATCGGCAGCGCCTTATGGTTCTACCTCCATTCTGGTCATTCCACACGCATATATCGCGATGATGGGAGGCGACGGACTTACTACAGCAACGAAAACGGCAATTTTGAATGCCAATTATATCAAAGCGCGTCTTGAGGGTCACTATCCTGTATTGTATGCCGGAGCTAATGGTCGCTGTGCGCACGAAATGATCTTAGATTGCCGTAGCTTTAAAAACGTGGGCGTTGAAGTAGCCGACATTGCAAAGCGTTTGATGGACTATGGCTTCCACGCACCTACTGTATCATTCCCGGTGGCGGGTACGTTGATGGTGGAGCCAACCGAGTCAGAGTCTAAAGCAGAACTGGATCGCTTCTGTGATGCGTTGATCGCTATACGGGCAGAGATCGCTTTGGTAGAATCCGGAGAAGTTGGCGCTAAAAATAACGTACTGAAGCATGCACCGCACACCGCTCAAGTCGTGATTGATGATGCATGGGATCGCCCGTACAGCCGTCAACAAGCTGCTTATCCATTAGCCTATTTACGAAATAATAAGTTCTGGCCGTCTGTAGGCCGGGTGAATGAGTCGCAAGGTGACCGTACCTTGATCTGCTCTTGCCCTCCGATAGAAGCCTATGCTGATGTAGAAGCATAAGCTTCGCAACACTATATTAAAAAAGGATCTGGCCTACCGGCCAGATCCTTTTTTGCTTACCGAAGTCCCCATAAAACTAACAAGAGCGTAGGTAAGATAAAATCAATCGGATTGGATTCCATGCAAAATGAGTAGGTTTGCACCATGGCTTACGGAAAACTCTTTCTTATACCTGTACCTCTAGCGGAGGATGCAGAAAAGGCTTCATACACACTACTGCATCAGGAAATCATTCAATCTATCGATGAATACATCGTGGAAAATGAAAAAACGGCTCGTAGGTTTTTGAAACAAGCTGGATTGAAAACCCCTCAAAGTGAATTGTTGATTCATGATTATGGCAAGCACACGCGTGAAAAGGTTGACTATACGGCACTATTTAAAGGGTTGATATCTGGTAAAGATGTTGGCCTGATGTCTGATGCAGGATGCCCAGGAATAGCAGATCCTGGCGCTTTAGTAGTGGCCGAAGCACATAAAAGAGGCATACAAGTTTGTCCTTTGGTGGGGCCGAGCTCTATCTTGTTAGCGCTGATGGGTTCTGGTTTCAATGGCCAACAATTCAACTTCAATGGCTACTTACCTATCGATAAGGCAGCTCGAAGTCGTAAAATAAAGGAGTTGGAAACAATATCTGCCCGAGATAATAGCACTCAAATCTTTATAGAAACACCATTCCGTAATGAACAATTGCTAAGCGAGTTGCTTCGCACATGCCAGCAGAATACCCGACTGTGCATTGCTTGGAATTTAACCGGCACGGATGAACACATCATATCTCAGCCGATCGCTCGATGGAAAACTTTGGAAGGCATTGATCTTCATAAAAAACCCGCGATATTCCTCCTTTTTGCTTCATAATATCCGTAGATTTAGCTGAGTTGATCTCGGCACGATGAGAAGTAAGGGATCAACATATATATTAAAGAAACACACATGTCTGAATTGTCACCAGAATTGATTGCAGAAATACAGCAGTTAACGGTATATGTCTTAATCATCATACTTATTGTGTGGGTTCTATTTGCTTACAACGTGCGCAAGACATTGTTACTAATTAAGCCAGAAAACCAAATTATATTGCCCAATCAAGCCTGGTTCCTAGCAGTACCATTATTTAATATTTTTTGGAATTTTGAGGTAGCTAAGCGTTTGGCTTACTCCTTGAACAACGAGTTTTTTGACCGAAAGGTCGCAGTAGAAGATATGCCTACATTGCAGATAGGCAATCGCTATGCTTGGTCTTTTTTAATATATAATATTCCATTCTTTCCAGACTTTATTCGCCTGCTGGCATTCATCTTGTGTATCACTTATTTTATATCTTACTGGTATAAGATGACGCAGTTTAAAACATTAATTCTGGAACACGAAGCCTGGAAGAAAAATCAAACGCCCAATGAAGATTAGAGAATTAACTGACTATCTGGAAAAAATTGCTCCGTTAAGCTACCAAGAATCTTATGATAATGCTGGATTGATTGTAGGCAATCCAAATGATGAAATACATCGCGCCCTGATCTCTCTGGATTGTACAGAAGCGGTAGTGGATGAGGCCATTGCAGAAGGATGTGATATTATCATTTCCCACCACCCTATTGTCTTCAAAGGATTAAAAAGATTTTCAGGACAGAATTACGTCGAGCGCACCGTGATCAAAGCAATAAAGAGCGGTATCGCATTGTATGCAATACACACCAACCTAGATAATGTATTGGGAGGTGTAAATTCAAAAATTGCGGAGAAGCTACAGCTAGAATCCATATCCATATTATCCCCCAAAAAAAAATTACTCAAAAAGTTGGCAGTATATGTCCCTCGTACCCACGTTGAGGAGGTACGTGAAGCACTTTTTACCGGCGGAGCCGGTCAGGTAGGTGAATATGACCAGTGTAGCTACAACACGGCGGGATACGGCACGTTTCGTCCGTTGGAAGCATCCAACCCTACGATCGGAACCCACGGCACACAGGAGCGCGTAGAGGAAACGAAGATCGAGGTGATATACCCAGCACATGTCGAGCGCCAGGTGCTTGTTGCTATGTTTTCAGCACACCCCTACGAGGAAGTAGCTTATGATATCATAACCCTAGAAAATGCAATACCACAGGTCGGCTCTGGAGCTATCGGCAACCTGCCGGAAGCCATGCCTGCCAAGGAATTTTTAAGTTTTTTGAAAGAATCATTACAGCTTTCTGTTATTCGACATACCGAATTACTCGATCGCCCAATTAGTCGTGTCGCTGTCTGTGGCGGTGCAGGAGGATTTTTATTACAAGATGCTAAACGCTCTGGTGCAGATATTTTTATCACGTCGGATTATAAGTATCATGAGTTTTTCGACGCGGAGCATAAAATCGTTATTGCGGATGTGGGACACTATGAAAGTGAACAATTTACGCAAGAATTATTGTTGGAACTAATTCAGAAAAAATTTGCTAACTTTGCTGTCCTGTTGACTGAAACAGAGACAAATCCGATAAAGTACTTTATTTAATGGAACAAACTGTAGAACAAAAACTAAAAGCTTTATGGGCATGGCAATCGATCCATACCAAAGTTGACAAAATTCGCCAGGTAAGGGGAGAACTGCCTATTGAGGTGGCTGATCTAGAAGACGAGATTGCAGGATTGGAAACTCGTAGTGAGAAGATTCGCAGCGAGTTAGACGAGTTGGAAGATTCCATCGTCTCCCGTAAAAACATGATTAAAGACGCACAGGCGGCTATCAAAAAATACGAAACTCAACTAAACGAAGTAAAAAATAACAGAGAATACGATGCCATAACAAAAGAGATCGAGTTGCAAGGCTTAGAGATCCAGGTATGTGAGAAGCGTATTCGCGAGTCTGAATTTGAGATCACCAATAAAACAGAACTGTACGAGACTACTGAAGGAAATCTTAACTACAGTAAAGGTGAGTTGGAATTGAAAAAACAGGAATTGGATAACATCACTTCGGAAACACAAAAAGAAGAAGATTCTTTATTAAAAGAAGCTCAGGCCTCTGAAGGTAACATCGAAGAGCGCTTATTGAAGGTTTCGAACAAATTACGCAAATCTTTCCGTAATGGACTAGCGATTGTTTCCATCGAACGCGACAGCTGTTCTGGTTGTCACAATAAGATCCCTGCTCAGATGCAGTCGGAGATCAGACAGCGAAAAAAGATTTTAGTGTGCGAACACTGTGGACGTATACTAGTTGACGAAGAAATCGCGTCAGAAGAAGCGTAACACGCGATGAGAAAATTTCCGCCCTCCAAGACAATCTTGGAGGGTTTTTTTGTTTGTAGGCGGCTAGCTACAAAAGAAAATTGCATGGGAAAATTTATGTTTAAACATTTAAGATTGTACTACATTTGTTGCGACCTATAGAAAATAACACACGCATGTGTGTATGTATTCATATAATAACAAAGAAGAAAATGAGCACAAAAATACGTCGCACTTATGTCGCGCCAACCCTAAATGTTTTTATTGTAGAATTAGAAAATAGCATTGCATCAGGATCAGCACAAGTTGTTGTGCAATCTCCGAATCAAGATGTCGACCATCTCTGGGAATCAAATGTCGCTGACGAGCGCGAAATCTACTGGTAAGTTAATTACTTCAAGAAATTACAACCATGATTCTCAAACCATACGGCCTCCTGCTGCTACTTGCGGTACTATTGTATTCCTGTTCCAAAGATTCTGTCAATGAGCAAACCTCTTTAGAGGTAAATCTATTAGGTATCGAAATGGCCACATCCGAATCGGATAACAGCTCTGAATCGGGTACGGCAAATCGGGCGGCCACATCTGCGGCTTCATCCGCTAATGAGTCCTTGCAGTTAGCTACTATCCCATTCGATCAGCACTTTGGTATAACGCTATCTCTTTCTCCCGAAAGACCCCAGACCTCTCCATTAAACGAAGAGACTAGTACAAGTAATACTACACCACGTGCAGTGGGAATAACGCAAAATGGGCCACAAAGTTGGAAATTGAATGACGGGATTAAATATCGTCTATTAGCCTACGACAATACCGAAACAAAAGTGGTCGACACAGTTTATACCGTTGGACAAAACTCAAGTGGCGGCCTATTATTAAATAGTGGCCAAACGTACACATTCGTGCTTTATTCGGTTCTTAGCACCACGCAAGTTCCGGCAGCACCTACCGGCAAATTGTCTGAAGCCGCTTTCACTAGCATTGATGGTAATACAGATTTTATCCATTTTCGTAAGACCCTTACATTGTCTCCTGGGAGAAATGAACTGAATGTAACGATGAAACATATATTCAGCCAATTGACGGCGCGTATAAACTCATCGCAGGTAGGTAATATCACTTCAGTAAAGGCACGTGTAGGAGATCACTATCTATCCCCCACCATCAGCTTATCCAATGGGTCTGTATTGTCTTATAATAGTAAGGCCGTAAATGGTAAAGACATTACCTTCGTACAAACATCTTCAACCAGCTCCTCGAATGAGTCGACTATAATTTGTAATAATGGAAGCAGTACGAGCACGCTTACTATTGACGAAATCACTATCAACAACATCACTAAAAGAGCATTATCCATTCCAGGGCTTCAACTTGCACCAGGCACTCGGTATGTATTAACATTAAATATTAAATCGTTCACCGCGGATCAAGAACCAGAGATTGAATTAGGTAATAGCACGTATGCTCCGGGTAATCTTGTGTTTGATCGCAACACGAATACCTATCAGTTTGCGACATCAGGCGACGGAGACTATTGGTTTAAAAACTACGTAAAACCGAGACGCACAGACTTAGATGCCAGACCATGGGGTGAAAATAATCAAAGGCCTCGTGCAGAACTAAATGGCGGTCCTGGCGACCCTTGTGAAAAAGTATTACCATTAAAAACCTGGAGACTTCCTAATCGAGCAGAGATGGATAATATAAGAACTGCTACAGAAGCTCAGGTAAAAGGACATCCGGGCCCTAATATCTATGCACCAGTACGCTATATTGATGAAAATTATAAGAATTCCGGTAAACGAGGCATGTACTTCGGTGTGCAAACAAATCCGGGAAAAGACGCTGAAAAATATTTATTTATTACTTTTTCTGGCATCTATAATGACAATCAAAACCGTAATGATACGAATACCACTGGTTGGTACATGCTTAAAAATGGCAATAATTTTGAATCCATGCAAATTGGGCCAAATATCTATACTTTCAACTTTTATTCCCTAGGAGACAATACAGCCGTATCGATTCGTTGTGTAAAGGCTGGATAAGTCGGCTGTTGAATGGAATTGTAAAACGATATGTAAAGCTATCACCATCAGGTAGCTTTGCATATCGTTTTACGGTTTATAGCATTTCGGAACAAATCTTGATCTAGTGCTCGATCGACCTATCCAGGTAGTTAACTACTTCTGCTAACGGACGATCTTTAAGTAACACCTCTTTTTGTTCGTCCAACAAGTAGAATGTGGGTGTTGCTTTGAGATCGTATAAATTATGCTCAAGGATAGAACGATCCGCATTTATTCCATTTACCCATGTAGATGGAATAAATTGCTGGTATTCCTTCCACAAGACGGGATCCACTCCCGCATAAAGTGTGATTATATGCAAATTCCCTTGACTAATCCATTCTTGTACTTCTTTAAGACGCTGCAAATCTTCGATAGCGGCAGCACAGCCAGCACAACCCGGCTCGTAAAAGAAAAGCAATAGGTACTGTCCTTCTTGACTATATAAATTAGTTTCGTTGCCAGCTACCGTTTTGAAGCTAAAGTTTGTCGCTTTATTTCCTGGATTATTTCTTTTGATCAGATTTAGTCGATCTTGAAACCGCTGCCGTTCGTAATTCGGGAAATTTGCCTCTTGGGCAGCAAACTCAAGTACAGGCACATACAACGCTTCGTTGTACATGGGAGAGTTGGGGTCATACAAATACCGGTCGTAGCTGTCTATAAAAAATTTCAATACAGTCGGTGAAGACACGGCTCGTTCCAACATTTTTTTGATGGCCGCAACTGATTCTTTGTAATCACTCTGCTGGGCTATGGCCAGAAAGTCTACAAGCGCCTGTTCACCAACTTCAGGCTGTACGATCGCGATGCTATCAGTAAAATCATACTTATCCCAAAATACCGTAACTGCGGAAGCAGATGTGCTTGTTTTCTGCTTGCGTTCTGTACAGGACAAGATTAAAAGTAAGGCAAGATAAAAAATGAAATGTCTTCGCATAGTAACCCGAATTAATATCAAACGCTAATTGTCACCAAACAAGGTTGAGAAAAAACCTCGCTTTCGTTTTTTCGCTATTGGATTTTCCGGAGAACCATACAAAATTGCTGTAACATCCTGCCCTCCCTGTCGCATAGCGGCAATAGCACGATACATCGCAGTCCAATCCGGAAGCCCTCCAAGATTACGATCATCGATAAATAAATCAGCTGTTAGCTTACGAGAAGCCTGTGCCGGATCTTCCTCGGGGAAGTTGGCATTATGCGCATAAAAAATAACTCCGCGTTCGGCACAATAATCTATGGCTTCCTGCAAAAGTGCGCCTTCTCGAACCGTCCACAATATAAGCGTGTGGCGTTCCTCTCGGAGCTTTATTAACACATCAATAGCAAAAGGAATGGGCTTACCAATTTGAGGGTATCGATGTTCTACAATTGTTCCATCAAAATCTACAGCTATAATCATATTTCAATCACGTATGTATGAGGTGTTGATCTATTCAAATATAGCATTTTGTCGACGTATTGTACATCAAAGGAATAATAGAAACTTAGTTTGTTTATGATTAGAGACTAGAAGCTATGGACTATTAAAAAAGCAGAGCTGCCAGTAGGCAGCCCTGAGTCTACAATTAACGACGCACGCAGCGAACATTTTGAAAGGATGATTCGAGAAGACCCGTTCCTATAGCGCTTATTGAGAGTGCTTCCAAAACATTTGGAGTGATAGAGTTGTAGGCAGCCACAGGGAATAAGGGCGGCACTCTCGTGGCCCGGAAACCATATGCCCCTAATCCAAGCGCGCCTCCCACATCTAGCAATCGATCTGAAGACCATAACCGCACTTCCGTACCGTAGTTGGCAGGAGTCGCCTGAATAGTAATTATCCCATCAACAAGTCCAAGAGAAGTCCCTGATCCATTCATATTAAACCGCAAATTAGAACTAGGATATGGAGCCGCAGCTCCAGTTGCAGTATATTCATAGTACCCCCTGCCATCGACAACACCATAAAAGACACTACTCGAAGGACCAGTAGACCCCAGCAGTCCCGACGTTCCTAAACTAGAAAATTCAGTCCCGGTTGGCTGCCTCCAGACACTGAGCCCATCGCTTGGTCGGGTAGTTGGGTGCACCTGCGCACAAGGGTCTCCATTGACGCCAAACATATAAGGCGTGATGGAACGGAAAGGAAAATAAGAAGACCGCATATTTGTATGCACAAGGGTTCCATGAAATCGATAGGGGTTTCTACTTTTTGTTGGATGGAGATACAAATTCGTTCTAGCCCATCTAGCCGTTCCCAAGGTTAGCGGTGACTCAATTAAATCGATTTTGGCATTATATGTCCGACCAGCCTGCATACCTGTTGCCGTGAAAGGAAAAACCGTATTTAAACCAGCGAATGTCCGCACTGTAGGACCATCATCCATCGCAATTGTGACATTGGATAAGGTAACCGTCAAATTGGGAAAAGACGCTGGAGTGGCAGAATAATAATAGATCGCTTTGCGATCGTTGAACCCAGCGTCTACGTTCTGAAGGTTAGCTACCGTAAAGCTCGTTCCTGGTGTATATGTCGTTGGGGATGTAATCTGTCCATCAAGTAGTCCAAACATTCCGCTAGTGAGCGGCGATGGACCGCCGACTAATCCACCAACACTGATCCCAAGCTGTCTAATTTCATCTGCAAACATACCTCTAGCATCTACTTCGATGGCCAAGCGTGCCACTTGATGACGAAATACCACTGCTAGTGGCGTATTTGGAACTCCTGCAGCTGATATGGATATTGTGCCTGTTGCATACAGGAAGTCCGAATTTATCCCGGTAGATATTTGAACATTGGTTCCCATATTGGTTATTGGAGGAATGTCATTGGCATCATTATAGGAGTAAGCATACCAGCGATAAGTATCCCCTCTCACCACTTCAATTTGCTGGGTTGTATCCAATACTGTTGTTGTAGAAGAGGTTAATTGTTTTTGTCTCCAAAAAGTCTGCGTATTACCAACCTGCTTATACAATACTAACCTATACTTATTCCCAACCGACATCGGGGTTGCAGCTCTTGCTATTCTTCCCTCAGAAATACGGCGATTAGCGTCAGCATCAGTGTTGAAGCTGCTTCCATTCCAATCATTTGTTACGGAGGTGATAACATCGAACCCGTCTCCTTCAATATAGGCACCTTTGCCAGCTATCTCATCGGATATTGATTCATTCAATAATGAAGACTTCCCTGCTTTGTCACTGCTTGGCGCGCTTGCGCGAGAATTGAGTTCTACGTTTTCAGTATCGTCCACCGATGCCTGGACTGTTAGCCAACTTGAATCTGCATTTGATAAATCATCATTATTTGATATCCGTTCGCAGGCCGATAATATAAAGCAAATAATTAGGATATAGGGGGTTGCGTGGAGTGGTGTTCCATAGTAGTTTTGTGTTTTCATAATAGCGATAATAATGGTGTTATGATTTAATTTACACCTCGTTATAAGTCCGTAGAACCGTAACCTTCGCCTCCGATCTCCCAATTTTCGACCGTTGGCTGATAAGGAGTTCCTTCAGAACCGCCCGATACCATTACAGAAGAGGCGGCAATACCATATTCTGTAGTTAAAGACATGACATTTACCATTGGTCTTGAGTAAGATTTTTTTAGATTTTTCATAATTTTAGTAGTTAAAAAAGTGATAATTTAAATCCGATTTTTGAACAGATAGTATCTGAAACAAAATCTCTATAATGTTAATTTAAAACATACTTACATTGTCTATAAAAGACAATAAAATAAACAATACACTTATTAATAAGCTATTAAATATAATACTAGTCAAGTGAATTTTTTATGCGTCAATGAGAAAAACTGAAATCAAATAAAAAAAATGACAATTCTTTCTTGGTGATTAATCAAAATCTTGCCTTTGAGAAAATTAGATTATATTAGTCATTTATGTATTCAGTAATTTTAATCTTGCACAACAAAATAATTGACGAACAGGAAAGATGATATTGCTTGAATAATTTTGATTAACCATTAGTATTTCCTCATCAAGGCGACACGGCAAATACAAGGCTCTAAAAACCAACACGTTAACTATTGTGCTATTTTTGTAATCAAATTTCTGCCGAAAAACAGACTATCAGCATATAAAAAAGACCTAAAATATTGGCATTATGATGTTTAAACACAGGAATATATGGGCATCTGGTCAGAAAAAATTAGGCCTATCTTAGATTTGGAATATCAAGAAGTTTTGAACTTATAGCCTATAAATTTGTAGTACTAACACTACATTGCAGAATAAATTTTATACATATATTCGCTCATAGTGCCCGGTTATGTACCTTTGCAAAGATAACACCCAAGGCTACTTCAGGTTTCGGCCAAAAGAGAAACATAGCAAAACTACACGAAACAGATAACGTTCAAAAATGAAAATACTGGTCGTACTAACAGCCTTTCTTGTTGCGTTTTCGCTAGGACGATTGCTGATTCCATATGTCCTATTGATAAGTTATCGCAAGCGTCTTTTTGACCCTGTGGATACCAGAAAGACACACAGCCAACTAGTTTCTCGACTAGGAGGCGTTACATTTGTACCGATTCAATGTGTCTTAATAGTACTTACATTGATTTTGTGCTATAGAAACAACTTGGTGGATTTTAACTTAGAGACTTTCGAGGTTTATCCTATGGTAATGGGCTTGGTGTGTGGGTTGGTTGTGCTCTTTATTGTTGGGATAACAGATGACCTCATTGGAATTAATGCCAAAACGAAGTTGTACATGCAGATATTGGTCGCTGGTTTTCTACCGATTTCTGGCGTATGGATCAATGACTTGTACGGAGTATTCTTTATCACACAAATACCGGCATGGATAGGCATTCCACTAACCATTTTTGTTACTGTACTCATCATCAATGCGATCAACCTTATTGATGGGATAGACGGCCTTTGTTCCGGCTTGGTACTAGTAGGATGTTTGGCTTTAGGCACGCTGTTCATGATTAATGCAGCCTGGCTACATGCTTTGTTTGCCTTTATCACCGCAGGGTTATTGATTCCTTTCTTTCATTATAATGTATTCGGAATTTCGCGCAAAAAGCGAAAAATATTTATGGGTGACTCTGGTAGCTTAACGCTCGGCCTTTCTATGTCATTTTTATCGGTAAGCTATGCCATGAACAATGGATATATCCAACCCTTCTCCGAAGGAGCAATTGTAGTCGCCTTTACCGTTTTAATCGTTCCTGTAATGGATGTCGCTCGTGTCATGTTAGTTCGTGTACGATTGGGTACACCTATATTTCGTGCAGACCGCAGCCATATTCATCATAAGCTACTAGACCTCGGCATGTCTCATCAAAAGGCTATGATTACTATTATTTCACTTGCTGGGTTTTTTTGTATCTTTAATGCCATTGCTGTACGGTTGATCAGTAATAACATTGTGTTGGCAGCAGATTTGGTATTGTGGGGTGTATTTCATACTGTGGTAGACAAAACGCTAAAGCGTAAGCAGTCTGTTGCGACAGAAGCGAGTAATTCTGAACAACATGAAAGTCATAACCAAGTAGTAGCAGATCAATTAAAATAGCTTGCGGTAACGCCTAAAAATAACTTAATATTTCTGGATGAAAATAGCGATTATTGGTGGATCAGGTTTTGTAGGAACCAAATTAATTGACGCCTTGAGCGCTGCTCCAGAGGTATCGATTATTAATATTGATAAGCAGCCGAGCCAAGCACATCCCAATGTTACTGTCTTGGGCGATGTGACGGATGCGGACTCCTTAGCCCGATCTTTGTCAGGAACTGAGGTTGTAGTTCTGTTGGCTGCAGAGCATCGTGACGATGTTTCTCCCAGCTCCCTATATTATGATGTCAATGTCGAAGGTATGCAAAACACGCTGGAAGCGATGAACCGTCACGGTATAAAGAAACTCATCTTTACGAGCTCAGTGGCTATATACGGCTTGGATAAGGAAAACCCAGACGAATCCTTCCCTGCAGAACCATTCAATCACTACGGAAAAAGTAAATGGGAGGCGGAGCTGGTATTACAGCGTTGGGCAGAGACACATCCAGAT
Organism: Sphingobacterium sp. lm-10; assembly: GCF_023554555.1. Classification (NCBI taxonomy): domain Bacteria; kingdom Pseudomonadati; phylum Bacteroidota; class Sphingobacteriia; order Sphingobacteriales; family Sphingobacteriaceae; genus Sphingobacterium; species Sphingobacterium sp. lm-10. Next base: position 173,034 of record NZ_JAMJWC010000002.1, read on the forward strand.
TGGAGCATTGGGATTGTGAGACCCACGGTCATCTTCGGTGAAGGAAACCGAGGCAACGTCTATAACCTTTTGAATCAAATTGCTTCTGGCAAATTTATGCTAATTGGAAAGGGGAATAACGAAAAATCCATGTCATACATTGGCAATATCGTCTCTTTTCTCCAATTTCTAATATCTAATGTATCACCAGGGGTGCAAGTCTACAACTATGTGGATAAGCCTGACTTCACCACCAAAGATCTCGTTCATCATACCGGAAAAATTTTGGGAAAACGCATTCCTACAGTACGTATACCATATTGGATAGGGATGTTAGGTGGATATGGCTTTGATATACTAGCTTTTGTGACTAGGAAAAAATTACCCATTAGCTCTGTTCGAGTCAAGAAGTTTTGCGCGGTGACGCAATACGACTCTACCAAAGCGATGACATCGGGCTTTCAACCGCCCTATAGTATGCAAGAGGGTTTGAGAAGAACGCTGGCTGCGGAATTTGGAAAATAATTATTTACGACAGAACCTTCAAGATCCATGCTTAAGCAGTTCATTAAAAAATACCTAAAAAACTTTACCTACTTCTACAGATACTTACGATACCGTATTTTTATCGTTATAGCCCTAACCTTCATGTTCGGCTTGATGGATGGGCTTGGCTTGAGCATGTTTCTTCCTCTTTTTCAAATAGCGGCAGATAGAGAAGGTGGCGCAGCCAGCACAGCCACAGAAGACAACTTTTTAATGAATTTCTTCTCCTTTGCGGGCATCGAGTTCACTTTAGTGAACATGCTAATCCTGATGGTCGTGTTTTTTGCTTTTAAAGGTCTGTTCTTTTATGTGAAATCCATTTACGACGCAAAGGTTTCGCGGTATTTTATAGTCAATACACGTAAAAATCTATTGGAGAAATTCTCGCATCTATCCTTTAGGTATTTTATTAAGGCCGACGTTGGTGCGGTGCAAAACTTAATGACCAATGAGATAAATAACCTATTATATGCCTTCAGAGATTATCTTGTCATCATTCAAAAAGGTGTAATGGTCATCGTCTACATGATTTTTGCTTTTGCTATGAATGCGGAGTTTGCGCTCCTTATCATGATAGGAGGTTTTTTATTCAACTTTATCTTCCAGTGGATCTACAAGTTCACTCAAACCGCTTCACGGAAGTTGGTACAAGAGAGCAACGATTATCAGGGCACCATTATTCAGTTGGTGGCCAACTTCAAGTATTTAAAAGCTACTGGCTTTATTAAGGGTTATGCCAAGCGTGTAACTCAAAATATCGAGTCGATCGAAGCGGTAAACTATCGACTGGGTAAACTGGGGTCAATCACTGGCGCAATCAGAGAGCCAATCTTAATCTTTATTGTAGCTGCAGTGATTTTGCTTCAGGTATATGTGAGAGAGAGCCCGCTAAGTACTATTATCGTCAGTTTGCTGTTCTTCTACAGAGCATTAACGAACCTAACGGACCTACAAGCGCAATACAACTGGTTTTTAGGAAAGGTGGGCACCATGGAAAATGTGGCTCAATTCACGGAAGATATTGGGGCAAATCGTGAAGTGGAGGGCAAAACTAAATATGACTCGCTAAAACAAGGTTTGAGGTTTACTGATATCGAATTTTCTTATGGTAATCACCAAATCATAAAGGGAATAAATTTGGATATTCCGAAGAATAAAACAATTGCGCTAGTAGGAGAGTCTGGCAGTGGAAAGTCTACGATGGTTAACCTTATTGCTGGCTTGCTTGACGCGAATAAAGGTACATATCTGATCGATGGACAACCATTAGAATCATTAGACAAATATACCTTTCAAGAAAAGGTGGGCTATATATCGCAGGATACCGTGATCTTCAATGCTAGTATATACGACAATGTGACGCTTTGGGCGGAGCCCAATTCGGAAAACATTGCTCGGTTTGAAGAGGCTTTGTGTAGCGCTTCTTTAGCGGGTTTTGTGGCGAGTTTAGCAGAAGGCAAGGATACACTCTTGGGTAATAATGGTATTAATCTGAGTGGAGGACAAAAGCAGCGCATATCGATTGCCAGGGAGCTTTTTAAAAACGTTGATATACTGATATTAGATGAAGCTACATCGGCATTGGACTCCGAAACCGAAAAAACAATACAGGAAAACATTGATGCGTTAAAAGGTCAGTTTACAATCGTCATTATCGCACATAGACTGGCTACTATCCGAAACGCGGATAAGGTTGTGCTGATGAATGATGGTAAAATCGTAGATCAAGGAGCCTTTGAGGTACTTAGAGAGTCTTCTTCAAGGTTTAAGAAAATGGTACAACTTCAGGAGCTTTAAAAGACGACTATACTTTAATTATTAATCTCGCTGTGGGCTAAAGCATTTTAATGTGATAACGGCGTACAGATCTATTTTAAGGCTTTATCATTTTTAGGAATCTTTATACACAAAAAAAATGAATAAGATATTAATTTCTATAATTGTTCCTTGTTACAATCAATCTGATTATCTAAATGAATGTCTTCAATCTGTATATCAACAATCCTATACAAACTGGGAATGTATTATAGTAGATGACGGTTCTCCAGACGATACTGAAAATGTAGCTAAAGCATGGACAGAATTAGACCATCGTTTTAGATATATTAAAAAGGAAAATGCTGGCGTAGCTAGCGCAAGAAACCTTGGAATTATTCAAAGTTCAGGAGATTGGATTTTACCCTTAGATGCTGATGATAAAATTGGCGTTAGATATATTGAGTTAGCTTGTCCGTTTTTTAACTCAGATTACAAGATAATTTATTGTAATGCAGAGTACTTTGGGAGTATCGTTGGGAAATGGGAACTACCTGAGTTTAGTATCGAGAGACTTGCAATTGGTAATATCATCTTTTGCTCCGCTTTTTTTCGTCGATCAGATTTTAACAATACTTTCGGCTATGATGAAAATATTCTTTATGGATATGAGGATTGGGAATTCTGGATAACCTTAATTAAAGATGGTGGATGCGCTATAAAAATGAAAGAAGTCAACTTCTACTATAGAAAAAAAGATATGTCCCGTCAAGTTGCACTTGATAGCTCCAAAGAAAAAAAACTATCAATGCTTAAATATATTCATAACAAGCACCGAGATTTCTTTCTCGAACACATCGATTACTTGCACGATCTGGCAAATGAGGGGCTCGAATTTGCGAAAGTTAGAACTAGCAAATCATACAAGATTGGATTGGCTTTAGCAAAGCTAAAAACAACTATTATACCCAAATGGCTTTTCTCCCGTTAAGATCAATGTTATAACTTTTACTCAATTCGTATGCTGCCAGATAACAATATCGCCATAATTATTCCTGCATATAAGCCTACTTATTTTTCTAATACGTTAGAAAGTTTAGCGAATCAGACGGATACCGCTTTCAATTTATATATCGGCGACGATTGCAGTCCATTTGATTTAGAACCCCTTATTAAACCATATAAGGATGCTCTTAACATCACTTACTTTCGGTTCGAAAATAATCTTGGTGGTCAGGATTTGGTGGCTCACTGGGATAGGTGTTTAAGCCTCATGAATGGAGAGACGTTTTTTATCTTGTTTTCCGACGATGATGAGTTAGAGCCAAATTGTATAGAAAGCCTAAAGAAAAGCATTGAAGTTTATGAGGAGGATGTTTTACACTTCAATCTCCAAATTGTAAACGGTGTCGGTATGCCTTTAGGTTTACCGACAAAGTTTCCAGAACACATGTCCTCCATGAGTTTTTTTGACCAATTATGCACTTCCGAAATAGTTGCCAGAATGCCAGAATTTGTGTTTAGAACAGATCATTTTTTCGAAAGTGGTGGATTTGTCAAATTTAAAGATGCGATTCGATCCGACAATGCAACAGTCATACAAAGTGCATTTCCAAAAGGCATTCGTACGATTAACGGACCGTTGGTCCTATGGAGAGATAGTGGCATCAATATCTCATCTTCTTTCGGACCCAACTCTAAAGATCGCTTTGAAACCTTTCTAAGCACCTCTGTCTCCTTTTTTAATTGGATGGAGCTGTTTTGTTTCAAGAAAGACATCGTTTTTTCATGGTCTATTACCCAACGGTTTGATTATTTATTTAATTGTGGATATAACTTCCGACCTATTATAGGTACAAATGCGATGTTCTCGATTCTGAAAGAATTCAATCATTACCCGAAAGGTGTTTGGGGCATAGGCTTATGGGTAAATCTTATACGCTTGAAGGTTAGCCGGAAGATGAGATTCTGGTTTCTAAAATTTAAAAGGAGATAGGTGTTTGGATACATTCTACGGAGAAAATTTTTTATTATGTTAACGAACACAAAGATTTCATTTATTCTACCTGCTTACAAAGGGCGCTTTCTTCGGGATGCGATAAGGAGCATCTTAAATCAGACATATCCAAATTATGAACTCGTCGTTATCGATGATTGTTCACCTGAAGATTTAAAAACCATCGTGGAAGAATTTCAGGATAGCCGCATCCAATACATCCGTAACCCCGAAAACATCGGTGGAACTAATTTAGTAAAACAATGGAATCATTGCCTTCAGTATGCACATGGAGAATATGTTATTCTTGCTGCCGATGATGATACTTACCATCCCGATTTTTTGTCGGAATGCATCGCTTTATCTAGAAGCTATCCAACAGTAGATCTAATCCATAGTCGCGTAACAGTGATTAACGAAGAAAATCAACTTATCGGAATTGACGGACTAGTCCCTGAAAAACTCTCAAAACATGGCTTTCTCTATTACTGGTTACAAGGGGTAGTATATACCTGTATCGGTAACTATATGTTTAAAAGGAATGCTATCGTTGAGAAAAAATTCATCGATTTTCCTTCCGCTTTCTGTTCAGATGCAGCAACAGTGATTGATCTAGCAGAAAATGGAGTAGCGAGTACGAAAGAAATGCTATTCAATTTTCGCATTTCATCCATTCACCTTTCCAGCAGCAAGCAGCATTTAGAGAAAAAACTAACTGCAAATAGCTTATTTTATCAGTGGTTATTAGAACTAGCATACGTTCTCCCCAAAAAGCCTCTGGAGCAATTTTATTTTCAATCAAACAACCGAAACTACATCTTAGAGAAATGCGCTTATGATTACTATAATCAAGTTATAAAACACCTGCCATGGTACAAGATTCATAAAATTACGGAATGTAAATTAATCTCCGGTAAAAAGAAGGCAGTAATGGCCGCTCGGTTTATTATCAACAAGCTGTTAAAACCAAAACCCTAAGCAATGGAGACAACCTCAGCTAACTTTGATCCTGTGCCAATCGTAATGGCCTTCACACCAAACTATTTGATTCCAGCCTGCGTGAGCATGCTCTCTGTTCTTCGTAATGCACATGCCTCAGACCACTTCCATTTTATCTGTCTGCTCAGTGAACCCCTTGACCAACCATCTCGAGCTATTTTACAGAAAATAGTAGGAGAGCAAACAGCACTATCTTTTGTCGACATGGATAATCGGTTGAGTCATGTTTACGTTATTGAAAAGTATACCATAGCAGCATCCTATAGATTACTGATTCCCGAACTATTGCCCCAGTACGATAAAGTGTTGTATATGGATTGTGATATGATTATCCAGAATGATGTGGCAAAATTGTTTAGAGAAACTGATCTCTCCCATAATTATATGGCAGGAGTTCAGGAAGCAACGCTACCAGAGCAAGAAGAACACCTGTCGGCCATCGGCTGTAAATCGGGCGAATATATAAATAGCGGGTTTCTATTAATGAATTTAAAAGCGCTTCGCGCAGATGATATGGTAACGAAGTTTTTGAAGGCCGCACAAGACGAAACGCTGGAATTTCCCGATCAAGACGTTATCAATATGCTCTGCAAAGGAAAATTATTAGCATTACGGCCCATTTGGAACAGTATCAGAACTTTCTTTTTGCCTCAATACAAAAGTTACTTTCTGAGATATTATCCCGAGCAAGAATGGAACGATGTGCAAGATCATGGAAATATACACTACACCGGTCCAAAGCCTTGGAATGGATTTACGATCAAATTTGACTTGTGGTGGCGGTTATATCTCGAAATTCCTGCATGGATTCGGCGTCAATATCCTTTTAATAAAAAAGTTTTTTACTTCTTTAAGATTTACCAGACGCAGATAGGTCGGCTATTAATTGATGGGTTACAAGATATTTACCGCAGCAGTAAACAAAGAAATGGATAGGCATGCTTACTTAATTCTTGCGCACGCAGATTTTCACGTTTTGTCGCTTCTCATCGATCGGATTGATGATCCGAATAACGATGTTTTTATTCATTTTGATAAGAAGGTAAAACACGTACCCAAACTTATCACTAAATGGTCTCATATCACAATTATTGATGACCCTGTGGACATAAGGTGGGGGCACTTATCTATGTTAGAGGCAGAATATAAACTTTTTGAGTCTGCTATACGTAACGCCGATTCTTATCGCTACTATCACTTGATCTCGGGCACACATTACCCAATTTGTTCAAAGGCTGATATTCAGGCATACTTCCGAGATAAATCGGAGAATATACTAATGCCTATGGATACAAGTTCTAAGGAAATAGAACTAAAGCTTAATCGCTATAATTTATTTGTAAAAAACTTTAATCATCGGACACCATTTCTTAAAAAATTAGATCAGCTTTTTTGGCACGGAAGTATCAAGATACAGCAATGGTTAAACATAAAAAGACGACCTATTGCCTCCGCTACAAAAGCTTCCCAATGGATGAGTCTAAATCGTAGTGCTATCCTGTATCTTTTGAAAAACAAAAAACTAATCCTGGCTCGATATAACAGAACGCTCTGCCCCGATGAGTTTTTTATTCCATCAACCCTAAACGCTGCACCAGAAAATTTCGACATACTGTTTGTTAATGATCTTCTTTTTTGTGAGTTTGAAGGGCCTAACCCAAGAGTTTTTATGGAAAGCGATTTAGAAACATTGAAAACAGCGCGCTATTTATTTGCGCGAAAGTTTAATGACAAAAATAGTAATGTGATCCACGCACTAAATAAGTTTTATAGTCTCCCTAAATAATAACCTGTGATGTCAGAAGCTCTCAATACGTGTTTTACAGTCTCCGATCGCCATGCCTACCTAATCTTGGCTCACCACGAATTTGAAGTGCTAGCCTATTTGGTCGCTGCATTAGACGACTCTCGCAACGATATCTATATCCATTACGACAAAAAGCTTTCCCACTTGCCGCAAATCTCTACCCAAAAGGCTAAGCTAATTATTCTGGAAAAGCGCATAGACGTCCGCTGGGGAGACGTTAGTGTAGTCGCAGCTGAGTTATTATTGTTTGAGAGTGCATACCTCCAAGGAAACTACAGCTACTATCATTTGCTGTCTGGAGTAGATTTACCTTTGTATAATCAAGATTATGTGCATCGCTTTTTTAAAAAAAGAGAGGGAAAGGAGTTTATAGGCTTCTCTTGTGGAGATCAAAGAAAGCACATAGAACGTAAAGTACAACGTTATCATCTATTTCCGAACCACTTTCGAGGCGAAAATACCATGATAAATTTTACTAGGAAAGGTATGAGATTTCTTTGGCTACGCATGCAACTTGCTTTAGGTATTAAAAGAAATCGGGAGATCATATTCAAAAAAGGCACACAATGGGTAAGTCTTACCCACAATTTTGTCGCGTATATCTTGACAAAAAAAGAAGAAACACTCCATAGATACCGCAATACATTCTGTGCAGATGAAATTGTCGTACAGACACTTTGCTGGAACTCTCCGTTCCGAGAGGCCATTTATGACCTCCAAAATGAAGCAGAAGGAAGTCAGCGGATGATTCAGTGGATAGACAATCAAATTTATGATTGGGAGCTAAAGGATTTTTCTAAACTTATATCATCTGACCTTCTTTTCGCTCGGAAATTCAACAGTCAGTCTTCTGAATTGTTGAACAAATTAGCTGATCATATAAATGGTTCAAAATGAAAAAGATAATTACAATGGACCAGAGACAGTCCGAAATTATTGAATTCTTACGATTTCCACTGATCGTTTTGGTGGTATATGTGCACATGCTTCCATTCGAACAACAACCAATACTCTTCGAATTGAACATTCGGAATATGTACGTGCTTATCTCGGAATTAATATCGCATCACATCGGTCGTATAGCCGTACCTTGCTTTTTTCTTTTTTCAGGATATTTCTTTTTCCTAAAAATAACGACATGGAGCAATCGGCTATATTTTGACAACTTAAAAAAACGCTATCAAACTCTTCTAATACCGTACATCCTATGGAATAGTATTTTGATCATAGCCATTCTAGCAAAAAACACCCTATTTGTAGCATTGGACTTACCCACCGATGAGAGCTATGCACAGTTTTCTCACGTCTCTCTATATGATTTATTTTGGGGAATGCCCGTCAACTTTCCACTATGGTATCTGCGAGATCTAATCGCAATGACAATTATATCTCCACTATTTTTTTATTTCTTCAAGCACCTCAAGATCTATGGCTTACTTATCCTCGCTGTTTTTTATCTGAGTGTTTTCGAATCTGGCCTTCCTGGTTTAAGTAGTACGGCTATATTTTTTTTCGGAGCGGGCGCATACTTAGGCCTACATAAGCAGAATATGCTACAATTGTCAATGCGCTATGGTAAACGCTCTTTTTATATCGCAATAGTTTGCTTAATGATCGCCACTTACTACACAGCGATGCCACAAAATGAATACTGGATTCGCTTTTACGCTTTATTTGCAGCTGCTAGTATTCTTTACGTAGGGAATAGGTTAATTTCATTCAAGAGACTTCGAGAGCTTGTGCTTCCATTGGCACAAACCGCATTTTTTATTTACGCTATACATTTAATTTATATTCTCAATTGGTTGAAAGGTGGGCTTCGAAAATCGCTGAATTTTTTACCCGACTTTTTTTTAATCGTGGGCTATTTTTTGGTGCCCATCATCTGCGTACTCGTTATCTCCGTTATTTATTCTATGATGAAAAGGTATCTTCCAAAAACGTTAAGCGTTCTTACTGGTAATCGTGCCAAATAAAACTATTTTTACATATGCTCACGATTAATCCCATCGTTTCTATCATCATCCCTGTGTATAATGCTTACGCAACATTACCTGTTTGTTTACAAAGTTTAAAGAAGCTCGACTACCCATACCTACAGCTAATATTCATCGATGACTGTAGCACAGACGGAAGCGCGGGGTTGATACAACGATTTATAGATTCGTGGACGGACGCAATTAGTAAAGAAGCTTTACTAATTGCACTCGAACACAATCAAGGAGTGGCAGCTGCACGCAATACCGGAATAGACCATGCTACGGGAGAATACATCTACTATGTTGATGCAGACGACGAGCTGGATCCCAAAACTATTCGTGAAGCCGTAGAAGCCGCTGAACACAACCAGTCAGATATTGTTGGTTTTAATTGGTACCTCGCGTTTAAAACCAATAAGCGCCGGATGACTCAGCCGGCATTTACATCAGCTACTGATGCATTGGAAAAAATGATGAGTGGGTCGATGCGATGGAATCTATGGCTCTTTTTAGTGAAACGTGCTCTTTACGAAGACAATCAAATCCGCTTTACACCGGGCATGAATATGGGAGAAGACCTACTCGTAATGATCATGTTATTTTCATCAACGAATAAAGTTACGCACCTAGACCAATACCTCTATCTATACCGCCAGTCTAATAGTGAATCCCTGACAAAAACCTATTCGGAAGCACACATAGAGCAAGTAATGAGCAACGTGACCAAGGCAATAGATTTTCTGGGTAAAACTCCGCAAAAGTTTAATTTGAAAAAATATGCTGCCTTTTTAAAATTAAACATAAAGCTGCCGCTATTGATTTCAGGTACGACAAGCCAATACAAACGTTGGAAAACGTGGTTTCCGGAAGCCAACGAATATGCAGGTAAAAACCCAAGCATTTCATGGCGCACTCGGATGCTGGAACGATGGGCCTTTAACGAGAAATTCTGGGCCATTCGGTTATATTATTATTTAGTGATTCGGCTGGTGTATGGTGTCATCTATAAATAAATATGTATGATTCGGCTTACGATATATATCCTCTTCGGCATTTTAACTAGTTTCTATCTATTTCCTTTTAGTTTTACGTTTATTCCACAAACGATCAACACTAAAATTATGATTGGCTTTTTAGGAGTCTTCATGATGATATTCAATACGATTCGTAATGAACGCCTTACTATGACCTCTGGGATAGTGGGCTCAATTGCTTTTTCCTTTCTATTTTCTTTAGTTTGCTTTATTGCGGCGGATATAAATAGCACTAATGACTATGCTTATGCAAGCTATATCGTTAGTATGTCTCTTTGGCTTTTAGGCGCGTATGGACTATGTGCACTATATCGTGTACTACATGGCGAAGTTAGCTTTCGTGTAGTTACTTTTTACCTGGCAGCGGTATGTGCTGGTCAGTGTATTATTGCGTTAATGATCGATAACATTCCTTCAGTCCAACTTTTTGTAGATTCTTTCGTTGTACAAGGGCAGGAGTTCTTTGAAGATGTAGACCGGCTTTATGGTATTGGTGCCGCACTAGATCCTGCAGGAGTTAGGTTTTCTGTTGTGCTCATTCTAATTGCCGCAGTTTTGAATCATGATATAGATACACGCAAAAACAATTTCTACATTTTATTTTTATTATTAACCTTCTTTATTATTACCGTTGTTGGAAATATAATTTCCAGAACGACGATATTGGGTTTAGCCTGTGCCGGATTATATTTTATGCTATCTTCAGGCGTATTTCGCACTTTAATTACGCAAGATGCCATAAAGCTAGCCACATTGTTTGCCCTTTTTCTAACATTTGCTGTAGTAATAAGTGTATATCTTTATGAAACAAACGAAGCCTTTTATAAATATATACGTTTCGCCTTTGAAGGTTTCTTCAATTTCGTTGAGAAAGGGGAGTGGCGTACAGATTCTACGGATAAGCTTAATCGAGAGATGTGGATATGGCCTACAGATTTTAAAACATGGATCATCGGAAGCGGTCTTTTCGACAATTTTGTTTATAACACAGATATTGGATACTGCCGATTTATCTTGTATTGTGGGCTAATTGGCTTTGGTATTTTTGCTGCTTTTTTCGTGTATTTGCCCATGTATTTCGCTCGCGCGAATCCCCAGTACACCTTTATGTTTCTACTGTTGATGGCGCTTAGTTTTATGATATGGGTAAAGGTAGCAACGGATATTTTCCAGTTTTATGCGCTTTTCTTTTGTCTGGACAAATTTGCTAATGATCGTATACCTAACCAAAATAGAAGCTATGAAAATCGCGTATTGCGTCCTAGGTACATTTAATTCAGGTGGCATGGAGCGGGTATTGGCAAATAAAGCCAATTACTTGTCAAAAATTGGTCATGAGGTAACTATTATCACAACTGATCAACAGGAGAGAGTATCCTACTACTCCCTAAACACTGCGATTAAATGCGTTGATCTGCAGCTTAATTATACGGATGATCTTAACAAGGGCTTGGTTACACGATTAATCGCTTATACAATAAAGCAAAAAAAACATCGTACACGGCTCAGTCAACTTCTAAAAAAATTATGTTGTAATGTTGTGATCTCGCTTTTTGACCATGATGCAACTATACTTCCACAAATAAACGATGGCAGTAAGAAGATCTTGGAAATTCATTTCTCTCGCTATAAAAGGCTACAATATAATAGAAAGGGGTTTTGGAAATGGGTGGATGCATATAGGAGCTATAAAGACCTGAGTCTGGTAAAAAAATTTAGTCGCTTCATCGTCTTAACGGAAGAAGATAAAGGCTATTGGGGTACCGTTCCTCACATACATGTTATTCCAAATGCAAATAGCTTTGTTCCAAAAAATCTCGCAACAGGGAGCAACAATCGAGTCATTGCAGTAGGTCGGTACGATGCCCAGAAAAATTTTTCAGACCTGATTGAAGCCTGGCGATTAGTGGCGAATGATTGTACGGACTGGTCTTTAACTATCTATGGCCATGGCCCCCAAAAGCAACAATTACAACAACTAATTGATCGCCTTGATCTCAATAACTCGGTAACGCTGCACCCTCCGGTGGTGGATATAGAGAAAGCATATACGGATAGTGCCATTTTAGCGATGACATCCCGGTATGAAGGTTTGCCCATGGCATTATTAGAGGGGCAGTCTTGTGGTCTTCCGTTAGTCTCGTATGCGTGTAAATGCGGGCCACGCGATATCATTCGAAACGGTTTTAATGGATATCTTATAGACGAAAGTAATGTCGCTGGAATGGCCGCCCAATTAGTGAAACTAATTCGCGACCCGGCGCTGCGAATTCATTTAGGAAAAAATGCCGCACAAATGGCGCATAACTATGCAGAAGACAAAATTATGAATCAATGGTTATCTTTATTCGAAGATGTACTACGCGTGGATAAAGACGAGTTAAAATATAAAAGCGTATAGATTAAATGAGAAAAACCATTGTCATTTCGGCGGTAAATTTAGTGGAAGCAGGTACCTTGACCATTTTAAAAGACTGTCTATCCTATCTTTCAACACTAGCTGTCGATCCAGCATATAGAGTAGTGGCCATCGTGCATGATAAAGAATTAGCCAAGTTTCCAGATATAGAATATATAGAGACGCGCTGGCCGAAGAAACGATGGATAAACCGTTTGTGGTATGAGTATGTAAGTCTAAATTCGATCTCGAAGCAGATTGGAAGCATAGACCTATGGTTCTCCTTACACGATACCAGCCCTAATGTAATAGCCAAACGTCAGGCTGTCTATTGTCACAATACCTATGCTTTTTATAAACGAAAAATGCATGACTGGTTATTCTCACCAAAAATTGCAGCAATATCCGCTTCTACTAAATATATTTATCGCACCAATATCCATCGAAATAGTTTTCTGGTGGTGCAGCAAGTCTGGTTTAGAAAAGCCATGTCAGACATGTTTGGTTTCGATGAAAAACGTATCATAGTGGCTCCGCCAGAACGCGAAAAACATATTCCGATAACAAACCAAGATAATACATCGGATGCGCTTTACAAATTTATATACGCAGCATCTCCTAATAGTCATAAAAACTTTGAAGTGCTTTGCGAAGCGGCAGAAATTTTAGAACGTCGTAGCGTTCAGAATTTTCAGATTCGTATTACTGTTAAGGGAACTGAAAATGCCTACGCCAAATGGTTATTCAAAAAGTGGGGACACCTAAAAACCTTGGATTTTGGCGGTTTTGTGGATAGAAAACACCTTTTTGATATTTATGCAGGTAGCAATTGTATGATCTTTCCTTCCAAAGTGGAAAGTTGGGGGTTGCCTATATCCGAATTTGCGCTATGGGAAAAACCGATGCTTCTAGCGGATCTTCCCTACACACGTGAAACGGCTGCAGGAAACAAAGCTGTCTCTTTTTTCGATCCCAGCGACGCAAAAGAACTGGCTATACAGATGGAAAAATTAATTAGTGGCGACGGATCTTTTCTAACATCTGTACCACAAAACCCCATAGCAGAACCCGTTGCACATAGCTGGAGCGAATTATTTAAAACGTTATTACATGGATAAAGACAGCCTTCAGGATTTTAGAGTTTTGCAGATAGGAAAATTCTATCCTATTCGCGGCGGTGTAGAAAAAGTAATGTATGATCTCACGCTTGGTTTATCCAAACGAAAGATCAAATGTGATATGCTTTGTGCAAGTACAGAAAATTACGAAAACGGAGATATACAGCTTAATGAATATGCTCGTGTCATTGTGGTGCCTACACAGATAAAGATCGCATCCACGATGTTAGCTCCGGCTATGCTTTCCAAGCTTCGCAAGATCAAAAACCAGTACGATGTTATCCATATTCACCATCCAGACCCGATGGCCAGCCTGGCTTTGTTTATATCTGGATATCGGGGTAAAGTAGTGTTGCATTGGCACAGTGACATTGTGAAACAGAAAAAACTGCTTATGCTGTACAAGCCATTGCAAGACTGGCTTATCAAACGCGCAGATATCATAGTAGGTACAACGCCGACTTACGTACAGGAATCGCCTTTTTTACAGAAAGTGCAACATAAGGTTACCTATATCCCGATCGGCGTGGAGCCGCTGCAACCCAATAAGTTATTAACTAGTTCGATACAGAAAAAATATGAAGGCAAGAAGGTGGTGTTTGCCTTAGGTCGTCTAGTCGAATACAAAGGTTATCATCATTTGATAGAAGCTATAAAATTACTGGATGAAAATTATCATCTCATAATTGGTGGCAAAGGTCCTTTAAAGGGTGAATTATTAGCATTAATTTCGAAACTGGAACTTAATAAGCGCGTTGACCTGATAAATTATATCCCCGACGAGGAGGTGCCATCCTATTACGATTTGTGTAATGTATTTTGTTTAAGTTCTACTCAAAAAACAGAAGCCTTTGCGATAGTACAGATTGAAGCCATGTCTTTGGGAAAACCAATCGTATCCACTCATATCGAGGGTTCCGGAGTAAGCTGGGTAAATGCAGATCAAATTTCCGGTTTTGTAGTAAAAAAAGAAAACCCTATAGCACTGGCGGAAGGCATTCGACTTTTGGTGGAAGATGAAGAGACTTATCACCGCCTGAGTACTGGTGCGCGGGAGCGCTACGAAACATTATTTACCGATCAGTGCATGATCGACAAAACATTGAACGTTTACAAAAGCATTGGATTACAGTAAAAAGCAAAGAAATGTAGTGTTTCCTTTACAAGCGTAGAGGTTTTTTGCTCTGACAATCTTTTAAAACTGTCAAATTCAACACAAAAAAGGCTAAATTTGCTTTTAGGATAAGTAGCTTCTGTTTATGGCGCCATCATCATCAAAAACCTTTGAAAACAGTTTATTTTTCCAGCAAGTTTATGAGTATATCTGTGATGGAAAAGAAGTGGCCTTTTCTTTGCGCGGATCCAGTATGAGCCCATTCCTGAAGGAAGGGGACCTCATTACAGTGAAACCACTTACAGGAGTTAGCTTAAAGATAGGACATATTGTTTTGGCATACTTCAAAAATGGTTATATTCTTCATCGCATCATACGTCTAGACCAAGACTATGTTTATATTGCCGGTGATGCAAATTTAGTACAAATCGAGAAAATTGAAAGAAAATCAGTGATAGGACTTCTCTGCGAAGCGAGTCGACATAAAAACAACATACCGCTATATACGCTTCGCATGTTATGCTATGCAAAACTTTGGTATTATATGCGACCTTTCAGAAGGGTATGGGCCAAATTATTTAAACGTAAAATACACCCATGAAACTAAGAAACGAACTAACATTAAGGCAAATAGGCAAAGATTATATTATTGTAGAGCCTGGGCAGGACAAAGTCGACCTCTCAATAGTATATACATTGAACGAAACGGCTGCCTGGTTGTGGAAGGAACTATATGGGCATGAATTTTCCAAGGAAGATATGGTGGTGAAGCTATTGGGGGAATATGAAGTTTCAGAAGAGCACGCCAGAAGAGATGTCGATAAGTTATTAGAGATTTTTGTATCACAAAAATTGCTGGACGAAAACGATAATTAATAGTGAAAGCACGCTACGTATTTCTTACGTTATTACGCTCTGGACTTTGGAATCAGCCTGTTACTGATTTTGAAGGTTTTCCACTATCTGCGGAACAGTGGAAAGAGCTATTTAATGTGGCCTTAAGTCATACTGTAGAAGGGCTTTTGTATCAAGGTGTTGTAACTCTACCCGATCATCTGTTGCCTCCTCGTTCTTTGATTTTGTCATGGACAGTACGTATAGAACAAATTGAACAACGAAACCGTTGGATGGATAAACAAGTGAACAAGCACGTCGATTTTTTTTCTGCTCACAATCTATATCCTTACCTCTTAAAAGGGCAGGGAGTAGCACGTTGTTACGAAAAACCAAACGTGCGCCTACCAGGAGATATTGATTGGTTTTTCCAGAATAAAAAAGATTATAAACTAGCCAGGGAGGTATTAACTGAGGAAGGTGTCGCGATAGCTTCTGTTCCTGGCTTTAGCACATACGCAATCTGGAATGACGTGGAAGTGGAGCTACATCGCCGGATGATTGACATACATAATCCGTTTAAAACAAAATATATTGGACAACTTTATCAGTCTGAAGCAGATTTTGCTCAATCTATTCATTATGAGGGCTATTCTTGGTCTTTGCCTTCTCCTCTTTTAATGCATGTGTCGGTATCCATACATATACTGAAACATCTACTGGCATATGGTATTGGATTACGTCAATTATGTGATGCCGCACGCGTCTGCTATACCCATTCGAGGGATTTAAGCCCCGCAAAATTAGTCGCGGTTTATCAGAGTTTTGGTGTGTTGAAATTTATTCATGTTTTGCACGGTGTTCTAGTAGAATACTTAGGTCTTCCAGAAGACAGACTTCCTTTTCCTCGTATCAAACACCCCTTTGTAGATACGATGATGCAAGATATTTGGACCGCTGGAAATTTTGGGTTTTCGGCTGATTCCAATGAAGAAAAAAATGGAAGTCGACACATGACTAATCCCCGCATTTGGAAGAATCTGTTAAGGTATTTACCGCTTGCCCGCATGGAGGCTATTTCGTTTCCAGTAGTACAATTTTACTCACGATTTAGCAACTGATCAGGCAGCAATGACCTATTCATATCAACAACATATAAGCTGGATCTGGGCCTTCACTCAAAGGTATCGCACACGGTTGTCGATATATTTTATATTAGAACTATCAGGGATTGTCTTTTCTCTTCTTTTTGTTTACTGGTCAAAAGTTGCTATAGATCGCGCAACTGGACATGTTGACAAAGAGATAGCTCCTATATTAATTTTAATTGTTTCGGCTGTATTGGCCGGAATAATCGTTCGATCGATAAGTAGTTGGATAGATGAAAACACGCGTTTGCGAATGAGTATTCAACTTCAAAATCAAATTACCAAAGAACAGATGCGTTCGAGCTGGAGTTCGCTCAAAAAAAGGCAAACTGGTGATCTGATGGTTCGTTTGCAGGAAGATAATCGAGAGGTTGTACAGATGATCGGCTCATCCGGTTTATCATTTATCATCACCTTACTAAAGCTCCTTACCTCCCTGTTTTTTTTATGGAGTATGGATCCTGTATTAGCGGCTATGATAGTATTCATTACACCTCTTTTCTTCTTTTCTAAACTCTACTTTAAAAAGATCAGAGCATTGAACCAGCAAGCGAAGGCGGCCGACAGTATGGTTGGAAATATTATACAGGAAAACCTCCGCTTTCGCATGGTTATCCGAGCACTTGGCTTGCTCTTTTATAGAGATGAGAAACTTAGAGTTGAGCAAGGGCGCCTACTTCAACTAAAAATGCGTCAAATCAATTTCAGCATATTAAGCAATACGATCGTTCGGCTCACGATGAATGCCGGATATTTGATCGCATTCATTTGGGGAGTATACCGCTTGCATCAGCAGGAGATCTCCTTTGGTACTATGACGGCTTTTCTGCAATTAGTCGGGCGTATACAGACTCCTATTTTGTCCGCCGCTGCTTTTGTACCGGCATTCGTACGATTTAGAGTATCTCTCGATCGTATTTTAGAACTCTTTGAAGGAAATAAGGAAGTTGAAGTCGCTCCTATCAAATTTTCAACTATTCAAAGAATAACTTTTGAAAATGTTTCTTTTAAGTACGAAGAGGCAAACGTTATTGATAATCTGTCTCTAGAGGTGGCTGCCGGAAAACCTTTAGCTATATTAGGAAGTAGCGGTAGAGGTAAAACCACCCTAATGCGTCTGTTACTTTCTTTGTGTAGCCCGGATAACGGTAAAATTTTCTTACAAAGCGGATTTGATCCCGCACAAGTTTTAGAGGGTAAGCACCGCAGTAATTTTGCCTTCGTCCCTCAAGGAAATTCCTTATTCACTGGCACTATAAAAGAAAATATAGTTGGCGAACTTTCAGTATCTTCATTACAGATAAATGATGCCTTAGAACTGGCTTGTGCAAGTTTTGTTCATGATTTACCACAAGGAATTCATACCTTCATAGGAGAATCTGGCTATGGCCTGTCCGAAGGACAGGCACAACGCATTGCTATAGCGAGAGCGGTTATACGTGATGTACCTGTATGGCTTTTTGATGAACCTACCTCTGCTTTAGATGAAGAAACATCAGCCCGTTTAATTGCTCAATTATTATATGAAGGAAAAAATAAAATCTTGATATTTGTAACGCATGATTTGAAATTAGCAGAATGTTGTGATACAACGGTTTATTTGCATTAACTAAAAAATGAGGAACGAAATTAATCAAAACCCATCTGTACTTCAATCTTTTTACTACGCGATCGCAAATTGCACGTTGGAAGTGCATTCGGACGCGGAGATAGATCTAGACGATTTGCTTCCTAGCTTCGAAGATTTTCGAATCAAACCTGAGCACGCTCAGACGCCGATAAGCAGTATATTGATTACTAAAGAGCGCTTTGATCGGTCATCGGCCGGAGCTAAACTGCTAAGCGACATATCTATTGTTTGGGGAAATCGTTTCAAATTTTTTGAGATGCCGGATCAATACGTGACTACGATTATGAGTGCACATTCTCCTGGTACCTGGTTTATGACCAGTACAAAGGATTTTTCGCAATCAACCATTCATTGGGTGTATGATTCTGTAGCACCAAAAGAACTGATAAGTTGGCTATTAATGGTCACCTTTGCTCAATCGGCTTTGCTACATAAAACAATTTTGATCCATGCTTCTGTCATAGAACGGAACAGTGAAGGCTATGCTTTTCTGGGCAAAAGCGGAACAGGAAAAAGTACACACAGTAATTTGTGGAAAAAACACATACCTGGTTCTAAACTTTTAAATGATGACAACCCGGCCGTGAAAATTGAAGAGGATGGTTCTGTTCGAATTTATGGAACACCTTGGAGTGGAAAAACACCCTGTTATAGAAATGTTAGTGTGGATTTGCGCGCGCTTGTGAGGCTTAAACAAGCTCCACATAATACAATGAATTGGAAATCAGGACAATTCGCTTTTATAACATTACTACCTAGTTGTTCCGCACTACGTTGGAATCAGCACCTTTTTGCTAGCATGGCAGATTTAGTACAAGACATTGTATCTAAAGTGCCTATTGGCGAACTGGAATGTCTACCCGAAGAGGAAGCCGCGCAATTGTGTGCCTCTGAAATTAAAAACGCATAATCATACATTCATGAAAAAATACCTTGTTTTTACTGCCTTAATTTCTTTGCTTTCTTTACATTCTTGTATTGTTTCCAAGAAGGTAGTATATGTGAAAGACATGCAGGAAGGTGTGGCTTATCCAACTATAGCTGCACCTCCAATCCGTATTCAAAAGAATGATCGATTGAGCATTACAGTAAGTGCTAAAAATCCCGAATTGGCGGCTCCATTCAATTTGGATATTGGTAACTATGGAATAGACGCAGATGGGAGCCAAAGCATACGTGCTGGCCAATCCAATAATACATTCTTGGTAGATGCTGAAGGAAAAATTGACTATCCCATTATCGGCACAATAAGTATAGAAGGTTTAACGATTGATGGTGTGCGTGACTTGATATGGGAGAATTTGGTTAATAAAAAATTAATCGCAGAGCCGATAGTCAAAGTCGAATTGATCAATGTAAAAATTACCATGATGGGAGAAGTTTCTAACATAGGAATACTAGATATTCCCGATACGCGCATTACTCTGTTAGACGCATTGGCTCGCTCAGGTGGTTTGACTGCTAATGCTGTACCGAATAAAGTGAGCGTGATCCGAGAAGAAAATGGTGTCCGGAAAATTTATATGAACGACATTGAATCAACCAATTTATTCAATGCACCCACATTTTACTTACAACAAAATGACATCGTATATGCCCATCCAAAGGGACCCGTTCCATCAGCTAGAGAAGACAATACCTTAAGATACTTAGGTTTAGCCACTGGTTTTATTGGTATGATTATATCCATTTTGATTTTAATTCGATAGTCACCATTACTTATGTTAAGAGATAACAACATTCAAGGTTCTGAAGATAAATCGATCAATGTTATTGACTTATTAAAATATCTATTTATTCATTGGAAGTGGTTTCTACTTTCTGTGCTGTTTTTTGGTGGTTATTACTACTATCAGTATAGCAAGACGCCTTTTGTCTATAGCAAGTCAGCTATATTGATGATCAAGACGCCACAAAATAGTAATGTCACAGCGAGAATTACGCGAAGTTCTATGTTTAATACCGTCAGTGTTGCGAGTGAAATGCTGCAGTTGAAATCAAAAGAATTAATGCGTCATACGATTAACGAAATTCAGGGAGACATCAGCTATTCTAAAACGGAGGGCTTAAGAAATATTGAGTTATATAAAGATTCTCCAATTAGAGTAACCTTCTCCAAGGCAGATCCTGAAGCGCATAAATCTTTAACAATTGTACCCAAAGATTCTAATCACGTAGATTTACAATTGTTGGAAAAAGATAAGATTATTCATAGCCAAAGTATTACTTTAAATGAAGAAACTGCTACTCCTATAGGTAAATTGACCATTACGCCAAGCAAACTATACAAACCAGCTATATTTGGAGAGGAAATTATTGTTACAAAGGTTCCTAGAGAAACCATGGTTTCTTACTTTTTATCTCGCCTGAAAATATCGCAAATTGAAGAAGATGCGGGACTATTACAGATTAGCCTAGAAGATCACTCACCAAAGCGAGCTACAGATTTACTGATAACATTAATCGAGGTATATAATGAGCAGACTATAGAAGAAAAGAATAGGGTAGCGGTAAATACGGCAGATTTTATTCGTGAGCGTATTGCCATAATTGAACGCGACTTAGGAACCGTAGAGACAGATTTGGAGCGTATCAAGATTGAGAACCAAGGTATGGATGTCAATCAGGCCGCTGGCATGTACATCGCTGAAAGTAGAGAATACCTTTCTGCAAGCCGCGAACTAGAAACACAATTGAGTCTTGCAGAGATGATGCAGGATTACATTCAAGATGCAGGTAGATCTGAGAGTTTAATCCCAAGTAATATGGGCTTAGTAGATCTCAATGTAGATCGGTATGTGAATGATTATAATAGTGCTTTGCTGCGTAGAAATCGTTTATTAGAGGGTAATAATTCTAACAACCCTGTAGTACAAGAGCTCGATCAATACCTCATCTACAATAGACAGAATATTGAACGTGCCGTAAACAATGCTATCTCTGGCTTACGTGTGAGGGTTCAAAATGCGCAGCGAGATATGAGTCTTGCACAACGAGGAGCTGTATCTATGCCCGCAAAACAACGCCTGGTCTTAGGTATTGAGCGCAATCAGAAAGTAAAAGAAGAGCTTTATGTCTTATTGCTCAACAAACGGGAAGAAAATGCGTTGAATCAAGCTATGGCAGATGATAATATCCGTGTTATAGATCCTGCTTCAGGTAGTGATTTTCCAATATCGCCGCACAAGATTCGTAAACTGGCTATTGGTATTGGAATAGGTTTAGCGGTACCAACCGCGATATTGTTGATGATACTATTTCTAAACACATCCGTTCGTGATCGCAAAGATTTGGAAAAAGTATTGACCGCACCTTTTCTTGGAGAAATTCCTTTCTCGAAAAACAGTAAGAAGAATGTCCATGTTATCGTTCGAGAGCAAGCTACCGATCCAGTGACCGAGACTTTCCGGATTCTACGTACTAATATTGACTTCATGTCTAACGGTAAAAGCAAACAGGTAATCACCTTGACTTCGCTTTCCGAAGGTGTTGGTAAAACTTTTTGTGCAGTTAACCTAGCTGCCAGTTTAGCTTTTTTAAAGAAAAAGGTACTGCTATTAGATTTAGACCTTCGAAAAGGTACGCTGAGTGATAAAATTACCATTCCGAAAACCAAAGGGGTAAGCCACTATCTTGCGGATAAAAACGTTACGCTACAAGATATCTTATATAAAAATGAAATTGCTGGTACAGTCGATATTATTCCTATTGGAGTGATTGCTCCTAATCCGGTAGAACTTCTCTTGAGCGATCGCTTAGATAGCTTAATAGCTGAATTAAAGGAGTTATATGACTATATTATTGTAGATAACGTTCCAGTGGGCGTTGTGGCCGATTCATCTATTATAAATAGAATTTCAGAATTGACCATATTCGTAATTCGCGCTGGTAAAATGGATAGAAGACAGCTTCCTGAGATCGAAAATATCTATCAACAAGGCACCTTAAATAATGTAGGTATTGTCCTAAATGGTATTCGCAAAGGACGTGCAGGTTATGGGTATGGATACGGGTATGGATATGGTTACGGCTACGGGTATGGAAAAAAGAAATAATTAGTACATTAGTAGGGTCTTAATTATAAAGTTTATGATCAGTCAAATTACTTCCGATGTGAGAATTTCTGTGGAGTCAATTTATCAACCGGAATATTCTAATCCAGATAATCTTCACTTTATGTTTGCTTATCGCATCACCATAGAAAATCAAAGTATAGATACGATACAGCTGGTGAGACGTCACTGGGAAATATTCGATACGATAGGAGATCACAAACAGGTTGATGGAGAAGGAGTAGTAGGAGAACAACCTATTCTTGAGCCTGGACAAGTACATCAATACGCTTCTGGCTGCAATCTTCGAAGCGATATGGGATATATGGAAGGTTTCTATGAAATGCAACGCCTATCAAGTGGCGAATTATTGGAAGTTGCTATTCCTAGATTCAATCTAATTGCTAATTTCCGAATGAACTAAATAATAATTATGATGTAAACTTAAGGATTGGTTTACCATCGTTAAGTTGATTTAACAATCTCTTGTCGATTTATTGTGTACTTTTGACATTTGGAATATTATGTCAACTACAAAGTCACATGCCTTAGTATTAGGCGCTAGCGGATTGGTCGGTCTGCTCACTACTAAACTGCTTCTGAAAAGAAATACTTATGATGTAATTTACGCAGTTAGCAGGCGTGGAATACCGTTAGAGCACGAGCGATTAGTTCAAATCCTCGCTGATTATGATAGTATCGATTCTCATATTGAAAAATTATCTATCGATCACATATTCAGTTGCTTAGGTTCTACACAGAAAAAAACTCCCAATAAGAAAGACTATACTCAGATAGATCATGATTATCCGCTAAAAGTGGCAAAGATAGGCCAACAAAACGGCGCAAAAAAATTGTCAATCGTTTCGGCTTTAGGAGCAGATTCTAATTCCAGGTCTTTTTACTTGCGGATGAAAGGCACTACAGAGAAAGATATACAAAGCCTCAATTTTCCACAATTATATATCATGCAACCATCATTGATTACTGGTAATAGAGAGGAAACTCGCCTTGCGGAAGGTCTTGCTGCTTCGCTTTTCAAGATCGTCAACCCTATACTATTAGGAGGATTAAAGAAATATAGAAGTATTGATGCAGAAAAGATAGCAGAAGCATTAGTAAGTACCGCGAGCTTGGATCAAAACGGTACGCATAGATATCATACAGAATTAATAAAACAACTAGCGTGAGTATATTAAGTACAGAAAAATTAAGTCATTCCTTTCACGATCGTTGGCTCTTTCGTGAATTACATTTTGGGATGCAGGCTGGAGACCGTGTTGCCTTAGTAGGCATCAATGGTACCGGAAAATCGACTTTGCTAAAAATATTAGCTGGCGTAATGGATCCAGATAGCGGAACTGTCGTTAGTGAGCGAGGAATAAGGGTGGGTTACTTACCGCAAGAGCCTGATTTTGCACATTTGAATACTGTTGAAGATTTTATTTACAGCGCAGACAATAAACAACAACAGCTCATTAAAGACTATGAACGTTTGTTGGATTCCGAACATTATGATGAAAACGAACTTGGACGTATTTCTGACGAATTAACAGCCCTTAATGCATGGGAATATGAATACCAGATTAAAACAATCCTAAATCGTTTGCAAATATCCGATTTTGACAAGAAAATTTCATCCATGTCTGGTGGGCAGAAAAAACGTTTGGCTTTAGCCAAATTATTAATTGACGACCCCGATGTATATATATTAGACGAACCAACCAACCACTTGGATATCGAGACAATAGAATGGTTGGAGAAATTGTTGACATCTGGTAATAAAACAGTATTAATTGTATCACACGATCGATACTTTTTGGATCATGTATGTCAAGAAATACGCGAATTGGATAGGGGAGAAGTATATACTTACAAAGGAGATTATGCTAATTTTATTGAAAAAAAAGCAGAGCGATATGCTTCCGACGTAGCTAGCGCTGATAAAGCACGCAATCTTTGGAAAAAGGAATTGGAATGGATGCGTCGCCAGCCTAAAGCCCGTGGTACAAAATCAAAATCTAGAATAGAGGCTTTTTATGATTTACAAGACAAATCAAAAGCACCTGCCGAACACGACAAGGTAAAGCTTAAAATGCAAACATCACGTCAGGGATCCAAAATTATGGAAATCGAAGATGTGAGTAAGTCATTTAAGAAATCTCCCGTCATTTCTGATTTTTCTTACACTTTTAAGAAAGGTGATCGTATTGGATTGGCTGGGCGAAATGGGAGCGGTAAATCTACATTTTTGAATTTGATCACCAATTCTTTATCTCCAGATGCAGGTTCGATATCTACCGGAGAAACTACAGTAATAGGCTATTACAAACAAGGTGGATTAGATTTTAGAGAAAATCAGCGTGTGATTGATGTAGTCAAAGATGTGGCGGAACACATAGATATGGGTAAAGATGGAATAATTACAGCTTCTCAACTGTTAACCCAATTTTTATTTCCACCCGAAAAACAATTTGGTATGGTATCCAAATTGAGTGGTGGAGAGCGTAAAAGGTTGCAACTAATGCGAGTACTTATGCTCAATCCTAATTTTCTAATTTTAGATGAGCCATCCAATGACTTGGACATGGACACACTGAATATTCTAGAAGATTTTTTAGAGCGTTTCCCTGGTGTGCTATTACTAGTTACGCATGATAGGTATTTACTGGATAAGCTAACCGATCAGTTATTTATTTTCGATGGTACTGGATATATCAATATGTATAATGGAAATTATGCTGATTTCAAGTTTGAAAATGACGAAAAATTAAAAGCGGAGAAAGTAAATAAAGGTAAAGCTCCAGAAGTAATTCCTGTTAGTGAAAGTAAATCATCAAAGGCAAAGATTTCATACAAGGAACAAATAGAATATAACTCTTTGGAAAAGGAAATAGAAGAAATAGAGACTGATATCTCAGGCTTATCAGAAAAATTAACACAAGTTACCGATCATGTCGAACTCAATAAAATAGTTGAGCAAATTGAAAATAGGAAAGAGCTATTAGATATAAAGACTACTCGTTGGTTGGAATTAGCAGAATTAGTATAATGTTTCACGTGAAACAACTAGATATTGTTTCACGTGAAACACAGTAAAAATAACATGTTTGATAAATATAACGTAATAGTCGTCGGTGCTGGACATGCAGGTTGCGAAGCAGCCGCTGTTGCAGCGAACATGGGATCCAAAACGCTATTAATAACGATGAATATGGGCGTAATAGCTCAAATGAGTTGTAATCCGGCCATAGGTGGAGTAGCAAAAGGCCAGATAGTGAGAGAAATCGACGCAATGGGTGGTTACACTGGTATTATTGCCGACAAATCTACTATACAGTTCAGGATGCTGAATCGATCAAAAGGTCCAGCTATGTGGAGTCCGAGAACACAAAATGACCGTATGCGCTTCGCTGAAGAATGGCGCTGGCAATTAGAAGATATTCCTAACTTGGACATCTGGCAGGATACAGTCAAAGAGCTGATCGTGTCAGATAATGTAGTGAAAGGAGTGATTACTTCATTAGGAATCCATATTTCTTCTGATGCAGTAATACTCACCAATGGTACGTTTCTCAATGGCGTAATTCATGTAGGCGAAAAAACTTTCGGCGGAGGAAGAACAGGAGAGAAGGCAGCTACTGGATTGACAGAACAACTCGTTTCCCTTGGCTTTGAAGCTGGGAGAATGAAAACAGGAACACCTCCCCGGATTGATGGTAGAAGCTTAGATTATACCAAAATGGAAGAGCAATGGGGAGATGATAATCCAGGTAGATTCTCCTATACTGAAGTGGAACGCCCGCTTCAAAAACGTTGTTGCTGGATTACATACACCAATGCTGATGTACATGAAATACTAAAAACTGGGTTCGAGCAATCACCCATGTTTACCGGTAGAATCAAAGGGTTAGGACCGCGTTATTGTCCATCAATAGAAGATAAAATCAATAGATTTGCAGAACGGGACAGGCATCAAATCTTTGTAGAACCAGAAGGATTCCGAACAGTAGAGATATACGTTAATGGATTCTCAACATCACTGCCAGAAGATGTACAACTAAAAGCTTTGAGACTTATTCCAGGGTTCGAACAAGTAAAAATGTACAGACCAGGATATGCTATAGAATACGATTATTTTCCACCTATGCAGTTGGATCTAACACTCGAAACTCAACGTGTAAAGCATCTTTTTTTTGCCGGCCAAATTAATGGAACTACTGGTTATGAAGAAGCCGCAGCTCAAGGTTTCGTAGCTGGTATCAACGCACATCAACGCATAAATGATCAAAAAGAACTGATTCTTAAACGATCAGAATCGTACATCGGTGTGTTAATAGATGATCTCGTTACAAAAGGAACCGACGAACCTTATCGCATGTTTACATCACGCGCAGAACATCGTTTATTACTTCGTCAAGATAATGCAGACATCAGACTAACTCCTATCGCACATAAATTAGGACTGGTGAGTGACGAGCGCTTAAACCGCGTAGAAGATAAAATAAGCAACTCAGACAAAATAGTCCAGTTTCTGCGTAACACAAGCGCAGAACCCAATGAAGTAAACTCGGCACTGACAACATGGGGATCCACCGCTATTAATCAAAAGACTAGATTATTTGGCATACTAAGCAGACCGCAAGTCGACATTAAATCATTGGCATCAGTAGATAAAAATCTAGGTTCATTCCTGAATAATTTTGACGAAGAAACTATTGAGCAAGCTGAGATCAAAGTAAAATACGACAGCTATTTCGAAAAGGAAATGGAAATTGTGCAGAAGATGAAAAAAATGGAAGACAAAGAAATTTATGCAGACTTTGATTACAAAAGTATAAATTCACTCTCTACAGAAGCAAAACAAAAGCTATCTACCATCAAACCTCGTACCTTAGGTCAAGCATCACGCATTTCTGGAGTTTCACCTGCTGATATTAGCATTTTGATGGTACATATATAATAACTAATTGATAATCAATTAGTTATTATATATCTCACATAACAACTATTTAAGCGTATTAAACGAATTATTTTTAATAATATGACATACATATCCAAAACAGATAAAAATGTCTTAAAACGCTTAAAAATAGCGTTAAAACAAAATCTAGGTTTGCTTCTCCTTTCAATCATTATTTTGACTGGATTTCAACGATGCGCCAACATGTCACGTCCTACCGGTGGACCAAAAGATTCTATACCGCCGAGTGTGGTTGCAGAATTACCTGCAAACTTTTCCACAAACTTTACCGAAAGAAAAATCATCATATCTTTTGATGAGTACGTGAAAACAACCAACCAACAAAAGGAATTTAGTGCATCTCCAGATATGGATATACCTCCGATCTACAAAATCCGTAAAAGAGACCTCCATATCCAATTACCAGATAGCCTCGAGGAAAATACAACCTATACCATAAATCTTGGAAAAGGACTAGTAGATTTTAATGAAGGAAATCCTATCTTAAATTACACCTATGTATTTTCTACCGGACCAGAACTGGATTCGCTCTCGATCTCGGGCAGGGTAAGTAATGGATATACCCAGTCGTTTGATCCAGAAAAAGACAAAGACATTAACGTTATTTTAATTCCAACCAGTCGGGATTCCATCTTTGGACGCAAAAAAGCATCTATCTTCACAACAGTTGATACCTCTGGTACTTTTAGATTACAAAATCTAAAAGAAGATACTTATCGCATCTATGCGATTAAGGAACAAAATAATGATCGTACCTATAATGCACCAGATGAGTGGATCGGCTTCTTGAAAGATAGTATCGTACTTAAACGTGACACCGCTGGCATTCATCTCGAGTTAAGCCAAGGAACTCCACGTGCTTTCAAAACCCTTGAGCGTAAATTAGAAAGTAGTGGAATGGCATTACTAGTGTTTAATAAAGCACTAGAGGACCCCTCTGTACGAATCATAGATCCCGTTGTTTTAAATGATCAAGCTATTCCACGTTTTGCTCCTACTATGGACTCTGTTCGTATTTATTTACCAAATTTGGAATTTGACTCCATCAAATTCCAAATGTCTGATAACAGTGGTATATTAGATACCAGTCTTATACGGCGGCCAAGGAATCTAAAATTAGAGCGAACCGTAACACCTAAATTCAGTATTACGAATAAGGTTGATCGTGTAAAGCATATACAACTTTCTGCAACCACCCCTATTAAACAGGTTGATAAAAACAAGATAATCCTGTTAGAAGATTCTATACCCCGTCGTAATTTTCAGCTCCAAGCAGATAGCGTAAATAAAGAATTATACCATATCAGGTATAACTGGCGGCCAAAGAGAAATTATGAACTTACTCTGGAAGAAGGCGCCATACACGGTTTTTTCGACGAAGAGAATAAAGAAGAAAAATTACAATTTACGATGAATGAAGCCGAAAGTTACGGCGATATTGCATTAACATTCAACGGCTTAGATACCACCCAACAATACGTAATTGAATTAATTTCAGAAAATAAGGAAAAAATATTTGAATCACACGTGCTACCAACGAATCACCAATTGGCCTATAGGAAATATCCTACAGGAAAATACAGCATTCGAGTTATATGGGACAAAAATAGAAATGCGAAGTGGGATCCAGCTGATGTATGGACATTAACAAAACAAGAACCCATATGGTACCTAGACAGGACATTCACCATTCGAGCCAATTGGGAACAAAATGAAACTATTGATGTACGGTTTGCACCTAATTAGATAGGCTTTTCATCTTTAAACCAAGAGCTGTACATCACATAATTGTGTGGGAGTTTATCCAATAAAGCCAATTGCTCATCTGTTAGCGGCTTAATCTTTTTGGCAGGAACTCCCGCATATAAATAACCGGATTCGCAGACCGTGTTTTCTAAAACCACGGCACCGGCGGCAATAATTACATGGCTTTGTAGTACGGCGCGATCCATAACAATAGCACCCATACCCACCAGTACATGAGAGTGTATCACACAGCCGTGCACAATAGCATTGTGACCAATGTTTACGTACGATCCAATATCGGTACCATTACGTTCATATGTGCCATGAATAGTGACGTTATCCTGAATGTTACTGAAATTTCCAATCCGAATATAATTTACATCTCCACGTATAACCGCATTAAACCAAATAGAGCATTGCGAACCAATGGTAACATCACCCACAATAGTACAATTGGGAGCAAGGAATGCATCTAAAGCAATCTCAGGGACATGATCCCCTACAGGTAATATAATAGCTGACATAAAGTAAAAATTAGTAAACCGTATCTTGGAGTTCGGTCGCGTGTGCTGGATAATCTGTCGTGTAATGCAAACCTCGACTCTCTTTTCGAGCCATCGCCGATTTCACTACCAGATAGGCCACTTGTATAACATTTCGGAGTTCACATAGTTTTACTGATAATCGAGTATTCTTATAGAAAGACTCCGTCTCATCATAAAGTAAGCCTAGACGGCGCATTGCTCTTTCTAAGCGAAAATCAGAACGTACAATACCTACATAATCACTCATCAACTTCTGTGTTTCTCGTAGATTGTGGGTTACCAAAATATCTTCATTGGATAAGGTAGTATTCGTATCATCCCATTCAGGTACATCCGTACGATAAGATAGCGTACCGAAGCTGTTTTCCACATGTTTAAAAATACGATGCGCATAAACGGCTGCTTCCAATAAAGAGTTAGAGGCCAATCGATTAGCACCGTGCAAACCCGTTGATGCACATTCACCACAAGCATACAATTGTTGAATACTCGTTGCACCATGCTCATTGACCAAAATACCGCCACACAGGTAATGAGCGGCTGGAGATACCGGTATATAATCCATACTCATATCTACTCCAATTCGCATACACTGTTCATAAATATTAGGAAAATGCTCCAGAATATCTTCTTTACTACGATGCGTAATATCCAAATACACATAATCTAAACCAGACTTCTTCATCTCCACATCAATCGCTCGAGCCACCACATCTCTCGGGGCAAGCGATCCTCGTTCATCGTATTCCTCCATAAAGGAAGAGCCATCTACCCTCCTTAGTATCCCACCAAAACCTCTTACGGCTTCAGAAATCAGAAAAGCAGGATATTCTAAGGGATTAAAAAGTGCTGTTGGATGAAATTGAATGAATTCCATATTACGCACTTTTCCTTTAGCTCTATACACCATCGCGATTCCATCACCGGTCGCAATGGTTGGGTTAGTAGTACTGGAATAGACATGTCCAGCACCTCCAGTAGCCATAAGAGTTACTTTAGACAGGAATTTTTCTATTTTGCCGCTTCCTGTATTTAAAGCATAAATACCATAACAAGAAATATCGGAAGAACGCTTATCCACATGTACGCCTACATGATGCTGCGTAATCAAATCTACTGCAAAGTAGTGTGTGAGTATCTCAATATTCGGATGTGCATGTACACGCGCTAGTAAGGCTCGCTCAATCTCATAACCAGTAATATCTTTATAATGCAAGATTCGGTGTGCCGAATGCCCACCTTCTTTAGCCAGATCATAACTACCAGATGCCTCTTTGTCAAAGCTAGTTCCATAAGCAATTAGTTCTGCAATTCGCTCTGGCCCTTCTTGTATAACATGCTCAACGACGATAGGGTCACATAAACCATCGCCGGCAATATGTGTGTCAGCAATATGGTTGGCAAAACTATCGGACTCATCGATAACCACTGCTACGCCACCTTGTGCGTATTTTGTATTGGATTCATCTTCATTGGACTTTGTAATGATCAACACCTTACCCAACTCAGCAGCTTTCAGCGCGAAACTTAAACCTGCTATTCCGGAACCCACAATCAAGAAATCAGTACATTGTTCAGACATAAATGATGGCGTAGATAATAGATCAACAAATTAACAAATAATGTGGAAAACGTGTAGAAAAACGGTGGAGGTAAAAGCAAAACTTTATTTTATTCCACAATGTGAGTCTAAAACCAAGAATTTGTGAAAACATATTACCAAAGGATGAACCCCATATTAACAAAATGTAAACAACAAAGATTTCACATCCCCACATGGAAAAAATAAAACGTACAAAATTAGATATCTGATAATCAGCATAAATCTATATCTCTAAATGTGGATAAGGTGTGGATAAAGTGAATTAAATATAAGTCCCATATGAAAAGCCAAACACTTATCCCCAAATTCCACACACTAATAAACAATAAGATCATTTTATATAAAACTCTTTATTAATTATTGAAAAAAGGGAATGTGGATTTCGTTTCAAATTGTTTCTTTACTTTTGTCCTGTTCCTCCGTGATAGGCAACATAACCACCAGTGCATAGAAGAGAAAATGAATAATAGGTTCGATACTGTTTTGGAAGCTAAAGGATACATTGATCTACCTATCGATCCTTCGATAGATTTGATCGAGGAAATCCAGCGCTTAAAAAAAGAAAAAAATGCTGTTATCCTGGCGCATTATTACCAGGAAAGCGAAATACAGGATATCGCGGATTATATTGGCGATAGTCTGGGATTATCCCAACAGGCCGCAAAGACGGAAGCTGATGTTATCCTGTTTGCCGGTGTGCATTTCATGGCAGAAACAGCTAAAATATTATCTCCAAAAAAGAAGGTTTTATTACCTGATTTAAAATCAGGTTGTTCATTATCAGACAGTTGTCCACCACATTTATTTGCAAAATTTAAGGAACAATATCCTGATCACTTGGTGATTACGTATGTGAATTGTACTGCAGAGCTAAAAGCACTTTCTGATATTGTCTGTACATCCAGTAATGCGGTACAAATTGTAGAGAGCCTGCCTAAAGATCAGAAAATTATCTTCGGACCAGATCGTAATCTAGGAGCTTATGTAAAAAAGAAAACGGGCAGAGATTTGGTACTTTGGAATGGCGCCTGTATGGTACACGAAATTTTCTCTCAAGACAGGATCAATGGTTTAAGAACAGATTATCCAACGGCAAAATTTATAGCACATCCCGAATGTGAAGATCATATCCTAGCGCAAGCCGATTACATTGGATCTACTTCTGGTATGCTAAAATACACTATTGAAGATCCAGCAGATACGTACATCGTAGCTACCGAATCCGGAATTCTTCATCAGATGCAAAAGGCTAGTCCGAGTAAGACATTTATTCCGGCTCCGCCGAATAATTTGTGTGCTTGTAATGATTGTCCACATATGAAATTGAATACGTTGGAGAAGCTCTATAACTGTCTGCATTATGAGTTGCCAGAGATTATTCTTCCGGAAGATGTGATCAAGCGAGCTCAAAAGCCAATTGAGCGTATGCTGGAAATTTCTGAACGCCTTGGATTGTAATTCACCTTTTACACGAATACTATGTTTGACAATAGCGAAAAAACAGATATTAAAGAATTAGGAGAATTTGGACTGATTGCGCACTTAACGCAGTCCGTAAAATTAACGCAAGCTTCTTCTATCAGAGGCATTGGTGACGATGCTGCCGTACTTAATTTCGAAGGAACGAAAACACTTGTTTCTACCGATCTATTATTGGAAAATGTACATTTCGATCTGCGTTATGTACCATTGAAACACTTGGGGTATAAGGCTGTACAAGTTAATTTAAGTGATATATATGCGATGAATGGTACTGCTTCGCAAATTACGTTCTCTATCGGTATGTCATCAAAATTTCCGCTGGAAGCTGTCGAAGAAATTTACGAAGGAGCATTGTTAGCTTGTAACAAATACAATATCGATCTGATTGGCGGAGATACCTCTGCCAGCCAGCAAGGTTTGGTACTTTCCGTAACCAGTATAGGCTATGCAGACGAAGCCGCTATTACGTACAGATCAGGAGCCAAAGAAGGTGATTTATTATGTGTTTCTGGCGATTTGGGTGGCGCATATGTAGGATTACAATTGCTTGAGCGGGAGAAAAAGATTTTTCTGGAAAATCCAAATATTCAACCCGATCTGGAAGGAAAGGATTATATTATCGAGCGTCAACTAAAGCCTGATGCACGAGGTGATGTGGTCGAATTATTACGTCAGTTAGACGTGAAGCCAAACGCCATGATTGATGTATCTGATGGTTTGGCGTCTGAGATTCTTCACATTGCTAAAGCCTCTAATGTAGGTTGTACGATTTATGAAGATAAGATACCATTGGATCCGATGACCTATGATACGGCTCGGGAATTTGGCTTGGATCCTACGATATGTGCACTGAGTGGAGGAGAGGATTACGAGTTATTATTCACTATTCCACAAACGGATTATGATAAAGTAAAAAATCAGTTGGACATCACTATTATCGGTCATATGACAGAAGCGTCTGCCGGTTGTCAAATGATTTCAAAATCAGGAAAAGTGCATCCTTTGCAGGCGCAGGGCTGGAATGCTTTTAAGTAATAATTTTACTAGATTACTTCAGCATCGTACCTCCGCTTCGTAATGATGACTGTTTAGGTTAGGGTTGTAATTTCTAATTTTAACGTATTTGCGAGGAGGGACGACGAAGCAATCTTCTTAGTAGTTAGTATTGATAACGCTCATGAATTATAAACAAGCAAGGCAATCCGTTAAAAGATTGCCTTGCTTAGTTTAAAAGGTACAAGTTTTACGTCTGCAAAACACCAACATTATAACGTTCCATGGTAGGATTATGATTGGCGGCTTCAATCCCCATGGAGATAATTTTGCGGGTATCCTTCGGATCAATAACACCATCAACCCACAATCTAGCAGCCGCATAGTAAGGGCTTAATTGCTTCTGGTAGGTATTATTGATCTTGTTCAAAAGTTCTTCTTTTTCGACCTCTGTTAGTTCTTTATTCTGCGCTTTTAATGTAGCTTCCTGGATTTGTAGTAAGGTTTTTCCAGCCGAAGCACCGCTCATGACTGCCATCTGTGCTGTTGGCCAGGCATAGATCAATCGAGGATCATAGGCTTTTCCACACATGGCATAGTTTCCGGCACCATAGCTATTTCCAACCACAAAAGTGAATTTAGGCACCACAGAATTGGCCATTGCATTGACCATTTTTGCTCCATCTTTAATGATGCCACCCTGTTCTGAACGTGAACCCACCATAAAACCAGTCACATCTTGTAAGAAAACTAACGGAATCTTTTGCTGATTACAATTCATGATAAAACGAGCTGCTTTGTCGGCAGAGTCAGAATAAATCACACCACCCATCTGCATTTCCGTTGCATTGCCGGGTTTTTTGGCTTTTACAACTTGTCTTTGATTCGCTACAATACCCACTGCCCATCCATCGATACGTGCGAGCGCACATATAATAGTCTTTCCGTAATCCTTTTTATATTCTTCCAGACTGCCTGTATCCACAATACATTTCAAGACCTCATTCATATCATAAGGTTTTAATCTATCTTGCGGGAAGTATTCGTACAAATAGTTTGCGTCACGTTCTGGCGCTGCAGCTTCAATACGTGAAAAGTGTGTTTTTTCATGATGGCCAAACTTATCCACAATACCACGGATAGCATCCAGACAGCTTTTATCATCCGGGTACTTATTATCTGTAACACCGGATATCTCACAGTGCGTCGTAGCACCACCCAAAGCTTCGTTATCGATTACTTCACCGATCGATGATTTCACTAGATAAGATCCTGCCAGAAATACAGATCCTGTACCTTCGACAATTAATGCATAATCCGACATAATTGGTAGGTAAGCACCACCTGCTACGCAAGAACCCATGATCGCCGATATCTGTGGAATACCCATGGAAGATATCTTCGCATTATTTCTAAAAATACGACCAAAATGCTCTTTATCCGGAAATATTTCATCCTGCATAGGTAAGTATACACCAGCGGAGTCTACCAGATAAATTATAGGCAAATGGTTTTCCATAGCGATTTCTTGCGCACGAAGATTTTTCTTGGCACTGATCGGGAACCAAGCGCCCGCTTTTACGGTAGCATCGTTAGATACGATAATACATAGCCGTCCGTGTATGTAGCCCATTACGATCACTACACCGCCATTAGGACAGCCACCATGTTCTGGATACAAATCGTCTCCCGCAAAGCTTCCTATTTCTACGTATTCACTATCATCGTCCAATACATAGTGTACACGTTCCCATGCGGTAAGCTTACCTTTGGATTGGTGTTTTTCGATTTTTTTGATCCCACCACCCAGACGTAATGTTTCAATTTTTTTTCGGAGTTCAGACAATAAACTTTCCATATACAAGTTTCTTTAGGAATAGTAATTTATAAGAGGTTGCAACGTTAAATTTCTATAAATATCATAAAATTTAATTTGTTTTTTATAATATTTGTATAGTATTTCTAATACTCTAGATAAACCTAAGCAAAATTTTATGATGAAAAATTCGATTGATACAGAACAATTAAGAATGGTGAGGCAGAGTGCAAGAGATTTTGCTCAAGCTCACATCAAACCCCATATTATGGCTTGGGATGAGCCCCAAAAATTTCCGGTAGAGCTCTTTAAAAAAATGGGAGAATATGGCTTTATGGGTATTCTCGTACCTGAAGAATACCAAGGTGCGGGACTAAGCTATCAGGAATATATTGCTATTCTGGATGAAATATCCAAAGTATGTGGATCTATTGGCCTATCCGTTGCAGCACACAACTCTCTGTGCACAAATCATATACTTACTTTCGCCAACGAGGAGCAAAAACGTAAGTACCTTCCAAAGTTAGCCACCGGCGAATGGATTGGCGCGTGGGGACTTACAGAAACGGGTTCCGGTTCGGATGCTGGTGGTCTGTCGACAGTCGGTGTATTGGATGGTGATCATTATGTAATTAATGGTAATAAAACGTTTATTACACACGCAATTTCTGGCGATGTGGCTGTGGTGATGGTGCGTACTGGAGAAAAAGGAGATAAGCACGGAGTTTCTGCTTTTATTATTGAGAAAGGTACACCTGGCTTTACTGCTGGTCAGAAAATGGACAAATTGGGGATGCGTGCGTCAGAAACAGCCAGCTTATTTTTCGACAACTGTAGAGTGCACAAAAGTCAGATGATTGGAGATATAGGTACTGGTTTTGTACAGGCATTAAAATTAT
This sequence comes from Sphingobacterium sp. lm-10, assembly GCF_023554555.1. Lineage (NCBI taxonomy): Bacteria > Pseudomonadati > Bacteroidota > Sphingobacteriia > Sphingobacteriales > Sphingobacteriaceae > Sphingobacterium > Sphingobacterium sp. lm-10. The sequence goes on from NZ_JAMJWC010000002.1 coordinate 209,491, forward strand.
TAGATGGAGGACGTATATCCATTGCTGCGCTGTCTTTAGGTATAGCCCGTGGTGCATATGAATGTGCTTTGCGCTATGCACAAGAACGAGAGCAGTTTAACAAACCTATTTTCGAGTTTCAAGATGTATCTTTTAAATTAGCGGATATGGCTACCGAGATTGAAGCATCAGAATTGTTGGTTCAGCATGCCGCCCAATTAAAAGATCAAGGCGAAAAAGTAACTAAAGCAGGCGCAATGGCCAAATTGTATGCTTCGGAAACAGCCGTGAAGGTATCCAATGAAAGTGTACAAATACATGGTGGGTATGGATTCACTAAAGATTTTGGAGCGGAGAAATATTTTAGAGATGCTAAACTCTGTACAATCGGCGAAGGCACAAGTGCCATTCAGAAGATGGTTATAGCTCGAGAAATAAAGAAAGATGTCTTATAAAAACATTGAAGTAATAGATTGTGTACGGGATGCCATACAGGGATTATACCAACACATTCCGGTACAGCAGAAGATTGAATATATCAATCTTCTGCTATCAAGTAATGCATTTTCATGTCTGGATATAGGGAGTTTTGTATCTCCGAAGGCGGTACCGCAAATGGCAGATACAGCAGCAGTACTGGCAGGTTTACAGAAAAAAAATGACACGAGGTTATCGGTGATTGTGGCCAACGAACGTGGCGTTAGTGAAGCAATGAAATATGATATAATCGATTATCTTGGTTATCCATTTTCTATATCCGAAACTTTTCAACAAAGAAATACACATAGCAGTATAGCAGAGTCTGTTCAGCGTGTGAAGTTGATGCAGGAGATGACTGCCTCGAGCGATAAAAAAATGCTGATTTATCTGTCCATGGCATTCGGTAATCCGTATGATGATGCCTGGAACAAAGAGTTGGTAGTACATTGGTTACACGAACTACAAGAAATTGGTATCACTCATTTCTCACTGGCGGATACCACGGCAGAAGCAATGCCAGATCGTATTACAGAAGTATTTCAGTTGGTAATAACACAATATCCTAACCTCAATCCTAGTATTCATTTGCATAGCAGGGCAGAGAATTCCCTTGCCAAGATAGATGCAGCGTATGATGCGGGATGTCGTAAATTTGAAGGTGCGATATTAGGATATGGTGGATGCCCATTTGCACAAGATAATTTGGTAGGAAATATACCTACTGAGTTGTTATTGCGCCGTTTCGAAAAAAGCTCCTTAGAAGAACTGCAACCAATTGTTGCTGCTTTTAAAGATCTTGTCGGACCACAAAATACCGCATAACTACAACTATGGATGTTCAATATCACTACATAAAAACCAAAAAGGAAGGACATATTTTTCACCTGATCCTATCCAGACCAGCAAAACGTAATGCATTTACACCAGCAACGATCAGCGAGATTGCACATGCCGTGGAGCAGATAAATCAGGATGATCAAGTTACGGTAGTTTTACTTTCAGCGGAAGGACCCGTATTTTGTGCTGGAATGGATCTTAAGACATTTCGTGATGAAAGTCTAGACGTGAGAAATGAAGATATACCTCACCTAAATATATCTTTGGGGGAAGTGCTAGCTAAGCTTCACAAGCCCTCCGTTGCGGTGGTAGAAGGAGATGTAATCGCTGGTGGATTTCTTTACGTGTTGGGTTGTACCTACGTTTTGGTCAAGCCAGATGTACGCTTTAAATTGCCCGAGTTGGATTTAGGCATTTTCCCCTTTCAAGTAATGGCAAGTCTTCTTAAAGTAGTACCCGAAAAGAAGGTTCTGCAACTTTGTCTGAATACCGACTATTTTTCTGCTGAAGAAGCATTATCCCTCGGTATCGTAGATGGATACCTACAAGACGATGTCCTGCAATCCCTATTGAGTCGTTTTACTAACGTTAATCCTACGGTACTCAAAGCAGGTTTCGAGTCTATTAGAGCATTGAAGGATATGCCCTCAGATCAGCATTATAGTTATCTGAAGCAAGTGTTGGACAAGCTGAAATAAATAGCAATAACGATAATAACATTTTTCAACGGATACGAAGCAAATCCATCTATGGCAATTAGCTTGTAGTACGATCCACCTGCTTGCCCCCTTAAGCATCAGAAACTTTTATTTATGTATATTGTTAATAAGTTTGTTACTTTGTAAACTATTTTCAACACTTCTCCCTTATGAGCATAGAGATTGGTTCTAAACTAAAGGATATTATATTTCCATCCGATTTACGAAAATTAGAAGAGGCTGACTTACAGGAGGTTTGTTCTGATTTACGGCAATATATTATCGATATAGTTTCTGAAAATGGCGGACATTTTGCAGCGAGTTTAGGAGTTGTGGAATTAACAGTAGCCTTGCACTACGTCCTTAATACACCCTATGACCAAATTGTATTTGACGTTGGACACCAGGCTTACGGACATAAAATACTGACAGGAAGAAGAGAAAATTTTCATACGAACCGCGTGATAGGTGGTCTTTCGGGATTTCCGAAAAGATCAGAGAGTGAATACGATGCTTTTGGAGTAGGACATTCTTCCACTTCTATATCCGCCGCATTGGGGATGGCAGTAGCTTCTGCTTATAAAGGAGAGCACGATCGTCAGCACGTAGCAGTCATTGGTGATGGAGCTCTCACTGGTGGGATGGCTTTCGAAGCACTTAATCATGCCGGTATTGAGAAATCCAATATTTTGGTGATCTTAAATGATAATTGCATGTCTATCGACCCTAATGTGGGTGCACTGAAGGACTACCTTACCAACATTACCACATCTAAAAGCTACAATCGATTTAGAGACGATTTGGTAAGTGTGCTAGCCAAGATTTCTAAAAATGGTCCTAATGCGTATGGTTGGGCTAAGAAATTGCAACAAACGATTAAAGGAACGCTTTGGGAGAATGCTAATTTATTTGAATCTCTTAATTTTAGATACTTTGGACCAGTAGACGGGCATGATGTGAATCAGTTGGCCAAAACCATTGAAGATCTAAAACACATCCCTGGACCAAAACTATTACATGCCATTACCGTAAAAGGTAAAGGATATGCTTTGGCAGAAAAAGATCAAACCAAATGGCATGCGCCAGGTTTGTTCGACAAAATAACAGGAGAAATTAAAAAAACTGTTTTCGAAAAGCCACAAGCTCCGAAATATCAAGATGTATTCGGACATACGCTAGTGGAGCTAGCAGAGTCAAACAAAGCCATTATGGGAATCACTCCGGCGATGCCAAGTGGTTCATCCTTAAATATCATGATGAAGGCCATGCCAGATCGTGCATTTGATGTAGGCATTGCCGAGCAACATGCCGTCACGTTTAGTGCTGGTTTGGCTACACAGGGTTTAGTACCATTCTGTAATATATATTCTTCGTTTATGCAACGCGCCTACGATCAAGTCATACACGACGTAGCGTTACAGAAGCTCAATGTAGTATTTTGCTTGGATCGAGCAGGCTTGGTAGGAGCAGATGGTCCTACACACCACGGCGCCTACGATATTGCGTTTATGCGCAGTGTACCAAATATGATCGTGGCTGCTCCGATGAATGAAGAAGAGCTCCGCAACATGATGTTTACTGCACAATTGCCAGATAAAGGTCCATTTAGTATTCGATATCCACGTGGTTCTGGAGTAATGCCTGATTGGCGCAAGCCATTCCGCGAATTGGCGATCGGAAAAGGACACAAGATCAGTGATGGAGAAGAAGTCGCTGTGCTAAGCTTTGGACATATAGGTAATGAGGTAGTTAAAGCATTTAAGCAGGTAAGCGAAGAAGGCATCCACCCGGCACATTACGATATGCGTTTCGCCAAACCTTTAGACGAAGAGTTATTACATCAGATCTTCGCTAAGTTCAAAAAGATAATCACGGTGGAAGATGGTTGTGTAGTCGGGGGCTTCGGATCCGCTATCTTAGAATTTATGGCAGATCACAGTTATCAAGCACAAGTGGTACGATTGGGTATTCCAGATGAAATTGTGGAACATGGTGATCAAGAGGAACTTTGGCAAATCTGCCGCTACGATGCGTCTGCTATTGCAGCCGTAATAAATAAACTTATGACCGGCCGCAAAACCCAAACTTTGGTCGGATAATTGCTTGCTATTTCTTAAACATAAGTTCCCAGAAGTATTTTCTGCTTCTGGGGTTAAATACGTCTAATTATTACTAAAAGTTTTCCACAAGGGCTCATCTAGATACTCAGAATAACGGTGTTAAAGTCATATATTTTACCATTACAAAATCGGTGTTAATAAAAAAACATTGACATCAAAATTTGATACATAGACGCTTATTTTTTTGTGTAAATATCTGATAATGAAGACATAATTCTTTTTTTATATTTTTAGTTTTTTAGCTCAGAAAAAATTGTCATCTTCGTTGTAAGGGAAAGTTTTTAACAGCTTTTCTGTCAATCATTGGTTTTCAAGTTATTAACAATTTACGAATGGAAAAAACGTGTACAAGTGTGTGGAATAGCTGTCTTCAAGTCATAAAAGACAATATTCCTGCGCAAAGTTTCAAAACATGGTTTGAGCCTGTGAAGGCCATACGTCTTGAAGAAAACGTTTTGACTATTCAGGTGCCTAGTTTGTTTTTCTACGAATGGTTAGAAGAGCATTATGTAGGTATCCTTCGCAAAACAGTAAAGAAGTTTTTAGGAGAGCAGGGTAGACTGGAATATAACATTGTGGTAGAAAAATCTTCTACTAGCATTCCTTTTACAACAAATATACCCTCCAATGGAAATGGGGCCGAAGGGAAGAATCAATCGATCCCGGTACCCGTTGCGCTCAATAAAAATATCAAGAATCCTTTTGTGATTCCAGGATTGAAAAAGCTGCAGGTAGATCCTCAGTTGAATCAAAATTACACCTTTGATAATTTTATCGAAGGTGAGTGTAATCGCTTGGCACGTTCAGCAGGTTTTGCGGTGGCCAACAAACCAGGAGGCACCTCCTTCAATCCTTTAATGGTGTACGGAGATGTTGGTTTGGGTAAAACACATTTAGTACAAGCCATCGGAAACGAGATTAAGAAAAACCTGCCCGATAAGCTGGTAATCTACGTGTCTTGTGAAAAATTTTGTCAACAATTTGTAGATTCCTTAAAGAATAATACGATCAATGACTTCGTAAACTTCTATCAGGCGATGGATGTGATCGTTATGGACGACGTACATAACTTTGCCGGGAAAGAAAAAACACAGGATATTTTCTTCCATATTTTCAATCACCTACACCAGTCGGGCAAACAAATTATTCTAACGTCTGATAAACCGCCAAAAGATTTGTCGGGTTTAGAAGAGCGTTTGTTAAGCCGTTTCAAATGGGGTCTTTCCGCCGATATTCAGATTCCAGATTTGGAAACCAGAATGGCAATCCTAAAGAAAAAAATGTATTCTGACGGTATTGAGTTGCCGGAAAATGTGGTAGAGTTTGTTGCCCATCAGATTGATAATAGTGTACGTGAGTTAGAAGGAGCCATGGTTTCTCTATTAGCACAATCTACGCTCAACAAAAAGGAGATCGATCTGAATCTAGCGAAATCCATGCTGAAGAACTTTGTGAAAAATACCAGCAAAGAAATCTCGATGGATTATATCCAAAAACTGGTATGTGAGTATTTTGAAGTGCCGGTAGAGATGGTCAAATCCAAAGTGAGAAAACGCGAGATTGTACAAGCGCGTCAGATCTCTATGTATCTGGCGAAGAACCACACCAAATCCTCTTTGAAGTCTATCGGTAACTTTTTTGGCGGTCGTGATCACTCCACGGTTATCTACGCTTGCCAAACCGTAGAAGATCTGATCGAAACGGACAAGAAATTCAAAACCTACGTACAAGACATTCAAAAAAAGCTGAAAGCTTCGTAGTCAAAGATAGCGGTACAAGTATACGGGCGCCAAGTTGTTACTTTGGCGCCTTTTTATTTTAGATCAATATTCTTATTTTGCGTCAAATTACAATGCAAACGGTTGCATTATAATTTGCTAATACCTTTTATTATGTTTAAAGAAACTCGAAACATCCTATTAATGGCAGGCTTGGGATTGTGCTTAAGTACGTCGAAAAGTATAGCGCAAGAAACATTTCGATATAAAGATGCACGCTTGAATACGAGTGAGCGTACAGCAGATCTTTTGAGCCACATGACGCTCGAAGAAAAGGTCGGACAATTGCTCTGTCCGCTTGGTTGGGAAATGTACACCAAGGAAGGCAGTACGGTTACGTATTCTGAAAAATATAAAAATCTGTTGGATAAGCAGCATGTAGGCATGTTTTGGGCAGTCTTTCGTGCAGATCCATGGACGCAGAAAACATTAGAAAATGGACTTACTCCGACATTAGCAGCCGAAGCAGCTAACGCCATGCAACGCTATGCCGTAGAAGAAACGCGTTTAGGTATACCAATTTTCATCGCCGAAGAAGCACCACATGGTCATATGGCCATCGGTACCACCGTTTTTCCAACCGGTATTGGTATGGCTTCTACATGGAATCCGACTTTACAAGAACAGGTTTCGGCGATATCAGCGAAGGAAGTTCGTTTGCAAGGCGGACATATTGGCTACGGCCCAGTATTGGATCTTTCGCGTGATCCTCGCTGGTCAAGAGTAGAAGAAACGTACGGTGAAGATCCGGTGTTGAGTGGAACCATGGGTGCTGCAGCGGCAAAAGGAGCTGGTGCAGGCGATTTAAAGAATCCGTATTCGGTGATATCCACCATCAAGCATTTCATTGCTTATGGGATACCAGAAGGCGGCCATAATGGGAATAGTGCAATCATCGGGCAACGGGAATTGCACGAGAGCTTTCTTCCGCCGTTTTTTAAAACAGTAGAAGCAGGTGCTTTATCGGTAATGACCGCCTATAACTCCATTGATGGAATACCCTGTACTGCGGATGGCTATTTGTTGACCGATGTATTGCGCAAGGACTGGGGTTTTGATGGTTTTGTGGTTTCCGACCTGGGAAGTATTGATGGCATTTATTCCAGTCATCGCGTAGCGTCTTCCCTACAAGAAGCAGGTACGATGGCGCTGGAAGCAGGTGTGGACGTGGATTTAGGTGCACGCCCGTTTGGGGAACTTATCGCAGCGATCGAATCAGGAAAAATAGATATCGCTAAAATTGATAGTGCAGCGGCTCGTGTGTTACGTTTGAAATTTGATATGGGGTTGTTTGAAAATCCCTATCGTGATCCGAGAGAGGCTGGACGTGAGGTAAGAAGCAAAAAGCACGTAGCCATATCGCATAAAGCAGCGCAAGAGTCAATCGTCTTGCTCGAAAATAAAAATAACGTATTACCACTCTCGGCAAAGAAAGTGAAAAAGATTGCCGTAATAGGCCCGAATGCGAATACGCCTTACAACCAGCTGGGCGATTACACCGCACCACAAGAACGCGCGGTGATCCGGACGGTATTGGATGGGATAAAAGCCAAAGTGCCTTCTGCAGATGTAATCTTTGCCAAAGGCACCGCTATTCGAGACACTACGCAGTCTGATATCGAGGCAGCGGTACAAGCAGCTTTGCAATCTGATGTGGCGGTAGTTGTAGTTGGTGGTTCTAGTGCACGTGATTTCGAAACCAAATACATCGAAACTGGCGCGGCAGTTGCCGATGCTACATCGCTCAGTGATATGGAAAGTGGTGAAGGTTTCGATCGGTCCACCCTAGATTTGTTAGGTGACCAAATCCAATTATTGGAAGCTATTAAAAAAACAGGTAAACCCATGATCGTGGTGTACATCCAGGGAAGACCGCTAAACATGAATTGGGCACATGAAAATGCAGATGCCTTGTTGAATGCCTGGTATCCAGGTCAGGAAGGCGGCAATGCCATTGCTGATGTGATTTTTGGAGATTATAATCCAGCGGGCAGAATGCCGATATCCGTTCCACGCTCGGTGGGTCAACTTCCTGTATATTACAATAAAAAAGTGCCTAAAGGGCATGATTATGTAGAAACATTGGGCTCGCCTTTGTATACTTTTGGTTATGGGAAAAGCTTCACCGAATTTAGCTATAGCGGCTTGGAAGTGAACCATCGTGCAGATGGAGGCTTGGAAGTGACGCTTCAAGTGAAAAATACTGGAGCACGTGATGGGGATGAGGTGGTGCAGTTGTATATACGTGATGAATTTGCTTCTACAGTACAGCCTATCAAGCAGTTAAAGAAATTTGATCGGATTCATTTGGCTGCAGGAAAATCCAAGAAAGTCGTCTTCCAATTACATCCGGAAGACTTATCTGTCATTAATCCGAAGATGGAGCGCGTGATGGAAGCTGGAAGTTTTCATGTGATGGTGGGTGCCTCCGCAGATGATATTCGTCTGGACGAGCATGTCGAGATCAAAAATACGGTGCAGCTACCTATGTACGGAAAAGTGAAATAATACGATCGTCAAATAACATTTAAAAAGCTTGTAATCAACTGATTCCAAGCTTTTTGATTGATTGTGCCTCTCATGATGATGAGAAAGTTTTCGATCTTCCATGTTCTTTCTTAAATAGTTCCTTTTTTCAGAACCAGATCGTATTAAGAACGAGTTCGGCCTTCGCGTTTTCCAACCTCACGTTTTCCACCTTCGGGTCTTCGATTAGGCCGGTTTTTTTGTAGTTCGGCAAACTTCTGCTTTTGACTCGCATCCAACAAAGCTGCGATTTTCACATCGGTTTGTGCATTCATCTCCTTTACTTTACCGCGAACATTGTCCTGCTTACGATCTGAATCTTTGAAAACCGATTGTAGACTTTTTGCCTGATCTAATACCAGTGTGTGAATAGATTCTTTTTGAGCTGTAGTCAAGTTCAACTCTTTATCTAAGTGCTCTACTCTGGCCTTGGCACGCGCTTCTGGATCTTTATTGAAGTTACCACGTTTCTGTGCTTGTGCTGCGTTTAATCCTATGAACAACGCTAATGCAATCATTACTTTTTTCATAACATTTCTCCTTTTTCTTTTAACAAAAGTGGAGAATGTATTTCGGACAAAATAAAAACAAACAGTTTTTAACTTCTCTTAAGGTTCATTTACACTATAACGGGCTAATGTGTTAATTACATCTTGGCGGATGTGGTCTTCTTCATCGAAAACAAAGGTAATCGGTATATAATAACAGGGTATACTCGCCAGAGAATGGATAGACAATCGTTGTACATCTTTCTCCGTTGTAATAAGTATCGTATCTCCTTGAGACGCCAATTGCGTGTAGCTAACTTGAATCTGTTCGTAATCTGTCGGTGTAAATACATGATGATCCGGCAAAGCAATATTTCGTACTGATTGAGCTTGTTGGCGTACGTAGTCTATGAGCGGAGTCGGATTAGCAATTCCGGTGACCAATAGTACATGCTTGTCCCTCAGTTCCACCAATGATGAATTAGTCGTCATATCATTTGGCCGCGAAAGGGCTTTAGGGGCTCCGTATGCAATAGAAGCAAAGTAAATAGGCGCATCACTATGTTTCCTTAATCTCTTTATGATAGCGGCGCGCTGATGTACAGATAGATCTTTTGGGATTTTAGTGATTACGATAATATGTGCTCTTTTTGCCTGCGGCAATATATCCCGAAAATTTCCGGTAGGCAGCGGGATAATCGGGCCAAGTAAAGAAGCATATTCGAACAGCAAAATATTGCAGCTAGCAGCCACACGGCGATGCTGATAGGCATCGTCCAGCAGGATAAGATTATGTTCGCTAAGCAAGGTTTCTATGCCCGTACGACGGTCTTCACACACCGCCACAGTGAGTTGAGGAAACTTCCGTTTAAATTGTAAAGGTTCATCGCCTGTTGCGATCGCACTATCATCTATTTGTACATAACGAAACCCTTTTGTTTTACGGCCGTATCCACGGCTCAACGTCGCTATTTTGTAATCGCTGTTGAACCATCGGATTAGGCATTCAGTCATTGGAGTTTTGCCGCTACCACCCACAGCAAGGTTACCTATTACGATACTCCGGACTGGATAAGATTTGCTGTGCCATATGCCCCGATCATACAAGAAATTGCGTAGCCAGACGACGCAGCCGTATAAGAGCGAAATAGGCAACAGAAGCCAGCGCAACAGGCCAATCATGGCTTCTGAGCAATTTTTAACCCCACATCTGTGATGCCTCTCAGTTGGTGATCTTCCATATGATGCTTTACGGAAAATTGGTACATACCGGTATCTGGGAAGTGATATCTTTCTAAAACGGTGTGATTAATAAGATACAGGTTTCCGGCAGATTGGCCAATCCATCGGCCATCGGACTTGGCCAAAGAAAGCTCTACCGTACCTGTAGTATCATCTTTCAAAGCAGGCCGCTGTTCTAAAGAAAATACTAGGTTATTATAGGGGTAAAAATTATTATGCCGAATAGTAACCGATACTTCATACGGCTGAGAAGCATCCACGATGTGTACATCGAATTGGGCTACAGAGTCCCGATTCCAGCGACAATCGTTGATCCTTGTATTTTTCTCGTACGCAATATGCGGATCACAGGATGCCAGCAACAATAGTCCTAAAAAAAAGCCAAGATATATCATACTATGCACTCTCAGCATACTATTCCGGCTTACTATCGTTATTATTTCTTCTGTCTCGGTTTCTATTGTTGTTATTCCGTCTTTTTGGACGCGGCCTAGCAGTTCCTTCTGTAGCGTCGCCAGTAGCGGCAGCTCTTGGTTTTTGATTTTCTGCATTCCCTTTATCTCCCTTAGCCTGTGGTGGTTTTGGAGGACGCGGAGGACGATTTTCCGACGATCTGTTTTCTGTATCTCCACCAGCAGTTTTAGCTACAGGCTTTTTCTTACGGCGTTTCTTCTTGTTGCGGTCGTCTAGGCGGGTCAGACTATCTTGTCCGACTACGTTCTCATAGTCGTAATTGATTGGCTTCACCTTGGTTTCTTCCGGTTCTACGTAAAGAAGCTCTGCTGGTTTTTGTCCGCCTTTGTTCATCTGTACGAATTCCCGCACCTTATCTACGGTCAATGGAATCCAGTTTTCCGCTTTTGGGTACGAAAACCACATTGTTTTCTTAAAAATATCGGTTTTTTGCAGGTATGCCATCCCGATCTCCGTGTCAATGCGATCAATATCTGTCGGAATATCCTTCAGGGCATCCATATAACTGTCCAACTCGTAGTTCAGACAGCATTTCAATTTACCACACTGCCCAGCCAGCTTCAACGTATTCAAAGAAAGATTCTGATACCGAGCAGCTGAGGTAGAGACTGTTTTAAAGTCCGTCAGCCAGGTAGAGCAACATAGTTCACGGCCACAAGAGCCAATACCACCTAATCGGCTCGCTTCCTGACGCATACCAATTTGTCGCATTTCGATGCGAATGCGAAACGATTCTGCCATTCGTTTGATCAATTCCCGAAAATCCACCCGGCCTTCGGCCGTGTAGAAAAAGGTCGCCTTCGTTTTATCACCTTGATAATCTACATCCGAGATTTTCATCGATAACCCCAGATCTAACGCCAATTTTCGGGCACGGTGCATGGTTTCCCACTCCAGCTCTTTCGCTGCGTTAAATTTTTCTACGTCTTTCTCGTTGGCTTTGCGATACACTTTCTTCACCACATCTTCGCCCTTCACCCGGTTCTTTTTCAGCTGTAATCGTACGAGTTCGCCTGTCAGCGATACGTGTCCGATATCGTAGCCACCGGTAGATGGTTCTACTGCAACCATTTCACCCATTTCCAGGTATAGGTTTTCAGTATTTACAAAGAATTCCTTTCTAGATCCTTTGAAACGAACTTCTACTATGTCAAACGGTTTATAATTAGAGGGCAGATCCATGTCGGTCAGCCAATCGTAAACATCCAATTTATTGCATCCGCTGGTCATACACGTGCCGTTGTTATTACAACCTGCCGGTACGGTCCCTAGAGATTTGCTTCCGCAACCTCCGCCGGATGCGCAACTTCCACATCCCATATGTCTATATATATATTGAGTCCGCCTCTTGGCGGAACGTTTTGTATTTGAACAATAAAACTAACTGCAAAGATAGGTCTAAAAATAATATTTTAGCATTTGCATTTCGCTCTACGGCGTAGTGCGTTTTTTCCAGTAGATCTACCCCTGCGCTTAATTGTTCCAGTGTAAATATTTCACTAAATTTAGTAATAAAATCCAATTCTTTGTCTTGCAGGAAAATCAAACTTTCCAGTCCCTGTGATTTCAGTACGATCTGACGCATCATGCCAACAGTGTACATCAGGAAGTTTTTCTGGTTTTCGCGCCCCAATTTTGGGAAGTCAATTTCCGACAATTGAATCAGCTTGAGCCCCGTATCTGTAACGACCAAACGCAGCCATTGGATCATCAGATCGAAGTAAGCGTTGCTATCACTATGCAACAGCTCCAATGCCGATTGCAGGTTGCCGTCCGCCAAAAAAGATATTTCTCCCGCTTTGAGTGGATCTACCCCCTTTTCTTTCGTGAGGTACCGATCAACGTCGGTATGCGATAACTTGTGAATTTTTACCAGTTGTGTCCGGGAGATGATGGTGTTCAGAATACGATCCTGATTTTCTGCCACCAGCAAAAACAGCGTTTTCTCGGGCGGTTCTTCAATGAGTTTCAACAGAGCATTTCCTTGTGTATCCAGGTATTCTGGTAACCACATAATCAGCACCTTATACTCCGCTTCGAAGGTCTTGAAACTTAATTTCTTAATGATATCATGTACTTCCGCAATGTTGATGTTTGCCTGTTTGTTTTGTGCATCAAACTGCTGACGCCATGTATTCATCCCTAGGTATGGGTTTTCTGTAAAAGCCTGTCGCCAAGCCTCAATATAATTGATGGCAACTTCGCCAGACGATTTAGCAAAAAAGGGATAAGAGAAGTGCAAATCCGGATGGATTAGCTTTTCGTACTTGCGGCAAGAGGCACACACTCCGCAGCTATCTGCTTCTCGCTTGTCTTCGCAATTAATGTATTGTGCGTACGCAATGGCCAACGCTAACGAGCCGGAACCCTCGGGCCCAAGAAATAATTGGGCATGGCTTACCCGGTTATCCTGAACTGTACGAACAAGATGTTGTTTAACGCTGTCGTGACCTATTATTTTTTCAAAACGCATAGCAGATTCCTACAAAAGTAACGAAAAAACCTTGGAAGAAAGTTGGAATCTTTTTGTATTATTGCAGTATAAATAGCCAACTACAAATGAGGTTTATCGTATCCACATCCACTTTATTAAAGCAATTGCAGGCCATTAGCGGAGCATCTAGCAGTAGCACGGTTTTGCCCATTCTGGAGAACTTTCTGTTCGAAATTAAGGACAATGAACTGACCATTTCTGCGACTGATCTGCAAACCAGTATGGTAACTTCTCTGCAGATAGAAGCCAAAGAAGAAGGGCGTGTTGCGATGCCATCCAAGATCTTGATCGAAACATTGAAAACGCTTCCAGACCAACCGGTTGCTTTTTCCGTAGATACCACGACCATGGCTATCGAGATTAGTGCAGGAGATGGTAAATACAAGTTGAGTGGCGAGAATGCCGATGACTTTCCAAAGATCCCGGTAGTAGATAATATCTCCACGGTGAATATTTCGGCACCGATTCTGGCGGAAGCTATCAGCAAAACCATCTTTGCGGTAAGTAGCGATGAGCTGAGACCGGCTATGTCGGGCGTATATGTACAGCTGGCGGAGCAATCGATCACTTTTGTATCTACAGATGCACATAAATTAGTACGCTATCGTCGTACGGACATCGGTGCAGAGAAGCCTACATCATTAATTTTACCGAAAAAAGCTTTGAACCTTTTGAAGTCTTCGTTGCCTTCAGATGATATCAATGTATCTATCGAATACAACAATACCAACGCATTCTTTCAATTCGGCCATGTATCACTGATCTGTCGATTGATTGATGAGCGTTATCCAGATTATGAGGCTGTTATTCCGCAGGTTAATCCTAATAAATTGACAGTGGAACGCGCTAGTTTCTTGAACTCTTTACGTCGTGTGGTCATTTTTGCCAATAAAACGACGCATCAGGTACGATTGAAAATCTCCGGAAGCGAACTGCACATCTCGGCAGAGGATTTGGATTTCTCTAACGAAGCGCATGAGCGCCTGAGCTGTCAGTACGAAGGGGACGATATGGAAATTGGCTTCAATGCACGTTTCTTGGTAGAGATGTTAAACAACTTAGGTTCGGAAGAAGTAACCTTAGAAATGAGTACACCGAACCGTGCCGGATTATTATTCCCAGCCATCAAAGAAGAAAACGAAGATGTCTTGATGCTGGTTATGCCGGTGATGTTAAACAATAATTAGTCAGCACCTCTGCGATGACGGATATTTTATACGGAATCATTGATTTCATCATACACATTGACGATCACCTGGTGGAGATCGTCAATGATTATAAGACCTGGACATATCTTATCCTCTTTCTCATCATTTTTGCAGAAACCGGTTTGGTGGTTACACCGTTTCTTCCAGGAGATTCCTTGTTATTCGCCGCAGGAGCAATTATTGCTAAGCCGGAGACGGAGTTGAATATCTTTTTTATGTGGGGGCTGCTTATGGTTGCCGGAATTTTGGGCGACATGGTCAACTATTATGTCGGCAAGTATCTTGGGCCTCGTGTTTTTAGCGGCAAAGTACCTTTCTTAAAGCGTGAATACCTGGAGCGTACCGAGCAATTTTACCAGCGTCATGGTGGTAAGACGATCATTTATGCTCGATTCATACCCATCATCAGAACCTTTGCGCCATTTGTGGCGGGCGTAGGATCCATGCCTTATGGAAAATTTGCGTCCTACAATGTTGTAGGGGCAATTTTATGGGTAACTTCTTTTTTATTTATCGGCTACTTTTTTGGCGGTCTTCCAGTGATCAAAGATAATTTTACCATCGTGATTTTTGCTATCATAGGCTTGTCTATCGTACCGCCGATTATCCAGATGATCAAGGATCGAAAAGGCCCCAAGGCGACGGAAGATTCTACCTTATCATAACTATTACGCAGATTACCACCGTACACGGGTAGATTTATTTGTTTCGAAGGAGGCCTAATATTTTTACAATGTGTACCTTTGCGTATGATAAAATCCATGACCGGCTACGGTACAGGTCTGGCAGAAAACCAGACTGTTAAATATACTGTAGAGATAAAATCCCTCAATTCGAAGTTTTTAGAGCTGAGTTTACGCTTGCCCAAGCATGTCTCTGATAAAGAATTAGCGCTGCGCGCGGAAAGCGGCAAACTAATTGAGCGCGGAAAGGTCAATATCATGGTTACCGCGGAATATGCAGATCAGACGGCTAAATCATCTACCATCAACGAAACCTTATTCAAGAAATATTTTGCCCAACTGAAGGGCTTGGCGGATGCGGTCGGTGATCATCAATCGCCTTTGTTGCAACTCGCGTTGCAGATGCCTGACGTGGTGGGGTCGAATGAGGAGGAAACAGATGAGGAAGAGGTGAGTGTTTTATTTGAGGCATTCTATCAAGCCATTGAAAAGTTCAATCAATTCCGTTTGGATGAAGGAAGCGTGCTCAGTGCCGATCTGAAAAAGCGTGTGGAAGATATTATGACATTCCAGACGGAAGTAGAATCGGTGGACGGCGATCGTATTCCACTAATTCGGGAGCGAATTGCTCAGTATATGGATACAGCGGTTGGAAAAGAGAATGTAGATATGAACCGCTTCGAGCAGGAATTGATTTACTATATCGATAAGTTAGATATTACCGAAGAAAAGGTGCGCTTGAAAACTCATTGTACCTATTTTCTAGAAGCGTTGAAAGCGCCGAATCCAAGCGGAAAGAAACTAGGGTTTATTTCTCAGGAAATGGGTCGTGAGATTAATACTTTGGGTTCCAAAGCGAATAATGCCCACATTCAGCAGATTGTCGTCCGGATGAAGGAAGAGCTGGAGAAAATAAAAGAACAGTTATTAAACGTACTATAAGAGTAGCATGAGTGGCAAATTGATTATCTTTTCTGCACCATCCGGTGCAGGAAAAACGACCATAGTAAGACATTTATTAAACAAATATCCGAATGATCTGGCCTTTTCTATCTCGGCAAGCACCCGTGCTCCACGCGGCGAAGAAGTAGATGGGAAAGATTATTACTTTATCTCCAAAGACGACTTTCTGCACAAGATAGCGCATCAAAACTTCATTGAGTTCGAAGAAGTATATTCTGGCACTTTTTATGGTACCCTACGCTCTGAAGTAGAGCGTATCTGGGCAGAAGGTAAGCATGTAATTTTTGATATCGATGTGGTGGGCGGACTTCGCTTAAAATCAAAATTTCCAGAGCAGGCCTTAGCTATTTTTGTAAATCCACCATCACTCACAGTTTTAAAAGAACGTTTAGCCGGCAGGGGTACCGACAGTGCAGAAAAGTTGCAGGAACGCTTTGCAAAAGCAGAGCATGAACTCAGCTTTGCGGATAAGTTTGATGTGATCCTGAATAACTTCGAACTAAAGGATGCGTGCCAGCAAGCAGAAGACCTGGTGATTCCTTTTATCAAATCCTAAATCAAAAATGGGTAAGCGCATCGGTTTGTTTTTCGGATCATTTAACCCCGTACATGTGGGTCATTTGATTATTGCAAACTATATGGCTCATTATACCACGCTAGATGAAGTGTGGTTTGTAGTATCGCCACAAAACCCTTTCAAAACCAAAAAAAGTTTGGCCAATATGTATGACCGTCTGGAGATGGTAAATCTGGCCATCAAAGACAGTGATCGGCTTCGGGCATCGGATATTGAATTTAGTTTACCGCAACCATCTTACACGATAGATACACTTGTTTATCTGAAAGAACGCTATCCAGACCACGATTTCGTGCTGATTATGGGGGAAGATAACCTCGCCGGTTTTCAAAAATGGAAGAATGCCGATATTATTTTGCGAGATTACAATATTTTGGTGTATCCAAGGCCAAGTTATAAAGCAGGAGAGCTGATCGCTCATCCTGCTGTTACCCGTACAGATACGCCTCAAATGGAGTTATCCTCCACGGCGATTCGAAAAGCTATTCAAGCGGGCCAGAGCGTTCAGTTTATGACGCCCGACACGGTAATAGACTTTATCGAAAAGAAGGGCTTATATAGTCGATAAGACGCCAATTCTGCTTATAAGTAAAGGTACTTCAAATAGATATTGTATAAGATGGAACGTTCGTGCTCATTGAGCGCAGCATCAAGAGCGCTTTGCGCAATATAATGCTTTTTAAACCCTTTGATGGCAGCATCTAAATCCTTGATATCGTAACCGATAATACGTAGCGCAGCGCGTACGTCGAAGTCTTGTGGGGCCGGTTGTAGGTTACCATCATACCAGAAGCCAAAACCTGCCTGTGACAAACGGTCCCAGGGAAAATTGGCCGGATCAGACTTGCGCGTAGGTGCAAAATCCATGTGGCCGATGAAGTTTGCTTGCGGAATCTTGTAGTTTTCTTTGATTTGGGTCAGTAGTTGGATCAACGCATTAATCTGCACCTCAGGCCATGGATCAGTAGTGCCATTATTATCTAATTCAATTCCGATAGAAGAAGAATTCAAATCCGTACTGTTTCCCCACAAACCAGCACCAGCATGATGGGCACGAAAGTAATCATTGACCATCTGTATTACTTTGCCATCCCTGCCTATCACGTAATGTGCACTCACTTGCGTAGGCTCCATTTGAAAGGTTTTGATGGTCTCATCTGCAGAATTCTGTGCGGTATGGTGAATCATCACATAATTTGGTTTTCTGATACCAAAATTGACGGAAGCGATCCACTCTTTTTCAATTACAGGTACTTTTTCCCATTGATTCTCGGCCGGCTGCGCTGTGATGGTCTTGCCAAAAGCAGTGGCTTTTTGTCGATAAATTTTTTCTGAGGCGGCATATTTTCCACCTCCACAACCGCTCAGCAATAGAGCGGTAGCTACTAATACAACACTTGTGTTTTTCATCTTGTTTGAGTTTATTTGGTTCGATGCACCGCAAAAATCTTACCGAAGTTCTAACGAATCGAAGATATTTCTTGTTAAATTCGCAACATGGTCAAAAAGAAACCCCTGATACTCGTGGTGAACGACGACGGTATCACTGCACCAGGCATAAAGGTATTAATGGAAGAGATGCAGCATCTTGGAGAAGTAGTTGTTGTGGCACCAGACGGCCCGCAATCTGGTATGGGGCACGCCATTACGATTGGAAAGCCATTGCGACTAGATAAGGTAGATCTATATCCAAAAGTGGAAATGTACAAATGCTCGGGTACACCTGTGGATTGTGTTAAGCTTGCTGTAAACAAGGTTTTCAAAGGACGGAAACCCGATCTTTGTGTCTCAGGAATCAATCATGGGTTGAATAATTCGATCAATGTCCTATATTCTGGCACCATGTCGGCAGCCGTCGAAGGAGCAATTGAAGGAATTCCATCGATTGGATTCTCGCTAGATGATTTTTCTTATGATGCGAATTTCGAACATTGTCGCCATTATGTACGTGGTATTGCATCCCAAGTATTACAGAACGGTTTGCCTAAACATTCATTACTCAATGTAAACTTTCCGAACGTAAGCGAGCTGCAAGGTATTAAAATCTGTCGGCAAGCCGGAGGTCGTTGGGTAGAAGAGTTCGAAGAGCGTATGGATCCGCATCAGCGAGAGTATTTTTGGCTTACCGGTAAGTTTCAATTAGAAGATCGCGGCGAAGATACCGACGTGTATGCGTTGAATAATGGTTATGTATCGGTGGTTCCTACACAGTTTGATATGACGGCACATCACGTGATTCCAGAGTTAAATTCCTGGAGCTTTGATATCCCTAAACCTTAAGGATGCAACACAAAAACAATATGTTTTTAGGACTGATTTTAGGAGTCATCCTACCCGTGATAGCGCACCTGCTCACGAAGCATTCGGAGATTATAGCGCAGCTGATGCCACAAAAGCCATTGGGGTTGTATGTGCTGGCCTTAACCGGCAACATAATTGCAGTATGGTATTGCTACCGCAACGACCGCGAGCAGGTGGGCAAAGGCATTGTATTGGTCACATTCCTTGGCATGCTGCTCGCGGTGATTACGAAAACAATTGTTATATAATTTGTTGACTAAGATTTCAATGTCTTCACATCTTTGGTGTCAAAACCTTCCACATCGATAATGTATTGGTTCATGGTCAAGAAATCGAAGAGCGGCTTAGCATCTGCTGATACAGGCATATTCGCCGTAGTGATAATGGCGTTATCCTTTCCTTGTAAGTAAGGATAAGCGTATAGCTTTACATTCTTGCTAAATAAGCCAGAGATGTAGGATAGCAGCTCATTGGTGTAGTTCTCTTTCTGATAATTATCGGAATTGAAGATGTTTTTTAAGTTCGAGATGTTGGTCGCGATACCAATATTCTTCGGCTTGAACTGATTCAAGAACTCTGCCAAGTAATTATTACGCAAAAAGTTGGATAGCAGGATGGTATTTCCTGTAGCACACAGCTCTTCTGCACGTTTTGCGAAGTACTCCAGATCCTCATCAGAGAGATTCACCTCTTCGTCCAATACATTACTCATCAGCACCTCAATAATTACGACAAGGCTCTCGTCGGTGGCATTCGTATTTTTCTTAAACTGCTCTACCGCACTGTTGAACAGGTCGAAGTTAGGCAGGGATTTCTGGCGATATTTGGTGCGCAGAATGATGATGTCTTTTTTGTAGAGAAAGTCTTTGACTTGTGCGGCTTTTCCATCGACCCGAAAAATGGCCGCTTTGGAAAACCCTTTGGCGATAAGGTATAGGTTAATCAGGCGTTCATTGACTTTCGAAAATACAGGGCCGGCAACTTTTACTAAGTCGATTTCCACCGATCCGGTCGGTAGGTTGTCTACCAGAGACTCAATTAATGTCTGTATATCAGCGCGGTAGTAATAGGCGGCAAAAACAAGATTGACGCCGATAATACCCAATACCTTTTGCTGTAATGTATTATCACTGTCGAGCAAACGAATGTGGATAATAACGTCATTTGGCGGACTGCCCACCTCGTGCTGAAAGCGAATACCAATCCAGCCATGCGGATCGTTAGTTTTACTGAAATTAAGTGTCGTAACGGTATTGGCAAAGGCAAAGAAAAGACGTTTGTCGTACTTGTCGCCATGCAGGCGTTCTTCTAACAGAGCAAATTCCCGGCTGATCATCTTTGTAAGGCGTGTACGGCTTACGTACCTGCCAGACTCTTCTGCTCCGTAAATCGCATCGGAAAAAGCCATATCATAGGCAGACATGGTTTTAGCAATGGTGCCTGAAGCTGCGCCAGCTTCGAAGAAGTTACGGGCCACTTCCTGCCCGGCACCGATTTCTGCAAATGTGCCATAGAACTCAGGCGTAAGGTTTATTTTAAGAGCTTTTCGCTTGGTTTCGTATATTTCTCTACCCATGCGGCAAAGTTATAAATTCTTGCGCGGTTAATATATTTAATTATGCATCTAGTCCGTTAGCTAAAATAGACCCTCATGATGCAATACATAGAATAATGCCGAAGTATGCAAAGCTTGGCCAATGCCATTTTCCAGCAATAGTTTTTTAGCATCTTCTACGGACAGGATGACGACTTCAATATCTTCTGAATCATCAAGCTGTTGCTCGGCTACCTTACGCCCGCCTTTCATTACGTACGTGTAGGTAATATTACCGCTGGTAGCCGGGTTGGCATAGAGCTGGCAGATTTCGGTCACTTCATCAAATGCATAGCCGGTTTCTTCCATCATTTCCCGGCGGGCAGCAGTTTCTGGCTCTTCACCTTCTTCTACCACACCGGCAGGGAGTTCTAAAAGCACTTTTTCGGCACCGTGACGATATTGCCGGGCGAAGATAATCTCGTTATCTTCTGTGAGGCCGACCATATTTACCCATTTTGGATACTCCAGAATGTAATATTCATCCTTTACTGCGCCGTTGGGTAATTGCACCTGGTCGACCCGTAAGGTCGCCCAGGGACGCTTTATAATGTACTCAGACTGTAAGACCTTCCACGGTTCCGTCATGTATAATGCTTTTTTTGATGCGTGATGTAAAAACCCGAGCTAGTCTTTGACAATATCTGCCATAATCCGGGTTACTTTTTCTTCCAATTTGATGGCCGTCTGATCATAGTCCGACGCGTCTTGAAGTGGTGTCTTCACCGAGCAATAGAATTTAATCTTTGGCTCGGTACCGGAAGGGCGTGCCGAAATCACATCGCCGTCGACTGTGATGAATTGCAGCACATCTGATTTAGGCAGGTCGATTGCTTTTGTACTGCCATCTGCCGGAGAAGTAGCTACAGAAGCGTGATAATCACGCACTTCTTTCACGGCAATGCCACCCAAGCTAGTTGGTAGGTTGGCGCGTAGGTCTGCCATCATCTGCTGAATCTCCTCCGCACCGGCTTTTCCCTTCTTTGTCAAAGAAATCAGCTTTTCCTGATAACAGCCATACGTAGTATATAACTCTGTTAAGACATCGAACAAGGATTTGCCACGGCTCTTGAAATAAGCAGCCATCTCTGCGATAAATGCACAGGAATTGACCGCATCTTTATCTCTAACCAAGTCACCAACCAAGAAACCATAACTTTCTTCGCCACCCACTAGGTAATTTTCCTGGCCTTCGAGCTTCGTCATGATCTCACCGATAAATTTAAAACCAGTCAACGTTTCCTCTGTTTTTACCGAAAAGCTAGTGGCGATATCAGAAATCAAATTGGTAGTCACGATGGTTTTTACGACGAAGTCATTTCCTCGCAGTTGCCCTTTATCCTTGCGTGCAGATAGCACATAATAGGTCAATAAGCTACCAATTTGGTTGCCGTTAAGCAGTTGAATTTCGCCGGCATGGTTTTTTACAGCTAAGCCCACGCGATCCGCATCTGGGTCCGTCGCCATCACGATGTCGGCATCTAGTTCTTTACCCTGCTTCATCGCTATAGACATGGCTTCTTCTTCTTCCGGATTTGGATACACTACCGTCGGGAAATTACCATTTGGCTCCGCCTGCTCTGCTACAATGTGTATGTTTTCAAAGCCCCAAGCTTTTAAAATTTTAGGAACTAGCGTGATGCCTGTACCATGAATAGGAGAGAAGACAATTTTTAAATCCTTCTGTGCGGCTACGATATCCGGATTGATGCTTAATGCTTTGTTGGCCTGAATGTACGTTTCATCGAAATCTTCTTTCACCAAGTGGATATGCTCTGCCTTACGATCAAATTGGATGTCGCGAACCGACTGGATAGCATTAACCTCGTCGATCACATTTTTATCGTGAGGTGCCACCAATTGTCCTCCATCGTTCCAATACGCCTTGTACCCATTGTACTCTTTAGGGTTATGCGATGCTGTTAACATCACACCCGATTGGCAGCCAAAATGTCGAACCGCATACGATAGCATTGGAGTAGGGCGAAGTTCTTCAAATAGATAGACTTCAATATCATTTGCGGAAAACACATCTGCAACGAGATGCCCTAATTTTTGAGAATTATTACGACTATCGTACGATACGGCCACCTTTAGGGGCTGATCTGGGAATTGCTTCTTTAGATAGTTTGCAAGCCCCTGTGTCGCCTGCCCGAGCGTGTATTTATTGATCCGATTGGAGCCGACGCCCATAATTCCACGAAGGCCACCAGTACCGAACTCAAGCGCTTTATAAAAAGAGTCCACCAATTCAGTTTCCTGGTTGGAGTCAATCAGTTGTTGTACGGCGGCTACGGTTTCACTATCGTATTCTTCGGTTAACCAGCGATCTACCCGGGCTTGGGTAGCAAGATCAATTGTAGACATATATAAATTTTGTTATCGATTTTAATGGACTAAATATAAACTTTTAATGGCAGATTATCTAGTAACTCGAGGTACTTAAGCACCGCAGTCGGCATAACCACGATCTAATATCGTGACGTACCAGCCATTATCAAACTGTTTCACATGAAAAATAAGCGGAACTTCGGTCGTTACGACTACGCGGTAGCTGTTTTTCTCAGCCATCTCTATCTGTTTGATGTAGTTTGGGTCGAGCTCCACATCATCGTACTCCTTTAAGTTGGCAGCGATAGGACCAAGGAAATTGGTCTGTGTGGTGAGATCTACAAACAGGCCGGTTTTATTCCACTTCTCTGTACTGCAATCGTACCTAGGCGCAATCTCGTAACTGATCTGATAGTTGTTTCCCGCGCTTGCATAAGGATAATAGGAGGGTACAGGCTTGTCGAAGTCAATCTTCGACACCTTCTCAAACCAATCCAGAGCACCAGGGCGATGGATAACCATGAGGCCGGCTTCAGGATGAATATAGCTGTTTATCTTCTCATTATCCTGGTCATTATATGCCTTTATGAAAGCTGTAACCATGTCCGACACAAAGCGGCGATCCCCAGTACTGCTGATGCTTGCATCTCCCTCATTTAGCAGTACGCCCGAATCATCTTGGGACTCAGATTCTTGTTGCTTCTTTGTGTTAGTACATGATATGAACAGCAAGAGCGAAACAAACAGAAAGACAAAAAATTTTCTTTGCATAATTACTTATTGTTTTTGCGGATGGATTGCTCAATGTCGTCCCACATATCCGAAGTGATGGCTTCCAGTCCGTTGAATTGTCCGGCGCCCTGCAGCCATTCCCCACCATCGATAGTTACCACTTCTCCATTGATGTAGCCTGCAAAATCTGATATCAAAAACGCGGCCAGGTTTGCTAGCTCCTGATGATCGCCTACACGTTTTAGCGGCACCCTTTTTTCGAAGCTAAATTCTTCTGCCAGGTGGCCCGGAAGCAGCCGCTCCCAAGCACCTTTTGTAGGAAATGGACCCGGCGCAATGGCATTATTTCGGATGCCGTATTTACCCCATTCTACCGCCAAAGAGCGCGTAAGTGCAAGTACACCTCCTTTTGCTACTGCCGAAGGCACTACGTACCCCGAGCCGGTGAAAGCATAGGTAGTGACTATATTCAATATACTGGCGGCTTGTTTTCTCTCAATCCATTTCTTACCAAAAGTTAGCGTACAGTTGGTGGTACCTTTCAATACAATGTCGATAATGGTAGAAAATGCATTGGCAGAGAGTCGCTCTGTAGGAGATATAAAATTACCAGCTGCATTGTTGAGCAGTACATCGACCTGGCCGAACTCTTCTTCAGCACGTTTCCAGAGGTTTTCTACTTCTTCGATCTGGCGTATATCGCAGGCGACAGGTAGCACCTTTCCACCTGTTTTGTCTGCTATCTCTTTAGCGGCTTCTTCAAGTACGGGAAGCTTCCTGCTGGATATCACGACATTTGCGCCAAGTTCCGAGAAATAGGTGGACATGGCTTTACCTAACCCACTTCCGCCTCCTGTGACAACGACAGTCTTGCCTTGCAAAGCATCATCACGTAGTGCTCCTTGTATATTCATTTTATCTTTTTTTAGCGGTTAAATTATCGATTATGGTCTTAAGCACGGCTCGCGTTGAGGGTTTCCACCACTGCGTCAGCATTTCTTTAATCGTCTCCTCCTTATTTGCACGCATGCTCTCCAAGACCCGTGTCCGCAGGTTTCGCTTGGTGCGTTGCCAAGCATTTTTTTCAAGCTGTGTGTACTTTTTAATATGCCTTACAGCGCTACGCTGAATCTTATCTAAAGCGACTACCTCATCTACTAAGCCAACTTGAAGTGCCTCTTGCGGAGACAGAAGTTTACCTTCTAAAAGAAATCGGTACGCTTGCGCTTCGCCAATCCAGAAACTATAAAGATCAAAAATACCGTGTGGTACAATGATGCCCACTGGAACTTCATTCAACCCAATAATATATTCACCTTCCGCCATAACGCGGGCATCTGCCGCGATGGCTAACACACATCCTCCAGCAGGACTATGTCCCGAAATAGCTGCGACAAAAGGCTTTGGAAAGGCTGTAAGCGTGTACAACAGGTCGATAAAAGCATGCCAGAAGGTCTCCATCTCGTATTCGTCGTAACCGTACAGGGTGATCAGGTCGAGCCCAGATGTAAAGAAACCTTCGTGACCGGTAATCACTACGCCTTCCAATGCCGGATCTTTTTCCGCATCGATAAAGGTGTCATTTATCTCCCGGATCATTTCCAAGTGCATGGCATTACTCTTTCCACGATGCAGGATGACGTGCATCACATGTTCATCTATATGCGTTTTTAAAAATTCACTCATGTTTATAATCTAATGGTTACTGTATTTGGATAACAAGTAAGTGGCTCAATTGATTGTGGAAATATTATTCGATTTTATTATCCACGGGCATGTCCACTACTTTTCTGCCTATTCTTCCATGGATATCAATTCCCTCCAAAATGATGCGGTATACACCCGGTTCGTCACTAGTGTAGAAGTCAAAACTTGCATTCCCATCCTCGTCCGTTGCCACAAAAGGCGCCCAATGGATGGTGGTGCGTAAATCGTTGGTGAACGTTTGTTCTGAACCCACTTCATACGTTGGGGTATAAAATTGTTTAGCAGCAGAAATACCCTTTGCTGTGAATGATAAAATGCCTTTGGGCACATAGTTGAGGCGGCCTTCTGATCCGATTTTGGTCGTGATGATGATAAGGCCATTCGCGCCGAACGAACCGTAAATGGAAGTATAGTTAATATTTCTCAAAACTTCTATACTGGCAATATCCATGACCGGAATAGTGGATAGCATATCTCCCTCAACATACATGCCATCAAGCACCACCTGCATCGGAGCCCTGCTGCGAGTACTGTACGGAATACCTCCCTGAAAATAGACCCCTAAGAGCCGGCCATTCAGCATATCCAGTGTAGGAAATAGTTCTATATCTTCCCAACTCAAAATTTGATCCGCGTTGCCGGCTCCATTTAAATTTCGGGAGTGCTCTGGTACTTTCTTTTCCTGGCGGGTCACCACTACTCTTTCTATATCTATGGTGTTCGACATCAATCCCTTCTGCTCCAATTCACGAAAGAATTGTTTTGAGGCCAGCAGTTCATTTAAATATATGGTGTTCGCGTCATTTTGCCCACCAAGTAAAGCGTCAATGGTCGGTGGTGGCGGCATGTCCAAAACGATATCAATATTATTTTTGCCTTTTTGATCTTTGGCAGAAATCAAAAACTTAGTACTGTCTGGAAACAGCAAGTTTTTAAAATGAAACAAGCCTTCTTCGGTGCTGATCGTGTCGATATAATCTGTAAAGTTATCGGTAGAAATCAGCTGTACTTCAGACAAGGGCGCAGCAGACTTTCTCCCCAGCTTTTTTGTATATCCCTTGATCTCCAAACCATCTTCCGGTTCAAATGCCTTGATGGTGTCTGCGGCATTTGGGTTTTCCTGCCAGTCAAATTTCCGCCAGCCTTGAGTGAGCATCAATTTATCCAGATCCACAAGCTTCTCGCCATGGTCACCGGAAGAGAAATAGTACCCTGGTGATTCTATATGTCCCTGTAAATCTGCCTCGAGTAATAAAGCACTGTAGATATTGGTATTATGATCAATCGTATCCTGTACCTTGGCCAGGTTGACGACCGAAGCGGATAGAGAGGCGAGTCGAGCAGTATCCACCGGTAGGCCAGCGACAATATTTACCGTCACCTTTTCACGGGCGCCAACTACTTTATTTGGTATGTTAATCTGGAGGGGAACAAAGTCTTGTTCTTGCATGAGGAATATCGGGCGTTCGAACACAGGTTGGAAGTTAGCATCTAACACCGAAATGGTAATCACGCCAGAAGGTAAGGCCTCTTTCGCAACACTGTAAACCATGGCATTGCGGTTTTTAGGCTGACGTGAGGCATAAAAGGGAGTGCCTAAGTGGTGTAGCACCATATACATTGGTTCCTCAGAAAGCTGATCGTCTGAAAGATTTACCTGGGCGAATAGTTTATTCGGATTTTGATTGTTCACCATAAATGACATCCCACTAGATTCAATTGGTGGGGCAGCTAACTGCTGAACCTCTTCTCCATCTATTAGCGCACGAAAGATGTAGCTTTCCTGGTTTGAGGGCAGAAATGAAATGCTGCCCATACCAAACTGGTTGGTTTCTGCGGCGCCAACAATTTCTTGTTGCGAATTGACAATCTCTAATCGTGCTTTCACGCCTAATCCGTCTGTCCGGATGGCCTTAATCCCTAGATTATTTAAGGCACCTGCTAGAATCCTTCCGCCTTCGGGAAGTACCTGAACGGAGCTTTGCGGCTTTATCGAAGCCGTATGAATGACCTTCGAGACCGGCCGCTCATCCAGATTCGCAAAAGAAAGCTGAATATCTTTATTTTTGTTTTTATCGGTTACCTTGATTAAAATTAGCCCTTGTTCATCCGTTCGTTCGCTTCCTCTTTGAACGATCTTGTCGCCCTCTATTACTTGATAACGTACCGTAGTTTTGGGAAGAGGGTTTCCATTTAATGTTTTCAACTCCACGGCCACAAAAGAATCTTTGCCATCCGACCGTAGCGTAGTATGTGTCGTGACATTATCCGTCCGTCCGTTTGTGATTACCAGCGTTTTTTCAAAATACGAATCTGTCGGGAAGTTGCGCATCCAATTCGTGTAGGCACGCAGGCGATAAGTTCCTTCTGTAAGGGTATCAGCTAGGGTTAGGCTTCCAGCTCCCAAACCCATTTCTAGCTGCACCCGTTGATCCGATACAATATGGTTTTTAGGGTCAATCAGCTCTATATAATTGATTCCGCTTAGCATGGATAATATATTGGCAATACCAATCGTATTGTAGGTTTTGTACCAGATAGTTTCCCCAACGGTATAATAATTTCTGTCGGTGTGCACGTATATTTTTTCCTGTTGGTTTTGTGCATAATGCTCACGAGATGAGTCTAGGCGATTCTCAATGCTTTGTGCATTTAAGACACCTACCCACAAGAAAGTTGCATATAAGCAGATTTGTTTAAGCATAATAATCAGGATGTCATTCATGCAAATTACGAAAATTTCGTTGGCTGATCAACACTAAGTTCCTGGAGCATATGTAGAAGAAAGCATCCTCAGGTAATTTTGGAGGTGGCTAGTAGTCAAGGCGCTAATGAGTTTGTGGCTAAAAATCCACAAGAAACAATTTGTAATTTTCACAATCCAATCCACGATTTCTGTTTTTGACTGTTATTTGTATATTTGCCGCCGCTGTAATTTTCCCATGTGCTGAGGCGTTTTTTTATTCGAATCTGCCAACTGTATTTTACAGTGCTTACGGGAAGCATACATTTTACAAAAGTATAAGCTATGAAAAAATATATATCTCCTTTAATAGAAGTCGTAGAAGTGCAGGTAGAAGAGGCATTCGCTGCTGGATCGGTCAGCACCGTTACACCTGTCGAGAATGGTGCATTTGCCCAGGATGAATACAATGCAGTAGAGCAACCATTTGATGTTAACTGGTAAAATAAAACACAGGAATAATGTCAAAAAAAATTAGAACAAGATTTTCTTACGCATTCGGTTGTATGTATTTCGCTGTACTTACCATTGCTTGTTCTTCCGACAAAAATGATGCGCTCGGAGGAGATAATGTGATATTGAAGGTTTCGGTATCTGGAGACGAGGTAGATAGTATTGAAAATTCGTTCAGTCGAGCTGCCACCAAAAAAGAGGCTCAATATGTAGGTACTGATAAAAAGATAATGGAAGAATTTGAATTTGATCAAGACTTCTATATTTCTTCTGAACTTGTAGTCGACCCGGCTTCGTTTACACCGCCCACTTCGAGCATAAATAATAGCGCAAAGGCGGAAATCGTCAGAAACCCAATATTGCGACAAATTGTTTTCAGAATGGTTGTTTATGATGCATCTGGGAATTATGTACTCGATAAGAATTACAATATTGCAGCAAGTGGAGCCGTTTCCGCTGCCAATGGTCAAGACTTGACCCTGCCCAGCGGTCGGTATTCTTTCATCGCGTACTCATATAATACGAATACGGCACCTAACGAATCGATACAATCAACAACAATAAATAGCTCATTGTCGATTAATCCGGCCACTAATCCTCAGTTGATGATGTATGGTTCTGGGTTGATTACTGTAGCCCCGACTCAGACGACAAATTTAAATATCATCTTTAAGTATAAGTTTACACCAGTAAGAGTGGTAGTTGATGCTTCAAGAACCAATGGCTATCAGATCACGAGTATAGGTAACACAACCTTATCATCGACGCGGTCTGGGGCGCAAATAAACCTAGCATCTCAGCAGGTTACATTTAGCGGAGGTACATCGACTACGACAATCACTTTTCCTCAATCGGAATTAAACAAAGATGTATCGACAAGCAATTTGTTTTGGATGGCGACCGATCAGGGCAATGGGGCGTTGACTGTTAACTCTCTAACTATAGGGCCTTTAAGTAGGACAACAGCTTTAACACTTAATAATGTAGAGCTAAGGCCCGGCTCTGGTTATTTTCTGAGATTGCGGATTCTTCCTACAGATCGCTTTGAAACCTTTGCAGGTCAAGATGCGGCTCTGATTGGTGGACGTTACTGGATGAGAAGAAATTTGGGCGCGCCAACCAATGTGAACCCAGATAACCCTCCTTCGGGCAATTTTCAGTCTCTTTTTGGCAATTATTATCAATGGGGCCGCCCTGCTGTGAGAGCAACACCAACAACAGGGGCTACAGCTACAGAAAATGCTGCATGGACAACACGGGCAGCAAATGGTGCTTGGAATAGTGGTAACTTGAATAGTCCGACAAAAGTAATGGCAAATGACCCATGCCCTACTGGATGGAGGGTACCGACAAGAGTAGAATTTCAAGACTTAATTGACAATACCACACAGTTGCAGGCAGACAACAATGGCACCAACTGGGCTGCATCAAACACAAGATATACCAGTGCAAAAGTTTTTAGAAGCCGCAGAGATCGAGATGTCATGCTGACCTTTCCTGCAGCCGGAAACTATGTGCCCGAGAATAGAAATTTAGCTTCTCGAGGTAATGCAGGAGCGTATTGGACATCTACCGAGGATCCAAGCAGCGCAACTAATGCCTTTAGAATGCTTATTACGCAGCCGGACGCAGGTGCATCTATCGGTGTAGGATCAAATAATAGAAACTTCGCGGTGTCGATAAGATGTGTGCAGCAGTAAGGCTATTTATGGGAATCACTTTTTTCTAAGAGGTTATTTGGCCCGAAAATATGTTCACTACGCTTAAAATATTTAATTGTAGCAATGCCAGTCTTCTATTATAGACTGGCATTGTGTTTTAAATGGTGGCAGTTTGGGTGAGAGCATTAGGAAGTTATCGCTTGAAAATTCCTTTAAAACAACTTAAGTCGTGGTGTATTTTGCAAATGTACCTGGTTTCACCTCAAAATTATAAAACCATTTAGATAGTATCTACCAGATAGCTATCTTTGCTAGATGAATATTCTAATCATTGGATCAGGTGGGAGAGAGTCTGCTCTTGCCTATAAGATCTCCCAAAGCCCCAAGTTAAGTCAGTTGTTTATTGCCCCTGGAAATGCCGGAACTACGCAGTACGGTCAAAATGTGCCTTTGAAAGTCACGGATTTTGAGGGGATAGCTGCATTTGCTTTGGAAAAAGAGATCACCATGCTGATTGTGGGCCCAGAAGAACCTTTGGTAAAGGGTATTCATGATTACTTTCTTGCTAGAGAAGATCTAAGACATATTCCAGTGATTGGCCCGCAACAGCAAGGAGCACAACTCGAAGGATCGAAAGATTTTTCCAAGCAATTTATGTCGCGTCATAATATCCCGACCGCGGCTTCGCGATCTTTCGATCGGAGCACATTAGCGGATGGCCTGACTTACTTGGAATACCAGTCTTTGCCTATTGTATTGAAAGCCGACGGACTGGCTGCGGGTAAGGGTGTATTGATTTGTGAAACACTCGAAGATGCTAAAGCAGAATTAACAGCGATGCTAGCAGAAGCCAAGTTCGGCGAAGCCAGCAACATGGTGGTTGTCGAAGAATTCCTAACCGGTATAGAGCTTTCGGTATTTGTATTGACTGACGGAGAATCTTATAAGGTATTGCCCTCGGCAAAAGATTATAAAAGAATCGGCGAAGGCGACACGGGACTTAATACAGGCGGTATGGGCTCCATCTCTCCAGTTCCTTTTGCTGATGAAGCTTTTCTAAGCAAAGTAGAAGAGCGTGTGATCAAGCCGACTATTGACGGTCTCAAAAAGGATGGTATCCCGTACAAGGGTTTTATCTTCATCGGATTGATGAACATGTCTGGGGACCCCTATGTGATTGAGTACAATGTTCGTTTGGGTGATCCAGAAACAGAGTCTGTATTGCCGCGTATTGAATCTGATTTGTTGGATCTGTTTTCTGGTGTTGCTGAAGGCAATTTAGCGGAACGCTCGTACTCTGTAAGTCCGAAAACGGCCGTGACTGTCATGATGGTTTCTGGAGGTTATCCAGGTGATTACGAGTCTGGTAAAGTCATATCCAACATCGAAAATGTAAAAGAATCAATTGTATTCCATGCAGGAACAAAAGTTGCTGAAGATGGTCAGGTCGTAACTGCCGGTGGACGGGTAATCGCGGTAACCACCTTACAGGACGACTTATTTACGGCTTTGCAACAAGCAACGGCAGATGCCGGACGTATTTTTTATGAAGGGAAATACTTCAGAACGGACATTGGTTTTGATATAATTTAAATAAAATATTCTCACTATTAGTGAGTTACTTTTTTGGAGCGCTTTTTATTTTGGCAAATTAACGAAAGCCCTTATATTTGCATCACCAAAAAGGCATGGCCCGTTCGTCTAGGGGTTAGGACGCCAGATTTTCATTCTGGTAACAGGGGTTCGATTCCCCTACGGGCTACCAACCGAGAGGTTAAATTTTACAAAAGCTTGCAAATAAAAATTTGCAAGCTTTTTGCGTTTAAGGGAGCTCTTCCGGCGGGCGCCTTTTACGCATGAGCTATCCAACCCATCAAATAGCATCAGATGATGCTGGAAAACAAAAAAATAATTTTAGAGAAAACACGAAGTGTAACAATATGTTAGAATTCGACAGAATGAATGCCTATAATCTTGTATGCGATGGTTATCGACGTATATTAGAACGTTTTTCGAACCTTTACTTCAGCGATAACGAAACTTTTAAAAAAAATTAAATCATTTTGAGAAAGATATTCTCCATATTGATGATCGGCATCATAATGATTCCTAATCTAACCAAGGTGGGGATTTTGATTAATTTTGAAATAAACCAAAGTTTTATTGCAGAGGTTTTGTGTGTTAATAAGTCCAAACCAATGACTAAGTGTAATGGGCAATGTTTCTTAGCCAAGCAATTGAAGAAGGCCGAAGAACAAAACGACACAAAAGTGCCGCTCATCAAGATGGAAAAACTGGAGATGGCCTTCTTTAGCTCCGATACTCCCTTAGATTTTCAATCAATAACGGAACAATATGTTGCCAGATTAAACCCTGCAAAGGGAATAGAGTTTTATACTTCTTCTTTTGTAGCCGATATTTTCCACCCTCCATTATTCAAATTTACCCTCCATTTTGACCGGGTATAGATAGTCCCAAAGAAAAACGCTATCCCTCGTCTAGACACGCGTTTTAGGACACGCTACAAGTGTGTCTTAGATTCCTCATTTCTATTTTTTTTAATTAATATGAATTATCAATATCTCATTATGGCACTTCTATGCCTATCATCTGTCAATTTGTTTGGCCAGAGCATTACAGTCAAAGGAAAAGTGTTTGACCGTGAAACGAAAGAGCCGATTACAGGCGCTCGAATCCGGATCTTAAGTAGCAATACTGTTGAAGCAGCCACTAACTTTAACGGTGAATTTCTACTAACAGACATCGCGTCAAACGACTCTCTCATAGTCAGCCTTATTGGCTACCAACCCGTGTCGGTATTTGCCCGAGAGGAAGTGTTAGTAGAATTAACTCCGAATCCGCAGGAACTTCAATCCATCGTGGTCACTGCTAGCAGGGAGGCTGGATTGAGAACCCAAAGTCCAGTAGCGATCTCAAAACTGTCGCCAAAGTTGATTGATGAGACAAAGGCTACACAGGTATTCGAGCTTATTAATAAGACACCAGGAGTGATCATGCCGAGTTATAACAACGAGCAACACGGTATGTCTATCCGACAACCGATGGGCACCAGCGCTTATTATTTGTATATGGAAGATGGGGTACCATTAAGGCCTCTGGGCGTTTTTAATCATAATGCTCTATTGGAGGTTAATCAATTTGCCATAAGTAGTATTGAGGTCGTGAAGGGCCCTGTATCATCTATCTACGGGCCGGAAGCGGTGGGAGGGGCAGTAAACTTCATTACGCAAAGGCCTACGGCTGTGCCGACCGCGAGAGTAGGTATACAATTTGATCAATGGGGCCATCGCAGAATCCAGTTTGGAACGGGTGCAGAGATTAAAAAATTTGGATTTTACCTGGGCGGACTAAGTAGTAGGCAGACTAATTCTTGGTTAGAAAATTCAAACTACGACAAGACCGCAATAAATGCGCGCCTGGAGTACCATTTTACGGAGCGAACACGGCTTATTGGAACATTTATATATGGCGATTACTATTCTCAGACGACTGGAAATATAGACAGCGTGCAGTTTTACAGTAGAGAATACCTAAGTAATGCAGATTTCAGTTACCGAAAATCGAACGCTTATCGCTCGCGGCTGACTTTGGAGCAAGATTGGAATAATAATGCTAAATCTTTTATTACCCTTTTCCAACGAAACAATAAACTAGGTCAAAATCCATTTTATATGATTCGATGGGCGCCAAACAATAACCCTACAACGGCAACCGGAGAGGTAAATTCTAACAATTTTAAAAGCTATGGCGTGATAGCCCAGCATAGCCAATCGTTCCGATTTCTAAAAGCCAGGTTGATCGCGGGCGGTGTACTAGACTTTTCAAACAATGACTATTGGGCATACCAGTTAGACCTAAATGCCCGATTGAACCCTACCAGACAGTTTGTGGAGGAGTTTACTATTGCGCAAGAGCGCCTAGATCTGCCCATCGCGAATTATCAAGGCGATATTGTCAATTATGCCGGCTACCTACAGTATGACTTTGAGCCTTTGGAAAAGCTAAGAATTTCATTAGGTGGTCGTTACGACCTTATGAGCTTGGATTACATCAATAACATTAATGCGAGTGCTGGTGATATTGCCTATCAGAGGTTTACGCCAAAAGTTGGAGCTACCTACGACTTGGGAAACAGTAAGGGGCTATATGCCAACTACTCACAAGGTTTTTCTCCTCCAGGCTTAAGCGCTATTTTCAGACCCAGGCCGAATACAGATCCAGTAGAATTTTATACCAATCTAGAGCCAGCTTACTTCCATAGTTATGAAATCGGTGGATGGGCTGCTTTATTAAAAAATAAAATTTACGTGGATGTTGCGCTTTACCAGATGGATGGGCGCAATGAGCTGTTAAACATACGTCAGCCCGATAATTCAACCGATTTTCAATCTGCCGGGAAAACATTGCATAGGGGTTTCGAATTTGGGATGAGTGCAAAGCCCTCAAATGAATATTGGTTTAGGTTTGGCGGAACAATAGCTCTACATCGTTTTGAAGATTTTCAAATAAGCGAAAATCCCAATGATCCATTACAAAACTTAGGAGGCTTTGAAATGCCAAGTGCACCACGTTGGTCTTGGAATACAGAGTTGAGTTATTATCCCAAATGGCTTCCGAACTTCAGAACATCATTGGAATGGCAGTATGTTTCTGGTTGGTATCAGGATCAAATTAACACGGTAAAATACGAAGGGTATAACCTTTTAAATCTTAGGGTCGGCTATCGTTGGAAGGTTATAGAGGTATATACAAATGTGATGAATCTGGCGGATGAGTTGTTTGCCAATGCAGCTACCAGAGGCAATAATCCCACAGACCGAACCACGTTTATCCCAGGTGCGCCGAGAACCTTTGTATTTGGTATTCAGTACAATTTTGTTGGCAAGAAATAATGTTAAACCAAATATACTCCAATATGAAAAAGAAAATTAGTAAGCAGATATATCCTTGGATCTGGAAATGGCATTTCATCGGGGGCATGATCTCTGCGCCTATTGTCATCTTATTGGCGATCACCGGCCTGATATATTTGTTTAAGGACAGTTACGAAGCGCCCCAAAAGCAGATAATGATGCGTATTGAGCAAAAGACGGATAGCAAAATGAGTTTTCAACAACAATGGGAATTGGTACAAACGGCATGGCAGGACGCACCAACAAGCATCGTAGTTCCCAGATCCGAAAATGAAACGACAGAGTTTATATCGGGGAAGTTTGATCAAAAATCAACCGTATATGTTGACCCGTATAGTCAAAAAGTGACCGGTATGGTTCATGTCCACGAAACAGATATGTACAGCGTGCGTAAACTGCACGGGGAACTTTTATTGGGCAGTTACGGTACCAAAGTAGTCGAGTTGGTCGCGTGCTGGATGATTGTTTTAATCATAACAGGTGTTTTTCTTTTTTGGCCTCGTGGCAGAAGCTGGAAAGCCTTTTTTACCATTCGCACTGGACAAAATAAGCGTGTGTTATATCGTGATTTACATGCGATTTTGGGCTTTTGGTTCTCCTTTTTGCTCCTCCTTGTGCTAGCAGGTGCGTTGCCTTGGACAGATGTATTTGGAGCCAATTTAAAGTGGGTACAACAGAAGACAAACACGGGTTACCCTGCTACATGGTCGGGGACTACATTGCGGTCTAAGCCTGTTGGTCGAAACATATCATTAGATGATGTAATCTCCAAAGCCAAATCTCTGCAGTTAACCGGCAAGACGATGGTTGATCTGCCGCAAAGCCCTACCAGTGTTTATAGCGTCTATAATCAAACTAATGTGTTAAGCTCGACGAAAATGATTCACTTAGATCAATACTCTGGGGAAGTTCTGGTAAGCCATACTTGGGATGATATCGGTGTTTTAATGAAGGGGAGGCTTTGGACGATGGCATTCCACCAAGGAGAATTTGGCTTATGGAATTGGTGTCTGATGTTTCTAATTGCGATAGGGTTATTTATCCTTAGCCTATCAGCTCTTATCACGTACTTTTATAGAAAAAAGCCGGGTACTTTAAGTATTCCTAAAGTACCTGATGATTTTTCGCTAAGTATTGTGTTGGTGATAATTATTATCATTTTAGGTGTGGTCTTGCCCTTGTTCGGCGTGAGTGTGGTCTTCATATTTTTGGTTAGCACATTCAAAATGATCAGCAATAAAATTTTGCGATTATAGGCGCCTGGAGATGTCATAACGCTATGTTGAGGAAGCAACCATTACGGGTTGCTTCTATTATTGTTGAAAATTAGGCTAATGTAGGTTGCGTACTTATAGTGAATAGCTCTCTTGTAACGTACTTGCTTTTCTTTCTTTGTAGCTTTGAGATACCCCATTAAAAGTTACGCATCAGGAAATCAGGATAAAAAATTCATGCGCGAAGTAAACACGCAAGAGTATTCCATAAGGTAAAAAGTCATATTAAAGCCTGCGAAAGCTCCTCGCATGCTTTAGTCTTTTTAAGTTGTTGGTGAAAGTTCGGATAAAGCCATCGACAATTTTGTCACCATTTTGCTGCCATACTAATCTTTTGTGTCAATATGTTTTATTTAGTACGAATAAGATGGACTATAATGACTTATAGTCTATGACATTGCATGGGATTTATGTTTTTCTGTTAACCCCTTTCTATACTGAAGTGGAGACAGCCCCGTTGCCCGTTTGAATGCGACCGAAAAAGAAGATGGCGCGGAATAACCTAACAGATAAGCAACCTCTTTAAAGGTGTGGTTATTGTCGGTGATCAATTTTCTGGCTTGTTCCATCTTGAGTTTCACGGCATACTCAAATATGCCCATCCCATAAAACTGTTTAAAACCTTTTTTAAGTTTAAATTCATTCAGTGCATATTCTTTAGCAAGAAATTCAATGGAATAAAACTTATCTAAATTCTTTTCCAGCAGATCTGCGATTCGTTGCAGCTTATCTTGTTCATCCTGTCTAAACACGACCGAACCTTTTGGAGTAGGGGATGTACTACTTTGTGCTTTTTGAAACAACAGACTCAGTAGCAGAAATATTTTCCCTTTGATGTAGTATTCTCGACTAATTTCATCCAGCTCACTGCTCTTAATTTCCAGCAATAAATTAGCAATTTCAGGACAAATTGGAATTCCTTTCGGAAATAGATGCGCCGTCCGCCCGGCAGTAACGTCGTTAACGAATTTTCTCACGAAAGAATGTGTGGCGATCCATTCCGTAAAATGGCCAAGTTCCAGGTACATATCCAGGTGTCTGTAATTCTTGTTTTTCTCCAATACCACTTTTATGGCAGCACCTTTAGGCACAAAATACACGTACCCATGATAAGGCAGGTATTCGCGAGGTTGGCCAGCAATATTATCCTTAATCGTGTGTGAATGAAGAAAGAAACTCATCTCAATATAAGAACTCTCGCCCATCGTACTCGCTAATTTGCAATCTTTACGATACAGGGAGTGATATTCCCGGATCGCTACGCTCTTCGACTCGTGGATGTAAATAGTTTTGAAATCCCCAACTTCGTTGTGTAATGACTTCTCAGTACAGGTGTTGTTACTGTTGCTACCTTTCCAAATTTCATCCAAATAAAAGAAATCCTGTACGGCACGCTGCTGATTTTTTCCCATATGATAACCCTCCCGAATTCTAAAACATTTATACCAATCGCAAAAAGAACGATAGCGTGCATTTTCTACTTTTGCCAAAGTTAATTAAACTAATTCTAAATAAGACAATGAAGAAATATAAAATGGCTTTGCGTAGTTTGCAACATGCCCTGATCGCCTTTTGCTTCAGCATGATACTATGGCCAGGCACCGCCGCCGCCCAAAATGGCGGACAGATAGAGGGTCGGGTAATGTCTAGTAAGGGAATATCCGTAGCCGGAGTCGGTATTACAATCGCTAATAGTACTCAAAAAGCGGTTACCGATAAAACGGGGCGTTACATATTGAAAAATGTACCTGAAGGAAACCTAGAAATCGCCGCTTCCTATGGGAAGACGATGGTTAAAAAAAGTATTACCGTTGATGCGGGATCAGTCCTAACCCTTGATTTTGTATTAGAAGTAGCGAACGATGAAATTGAGTCGGTTCATGTCTCAGCAAACCGAAGAAATGTGCCATCCTCGACTCTGAGGTTATCCGAAAACCTATTGGTTACACCTCAGAACATTGTGGTGATCGACAAAGGTTTACTGAACGATCAGATGATATTTTCTACGGCAGAAGGTTTTACACGTAATGTCAGTGGTGCGCGCACGATCTATCATCAGGAAGAGGCGAGCGCCGGTATCGCGGTACGTGGATATTCTGCTTCCAACCTAAGAAACGGTATGGATGTGAGTGGTAGTTTCGGTCCGCTTCGCGAAGATATGGCTTTCGTAGATCGTATCGAATTTGTAAAAGGTCCGGCTGGCTTTATGATGGGCAATACACAGCCGGGTGGTTTCTATAACATTGTAACCAAAAAGCCCAAAGGGGAAGACGCGGTGAATACGGCTCGTCTGAGCCTGGGTAGCTTTGGCTTGTACCGTGCCGAGGTCGATGTAGATGGTAAGCTTTCGCAAGATGGTAAGCTGTTGGGCCGATTCAGCGTGATGGGAACCAAAAAAGGCTCACATGTGATGCATGCGTCCAATGAGCAATTCGTGATCAACCCGTCCATAAAATATGTACACTCCGAAAAAACAGACTTTACGGCAGAATACATTCTGTCCCAAAATGCCTTTACGGGTGGATTCTCAAAATACGCGTACGGGATCAATGGATTTAAAGAATTGCCAAGAGAATTTAGCTTTTCCGACCCGATCATTGACCCGACAGTTGTGCGTGAGCACAATGTATATGGTACGGTAAACCATTATTTTTCGGATAACTGGATGATGACCGGACAATTCGGTTACATCAACTCGCAAATGCAGGGTGAATCATTGTATGCTACGTTCAATTCTTTGGATCAGGAGGGAAACGTACGGAGGAATTTGGCTGCCGGAGATGCTATGAATACCTCCACCGTGGGCCAGATATTTATGAAAGGAAAGTTTGACATAGGCGAAGTGCAGAACAACGTATTGATGGGTTTAGATATGGGAACTAAATTTTATGTGGCAGACTGGTCGTCCATAGATACACTTGATGGCACATTTAATATCTACAATCCAGTATATGGACAGCTACGAAAAGCCGATATTCCTACATATGACAGAAGCCAGTCTTTGCGAGAAAGAGGAGCACTTTATCTTACCGAATACAGTTATTACTCTTTACACCTGCAAGATGAAGCTCACTTCCTAAACGATAAGTTGCGGATAGGTGCAGGATTAAGGTATACCACCACCATGCGTACCAGTGCCGCATCTAAGGGGGCTCGGGTGCATAATAGTGCCTTGACACCAAGATTTAGTGTGACGGGTCTGATTACGCCAACATTTACAGCGTTCGCCTTGTACGATCAGACATTTCAGGAGCAAACTGGTACGCAGGTAAACGGCAATCCAGTAGATCCGGCTCGCGGCATCAGCAAAGAGTTAGGTTTAAAGAAAACCTGGTTTAATGGTAATTTATTAGCTGGTATAACCGCATATCACCTCGTACGTACAAATATCACTACGACAGCTGGGCCAGACAGACCAGGGTTAGTAGAACAGTCAGGAGAAGCGACTTCCAAGGGAATTGAAGTAGACGTAAATGGTAGGATCTCTCCGTCATTTAGTGTTATGTTCAACTACGCATATACAGATGCCAGGATCAGCAAAGACAATAATCCGGATCGCATTGGCATGATGCTGTATGGAAATGCAGAGCATGTGACCAATGCGTGGTTAAATTATAACTTAGTCGGGGGAGCATTAGAAGGTTTGGGCTTTTCGGCAGGCTACGAATATCAGGCAAAACGTGCGGCATGGCCGTCCATCGCGGCAGGTAAATACCTGCCAGACGACTTATTCACGGTTGACTTAGGAGCATCCTTTAAAAGAGACAATTACAGCATTGCTGTTGTGGTCAACAATGTGCTGGATCGGTACAATTATACTGGTTTCTTACCTGGCGCTTGGGGTTACTCACATTATGGCTGGAGAGCCTTGCCGCCAAGAGGATTTAGAATGACATTGGGCTACACTTTTTAAGTAAAATATGATCACCACCGGCTGTTTGTTATTTTTCATGGGCTTTATACTTTGGATGAATACTTCCAAGCGAATTAGCTGGCCAGACAAGCCGGTGGTGTTCATACAACTTCAACACGGCAGATTCAGCAAAATGCTGAGCATAGTGCTATTTGCTTTAGGAACCGGATTATGCACTG
The DNA here is from genome assembly GCF_023554555.1 of Sphingobacterium sp. lm-10. Lineage (NCBI taxonomy): Bacteria > Pseudomonadati > Bacteroidota > Sphingobacteriia > Sphingobacteriales > Sphingobacteriaceae > Sphingobacterium > Sphingobacterium sp. lm-10. Next base: position 249,860 of record NZ_JAMJWC010000002.1, read on the forward strand.
CGGCATGGGGCTTCGGAAGTGGTTTGTTTGCCGCGATAGTGATCCTGATGATGATGGGTGGCCTGTGCGTTTTATGCTTTCCTTTTTCTTGGATCAGAATCCGTTATATCGCCGTTGTTTATCTCCTTTGCCTCTTTTTAGAAGTAGTGTAATTATGCCGGCAAATAAGAAACACCTCACCAAATCGGGCTGGCTACGGCTCAGCAAAATCCTGGCGGGCACCTTGGGAGGTTATACCACGATGTTCAGCTTCCATCTGCTGATGACCTGCTTTTTTCCAAAAGAAAATGTAATCGCCACCGCATTTTTTACCGGCTACATCTTGTGGGCATTGCTGTTGCTATGGGCATTTGTCGATCGTAATGTTTGGCGCGTATGGCTGGTTTATCTGTTTTACACGGGGCTTTTCTATGCGATCTACCACTTTTTTCAAGCATAATCTCTGATGGATCAAAGGAAATACAATATCTACTTTCATACGCATACGATTAGCGGGATAATTATTGCGGCTTTGCTGTATGTAATCTTCTTTGCAGGTTCTTTTGCTTTCTTTAAAGATAGTATCAGTGCATGGCAAAAAGCAGAAACGCATGCAAAAATCATTCATGCAGATTATAACTACCTGATAGACTCGCTCTCTAAAACAACCAATTTGCAAGGGCGTGACTTCGATTTTTACTTGCTTAATAGCAGGCAAGGGGCATACATCAACATGTCGGCATCGAAGGATACCACGATCAGCAAACCTGCTGCCATAAAAAGTAAATCGAAACGAAGAGGGCAGGGAGATGGTGCCTATTTCCTGTATTTCTTTGCCAACAAACAGCCAACAACCTACGCCGAAGGCTATGATATGGGAGAGTTCCTGTATCGCTTACATTTTCTAGCGCCGCTCAACCAGATTCCTATACGATTAGGTGCACCCTTCGGCTACCTGTTGGCCGGCATCGTATCGTTTTTATTTCTTTTTGCGCTGATTACCGGTCTATTGCTGCACTGGGATAAAATCAAAGCCAACTTTTTTCTGTTTCGACCATGGAGCAAGTGGAAAACGGTGTGGACCGATATGCACACGGTTTTGGGTGTTATTGGCTTTCCGTTTCAGCTGATTTTTGCGGTCACCGGAGTGATCCTAATTACGAATTTTGCTTTAACCACGCCATTTTCACACTTTTTGTACGATGGTAAACAAGAGCAGCTTTTCGAAGACCTGCAGTACAACCGCACGATAGAAGTTCCTTATTCCTATACATCACTAGACAAAGATTTTGATCTGAATGCTTTTGTCTCCAAGTGGGAGCAGCAATGGCAGGGAAGTCCTATCTCACGTATCCATATTCGCAATTTTAAGGATCAGAATATGCAGGTCGTGCTGGAGGCAAAGCCAAATCCTAGCCAGCGCTTTGCGGGCTCAGGTTTTGTCAAACAAAACATCGCGACAGGTGAGGTATTAGCGTCTAAATCACCTGTTGAAGATGCGAATTATGTGGACGGGGTGCGTAGCTTGATCTATCATCTGCACTTTGGCGATTTCGGTGGTACGGCATTACGGCTGGTTTTCTTTGTTTTGGGGTTAATGGGCTGTGCGGTCATCATCTCTGGGATTATGATCTGGCTGGTCGCGCGTAATAAGAACAATATTCCGCTGTATAAAAGGCGATTCAACTTTTGGGCGAGCAACGTATTTCTATCTGCCTGCCTAGCGATGTTACCGGTTACGGCCTTCACGTTTATCATGCTAAAGGTATTGCCAGAAATTAATCAGGCTGCGATCTATCGTGTTTATTTTTACAGCTGGTTGATCTTGAGTATCTATCTGATTGCGCTTCGAAATCCGTCGAAAGTGAATCTGCACACGCTACTACTATCGGGAATCTTTTGCTTATTTGTGCCTTTGGTGAATGGGTTCACTACCGGGTTATGGTGGTGGAAAACATGGAGCAGCGAAGCCAATGGTATCTTCTTGATAGATACAATCTTTTTGTTACTTGGTGCAGCAAGTATAATGGCATTCTGGAAAGTCAGAAAACAAGCGAAGTCATTTCAGGTACTGTTAGGAAAATAAGGCTAGCTTTATCCAAGTTGGTGAAATAGAGGTGAATGTGTACTTTAGTGTCTACAACCATCGCCTCAAGATATGATTATCCGATACAGCATTATTCTTTTCTCTCTATTTTTCGTGGGTAATGCACGGGCCCAGCAAATTAGTATAGACATTGATCTCGAAAGTGCGCAAGCGATCGTCAATCTCCTGAAGCAAGCAAATGAAACCGTGCCGGAAGAAGAACTGACGCGTGTATCGCAGTTGTACGGTAATCAGCAGTTGATTCAAAAGGTGAAAGGATATAGCGGAGCAGATAGTACGGTATTCAAATCTACACTGAGGCAATTGTTGGAAACGGGAGACATCGTAGGTGATGATCCCTACGAATGGAAAAGGGTGCAAGGCGGGCTTTCAAAAATACAAAACCTGATAAACTCCATATCCCAAGATCAGCAAGCATTCGAAGACGATATTTCGCAACGCATCCAATCGTATACCCCTTCCAGTATCAACCTTCATGCTAGAGCATGTCTATTGGTTGGAGGTGGATCGTTGGGGTTTACCATCGGCGACTCGCAGACATTCAATGTGGCATTGCATCCTATTGGCGATGATATCGAAGGTCTAAAGGTGTTGATGGCTCATGAGTTGTACCACAATGTGCAAAGTGAAGGATACGGACAGCGAGCGCGATCTTTAGAATCCAAACCAAGTTTTAATGAAAAGGCTACCTATGCGCTACTGTATCAGCTCTATTCGGAAGGCGTTGCAAACTTTGTAGGTGATTTTACCAAAATAGAAAATCCTGGGCCGTTTTCCCAAGAGCAAATTGACTTATATATTAAAAATGAGAAGCGCATGCGCACAAGTTTTTATCTTTTGGAAACGGTATTGTACCATGCATATCATAATCCAAAAACCAGTTACGGCCAATTATATAATATTGGGTTTACGACGGAGTTCGAAGAAGTCTTCTACGGTGTAGGCTATGAAATGGCCAAACAGCTGGCAGCTCATGATGGACCGATAGCATTGACAGAGCTGGTAGTACAAGATCCGATTCGTTTTATCCATAACTATATACAGCTTTACAAGGAAAACCCAGAGAAAAATCTGGTGACTTTTAGTGAGGATACCGAAGAATTGATTTCAAAAATGATGCATTGGGAAAATGCAATATAATCTTCTTGATAGAAAACGGGCGAAATCTTTTAATACACTATTTGGAGTAGAAAAGAATTAACCGAAGGCAGATAATGCGCGAAAGCGGATTTCCTCTACATTCAAACCTGCGGATTCCAGTTTCTGGGAGGCCTGTTGCTCAATAAGGTCTTTTAACAACACAAAAGTTTCATCAAACTCAACATGCTTACCTATTACAAAGGATAGATCGTACTCTATTTCCTCCCACGTGGAAATGTCAGCATGATTGTGCTGTAGTTGTACTTCTAATTTATCTATTGCATTCGCCACTTTGGCTTCAAAGGTCTGTTTGTCTTCGAATTCGTAGAATAGGTCGTAAATCTCTTGACCATTGGCACTGCTCAACATGTCGCGAAGGTGTTGGATCGCGAGGGCTTCTCTTTGTTGCTTCACTTTTCTGATTTCAGGATTACGAATCTGATCCAGCACCGATACATCTCCGGCCTCGGCTTCCACCAAATCATGAATGATAATCATCTTTAGCAAACGCGCCAAATCTACTTTTTGATCCAACAAGGGTTCAATCAAAATAGCCATCAAAGACATGCGCCACGTATGTTCGGCTACACTCTCCTGTCGACCGTTGGATAGCCAGCTATGGCGAAGTTCAAATTTTAATCGCTCAGCCAATTGCAAAACATCTAAAATGGCGGTAAGTTGCTGTACTTTAATCTCGGGATTCATAGTTGTAGAAAATTAATCAGTCATCGCTTCACCAGACTTCCTGTATATAAAGTTTCCGTAGATATGTCTTCTTGCGAAACGGCTCGGCGAATCTGAGTTTACCATCTTAATATAGATGTTTTTTGGAACGCCGATGTATTCGAACTTGTGCCCGTTTAGATGTTGCACTTTAAGAATTGACTTCTCTAAATAAAAATCATGAATATTAGATTTTGTAGTCGTTTCAGTGTACTCTTCCTTATGCTTTTCCTGTGTTTCAGCATGTATGCTTACCAGAAAATGATATGCCTCAATAACAGTTTTGCTCTTCTCTTCCGCTTCGATTTTAGCGGCCTCATTATCGACAAACTTGTCAGGATGAGTATCTTTCATCGCATTTCTGTAGATGGTCTTAAGCTCTTTTAGCGTAGCGTTTTTGTCTACTCCCAATAAATTTCTATAGTCTGCAATTTTTTTCATCGCTGTGTTCTTTGAAGATGCAAAGTTAAGACAATTTCATTACAGCACATTTGCTATTTAAAAAATGCTATCTGGAATCCAAGCCAACTTATAACGAAAAGGCGATCATATAGCGCGCTCGCAAAGCAGTTTTTTAATCATTTTATTTTTTTATTACCCCTAATCATGATACTATTTGGCTATAAATTGAGCTAATTAGTCAATTTTTTCCCATCCAGATTAGAGACTTTTGAATTGTCGTTTGAACCGCGACACCAATTATAGAAAGTTAACCTATGTCTTCGATGCTGGAATTGTGTATGCCTGTAAAATGGTGTGCAGCCCTAACCTAAATTGTTAATCATGATGAATAAATGCTATCTTATTCTTGTCATTCTGTTGACAAGCCTGAGCCCCTATCGGGCAACTATCGCTTTTGCACAATCACAAAACAGTCGAATTTCCGGCATAGTAACCTCCGAAGTGGGTGCGCCCTTAGAAGGAGTGACGGTGCAAGTGAAAGGTACCGATCGAGCCACTTCAACAAATGCGGAAGGACGCTACACGCTAGAGCTTCCTGTTACTGGCGGCAGTACGCTAATCTTTACCAGCACTGGATTTGCGGTACAAGAAACCGCTATTCAAAACCGGAATACCATTGATGTTATCTTAGCTAACGATGTACACGGGATGGATGAGGTCGTTGTCGTGGGTTACGGCAGTATGCGTAAAAAGGATTTGACAGGAGCGGTTACGCAAATTCGCCCAGATAATATTGCGAATGAAAACCCACGAACTGTGCAAGATATTTTGCGTGGTACGCCGGGTGTACGTGTTGGTTTTGATCCTTCTGCTAAAGGTGGCGGTGGTTTGCAAATCCGCGGCCAACGATCCGTATACAATGAAGGAGGACATAATAGTCCTTTATTAATCCTAGACGGAATGATCTTTTACGGCGAGCTTTCCGAGCTCAATCCCGATGATATTGAGCAGATTGATATCCTAAAAGACGCTTCTGCCGCTGCGGTGTATGGTGCGCAGGCGGCCAGCGGGGTTATTATCATTACCACAAAAAAAGGTAAGCCGGGAAAACCGATTATCAACTTGCGCACAAATGTGGGCGCATCGACCTTGAGTACTTTTCGGGAACCGTTTGATGAAGCGGGTTATTTAAAACATAGAGAAGACTGGTTTACCAAAAACACGTATGGTGTAAACCCAACTACAGGTGCTTACGAAGCCTATCAAACAGGACTTTTTGCACAGCAGCCTGGTTTTTTTGTACGACCAGATCGATTGCCTTCTGGCGTCTCTGCAGATACTTGGCGCGGATATACCTCTAACGAGGATGGAGAATCCGATATGGCGATTTGGGGACGGCGGTTGGGCTTCACGGGCAATGCATTGCAGAATTTTCTGGATGGCAAGTTTACCGATTGGTCTAGACATGTATTTCGCACCGGATTAGATCAAGATTATAATGCCAGTGTGAGCGGTGCAGGGGATCGCGTGAACTATTACCTCTCTATGGGTTACATGAAAAACCAAGGTGTGGTGGTGTCCGACAATTATCGTGCAGTACGCGCTAATATGAAGATAGATGCCAAAGTCACCAATTGGTTTGAAATGGGGGCAAACATCAACTTTCAAAATAGATCCGATGGCAACGTAGATATAGATCAGGCGCAAGCACTGCGCAATAGTCCGTATGGCGATTATGCCGATGCCGACGGCAACCCGGTTCAATTTCCTTTAGGTCCGGAATTTAGTCAGCGCGGTTACAATTATGACTTCGTCAAACAGTTTCTGGAGCTGGAAAAGGGCTTTACTACATTGAATTCTATTTTGCAAGCACGTGTGAAGTTGCCGTTCAATATTAATTACTCATTCAATGCTTCACCGCGCTTCCAGTTTTTTCATGATCGCTACTTTATGTCGGCAGCTTTGCCGGGGTCAGATCCTAAATCACGGGGAGTGAACCGCGCGCAGGCACAACGATTCGACTGGTCTATCAATAATATCCTTAGCTGGGAGAAGGAGTTTAATGATAAACATCGGCTGAATGCCACCCTCGTTTACGAGGCGGAAGAGCGTCAATTCTGGGAAGATATCATCAATGCGAGGAATATATTGCCATCAGACGCTTTGGGCTTTCACAATACTAGAAATGGTATGAAAGAAGATAGCTCCTACTCTAGCTACGATACCCGCCAAACCGCTGATGGAATGCTGGGACGTTTGTTTTACTCTTACGATGATCGGTATCAGATAACTACTTCTATACGGCGCGATGGTTATTCCGGTTTTGGTACCTCCAACCCGCATGCTTTTTTCCCATCGGCCGCAGTAGCCTGGAATTTTACCAACGAAAGCTTTTTCAATCTGAAAAATATTGTCGATAACGGTAAGCTCCGTGTATCGTATGGAGAGAATGGTAATCGATCTTTAGCAGATCCTAATCTGGCATTGGCGAATCTCTATGAAGGAGCAGGTAAAATGCAAGGTTACCTGAACAGCGCTGGAGAATTGGCGTTATACCGGTATTTAATGGCCGATCGTTTGGCTAACCCTTTTTTACAGTGGGAAAAGACAGCATCCTGGAATGTAGGTCTAGAGTTTTCCCTACTTAATAATCGCATATCTACGACCATGGAGTTTTATTCCATGAGTACGCATGATATGATTATGCAGCAGCGATTGCCATCGTTTACCGGCTTTGAGCGTATCGCGACGAATCTAGGACAGGTAGACAATAGAGGTTTTGAATTTACCCTAAACACCCTAAATATTCAGCGTGAAAACTTCCAATGGTCTACCAATTTTGGCATGTCGTACAACAAAAACCGGATCAAACATTTGTATTATCAATACGAAGACATCATCGCCCCAGACGGGAGTGTGCTCAGCCGCCGCGAAGTAAATGATGTACCTAATGGATGGTTTATCGATCAACCGATTGATGTAATCTGGAATTATCGGGTTACCGGAATCTGGCAAACACATGAGGTGGAAGAGGCCGCGCGTTATGGACAATTTCCGGGAGACCCTAAAGTAGCTAATAATTATACCGCAGACGATGTAGTGAATGCAGATGGCAGCACAAAGCCGGTGTTTAACGATGAAGACAAAGAATTTTTAGGCCGTGGCGTGGCACCTTTCCAATGGTCGTTGCGAAGTGATTTTACCTTGTGGAAAGACTTGACGTTCTCCTTCAACTTATATGCATATACAGGACACAAAAGCTTAAATGGGAATTACCTTAATAACGATGATAATGGTGGTCATATGGCATATGGCCTTTCTAACCGCGAGCGGAAAGAATATTGGACTCCAGATAACCCAACCAACGAATTTGGTCGAATTGAAGCGGGTGGCCCAGTAGGTGCTGGCGGTGTTAATAAGCTGTACAATCGCTCTTTTGTCCGATTGGAAAATATTACCATAGGTTACACTTTACCTAGACAGTGGACTTCAAACCTGGATTTAAACAGCGTAAAATTCTTTGGTGCTGTTCGCAACGTGGCGACATGGGCACCAGGATGGCCATACGGAGACCCGGAGACCGGCAATTGGGCGCCTCGCCTGTATACGTTTGGCTTAAATCTAGTTTTTTAAATTTTAAAATATTTGATCATGAAAAATATTCATCAACGATCTAACCGCATTTTCTATTGCATAGCGTCGATAATGGGGGGCATTATGCTGCTCAGCAGTTGTTCTAAAGACTTTTTAAAACCCAATCCCCTGTCTATATATGAGCCAACAGCCACCTTCTCTACCGAATCGGGATTGATGTCGGCTATGGCGATTTGTGATCGCCATCTGAAATTGTACTGGGCTACAGAGCACAATGAGATGCTAACGTTGGGTACAGAGTATATCTTTTCGGAACTCATGGTTGCGGGTGCAACAGACAAGCGAAATATGCTCTGTGATGTGGCCAATATGCTCACACCAACGAGCGAAACCGGAATGCAGAATCTCGACAGAACCAATAGTATTTGGTATCTATGGCAAGAAACCTACAAGGGGATTTCGTATGCCAATACCATTATTCAATTCGTAGATCGAGTAGAAGGTCTGGATGACAATATCAAAAATGCTTATAAAGGCAGAGCCTATTTTCATCGTGCTTTCCGGTACATGGCCTTAGTCTTTCAGTTTGGCGATATTCCTCTGGTCAGTAAGTTGTTAGAAGTGCCTAAACAGAACTACCGTAGTACCGAACGCGATGCTATTTTACAGATGCTGGTGCAGGATATGGAATTTGCTGTAGAATGGGTGCCAACCCAACAGGAAACAAACCTGATTGGCTTAGTCAATAAAGGGGCATGTCGTATGCTGCTAACAAAACTTTATTTGGCGATCGGTGAATACGCCAAAGCAAAGGAGCAGACAGATATACTGATTAACCAGTCGGGTTATTCACTCATGACGGGTAATTTCGGCACTTTCAACCCGGGCGGAGAAGCCCGTACTTGGCCGATAACTAGAAATGTCATTTGGGATATGCACCGCGCGGAAAACAAACTCATCGCGGCCAATAAGGAAGTCATTATGGGGATGCCAAATCGCGGCTCGGATGCAGAATCATTTTCGCAAATGCTAACGATGCGGATTCTTTATCCATTTGTTTTCGACAACCGCGTGCAAGCTCCTGATGGTCGCCAAGCCCTACTTAATACCCGCCGTAATAGCGGGGATTATAACCCCTTATATGATTATATGCGGGCATTCGGGCGTGGCATCTCTACCTTCCGACCTACGTACTTTCAAACGCATGCCGTATGGAGTGTCAATGGCGAGGTAGATGCAACGGATCTGCGGCATAGCTCCAGTACTGGAAACTGGATGCGCATGGAAGATTATAAAGTCAACAACAAAGCTTCAGCACAATTTGGGCAGAACCTAACGCTATTTCACCCTACCACGGGCGCGCTGTTGTGCAGCGATACGATTCGCCGGTGGTTCGATGTGCCCCACTACAAATTCTTTTTAAATGACCCGGTGAATGAAGCAAACATTGTCGGTTCGGATGGTCTTCGCGGAGCGACTAACGGGGGTATTGCCGATTGGTACTTATACCGTCTGGCAGAAGCATACCTACTCCGCGCAGAGGCTAAATATTATCTGAATCCAAACGATGGAACGATTAAGGATGATTTGAATAGTATCCGCCAACGGGCACAGTGTACCCAATTGTACCAAGGGACAGTCAATATCGGTGATATTATGAATGAGCGCGCGCGTGAATTGTATTGGGAGGAATGGCGCAACGTCGAGTTGAAGCGTGTATCGCTATGTTTGGCGCGTAGCGGCAGACCAGATGAATGGGGGAATACCTACAGCTTAGCAAACTTTGATAGGCAGTCGGGCACCGACGCGGCGGGCGGAAGTTACTGGTATCAACGCATCAACCATTATAGCATGTACAATAAAGGACCAATCCAGATCAATGCCACTGGAAATAGTAATCCAAATTATACGATGGATAAGAAGAATATGTACTGGCCGATCCCATATGCTGCCATTACGGCAAACACCAAAGGTGTGCTTAGTCAAAACTTTGGTTATGATGGCTACGACGCTGGTGTGTCCAAGTGGAGCACCTGGCAGGAAGCTGTGGCAGACGAGGATAAGACTGAGTAAAATGCGGTAAAGCCGCTGGCAAATTCTTGCCAGCGGAGTTATCTTTTTCAAGAGCTTCTTGATGCCATGCTATACGTGAAATGATTTGCGTGTAGCATGGCATTTTTATTTTTGAGAAATTTTATACTTCCATTTCAAACCTTTTACAAACTGTGTGATATTTTTTATAATTAAAGGCTAACTTCGCCAGCGAACTCGAAAACCTCAAATCAGGAGGGCTTTTTATGCGGAAAATTATCATCACCATAGCAACTGTATTTTTTTGTTGTGCTATGGCTACAAGTCAAGTACAACCAGATTCCTTGGTCACATTCACCGATACGGTCGACGTAGATAAACCCCGTTTCCAACAGCAACCCGGTCTGGCGCTGGCAGCCTCTAAAATATTTTTTTCAGAAAAGCGCTGGTCGATTGGTGGCTTCGGTGAATTTAATTATGTACCACTTCAGCAAAATGTAAGCTCGGATCTGGGTGATCTCGAGCTCTATTATTCTGGATTGTATCGTTATGCCACATTTTTCGGCTACCGATTGACGGACAAACTAATTTGGAACTCGGAGTTTCAGCTGGAATTCCTGCATGATAGAGAGGGGAATACGCATCACGAGATCGTGGTAGAAGCGTTTGTAGATTATCTTTTTGCAGACTATTTGAAGGGGCGTTTGGGCTTTTATCCACTTACTATCGGCTATGTCAACAATAATGATGAGCCGGTTATGTTCTATTCCGTCAACCGTTCCGAAGTAGAGCGATTGATCACGCCGTCGACGTGGATTGAGTTTGGCGCCATGTTTTATGGGAATATTTCCAAAGATTGGAGCTATGCCCTGGGCTTTTCACAGGGGTTAAGTAGCCAGAATTTTTTAGGTGCTAGTTGGATCCGACAGGGAAGAGAAATTCGTCTCGACGTTCCGCGCTCTATTGCCGTCAATCCTCAGATTAATTATCATGGTGTTAATAACCTCACCTTATCAGCTTCAGGTTACTATGGCAATTCGGGGCAGGGGGAAACCGTTCGTGTTAATGATAGGGAAGAGGAAATAAAGGGGCGGATCAACCTAACCACGGCTTATGCAAAGTACGATTGGCGGACGTTTCGCTTCGTTGCGGTAGGCACCTATGGCACCTTAGGCGATACCGAAAAAATATTTCAGCAGACTGCCGATACCAATGAAGCAGGTCAGGTGTTAGGCAGTAATACCTTCGGTTACCTGTTTGAAATGGGTAACGACATCTTACCATACCTACGTGGCCGCGCACATGGCGCGCGCCCACACCGGTCTTCTTTCCTTTTTGATTCGCATGAGATGAAGCTCAGTTTATTTGCAAGATATGAGCGCCTAAATACGCACCATCAGGTGAACCCGCTTTTGGTAGATCTGCCCAGAGTAGAGAGTAATCTACATATTACAACTTTGGGTGTCAACTTCAATACAAAAGAGAATATTGTATTAAAGGCGAACTACCAATACAGGAAAAATATGTCGCCGTCGGATCCTCGGCCTACAAGCAATATCATAGAAACCGGACTGGGCTTTATTTTTTAAGCAATTTATAAGCGACAACGCTGTTGTTATTGAATGTGGGGATGTATAAGGTTTGATTTGCCGAGTCATATCCTAAGTCTGCGGTATTCATCTTGCCACGCACATCCAACAGTTGCTCTAAAGTTCCGTCCGCTTTCACATAATAGATTAATCCAGGCCAGCAGGTTACCAAGAAATCACCATTACCCACAGGCTCTAAACCATCTCCATTTTCAGCCAAACCTGTTGCTACTATTGTTTTGTTTTTATTTTGATCCACTTTCCACAATTCTTTGCCAGCAAGTACGTACAGTGTGTTATCGATCACTCGAACACCGTTGGCATTATTAGCTTCATCGAGGTACAAAGAGGCTTTGTCGTTTTCGATCAAATAGATTTTGTGCTCACGTGTATCAGACACAAATACGCGCCCCTGGCTATCTGTAGTTACATCATTTAAGAAGGAGGCACCTGCTACCGGAATTTTTTTGAGTAGCTCGCCTGTATTTACATTAACCACCACGACGTCCGTAATGTCGGCAATATACAGGCGATCATCATGTATAGCCATGCCCTTTGGGGCGTGTAAACCTGTTACCCAGGATGGGTTCTTTAGCTTTCCGTCAGCATGCAATACCGCAACACCTCCTTTGCCATCCTTTTCATTGCCAGCGCCGTCGATCAACGAAACTAATAATGTGGAGCTTGTCGTAATCGGTAATACCGATTCTGGGATGGGAAGTTTTTCGGTCGATTCCCACAATTTTTCCAATTTGTGCTGAGCTTGAGCCGAGTAGGCAAACACAGAAAGGGCCAGTATTGCTAGTCTTTTTTTCATAGTAGTATGTTTTCCGAATGTCGTAATTTATCAAAATTAGCTAAGAATGTCAAAGGTTTAGCCCGCATTCTGTATCTTTGCACTTGTGAAGGATAATGTAAAATTGGTGGATATCAGAAGTTTGAGTGAAGATCAGTTGAAGGTCAAACTCACCGAGATGGGGGAGCAAGCGTTCCGCGCAAAGCAAATTTATGAATGGCTTTGGCAGAAATCCTGTACCTCGTTCGATGAGATGAGCAACCTCAGCAAAGCGCTCAGGGAGAACCTGAAAAACCATTTTACCATCAATGCGGCACAGGTTCGGCAATCGCAAATCAGCACCGATAAGACCATCAAAAGCACCTTTACGCTGTATGATGGCAACGTAATTGAGGGCGTGTTGATTCCGGCCGATTCCCGGATGACTGCTTGTGTAAGTTCACAGGTAGGATGCAGCTTGACGTGTAAGTTCTGTGCTACTGGCTACATGGATCGCAAGCGAAACTTGAATGCCGATGAAATCTATGATCAAGTTGTGCTGATTGCCAAGCAAGCAGAAGATCATTATCAACAACCGCTATCTAACATCGTGTACATGGGTATGGGTGAGCCATTGCTCAACTATGCTAATATGATGAAATCGATAGAACGAATTACTTCGCCAACTGGTCTCAATATGGCGGCCAAACGTATTACGGTAAGTACCGCGGGTATCGCCAAGATGATAAAAAAACTGGGTGACGATGAAGTTCGTTTCAATCTGGCGCTCTCTCTACATGCAGCCAACGATGAGAAGCGGAACGAAATTATGCCCATTAATGAGCAAAATACGCTGAAAGCATTGGCCGAAGCACTCAAATATTATTACGCCAAAACCAAGAATGCAGTAACGTTTGAATACATCGTATTCCATCATTTCAATGATGAGCTGGAAGACGCCAGAGATTTAGCGAAATTCTGTAAACACATTCCGTGCAAGGTAAATATCATTGAGTACAACCCGATTGCCTTGGCAGATTTTGTAAATGCGGAAGCCGATAAGATCGATGTATTTGCAGATTACCTACGTAGTCAAGGCGTAATCACCAACGTACGGCGCAGTCGGGGTAAAGACATTGATGCCGCATGTGGCCAATTAGCGATTAAAGATAAAACTGCCGAAGAAGTATAGCCATTCCAATTCTACGTCAGTATACGTTTATTCGATATGTATAGACTAGATAGATACTGGCACGGATTCGTGCATATTCTCTTTCCGCAACGATGTGCTGGGTGCGATACGACGCTCTGCCATCAGGAGCGAATCCTGTGTACTACCTGTTTGTACCATCTACCGAAAACCAACTATCATCTGGATCCCGAAAACGAAACAGCGAAGCAGCTGTGGGGCAAGGTGGTATTCCACCGTGCGGCATCTTTGCTGACGCTATCTAAATCATCCCGCGTTCAGCGGATAATTCACCACCTTAAATATGGACAACAACCTGATGTTGGAATCTATCTGGGTAAGATGTACGGCAAAATCCTACGGAGCACGCCAATAGTGAAGGGAGTAGACCTGATTGTTCCCATTCCCATACATCCGGTTAAAAAGAGGCGACGTGGCTATAATCAATCGGAGTATTTTGCACGTGGGCTGAGTGAAGTATTAAATATTCCCTACGATACGGCGCTGTTGAAACGCACGGTCAATTCGGTTTCTCAAACCCGTAAATCCCGCGCAGCACGTTATGATAATGTAGAGGGGGTATTTACTTTTGTGCCGCAGCGACGAGCTAGGGCAATTGCCCATGTGCTGCTAGTGGATGATGTAATTACGACAGGCGCTACCATTTCTATTGCTGCGCAACAGCTGATCGATGGTTTAGGTTGTGAAGTATCAATTCTTACCATAGCACGTGCTTAGTGCAAAGGCAAGAGCTAATGAGAACTTCGTAACTAGTACAAAAAGAGTTGTTGCCTCTTCCTAAAATCGTTTTCGATAAAACAAAAGATACGCAAATAGTGCCATGCCAATACCAACGGCATCCGCAAATATATCCCACCAATCTGCCTGCCGTGTACTGGTAAAATAGTATTGGGCAAACTCTGTGAAAAAAGCAAAAGAACCGGTACCTAGCAATACCCAAAATGCAGAGAGGTACTTCCTTGCCATGCCTTTAGTGTAGGCTACTGCTCCATACAGAAACAGCGCGGCAAGAAGAAAAAAACTGCCACAATGGGCAATCTTATCAAAACCTTCGTAAAGCGGTATTGGAGTATTCCCTGGTGATTTCAGCATGAGGTACAGCATGCAGATGGTCCAGAGGAATGCCCAGGAATAGCTTAGAATAAAACGCATAGCTGTAAAAGTCGTCTTTATCCGGTAAAGATAAAAGCCCTTTAACGAATTTTATACGTTTTTTCCGCCATTTTCACATTTTCTATTCCACAGCGTAAAAAATTATTTCATTGTATATCAGTAAGATATGTGTAAATATTAGATTTTTATAGTACTATGTATTGCAAAGTACTGTCTTTAAGATATATCTTTGTATTGTTATGGTAGCTGAAAATACACAAGTGCAGATGCGGAAAGGAATATTGGAATACTGTATTCTTTCTATTATATCTCGAAATGAGATCTATGCATCGGATATAATTGCGGAGTTGAAGAAGGCGGAGCTCTTGGTCGTAGAAGGTACATTGTACCCTTTGCTTACACGGCTAAAGAACAATGGCCTGCTGAGCTACAACTGGAAAGAGTCTACATCAGGGCCTCCGCGTAAGTACTATGAAATTACTGCAGAGGGCATGGAAGTGCTTCAAAAACTGGATGTAACTTGGAAGGAGCTGCTATTTGCAGTAGAAACCTCTTTAGAGCATAGAACGATTTAAGTAAGTGACAACAAGATATTAAAAACCCTAAGGCAATGAATAAAACTATAATCATCAACATAAACAGCATCGTTTTCCACATTGAGGAGGATGCCTACGAGATATTGCGTTCCTACATGATCGATATCAAACGGCACTTTGGCCGTTCGGAGGACAGCAAAGAAATTTTAGAAGATATTGAGAATCGGATTGCTGAAATGTTTTCAGAACGCATCCACTCCGGTAAGAAAGAGGTGATCGGTATTGATGACGTCAACCAGGTCATCGGGCAGATGGGGCGTGTGAGTGATTTTGAAGCTGGCCTAGTGGGCGAGGATGAAGAAGCTCCAAGTACTGCCGATGCCGAAAAGGCGAATGAAGAGCAAGAGCAGCAGGCACCGATCAATGAGCCTACTTATTTTGCTAAAAAATTAATGAAGGATCCGGATGACAAGATCTTAGGCGGTGTATGTAGTGGACTAGGACATTACTTCGGCATAGAACCAAAGTGGGTTCGGGTGATGTTTCTTGCCTTTTTCCTGTTCGCTGGGTCCGGAGCTATGCTGTATATTGTATTATGGATCTTTATGCCTAAAGCCGCTACCCGTGCCGACAAAATGGCGATGCGTGGCGAAGCACCGAACTTGCAGAACTTTAAAAAGTCGTTCGAGATGGATGAGCTTTCCAGTCAGTTATCTGGTACACGCGAATACATCGGCCGAAGTGCGCGCTCTGTGGAGTCGTTTATTGGCTCTTTCTTCCGCATCGTTGGCCGTGTACTGGGGATCATCATTCTGTTTTCGGTTGGTATGACTTTATTGGGATTATTTATCTTCTTTATATTCAACGGCCTGTATTTGATCGGTTTCCAGACAGAAGTTTTCTTCCCGCCGTTGGAGCTATTGGATCCTTCAGATGCTTACCTGGCATTACTTGCCGGATTTCTAGCGAACTTTATTCCGTTCATGGCATTGTTTTACCTCCTATTAAGGGTGTTATTCAATGCGCCAAAGATGAATAATTATGCATCTCTTACCTTGCTCACTGCTTGGGGGTTGTCTATCATTGCGATCATCTATTTCAGTGTAGCTACGGCTCAAAACTTTCGGGAAACTAGTACCGTGAAGGTAGAGAAGCAGCTACAATCTGCACCAAACTATGTGTTTTCGGAAAAAGATGTGCGGGTAATCGATGCGTCAAGTGAAGATTTTGATAACGGACGACTAAAAGCAATTGAAGACGGATTTAGTCTTCGGGACGATTTAAGCATCCGTATTGAATCCCTGGATTCTTTGGAAAAGCCCTTCATACAATATAATTATACGGCTAAAGGTCGCACTTTCAAGCAAGCTTCAGACAATGCATCCGATATCGCATACCAGGTGAAACAGGATGGAGCAAGTCTTCTGTTTGATAGTCACTTTCTGTTTAGCTCGAAAAAGAAATTGTATCGCGATCAGCGGATCGATGTGAGCGTATTTTTGCCAGTAGGCACAAAGGTGACCATTATGAACAATATGGACCATAAAGTATTCCATAGCGTATCGATACATGAGTGCTACCCAGACATTAACCAAAAATCTACGGAGTGGGTGATGACAAAGAATGGTTTGAAATGTGCAACGGCCGATCCAGAAGAGGAAAAAGAAAAGGTGGAAGAGACTGCAACTTCTGAGTCTTAAGCAGCGTCTACAGAATAGAATAAACAAATTTACATCCTAACGACCAATGATTCGAATACTATTTATAGTTGCCCTGGCAGCTATTGCCCTAATAAATCAAGCATTTGCCCAGCAGGGAAGCATACATATACAGGGTTCTGTACTTAACGAACAGCAGGAACCATTAGCTGGAGCAACCGTTTATCTAATGACCGTTAGCTCTAAGGTAGTCCTAAAATCCGCGCTCACTGATGATAAAGGAGAGTATGCGCTCAGCCATGTGCCAACAGGAAATTACTACCTCGAAGTAGGGTCTATTGGATATACTTCTGCTCAGTCGGATCCTTTTGAATTTGCTGGAAAGAAGCTGGATATGCCTGCTTTTGTTCTTTCCGCGCAAAGCCAAGCTATCGAAGCCGTAGCCGTCACCGGACAACAACCACTCATCAGAAGTAGCAATGGCAAACTGGTATTGGATGTCGAAAACTCTACCTTAGCTGCGGGCAACAATGCCCTAGAAGTGTTGCAGCGCGCGCCAGGAGTAACTATTGATAAAGATGAAAACATTTTGTTGATGGGTCGTGAAGGGATAAACGTCACAATAGATGGACGACAAACATTCATGACGGGCGAACAACTAGCTTCTTTTCTGAAGTCTATGGATGGCGGGCAGATCAAAAATATTGAAGTGGCCACTACCCGTAGTGCCAAAGATGATGCAGAAGGTTCTTCCGGGAGCATCAATATTGTGCTGAAAAAAAATAAGATTGAAGGTTTTAATGGTACGTTAATCGGAAGTTTAGCACAGGGGAATCATACTCGAGGCAATACTTCAGCGAGTTTGAATTATAAGAAAAACAATACGACATTGTTCGGCACGTATTCTTACATGAACAATAAGCGTCTGTTTGATCTAGATATTTACCGTATAGTAGGCGAAGAAGATCCCACGGTTTTTGATCAAACGTCGGACTTGTTGCAAACTGATAGGACACACACATACCGCTTTGGTATAGAGCAGAAAACTTCGGAACGTAACACCCTACTGGCTCAATTTTCGGCCAATAATATGTCGGAAGATGAAGATAATACCAGTTTTACCGCGATGAGCCGCAGAAGCGGGCCAATCGACTCCATGCTCAACTCCAACACGATGGGGCGTGCTGGGTTCAACCGGTATTCATTGAACCTCAACAATACATTGCTCACGGATACTTCTGGTGGTAAGTTGGTTTTTGATGCCGACCTAAGTCGCTTCAGAAATACCAATACGATCAATTACCAATACCTGATGAGCGATGCTCAGGGATCACTATTGTACGATCCAGAATTCGAACGCAGTGCCATGCCGGTAGATATTGATATCTATGTGGGTAAGGTAGACTATAGCAAACCCTTGAAAAACCAAGCTAGGTTCGAAACAGGTTTAAAATATAGCAATGTACGATCGGATAATAACATGCAATTTGAGCACGTGGTGAATGGTGTATGGCAGGAATTCGTTGGTCGTTCGAATCATTTCGTTTATACAGAACAGGTGGCTGCCGCGTATGCCGATTACAGTAGAGAGATTGGTAAATGGTCGGTGAAGGCTGGTCTGCGAGGCGAACTGACGTTGTCGGATGGAGAGTCGCGCACCATGGAGACCAATGTCAAACGACGCTACTTCGATCTTTTCCCTTCGGCCAGTGTGACGCGCACGCTGAATGAAAACAACATACTATCCTTAAGCTATGCGAAAAAGATTTCGCGGCCCAATTACCGTTTTCTCAATCCATTCGAATACTTTATAGATCGATTCACCTTTATGCGTGGCAATCCCTATTTGCAACCGCAATATACGCATGGTTTCAGCCTCAATTATACCTGGAAGCAGCTATTTAACTTCACCTTGGGTAGCGACATTACCAACGATGCGATCACAGAAAGTATGGGGCAAGATGAAGAAACAAAACAATCTTGGGTAATTCGGGAGAACTTGGGCAGGCAGGTGAATAGCTACCTAAACATCAACACACCTTACAAAGTGGGGAATTTCTGGAGTATCAACAACAATATGACGCTAGTGCATATGTACTTCAAAGGACCTATTGCTGGCTCATTTGTAGATCAGGGAGGTTTTATGTTTCAGTTGAACAATATGAACAACTTTAAGATCAATAAGTCCTTCTCCGCAGAGACTTCCTTATCTTATACTTCCCCCTTCGTATACAACATTTATAAGATCCATAGTCGCTGGAATCTGGATGCCGGTATAAACTATAATTTCAAAGATCCACGGAGTACGTTGAAGTTGGCCGCAACAGATATTTTCCGCACCATTCGTAACAACGTAAGTACTGATTTTGGTGCATTCTTCGCCGATATTCGTCAATACAACGACAACCAAACCGTACGGTTAACGTATACCTTCCGTTTTGGTAATTTGAAGCAGAATATCCGTAAAACGGATAGTGGTAATGACGAGAGAGATCGGGCTCAATAGGGTTTGATCGTCTCATTAAAAGAGCAGCCTAAAAAGACAAGCTATGAACGTCTTTGCGAGACGGAGGGACGACCACGAAGCAATCTTATATTCTTAAAAACAAGAAATCCTCCTTTTTGTAAAAGAGGATTTCTTGTTTTTCGGACATCTGAAAAACGCCTATCTTTGAGACATGAATATGAAAAGTGTGGTTATTTTTTGCGCTTCCAGTCCCGGCTTTGACGGAGTCTGGATGGAAAGCGCCCGTCGGGTTGGAGCGCATTTGGCGCAGTCCGGAATCACCCTGGTTTACGGCGGTGGCAAAGTCGGATTAATGGGCGCTGTAGCTGATGCGGCATTGGATGCAAAAGGCACGGTGGTCGGTGTGATCCCCGAATTTCTCGATGCCAAAGAAGTCGGCCATCACGGCGTTACGGAGTTGATCGTAGTAGAAACGATGCATGAACGCAAAATGGAAATGAGCACACGATGCGATGGTGTGATCGCATTACCGGGTGGCTTTGGTACGTTGGAAGAACTTTTTGAAATGATCACTTGGGCACAGCTTGGCTTGCATAGCAAACCAGTTGGCATTCTGAATGTGAATGGTTTTTACGATCACCTGATTACATTTATCGAACAGATGGTGATTAGCGGATTATTAAGACCGGAGAATCACGATATGCTGTTGGTGTCTGATGATATCAGCGATCTGTTGGCAAAGATGAACAACTATACGGCTCCGAATGTACCCAAATGGTTGGATAAGGAAGACGTTTAGCCGAAAGCGTTCGTAATAACAGTTACTGCGGGATGGATTTGTGTGCTGGCAGAAAGATCTGAATGAGGTAGCTAATAACGACTACACCAATACAGCCGATCAAGTTGAGCCACAGAAATGCGATGATATCTTGTTGCCAAATGATGACTACCAATACCTCTGTAAGTAGTGCAGCAATGAATACCGCCTTGCCACCAATATTCTTTACATAAAAGGCGACGAGAAAAATACCCAGAATTGTACCGTAGAAAAGTGATCCCAGAATATTAACCGCCTCTAACAAGTTGCCTACCCGATTGGCATACAAGGCAATGATTACGGTAAAAATCCCCCAAAAAAGGGTGGTGATGCGAGAGATACGTAAATAGGTTTTATCGTCGTCGGATTTGCGAATAAA
The DNA here is from genome assembly GCF_023554555.1 of Sphingobacterium sp. lm-10. NCBI lineage: Bacteria > Pseudomonadati > Bacteroidota > Sphingobacteriia > Sphingobacteriales > Sphingobacteriaceae > Sphingobacterium > Sphingobacterium sp. lm-10. Next base: position 270,380 of record NZ_JAMJWC010000002.1, read on the forward strand.
TCGCTTGATAATATCAATGACCGTTGTAGAGGAAAGGGAGTTAATAGCACTGGCGGTGGCCCCCATAGATGCTAAAAAAATAATGGCAATAAGTAGGCCTACCAAGCCTTTTGGGAATACGTCCTTCACAAAAGACAAGAACACATAATTGTTGTCGTTGGTATCTGCTTTTGCATCGTTTTGCTGTAGCAAAACGATCATTTGACTCCGGAGCGAGTCGGTAGTCTGGTTGTGCGCTGCCAGTGCGGTCGTATACTGATCTTCTGCCTGTATATCACCATCCCTCATGGCTTTGATTAAGCCTTCAACATCGTTCGCCTTCGCGGCTTTAGTATCTTCGTGTTGCGAGAGCAAGTTATTGTATTCCGCGGAGTACACACCGCTTTCCAGTTTTTTTACTTCCGTTTGGTTGAAGAAAAGTGGTGGCGTGTTGTATTGATAGTAGGCAAATACGAGTACACCGATTAATAGAATACAAAATTGCAGTGGAATTTTCAGCACGCCATTCATCAACAAGCCCATCCGGCTTTCACGTACCGATGATCCGGTAAGATAGCGACCTACCTGACTCTGATCTGTACCGAAATACGACAGCTGTAAGAAAAATCCGCCAATCAATCCGGTCCATACCGTATACTGGTTGTCTAAGTCGAAGCTAAAGTCGATGGCGTTGGTTTTACCAGATTTACCGGCTATATGCAGCGCTTCAGAAAATCCAATTTCTTCCGGCAGGAAATGGACGACCAATACACCCGCTAGCAACAAGCCGCCAAAGATGATGGACATCTGCAGCAGTTGCGTGTAGGAGACGGCCTTAGTGCCGCCATATACGGTATAGGAAACTACCATCAGACCGATGCCTAGGGTCGTGAGCGTGAGATCAATTTCGAAGATAGTAGATAAAATTACGGCTGGTGCAAAGATGGTGATGCCGGTAGATATGCCGCGCTGAATCAAGAATAGAATTGCCGTAAGTACGCGCGTGTTGGTATCAAAGCGCTTTTCCAGAAATTCGTATGCGGTGTACACTTTCAGCCGATGGAAGATGGGCACAAAGGTGACACACAAGACAATCATGGCCAGTGGCAGTCCAAAATAAAACTGTACGAAACTCATGCCCGATGAATAGGCTAGTCCCGGGGCAGAAAGGAATGTGATGGCGCTGGCTTGTGTAGCCATCACCGAAAAACCTACATTGTACCAGGGAAGCTCCCGGTCACCGAGCATATAACCGTCAATGTTTTGGACATTGCGGCTTTTGTAGATCCCATAAGTTACGATACCCAGCAACGTGAGAATGAGCACTATCCAATCGAGAGTGCTCATTCAAAAGATTTTGTAAACCAGTACATCAATGCGATATTGACGATAAGCCAAAAAGCCACCAGCCAATAAAATCGTCTCCAGCTACCAATAAAAGAGGGAAGCCCCTTATCGGTCACTTGGCTTGTGTGGGATCACAAATTTTACAAAGATGCTGGCGAAAATCAATCCGCCTATTGCTCCTGTAACCAAGCTCAACGGTGCTCCGGATGAAGCAAATGCAATGATTGCACCCATGACAGCACCGATTAGGTAAAGAGAATTGTGCAAAGTGGTTTTTTCGTTTTTAGTATTTTCCATGTTGATTTTATACTTAGGATATTTTCCTTAATCTTCTTCTTTTGCCAGCAAATTTACAAATAATCTGTAAGCTCCCGGAACTCCAGCGGGTAATTGCCTAAAAAAGGCGAGTGAGGTATACACAAACTTACCTTTCCCTTGTCGGCTAATGATCAGAGCACCGTCGTGTGCTGCTTCGTTCTTGTCATGCATCGAAAGGGGTTTTCGGTAATGCGAATCCGTGTTTTCGACAAAATACAAGCCACGCTCTTGAATCCAGCTCGCAAAATCTGCTTCCGTAATTTTGTTAGGTTTTTGCAGAGAAGGGTCTGTAGGTAATAAGAATTTTACGGCCGCATCCTCCTCTGTCACACGAGCGCGCGTAACCTGAAAGGGGAAGGGCCCGATATCTTGTCCGGCTACGCCGGAGTTTACCTGATATTGTACGAGTACCGTGCCGCCAGCTTCGGCATAGCGCAATAGCGCTGGTGTATATTCCGTAAGATCGGCATACACATTATACGCGCGTATACCTACGATCAATGCATCGTATTGTGCAGCGCTCACGGTGGGGATTTCCTTCGGGCTGATGACATCCACTACCATACCAACCGCGCGTAGTGCATCTGGCACGCGATCTCCCGCTCCGATAACATAAGCCACACGCTTAACTGGGACTTGTAAGTCGATCGGTTGCACCTTGACATCTACTTTTGGAAACCAGGCCTGCGATGGGATGTGATTATATTGAATCTGACGGTACTGCCGAATCGTATCTTTTTCCATACTAAAACTGATCCCCGTTTCTGCAGAGTTTCCGTCTTTTTTAAGACTTCCCGGTATGACTTTTACATCAAAAGATTGCGTGATGGATTTTGCTGTTCCAAAGTTAAGAACAGTCTGTGTAGGGGATATTTGTATACCTGCTGGTACATGAGTAACGATTTCCGCCTGATCAGTAGCATCATGACGGGTAAACGTCATCTGTAGTTTTTGTGACTTTTCGTTATCAGTCAGTAGGATCGAAGTTTGGGGCGTCGAGGCAGTGATCTTGGGCAGCACATGCAAAGGGTTTTGAATTTCTCCGCGCACCGGATCCACATAGCGATGCCGGATCGGTTGCGTTAGGGCAATCGACAATCCATCAATGGTAACCACGAATTCCGTTTGTGGCCGATCACCGCTTTCTGGAGCGCCGAAGTCTGCTTCCTCTACATCAAATTTCCCCAATGTATAGGGATTGCGTAGCCAGTAAGGCTGTGTAATGGATTGCGGGGTGAACTCGTATTGATGACGGAAAATCGTGTTATTTTTCAGCGGTTGGCTTACGGATTGATCTCCGATGCGATCTATGCTAGCCGTTACATTCGGGTTTCGCACGATCAACTCCTGAAACACGTCTACCGGCTCTCCCAAGATGCCGATCGGCCTCAACGTGTAGTTGTCTAGGTAAAAACCCGCGCAGGTCAGGATCAACTCTTCTATTTCCTGTGTTTTTACCGCACGCCAATGCTGATCTGAGATCTTCTGCACGTTTTTATGCAGTGCAATTAATGAAGCGATACTATTTTGCGGAGCATTGACATCGAAATTTTTATTGATGTCGGCTACCTGTTGAGTGATCTCGCCACTATTTGCCAAGCGAGACCAATCGGTCTTCACGCCGTCGAGCAGCGTTTGCGTAGCCTTCTCGCCAGCTACATGCTCGAAGTACTCGATGCTCTGTCCGCGCGTGGATGCGGAGCCGAAGCCTTGACTTTTGTGCTGCGAACGACTGATCGCGGCGACCTCGCCATACGATGCGCCTAGTAAAGTGTTAAATGCACCGGTCTGAATCTTTAGCTGATTTTCGGACGTGTTGTTCTGGCCGCCAAAGTTGGCCGTATTCCACAACAAACGTTTGGCCTGCCATACCGATAGCTCTTGCAGTTGTTCTGGAAAACGGGAAGGATCTGCTGCGGCAATAAATGCTTCATGCGCGAGGATGGCAGAGGCCTGATGATGACCGTGACCACCTCGTGGATCTGGTGGGAAACGCGTGATGATGACATCCGGCCTGAGTTTACGGATCAGCCACACGCTTTCGCGTAACGTTTCTTCTTTATTCCAAAAATCAAATGTTTCCTCAAATGTTTTGGAGAATCCGAAATCATATGCAGAGCTGAAATATTGGTTACCACCATCAATTCGACGTGCTGCCAGTAGCTCTTGCGTGCGTATTAAACCCAGCTCAATGCCCAGCTCTGTGCCGATCAGATTCTGTCCACCATCTCCTCGCGTTAGCGACAGGTAGGCTGTTTCATACTTCTTCTCATTCGCCAGCCAAGCGATCAATTTGGTGTTTTCATCATCGGGGTGTGCCGCAAAATACAATACCGAACCTAAGACGTTTAGTTTTTCTAATCCCGCTTTTATCTCCGAAGAATTTTTTGGAATTATCGTCTGGCCAATGGAGGAAGTGTATGTTATTAACAGGAATAGGAAAGTAAGCGTACGCGGCATGGATGAATGTACATTAACAATAAAAGGAATCAAATAGCTATTTGATTCCTTTTACCAACAATTAAAAATCCTTTTTAAAAACCCTTGATACTAAACCTGATACTTCTTTCGCCCTGAAGTGAATAGAGGATCAGGCATTAATTTCATTTCTATAAAAGTAGGACATTATACGATATAAAAACACGAATGGCTTTAAAAAACTTTTCCACAAATTTGGAGTTATGCACAGCTTTTTGTGGAAAACCGTATTATCGATCTATTGAACCCATTACGCGTTGCATAAAAGAATTGATAGCGTCTTTTGGTGCTTGACCTTCTTTGATCAATTTGTCCACTTCTACCGCACCATACATATTGGAAATCAATTCGCCAATAACATCCAGTTCTTCGTCTTTCAACGTAGAGACCTCGGTCAACGCTTCCAGTGTTTCGATCGTCTCTAACACGTAGTCTACGTCGTTTTCAGCGATGAAATTGGTGAGATGTTTAATTACTGGTAACTTCATTTAATAAATCTACTAAGCCATCAATTTTGTTAGTTTGCACTTGGTTGACCAATTTGCCATTGCTGAAAGCAGCAAATGTCGGAAGGTTATCTACGTTTGCCAGTTTTCTAGACTCTGGATATTTCTCCGCGTCTACGATTACGAAGGCTACGTTTTCATTTTCTCCAGACAGCTTCTTGAACTTTGGTTTCATGATGCGGCAGTTACCACACCAAGAGGCGGAGAACTGTACCAACACGGTTTCGTTTTTATTTACAATCTCCTGCAGATTATCATTATCTAATTCTTGTAACATGGTGTTTTCGCTTAATGGTGTACAAAAAGGGCTGACTAAAAATGTCACTGTAGCAGAAACGCTTTCTAGTCAGCCTGAAATTACTTGGAGGCCGAATGACGGCCTATATTAGTTGCTTGCCAGGTAAGAAGCTACGCCATCGCGTGTAGCATTCATGGCTTCTTTACCTTCTTCCCAGTTCGCTGGACATACTTCACCGTGTTTCTGCACGTGTGTGTACGCATCAATCAGACGGATGTATTCTTTTACATTACGGCCTAGTGGCATATCATTTACCGACTCGTGAAATACTTTTCCAGTCTCATCGATCAAGTAAGTCGCACGGTAAGTCACTGCAGAGCCTTCTACCAATGTGCCGAATTCTGGATGTTCTACTTCTTTCATCTCCAAAATGCCCAATACGCTAGAGAGGTTGCGGTTCGTATCCGCAATGATTGGGTATTCTACGCCTTCGATACCACCGTTATCTTTTGCCGTGTTCAACCAAGCAAAGTGTACTTCGTTAGAATCGCAAGATGCACCGATAACGATGGTATTGCGTTTCTCTAATTCTGCCACTTCAGCCTGAAAAGCATGTAATTCAGTCGGGCATACGAAAGTGAAATCCTTTGGATACCAGAATAAAAGGATCTTTTTGTTTTCCTGTTGTGCTTTTTCAAATATATTTAAAGAGATATAATCTCCCATGTAATCAATTGCGTCTACGGTGATGTTAGGGAAGTTTTTGCCTGTAAAGCTCATAGTTAAGATATTTTGTTTTTCGTTTTAATTTCGTTGTGCAAAAGTACACATAAAACGTGCTTTTACCACATCGAATTTATCAATCACATATCAACTTCATCTATAATGCTGCAATGATGGTATTGATGAATGCTATGTTTTATTTTCGATGAACTAAATGATGCTTTGACTTGATAATGGGCTTAATTTTTCAAATCTTTGTAGTGCATTCTGGCCCCGTAGTTCAACGGATAGAATAGGTGTTTCCTAAACATTAGATAGCAGTTCGATTCTGCTCGGGGCTACAAATTTTTAAAGGAATCGGTCTCTAGCACACGCTTTTCTTTATCCTCTCCTATACCAAGCTTCCGCATTTTTATACATAATCTGTTCAAGATCATCGGTGGAGAAATTATCCGCGATCAATTGTACGTCTTTGTCGGAGAAGGGGACAGCGGCACGTGTGGAGGGTAGGTCGGTACCAAATAATAAGGCGTGTGGATTAATCTGATGGATCTTCTTCATGACCGGAATCGGTTCGAAGTCCGTTCGGCTAAAACCCGTCGCTTTTACTTTTACACCCTGTTCCACCCAATAGTACAGATCATCCAATCCATCTTTTGAAAGCCCTAGATGATCGATAGAGAATTTGGGGATGTTTTGTAAGACCGGTCTTAAGTCCTTCAAATCGTTGCTGTCTATGTACAGTTCGGTATGCCAGCCATATTCCTCATATAATTTATTAGACAGCTTTTCTATATGTTCCAGCTTTTCAGAACCACCTCGCTTTACATTAAAACGCACCGCAACGACATTCGCTTCGTTTAATACCGCCAATTCTTTCTCCGAAATCGTATGTGGGATATTCGCCACGGCAACAAAACCACTGCCTAGTGTTTTCAAGGCATCCATTAAATAATCCTGATCGAAAGCCTGAAAAGAACCCGACACAATCGCCCCGCCGGTTAGTTGATAAGCAGCAGTTGCCTGGAGGTAATCTGCAGCGACAAATTCGGGCGGTAGATAACCATTGTTCTCCACCAAGGGGAACTTTGGGTTTATAATGTGAAAATGGGCATCAAATAGTTTCATCGTCGTACAACGTTTAAGTGATTCTTCCTCGGATAATGATATAACGTGTGAAACCGATTGTTGTGATGATCTAAGAGGCAAAAATGTTAAAAGGAGGACTTATCTTATCTCTAATGATATCCGTGGCGATCCGAAAACCCCTCCTTCTGCTGGCAACATACACACAAAAAAAGCCGGAGATCCTCGAGGGTCTCCGGCTTTTGCACTATATAATTATTATCAATTGTTGGCTTACATCATGCCGCCCATGCCGCCTGGCATACCAGCAGGAGCACCGCCGCCAGCTGCACCAGCTTCTTCTGGCTCATCTGCCAACACACACTCGGTGGTCAACAACATAGAAGCTACAGAAGCAGCGTTTTCTAATGCTACACGAGATACCTTAGTTGGGTCGATAACACCGGCACCAATTAAGTTTTCGAATACATCTGTACGCGCGTTGTAACCGAAGTCACCAGATCCTTCTTTTACTTTTTGTACGATAACTGCACCTTCGATACCTGCATTGAAACAGATCTGACGAAGAGGCTCTTCGATCGCACGACGGATGATGTCGATACCGATGTTCTCATCTTCGTTTTCACCTTTCAAGTCCTTCAAGGCTTCTGTCGCACGGATAAAAGCAACACCACCACCAGCGACGATACCTTCTTCTACCGCTGCGCGAGTAGCATGCAACGCATCATCTACACGGTCTTTTTTCTCTTTCATCTCTACTTCGGTAGTAGCACCTACATAAAGAACAGCCACACCGCCAGAAAGCTTCGCTAAACGCTCTTGCAATTTCTCACGATCGTAGTCAGAAGTAGTGGTTTCGATTTGTGAACGAATTTGTCCAACACGTGCTTTGATTTCTTCTCCGTTTCCAGATCCGTTGATTACCGTGGTGTTATCTTTGTCGATTACCACTTTCTCTGCCTGACCTAGCATGTCTAGTTCTGCATTTTCTAGTTTGTAACCTCTTTCTTCAGAAATAACCGTGCCGCCAGTCAAGATCGCGATATCTTCCAACATCGCTTTACGACGGTCACCAAATCCTGGCGCTTTTACAGCAGCCACTTTCAATGATCCGCGGATTTTGTTCACTACTAAAGTAGCTAAAGCTTCGCCATCTAGATCTTCCGCGATGATTAACAAAGGTTTACCCGTTTGTACTTGTTTCTCCAAGATCGGCAACAATTCTTTCATGTTGCTGATTTTCTTGTCGTAGATCAAGATGTATGGGTTCTCTAAGTCTGCTTCCATTTTCTCGGAGTTGGTTACGAAGTATGGAGACAAATATCCACGGTCAAACTGCATACCTTCCACTGTTTTTACTTCAGTTTCAGTACCTTTTGCTTCTTCTACCGTGATCACCCCGTCGTTACCCACTTTCTCCATTGCTTGTGCGATCAATGAACCGATCACATCATCATTGTTAGCAGAGATAGAGGCTACTTGTTTGATTTTGTTGTTGTCTTGGCCTACAGCCTGAGACTGAGACTGCAAGTTCGCAACAACTGCAGATACCGCTTTGTCGATACCGCGTTTCAAATCCATTGGATTTGCACCAGCCGCTACCGATTTGATACCTGGTGCTACGATAGCCTGAGCCAATACGGTAGCAGTAGTAGTACCGTCACCTGCTTGGTCAGCAGTTTTAGAAGCTACTTCCTTCACCATTTGTGCGCCCATGTTTTCCACGGCGTCTTTCAATTCGATCTCTTTTGCTACCGTTACACCATCTTTAGTGATCGCTGGAGAACCGAATTTTTTCTCGATAATTACGTTACGACCTTTTGGTCCTAAAGTTACTTTTACCGCATTTGCTAACGTATCTACTCCTTTTTTAAGAGCTTCACGCGCTTCTACATTATATTTTACCTGTTTTGCCATTTTCTTGTTCCTATTGAACTAATAATCGATTAAAACTTAACTTACAGTACCGCGTAAATATCAGACTCACGCATGATCAAATACTCTTTGCCTTCGTACGTGATCTCCGTACCAGCATATTTACCATACAATACTTTATCGCCTACTTGTACAGTCAATGGTTCTTCTGGTTTACCAGTTCCTACTGCTACCACTGTTCCTTGAGAAGGTTTTTCTTTAGCTGTATCTGGAATGTAGATTCCTGACGCTGTTTTTTCTTCTGCAGGTGCCGCTTCGACTACGACTCTGTCGCCGATAGGTTTGATACTTAAAGCCATAATTATTCTATTTATTTTATGTTTTATTTACGTTTACACATTCCACGCATCACCAATTATGCCAAAGTGACTTTCACCTATTTAGGAGACATTTTTGCATAAGCCCTTCGCGGACTGGCAGATTTCTACAAAATAGGTGTGTCAAGCTGTCAGGATATGTGCTTCTGGCATTTCAGCAAATTTGTCTAATTTTAAACCATGAGAGCAGTAATTCAGCGTGTCAGCCACGCCGCGTGCCAAGTGGAGGGCGTTCAAACCGGAGCCATTACTCAAGGGTTATTGGTGCTACTAGGTGTGGAAGAAGATGACAAGGAGGAGGATGCCGCCTGGCTAGCTGCCAAAATCTGTGCTATGCGTATCTTTGCTGATGATCAAGGTTTGATGAATCGCTCTCTACTAGATGTTGGCGGGGGTTTGTTGTTGATTTCGCAATTCACGCTTTACGCGCAAACAAAAAAAGGAAATAGGCCCTCATTTATCCGGGCGGCGAAGCCGGATAAAGCAAAACCATTGTACGAGGATATCATCAAGCGTTGTAGCGACCTATTGAACCAACAAGTACAAACAGGCATTTTTGGTGCTGATATGCAGATTAGCTTGCAGAATGATGGACCAGTTACTATCATCATGAATACCAAAGACAAAGATAATTTTTAAGAACCGTTAAAAAACAACACATAAAATATGACGATTGAGGAAGCACAGAAAACGGTGGACGAATGGATAAATACCACAGGCATCCGTTATTTTAATGAATTAACCAATACCGCTATGCTAATGGAAGAGGTGGGCGAAGTAGCGCGCATCATGGCGCGCCAATATGGGGAACAATCTTTTAAAGCCTCAGACAAAGACGTGAATCTGGCCGATGAGATGGCTGATGTGCTTTTTGTATTAATTTGCCTGGCGAATCAAACCGGCATTAACCTGACCGAAGCGCTGCAAAAGAACCTGGAGAAGAAAACGGTGCGCGATGCTGATCGTCATGCCAATAATGAGAAGCTCAAATAATAAACAACGAACTAACAAAAAACACATATGAAAATACTGTCTCATCTTTTAATTGCCTTTCTACTATTTAGCTCCTGCCAAAACAAGAGTAATACATCAGATAGCGCGAAAGGTAACGAATTCGAGCATGGTGCGGTCGTAGCAGCGCATCCATTGGCATCCGATGTGGGTGTACAAATCCTGAAAGACGGTGGTAACGCCATCGATGCGGCTATTGCGGTACAATTTGCTTTGGCTGTCGTATATCCCAATGCTGGAAACATCGGCGGAGGCGGTTTTATGGTTTACCGAAGTCACGATGGCGGCGTAGATGCCCTGGATTTTCGCGAGACGGCGCCTTTAAAATCCGACAAAGACATGTACTTGGACGCCGACGGCAATGCAATTACTGATTTAAGCCTTTACGGGCAACTGGCGGCAGGGGTACCGGGCACCGTGGCGGGTATGGTCGCTGCGCATCAAAAATATGGCTCGATGGATTGGCAAATGTTGGTTGCGCCAGCTATAAAGCTTGCCAAAGAGGGTTTCAAAATCACCAGCATGCAAGCCAAGGAATTCAATGAACATCAGGAACTTTTTTCCAGGCTCAATACCGAAGGTGCTGCGATCATCCGCAGCGAAACATGGAAAGAGGATGATGTCTTTCAACAGCCCGAGTTAGCCAGCACTTTGGAGCGCGTAGCGAAAGAAGGTCGCGATGGTTTTTATAAAGGAGAAACGGCCGACTACATCGTCAAGGAAATGCAGCGCGGAAATGGTATTATGAGCAAAGCCGATCTAGAGAATTACCAGGCAGTGTGGCGTAAGCCAGTAGAAGGAGCATACCGCGGTCATCGCGTGATTTCTATGCCTCCGCCATCAAGCGGAGGTGCGGCCCTCATTGCACTTTTACAATCTGTAGAGTCCTATCCATTGGCGCAGTGGGGCTTTCAAAGCGATTCCGCAGTACGGGTAATTGTAGAAGCCGAGCGTAGAATCTATGCCGACCGTGCCACGCATATGGGCGACCCGGACTATCACAAAGTGCCTTTAAAGGAATTGATGGACAACCAGCGCAACAAAACTCGGATGCAAGAAATCAACTTCGCGAAGGCAACGCCAAGCAGTGAAATTCTCGCCTCCAAATTTGCCGGTTACGAATCCGAAGAAACCACACATTACTGTATCGTAGATAAAGAAGGTAATGCTGTTTCCCTGACCACAACATTGAATGGTGCTTATGGTGCCGGTGTTTGGGTAAAAGGAGCGGGCTTCTTATTAAACAATGAGATGGACGATTTTTCGGTAAAACCGGGAGTGCCTAATTTATATGGTTTGGTGGGTGGCAAAGCGAATGCGATTGCCCCTAATAAGCGCATGTTGAGTTCGATGACGCCAACCATTGTAGAAAAAGACGGAAAGTTGTTTATGGTGGTCGGCACGCCGGGAGGCTCTACGATTATTACCTCCGTTTTTCAAACGATTACCAATGTTATTGATTATGGTATGGATGCGCAAGAGTCGGTTACGGCTTCCCGTTTTCATCACCAATGGTTGCCTGATCAAATTGATGTGGAGGAGAAAGCCATCGATGCGGAAACAAGAAGTAGCTTGGAAAAGGCGGGTTACAAAATTTATAAACGTGGAAACATCGGTCGTGTAGAAAATATTATTGTATTGCCGAATGGCAAGTTGCAGACGGGAGCAGATCCACGAGGCGATGATGTGGCGAGGGGGTATTGATTTTAGTATTGAGTAGTTAGATTGGAGTATTTAGTAGGTAGTACTGAGTAGTTAGTATTGCGTATTGAGATGATTGTATGGCTTGTTAGTAGTTAGTATTGAGTATTGCCCTTGAGCCGGGCGGGCTCATACTTTTTTCCCGCAAAAAAGTATGCAAAAACCTCGCCGCTGACCGTATTGGCACAACGTCCGTGCGTCCTAGTGCTATTGCCAATCCGCTAAGGCGGCATTTTGATAAAATTGGAAAGTTACTGCTTTAGTCGACCTAGCGTTCTGACTGCGGCAAGCCGTCAAAAAGTAAATCCGTAAAGCACAAAAATCTGTTTGAGCAAAGCGAGTTCATTTTTGTGTAGGATTTCTGAGGACGGATAGCAGTAAGGAATGCCGTCTTGATTTTTGCCAAACTTTTTATCAAGAAAAAGTTTGAATAAACACCCTACTGTAACTTTTGATGCGTACGCCACCATAGATCTGGCATTTCGCCATCTACTGCTAGTTGATAATCCTCGTACCGACATGGCACTAGGAAAAATCGCTCGTTGACGGATTTACTGCCAAAATAGGGAACCTGCATCCACCAACGATCTGATTTTTTACTTTTCACAAAAACCAATTCATAATCATCGCTTTCCAATGACGTGCGGTAAATAATGTAATTGGACTTCGGATACATTGGGGCATCCCCTTTGCGGGAATAGAAGCCATCGATAAAACACCAGATCATCTGTGCCACCAGCATGGCGCTGTGCCCCATGGGATCGAAAGTTGGGTTAAATTCATAGAATCCGACCGACGAACATTTGTCTGACATGCCAGCGTAACGCGCCAGCTGACACGCATCATCCCCATATAAGCCATTAGGCGTGGCATTGGCATTTCCGCCTGCTTCTGAAGCGCGGATAGCACCCATGTCAAAGCTTACCATATCTGCTGCACGGATTAAAGGCTCCGACTGATCCAGCTTTCCGGTCATTGCACCAATACGCATCGCGTTGAAAAACAACTTGTTGTACATATTGATAGACTCCTTGCTCACCAAATAAGTTTGGTACGCAATATTGCTCAGACTAAATAAATAGTCCGGTTGGTGTAAGATGATATGATTAAGATAGGTCGTAGAATTCAGTGTCGTGTGCTCATCACTTTCCTGATCCAGATCAAACCGGGAATCAATGACGGCTACTTCTACTTTTTGCTCCAGATTTTCGTAGCCCATGTATTGGGCATAAGTCAGATCTTGTCCGCCCCCGATAATAACAGGTACGATTTGCATTTTTACCAATTCCTCTACCACATTGCGCAGTGCGGCATAGGTATCCTGTATGCGAGCGCCAGCTTTGATATTTCCCAGGTCAGCAATCCGCAGGGTATAATCCCCTTCATACAGCTCATACAAATGCTTGCGTACTTCATTAGGCGCCTTCGCCGTACCGCGGTTGTTCACCGCTGCGCGATCTTCTTCTACGCCTACAATTGCCAGATGTGGCTTGGTGTCTGCATCGTCCAAATCAGGAAAGTTACTTTCGTAACGTACGATGGTCTTGCCGAGTTGAGAATTAAGAAAATCTGCCGTAGATGTAATTTCTGTTAAAGAGATTGGCTGAAAAAAATCTGCTAGAGTCATGAATGTAATAGGACTAATGAGTGCTTTCCGTGAATAAATAGCATTTGTTCAGCACAAAGATGCATTTATTCCTTCGCTTTTACTCCCTCAAATAAGCATTTGCATGGTATGTATAATTACTATACTTTTGAAGAAAGCAATGTTAAACACCTAGTTAGAGGATGATTTTAGTAACTGGAGGAACCGGTTTTTTGGGGTCTGTGCTGATCAAAAAACTTATCGATGCAGGCCATAGCGTCATCGCGCTGAAGCGGCCGCAATCAATTATACCTGATGCCTTAAAGGCATCCTCACTAGTGCAATGGGAAGATGCCGATATCACGGATTATTTTGCTTTGAAGGAAGTATTTGCCGGAATCAAGCAGGTATATCACTGTGCGGCACTGATTTCCAATCAGCCAAAAGACGCCGTTCAGATCACACAAGTAAACCGCGAAGGCACCAAACACATTGTCAACCTCTGCCTGGAGCATCGGGTGAGATTGGTGCATGTAAGTTCTATTGCGGCACTTGGACCCAACAAAAGCGGTCAGCCACTCAATGAAGAGGCTAAGTGGGAAATGACCCGTAAAACTTCCCTGTATTCCCGGGCTAAGCACGATGCAGAGATGGAAGTGTGGCGCGGTATTGTAGAAGGTTTGGATGCCGTCATTGTCAATCCGTCTCTCATCATGGGCGTCGGATTAGGTAAAGGAAAGGTGGCGGCCAATGCCATATTCGATCAAGTCAAAAAAGGACTTCGCATTTATCCTTTAGGCACGGTCGGCGTGGTCGATGTCGCCGATGTGGCCAGTATCATGATATGGCTGATGGACTCCGACACCTCTGGAGAACGATTTATCTTAAATAGCGAAAATATATCTTCGCGCAATTTGCTTACCGATATCAGCACCCTAATGGGCCGGCCGGCTCCAACGATACAAGCCGGAAAAACGCTTTTGTCTATCGCTTGGCGATTGGCAAAGGTAAAAGCCACTCTTTTCAGACAGCCAACAGCATTGACCAAAGATGCCGCGCGAGCAGCGTCGGAACGGCTTAGTTACGACAATTCTAAAATTACACGACTCACCGGACATACGTTCAAGCCGCTGTCCGAAACCCTTAAAAATGTATACCAGGCATATTATGCCCAATAATTAATACCAAGCGTGAAGAATTATTATATCATTGACTTCGACAGCACATTTACGCAAGTAGAAGCGCTGGACGAATTAGCAAGAATATCTTTAGAAGGAAGCCCCGAACAAGAGACGGTATACCGCGAGATCGAACGATACACCAATCTGGCTATGGAAGGAAAGATCTCCTTTCGCGAAAGCCTGACCGGCAGGATCAGTCTGCTAAAAGCAAATCGTACGCATCTGGATCAGTTGATTAAACACTTGAAAAAGAAAGTATCTAAATCCTTTGACCGTAATCGTGCATTCTTTAAAGCAAATTCCGACGCTGCTTGGATCGTGTCTGGTGGTTTTAAGGAATTTATCACGCCAGTGGTAGCACCATATGGTATCAAAACCGAAAACATCTATGCCAATACCTTCTTGTTTGATGATGAAGGGAATATCGTCGGCTACGATGATACCAATCCATTATCGGATGAAGGGGGGAAGGTGAAGCTACTCAAAGAACTTAATGTACAAGGTAGGCTGTTTGGTATTGGCGATGGCTATTCTGATTTTCAATTGAAGGAATCGGGTTTGATTGAAAGATTCTATGCCTTCACGGAAAATATCGCACGCCAGTCGGTTACGGAGAAAGCAGATCATGTAACGCCTAGCTTTGATGAGTTTCTGTATGTCAATGATTTGCCACGAGCTATTTCGTACCCAAAAAACCGAATTCTGTGTCTAATAATTGGTGATGTGCCTAATATTGCTGCCGAGATATTAAAGAATGATGGTTTTTCTGTTCGGGTCAAAGATAGCTTTGAAGAGAAGTATGTGAAGGATGTGGGCATGTTGTTGCTGGGAGATGGTGTCATCATAGATCCCGATCAGCTCCGTCGTGCGAATAAACTAAAAGTATTGGGTTACTTAGGGGATGTAAAGGGGCACGTGTCGCGCACGTTGTGTTGCGAAAAAGGCGTAGTCATCTTCGATGATAAACGCCTTAAAAAGCGTAATGCCGAATTTATTCCGCGTCGCATGGCCGATTTCATCAACCATGGCGATACGTACATGAGTCGTAATTTTCCACCATTAACCTTACCTAAGTTGAAGCATGCACACCGCCTGATCCACATTCACCAGAATGTGCCCGGCATTATGGCGCAGATCAATAAGGTGTATGCCGAGAATCAAGTCAATATTTTTTCACAGTTTCTGATGACCAAAGGTGAAATCGGTTACGCGATTACGGATGTGGATGCGCAGTATGATAAGGATATGTTGAAGCAACTGAAGCAGATTGATAATACCATCAAGTTCAGAATTCTTTATAAGTAAAGCCTGCTTTTTAGATGCTATTTCCTACTCCAAGAGAATGTTTAAGTCTTCGCGAGATAAGGATTTTACGAAACTCTCTTCTGTCGTGATCAATGCGGAAGAGAGTTTCTTTTTACGGTTTTGTAGCGAAACGATCTTCTCTTCTACGCTATCTTTACTGATGAATCGGTAGATAAACACATTGCGCTCTTGGCCGATGCGATGGCTGCGGTCAATCGCTTGCTGCTCTACCGCAGGATTCCACCACGGATCCAGAATAAATACATAATCTGCCTCCGTCAGGTTGAGCCCCACACCACCCGCTTTAATCGAGATCAAAAAGAGGCGTGTTTCCGGATCATTTTTAAATTGATTTACCGCCGCCTCTCGGTCTTTCGTACTCCCGTCCAGATAGGCGTATTTCGTCTTCTTGCGGTCGAAGTGTGCTCGGAAGATATCCAAATGCTTCACAAACTGAGAGAATATCAAGATTTTGCTTCCCTTGGTATGTACCGATTCCAGCATTTCCAATACCGCATCGAACTTTCCGGATCCATCCGTATATTCGGCATCTACCATGTGCGGGTGGTTCGCCAATTGACGTAGCTTCATCAATCCTTGTAACAAGGTCATCTGGCTGTTTTCACCTGCGGCAGGCCCATCTAATAGGACATTTCGGTAGGCCGACTTAGTACTGTCATACAACTTGGCCTGCTTATCATTCATTGCGCAGTAAACGATCTGTTCCGTCTTGGGAGGCAGTTCCGTCGCGACCTGATTCTTGGTGCGGCGTAAGATAAATGGTTTGATCATCGCCTGAAGGCGCTGCGCGCGATCCTCATCTTTCTTTTTTTCAATCGGAATCACAAACTCCTGTTGGAAATAATGGTAATTTCCTAACAATCCGGGATTGGCGAAGTGCATCTGCGTCCATAAGTCGGCCACCGAATTTTCAATGGGTGTACCGCTCAGCGCCAAGCGATGTTTGCTACGCAAATTCTTAATCGCTTTGAAAGATTTTGATCGTGGATTTTTGATGTGCTGACTTTCATCCAGAATGATGTAGTCAAAGAAAAAAGTACTGAATAGCGCCTCGTCGCTCCTCACCACGCCGTATGTGGTGATGACCAAATCGTAATGGGTAAATGCAAAAGAATCTTTGGTGCGGGCGTAGCTGGTATGGAGTAGCACACGCAATTTTGGGGCAAAACGAGCCGCTTCTTTTTGCCAGTTGTAGAGCAGTGATGTTGGTAAAATGAGTAACGAGGTCAAGGCATGTTCACCTTCCTGGCGGTTTTCTTTCTGCCGTTGTAGCAGGGCAATAGTTTGTACCGTCTTTCCAAGCCCCATATCATCTGCCAGGATGCCACCAAAGCGATATTGCTGCAGGAAGTGAAACCAGTTGTAGCCTGCTTCCTGATACGCGCGCAATTGCCCCTTAAAATGCAATGGCGGCTCTACAGACTCAATTTCTTCAAAAGCGTTTAGCTTCTCCAGCTTCCGTTGGAAGGATACCATGGTATGTTCGCTAATATCCTGTAGAATGCCCACATGCATTCTATTCAATTTCAGCCCGTCGGTAGTACTCGAAAAATGAAAAAGGTGTTCATATTGCGCGAACCAGGCTTCCGGAATCACCGCAATTTCGCCGTTAGGCAATACAAACTCGTGGATCCTATTCAGGATGTGATCGCGCAATTGCACAAAAGGTATTTTATACGGGCCAAAAGAAACGAAAGCTTGGAGGTCAAACCAGTCGTTATTTTCCTCCACCGTCATATCTACACTGGCCAGGCCAATAAAAAAACGCTTGGTGCCAGTCTGCTGCTCGACTACAAATCCTAAATCGGCTAGCTGTTCGACATGCTTATTCAGCCATTCGAAGATAGAAAAGCTGTTTTCTCCTGAAGAAGCAGCAACGCCAAAGGAGCCGAACAGGCGGTCTTTAGAATGTAAACCCAGTTCGATAAGCTTTGCCTCCTGATTTTGCTCCCACTTAATCGATCGTTTGATCCGTGTAAAAGTATAAGCATCCTGTACTTCATCGTGCTGCAGCCGTACGGTTATCGGGCGTTCAATGCTGGGAGGGAAGACGTAGTCACCATAGCGAAAGCTCAGCTCCACCTGCGGCGCCTGTCCTTCCGCGTAGCGGATGGTCAAGATCGGCACAGCATCTTCCTTCATTGTTTTGATATCAAAACCTTCCGCATACACGTTGTGCCGCTCGATCAGATTGGTCACGAAGGTCTCAAAATACTTCTTCTCCGTATTGCGGGGTACAGATATGTAGCGCTTTTGCAGGAATGGGCTTAGCTTCTTGCCATCCAGCGGCTGGTCAAAATGATAGAGCATGCCGTCTAGCAATAGCCAGGCTTGTTCCTGGATGATGACATGTGCATCTTTGTACATAAACTCCATGCGATGCCCTTGATATTTGATGGTGGGGAAATACCGGGTTTCGATGTCATTTCTTCTAAAGTGAAATAGGATGGATGCAGGCTCCTGCGCAATCTCTAATCTGGTTTCTGCCGGATAGCCATCTTTTTTGCTCATCAGATATAGCGGCTGACCTTGCAGTTGAGCAAGCACCTGAAGTAAGCGTTGTTCGATCTTAGGGCGAACAAATTGAAAGATTTTTTGGTCGAATATTTTAGTGAAATAGTCTGCCGGACGAATTGGTTTTTTATGGTAGCGTTTAATGATGTGTGTTTGTTCCACCTCATCCAGCAAACGGATCATTTCAAGATCGGCAGCAGATAAGCCTGCTGCGTATTCAGCTGCCGTATGGCTAAAAACCCTTTTGTAGGTCAATGACAGTGTGCCATTGGCGTTGAGCTGTACCACGTGCGGCTCGATAAGGTAGCCCAGGTAGGGGTGCTCCCCTAAAGAGTAGATTAAACGAAAAGGAATTGCGGAATCAACTTGCTGCATGAAATGATCGTAGTGCTGTCTCGAAAAAAGACCACTAATATACCATTATCAAGCTAGAGTTTAAAATTCGCCCTGAAATACCCACTCCGCAGGTCCATGCAGGAATACGTTCGTAAACGAATTACCTTGTTTTTCGAAAGCAATCCGTAATTGTCCTCCTAAAACGCGTATAGCAATTTCCTGATGCCCTTCTCGGTTCTCCTGCAACGCAATAGCCATGGCCGCTGCCGTAGCTCCAGTACCGCAGGCAAATGTCTCATCCTCTACACCCCGCTCAAAAGTGCGGCAGAAGTAAGCATCTTCTCCTTCTTGCTCTACGAAGTTCACATTGATCCCCTCGGATTTATAGGTAGCATTATTTCGGATCGCACCGCCTACCGTAAAAACATCCAGCTCCGCCAACCCTTTCACAAATTCCACATAGTGCGGCGATCCCGTTTGCAGGATATAGGCTTCACCGTCGCGGGAATAGGTATCCACGTCAATCATGCCAAGTTGTACTTGCTCGCCTTGAATAGCCGCATGATGCATACCATCTACTGCCATAAAGGCAGTATCCTGTTCGATAACACCCAGATCACGGGCAAAGGCTACAATACAGCGTCCGCCATTCCCACACATGGAACCTTTTTGACCATCTGCATTGTAATACACCATGTCAAAATCCGACGAAATAGCAGAATTTTTTGTATACTCCAATAGCATCAGTCCATCCGCCCCTATACCAAAACGACGATCGCACATTCTGGCTACCAAATCATGGTTATTGTGGTCAAAATCATTATTTCGATTGTCGATTAAGATAAAATCATTACCAGCGCCTTGATATTTTGAGAATGCAATTTTTCTGCTCATGTCCTTGAAAATATGCTACAAATTTAATAATCTTGTTACAAACCGAGCCATTATGGTTAAATCTTGTTAAAACACCGATTAATGCGGTTTTGATTAACATTATTTAACTGACAAAACTTGTACCAGCACGCTGCATGGTATTACATTTGACTAAATCAAAACACCACCGGTTAAGTAACGGTGTTTATTTATGTTTCAACAATTAAAATCATTATGAAAAAAATAGGAGCAACATTATTGATAGCAGCGATAGGAGGAGCTATCGCGTTGGGGGGCTATAAGCTCTTCGAGAATAGACAGCTGGATCGGATGACTTTTGAAGAACAGCAGAGAGTATTTTATGCGAATAATCCGGGTGCAGAAATTATGTCTTCTACCGGAAACCCCGATTTTACACAAGCAGCAGCGGCAGTAACACCGGGTGTAGTACATATCACTGTTACATCTACAGCGCGCGGCTCCCAGCGTGGCGGAGGAGAACCATTTGATCTTTTTGAAGAGTTCTTTGGTATGCCGCAGCAACGCAGACAACAGCCGAGGCAGTCTACCGGATCTGGATCTGGTGTAATTATCTCCCCAGATGGCTACATCGTGACGAATAACCACGTGGTACAGGATGCGGATAAGATTGAAGTAAAACTAACGGATAAGCGCACCTTCGAGGCTAAAGTAATTGGCCGTGATGCCAATACAGATTTGGCGTTGATCAAAGTAAGCGCTAGTAATCTTCCAATTGTCAAGCTCGGCGATTCTGATAATGTGCAAGTGGGCGAATGGGTGTTGGCCGTAGGTTATCCATTAGGTTTGGAATCTACTGTTACAGCAGGTATTGTCAGTGCGAAAGGCCGTCAGATTGGTATTTTGGGAGAGTCGCAGCAGCAACAGCAACAACGTCCACGAGGCTTTGGCAATCCGCAGGGTCAAGAAGAGCAAATGATTAATACGGCGATCGAATCGTTTATACAAACCGATGCGGTGATTAACCGGGGAAATAGTGGTGGTGCGCTGGTTAATGCGCGTGGCGAATTAGTTGCCATTAACTCCGCTATCGCATCTCCGACTGGTGTGTATGCAGGTTATGGATTTGCTATTCCGATTAATCTTGCTAAAAAGGTGTTGGATGATTTTAAGGAGTTCGGTAGTGTAAAACGTGGTTACGTCGGCGTTACTTTCAACGAAATCAACGAAGCATTACGTAAAGAAGTAGGCATTGAAGATGTTTCTGGATTATATGTACGTGATGTTGTGAAAGGTGGCGGTGCAGAAGCAGCTGGTATTCGTAAAGGAGATGTGTTGACGAAAATTGAAGGACGTACCATAGAATCTACTCCTGATTTGCAAGAGCGCGTAGCCAGACTTCGTCCGGGTGATAAAGTAAAATTGACGTACAAACGCGACGGCAAGGAGAAAGAGGTTGCGGTAACCTTAACAGGTGAACAATCAAAAACAGCAGCAAATGAATCGGCAGGCGGATCGGCCAGTGGTGCAGAGATCTTCAACAAATTAGGCGCTAGTTTCGTGCCGGCTTCAGATGCGAAGAAAAAAGAATTAGGAGTGAATTCTGGTGTCGTAATCGCTCAGGTACACCGTGGTGGTTTGTTCGAGTACTTTGGTTATGAGTCTGGATTAGTGATTACCGAAATCAACGGCAAGCCGGTGAGCAATGTGGACGACATAGAAAGTGCTTTGTCTAACACCCGTAGAAATATGATCAATATCGTGGCGGTGCCACGCAGAGGAAGCATTCGTGAGATGAATGTGCCCTTGCAGCAACAATAAAAAGTAGATAGTTTCCATCCCAATGGAAGAGCCTCCCCGTATGGGGAGGCTTTGTTGTTTTCAGACAAATGCAGACATTGCTACGGCGCAATTATAATATCTCCTTATAATGTAGTAATTTCGATCACCAACAAAATGGGAGTAATCATAGATGAAGATACTAATGGTATGCCTGGGTAATATCTGCCGTTCGCCGCTAGCGCACGGCATTATGCAGGCATTGATAGATAAAGAAGGATTAGATTGGCAGGTGGACTCTGCAGGTACAGGCGACTGGCATGTGGGGCAGGCTCCAGATAGAAGATCAATCGCTACCGCAAAGGGTTTTGGAATAGATATCTCCGGCCAACAAGCACAATGGTTTCAGTCAGATATGTTCGATCGTTTTGATAAAATTCTGGTGATGGATCGGCAGAATTACCGCGATGTGATTGCGTTAGCAAAAACAGATGATCAACGAGAGAAGGTGACACTATTTCTAACAGAAGGCGAAGTGCCAGACCCTTATTTCGATGATACCATGTTTGAATCGGTATACGATATGATAGCGGTTCAAGCAAAGATATTATTGAAAACTTGGCAATCAGAGCAGCAGGAGGAAAAGGCATGAATGCGGGAGAAGTAAACAAGAAATGGGGGCACTTGCAAAAGGTGTTGGCTGAGCAGTTCGACATGGATATCCCCGACCTTAAGGTGATGCTGTTTCTCATTGGTGTACAGGAATTAGGCAAAGGTCCGCAGGAATTTTCCAAGCGACAAAAGGAAGAGTTGATGCATATTGCCAACTGCCGCTTGTTCAGCTCTATGGGCTTTTACGAGTTACAGGGCTTAGACGAGGAAGGTTGGCCCCATTGGGAGCTGGTAAAACCTATTCCAAACTACACGCTGATGGAACAAGAGTTAATTATCAAATCATTAATCATAGATTATTTCGAAGATGCACAGGTTATTTAAGACCACTATATTAGCTGTTTTCGCACTGTTGTTAAGCAGTAGTACAACGCTGGCACAATCACCGACTCACTATTACGTGGAGATCCAGACAGATAAAGGAAACGCACTTTTAAAATTATACAATGAGACGCCTTTGCACCGGGATAATATGGTACGTCTGGTGCGCCAGGGTTTTTATGATTCCTTGTTGTTTCACCGGGTGATCAACCAGTTTATGATACAGGGCGGCGACCCGAGTTCTAAGTTTGCGGTAGACAAACAAAGTTTGGGAGAAGGCGGGCCAGGCTATGATGTTCCGGCAGAAATCAAGGAGCAATTGATCCATAAGAAGGGTACTATTGGTGCTGCGCGCGATAATAATCCCGAAAAGAAATCTTCTGGCTCTCAATTCTATCTGGTACAAGGTAAGGTATACTCCGAGGCGGGCCTGGACTCGTTAGAAACCATACGACTGAAAAAGAAGCTAACTCCTCAACAGCGAGAAGCATATACCACGGTGGGTGGAGTGCCCCATTTGGATGGCGAGTATACGGTCTTTGGAGAATTGATTAATGGATTGGATGTCGTGGATGGTATCGCCAAGGTAGAAACCGACGGGCGTGACCGTCCTGTCGCTAATCAGCGGATGGCTATGCGTACGCTAAAGCTGGATGAAGCATTGAAAATTGAATTGGGCGAAGTGCCAAGACGTGGCTTCTTCTCGCGAATCTTCTCCAAAGCTCCAGCACAGGACTATATTCTAACCCCTAGCAAGCGCTAAAAACCATGAAAATTATCACCTATAATGTAAATGGCATACGTGCCGCGCTCAAAAAAGGCTGGTTGGAATGGTTGAAAACGGCTGCTCCCGATGTCATCTGCATTCAGGAAATCAAAGCGACACCAGATCAAGTGCCAGAGTTGGTGTATCTCGAACAAATGGGCTACGAACACTATTGGTATCCGGCCCAAAAGAAAGGCTATAGCGGTACGGCTATCTTCACCCGTAGATCTCCAAAACAGGTGGTGTATGGTTGCGGCCATGAAGATTATGATTTTGAAGGTCGGATGATCCGATTGGATTTTGAGGAGCTATCGGTCATGAGCGTATATTTCCCGTCAGGAACTACAGGCGATATTCGACAAACCTTTAAGTACCGTTTTCTCGACGACTTTCAGGCGTATAGCGACAAATTGATACAGGAACAACCAAAGTTAGTGGTGTGCGGTGATTTCAACATTTGCCATCGTGCGATCGACATTCACAATCCAAAGACAAATGCCAATACCTCAGGCTTCTTGCCGCAGGAGCGCGAATGGATGGAACAGTATCTTCAATCTGGTTTTGTAGACTCGTTCCGGCACCTCAACCCCGAGCCGCATCAATACACTTGGTGGAGCTACCGCGCTGGATCGCGGGGTAAGAACTTAGGATGGCGTATCGACTATAATATGGTATCCAAAGCGTTGGAAAATCAGATTGTACGCTCCAGCATTATGGCAGAGGCAGTACACTCAGATCACTGTCCAACCCTGGTGGAATTGGCGCTGTAGCAGAAACCAATTCCATCTCAAACAGCTGCGCAATATGCCCTTTTAACTTCGCTTTCACTTCTTCCATGTCTAACGCGTGGCCGAGCTCACGCTGCATAGAGGTCACGTCCTTGTCGTCTATGCCACAAGGCACGATATGGTTAAAGTAATTTAAATCCGCGTTGACATTGAAAGCAAAGCCATGCATGGTTACCCAGCGCGAAGCGCGTACGCCCATGGCGCAGATCTTCCGCGCACGATCATTGTCGGCATCGATCCACACACCCGTGAAACCCGGATACCTTCCGGCAACAATGCCGTAATCGGCCAACGTAAGAATTACCGCTTCTTCCAACACCCGCAGGTACCGGTGGATGTCGGTAAAGAAATTATCCAAATCCAGAATCGGATACCCCACGATCTGTCCTGGCCCGTGGTAGGTAATATCACCACCACGATTTATTTTATAAAAAGTCGCCTGGTGCTTTTGCAAGCCTTCCTCATCCAACAATAAATACTCCAGATGACCACTTTTTCCTAATGTATACACATGTGGATGCTCCGTGAAGATCAGGTAATTGGGCGTAGGATTTTCCGTCTTTTGCTGACGGTTCTGTAGCTTGGCTTCAAGAATATGGTTAAATACCGATTCTTGCCGATCCCAAGCTTCCTGGTAATCTACCAAACCCCAATCGATAAATTGCGTGTGTTTGTTTTGCATGAGCATTCAACTAATTTTCCGGCAGCTGCTATCTAGTACAATAGATTGTTGTGTGGATAGCGCGCAGTGTGCAATTCAGAAACCATTTCATAAAGCTTCTCCCGAAACTCTTCGACATTGACCTTATCCGTTGCGGAAACAAAGATGGCTGGAGCGGCATGTCGACCCATCCAGGAATTTTTAAAATCCTCTAGCGTCACTTTCACTTCTTCGCCTTCCTCATCCTGTTCTACCGCAGGCTTGTACGCGTCAATCTTGTTGAAAACAGTTAAAATCGGCTTATCCAACGCATCCAAATCTTTCAATGTATCGTTTACAGCATGGATGTGATCTTCAAAACTATGGTGTGATATATCCACGACATGCATCAAAATATCCGCTTCTCGCACCTCGTCTAAAGTAGATTTAAAACACTCCACCAAATGGTGAGGTAGCTTCCGGATAAATCCTACGGTATCTGACAATAAGAAAGGCAGGTTTTCGATCACGACCTTACGAACGGTAGTGTCTAGCGTAGCAAATAGTTTGTTTTCTATCAACACATCAGACTTGGACAGCAAGTTCATAATCGTAGATTTACCCACGTTGGTGTAGCCCACTAGCGCCACGCGAATGAGTTCACCACGATTCTTGCGTTGCGTTTCGTTTTGCTTATCGATGTGTTGTAAGCGTTCTTTAAAAAGAGAAATCTTATTCAAAATCATCCGACGGTCACTCTCAATTTGGCTCTCACCAGGACCGCGCATACCGATACCACCACGCTGGCGCTCCAAGTGAGTCCACATACGCGTTAGTCGTGGTAACAAGTATTGCAGCTGCGCCAGTTCGACCTGGGTTTTTGCTTGTGCCGTCTTCGCATGGTTCGCAAAGATATCTAAGATCAGGTTGGAGCGATCCAATACCTTCACTTCAAACTCTTTCTCTATATTTCGCAGTTGCGATGGCGAGAGCTCATCGTCGAACACGACAATATCAATCTCCTCTGCCTTGATAAATGACTTGATCTCATCCAGCTTTCCTGATCCAACAAACGTTGCCCGATCTGGCTTTGCTAGTTTTTGCGTAAAAACGCCTTTCACAACACCACCCGCCGTCTGCACCAGAAAATCCAACTCACCCAGGTACTCCTTGGCAGTTTCTTCCGAAACGCCCTGCGGAATCACACTGACTAAAATGGCAGTTTCTTGTTTTGGAGCGGTATCGTATATTTTTGGTTCTTTTCCCATTAAATCTCTCTGTATTGTTTATTGTAAAGTACAAAGATACGTGTTTTTAAGAGATTTTGTCCCAGGCGATAGCTGGGCCCTTATAGGCTAGTTTTTGGAGCAATAGCTGGTGCTGCGGAAGTTGAAGTTCGGGGTCTTGCAGAAAAATATCCATCACGGTTTCGCGCACTTCGGTCAACAATGCCTGATCGGTACTCAGGTTGGCGATTTTCATTTCCAGAATACCGGATTGCTGCGTGCCGGAGATATCGCCGGGTCCGCGCAGCTGCAGATCTACTTCTGCAATTTTAAATCCATCATTCGTTTCTACCATGGTCTCCAGCCGCTTGCGGCCGTCTTTACTCAGTTTATTGCCCGACATTAAAATACAGAACGACTGCTCGGCACCTCGCCCAACGCGGCCGCGTAACTGATGCAGCTGAGAAAGGCCAAAGCGCTCTGCATTTTCGATGATCATCACCGAAGCGTTGGGCACATTGACACCTACCTCGATCACTGTAGTGGCTACCATAATCTGCGTTTCGCCCTTTACAAAGCGCTGCATCTCAAAGTTCTTATCCTTTACGGGCATTTTGCCATGCACCACGCTAATGCGGTACGTCGGCAAGGGAAATTCGCGCATCAGGTATTCCAGTCCGGCTTCCAAATGGAGTAAGTCCAGCTTCTCACTTTCCTTAATGAGTGGATAAACGATGTAAATCTGACGTCCTTTCTGGATTTCTTCGCGCATGAAACCAAAGGCGCGCAGGCGTTGCCCTTCAAAGAAATGAACCGTTTTGATGGGTTTTCGGCCAGCCGGTAATTCATCAATCGCCGAGATATCCAGATCGCCGTACATAGTCATGGCCAGGGTACGGGGAATTGGCGTTGCGGTCATCACGAGCATGTGTGGAGGGATGCTGTTTTTGCGCCACAACTTCGCGCGCTGTTCCACACCAAAGCGGTGCTGTTCGTCGATCACTACGAATCCGATGTTTTTGAATCGCACCTTGTCCTCGATCAAAGCATGTGTACCGATCAAGATATGCAGGCTGCCGTCTTCTAATTGTTCGTGGATCCGGCGGCGTTCTTTAGCAGGTGTTGATCCGGTGAGTAGCGCCACCTCGCACAGCTCTTCGCCTAACAGTTCTTTCACGCCGTGATAATGCTGGGTAGCCAAAATTTCTGTTGGTGCCATCATACAAGCTTGAAAACCATTATCGATCGCCAATAGCATCGCCATTAGTGCCACCACCGTTTTTCCGGAACCCACATCTCCCTGTACCAGCCGATTCATCTGTGCGCCGGTATTGGTGTCAATTCGGATTTCTTTCATCACCCGCTTTTGCGCATTGGTGAGTGGAAAAGGCAACCTACTATTGAAAAACGTGTTGAAATGGTCGCCGACTTGGGTGAATCGGTGTCCGCGGTACCTCTTGGTATTGAGTTGTTTATTGCGCAACAGGCGCAACTGTAGCCAAAAAAGTTCATCGAACTTAAGTCGCCGGGTAGCCGCTTCGTAGGTAGCCTGATCAGGTGGAAAATGAATGCCTAGCAACGCGTCACGCGAAGGAATTAAACGGTGCTTTACCCGTAAGGCTTCCGGTAGGTCGTCTTCCCAATTTGGTAATACCGTTTCTAAGGCTTGGGCAACCAGTTTCTGTAAGCCTTTCGTGTCCAGGTTAAACTTTTTTAGCTTTTCCGTGGAGGTGTAAACCGGTTGCAAGGTTTGGTTGCCGATCTTCTTCTCAGAAGCTTGATACAGCTCCATCTCAGGGTGCGTAATGGACAATGCGCCATTGAACGAACTGGGCTTGCCATACATCACATATACCGCATTGAGTTGTAAGGTTTTTTTGAGCCAGGCGAGTTGCTGGAACCACACCAATTCAACCGTTCCGGTTTCATCTTTTAGTAATCCGACTAATCGTTTTGATCGCTTTTCACCGACTTCTTGCAGGCGAATGAGTCGCCCGAGCACTTGGGCGCCCAACAGCGTCGCGTCAAGTTCGCGAATCTTGTAGAATTGCGTACGGTCGACATAGCGAAAAGGGTAAAGTTGTAGGAGGTCGCCAATGGTAAAAATTTGCAATTCCTTCTTCAAGACGTCGGCCTTCTGAGGGCCAACGCCTTTGAGGTATTCTATCGGAGTGATCGCTGTTAATACAGCCATGGTATGAAGATAGGATTTACGAGCCTTTTTTCCAGGCGATTACCGAGATCTCTACATTCACATTCTTTGGCAAGGTCTTCACCGCGACGGTCTCGCGCGCCGGTTGGTTTTCGACAAAATACTGGGCATATACCTCGTTGATGGTGCCAAAGTCATCCATGTTGCTAATGAAGATGGACGTTTTTACCACATCTTCAAAGCTATAGCCGGCATGGTTAAGAATGGCGGATACATTTTTCAGAACTTGATGCGTTTCATCAGCAATACCGGTAGCTACGAGTTGCATCGTTTCTGGTAAGAAGGCAATCTGGCCTGAAACGTATAAGGTATCTCCGGCTTGTACCGCCTGATTATATGGGCCAATGGCTTTTGGTGCTGCTTCCGTGTTAAATAGCTTCTTTTCAGACATGGAATAAATAGTGTAATGATGAAATATGGTGAGGTCTTTGTATGCTCACAGCTAATGTACGACACAGCGGCAAAAATCTAAAATTTAATTGTCGATGATAGCCAGCGACTATTCTTTTTTTTGAAAGATAAAACCGTAGTTTTGCTTGTTATGAACTTTTTGAATATGAGGCAGCAAATTGGTTTTTTTTGTGTAGGACTAGTGATGATTTTTGTTTTGTTTTCTTGCGGAAGCAAGAATAGGCGAAACAAAGTGTTGGTAAAACCAAATACTGAAGTAACAGGCGTAGCCCAAGGCAGGCCGGAGCTGGAAGGGCCAAAGGAGGCCGAAGTAGCACAGACCTCTCGGGCAGCAGAAGTGGTGAAGGCGACTCAAGTAGCGGAGAAAGAGGTGCCTCAGCCGATACGCGCTCAGCTTCCAGAGGTTCGGCGAGAATTTCGTGCGGCGTGGATCGCTACCGTGGCTAATATCAACTGGCCATCAAAAAATAACCTATCTACAGAGCAGCAGAAACAGGAAGCCATCTCACTGCTAAATCTTTTGCAGTCCAATAATTTTAATGCAGTGATCTTTCAGGTAAGACCATCTGCAGATGCACTATATAACTCCTCTTTGGAGCCCTGGTCTTATTTCTTAACCGGAGAAATCGGTCGTAAGCCGTATCCGTATTACGATCCATTAGAATTTTGGGTAGAAGAAGCACATAAGCGCGGCATGGAGTTGCATGTATGGCTTAATCCTTATCGTGCGCACCATAGCTCAGGAGGTAGCGTAACCAGTTCTTCGCTGGTTAAGAAGTTTTCTCAAAACGTGGTGCGTTTAAAAAATGGCATGTATTGGTTTGATCCGACAGATCAGAACACGCAAGATCATGCGTCGATGGTCGTGCGCGATATTGTGAAGCGTTATGACATCGATGGCGTGCATTTCGATGATTACTTCTATCCATACGCTTCTTACAATGGCGGAGCTGACTTCCCAGACAACACCTCCTGGAATGCCTATCGACAAAAAGGGGGTAACCTTTCGCGTGGAGATTGGCGTCGGGACAATGTGAATCGCTTTATCAAGCGCGTTTATGGAGAAATCAAAGCCGAAAAGAAACACGTCAAATTTGGAATCAGCCCATTCGGAATATGGAAGCCTGGTTACCCAGCAGGCATTACCGGATCGTCTCAGTACGATGAACTGTACGCGGATGCAAAGCTTTGGCTCAATGAGGGTTGGGTAGATTATTTTGCGCCACAGCTGTACTGGGCTATCGATCCCCCACGGCAAAGCTTCCCAGCTCTACTGCGCTGGTGGCAGTCCGAAAACAAACACAACCGCCACCTGTGGCCAGGCCTTAATACCGTGGAAGTACGCACCGCAGATCGCCCGACAGAAATCGTCCGTCAGGTAGAGCTAGCACGGCAGATCTTGCCTAACAGCCAAGGGGTTATTCACTGGAGTATTGCCGGTTTGACAAAGAGTCCGGCGATGGTACAGGCATTGATCAATGGCCCATATAAGGAGAAAGCTTTAGTGCCGGCATCGCCCTGGTTGCAAACGGCTCCTCTGGTCACACCAACTTTGCTCCTCACTAAAGAAAAATCCGGCGGCGTGTTTGCCAAATGGTTACACCGCACGCCAGAAGAAGTATATCATTGGGTAGTATATAGCAAGTACGGTGATAAATGGGAATACACCATCTATGATCAGGATATCACTTCCGCCGATTTTTCTCCCAATAAAGACGGCGCTAAGTTACGTGGCGTAGCAGTACAGGCGATTGATCGAATGGGTAACGCAAGTGATTATTTGGCTTACGACGTGAAATAAAAGGAAAATAGGTATATTGACCTATAAAATGTAAACTAAAAGCATTCATTTGAATGCTTTTAGTTTTTATTCAAACCTATAAAACATGTATTATGAGGCAAACGAGGGGCGTTATTGTCATTTTGCTCTTGACCAGTCTGTTTCAGATAAGCTGCACTTCGGCGAGTAGCAACCGATCGGAATCATCCCAAGAGTCGAAAGACTCTACTAATCAAGTAGTGAATAAAATTTTGACTGGAGCCGATCAAACAATAGCCTATTTGCCGCTGCTCAAAGGAAAAAAAGTTGGCGTAATGGCTAACCAAACTTCTATTGTCGGCGATAGCCTGACACATCTGGTCGATTACTTACTAACAGAAAAAGTCGATGTTCAATTTGTATTTGCACCGGAGCACGGTTTTCGAGGAGAGGTAGAGCGAGGGGAGGCGGTACACAATGAGATCGATGCTGCCACCGGATTGCCGCTACATAGTCTGTATGGTGGCAATGATAAACAAGACGAAATCGTACAGTCTATCGATGTGATGATCTTTGACCTTCAGGATGTGGGCGCCCGATTTTACACCTATATTACTTCTTTGCATCGTGTGATGGAGCTGTGTGCCAAGCATGGCAAAACACTCTTGGTGCTGGATCGCCCCAATCCCTGCGGCGATCAGGTGGATGGGCCCGTACGATCCGATGATCGATTTAAAGCCAATATTTCTTTCCATAAAATAGCGATGGTGCATGGTCTTACGATCGGTGAATTAGCCACGATGATTAATGGGGAAAAATGGTTGGAAAATGGGCGCACCTGTGATTTGACCGTAATCCCGGTGGAGAACTATACGCATGATACCAAATATGAATTGCCTGTGATACCTTCGCCAAGCTTACCTAACTACCTCTCTGTCCGTCTGTATTCATCCCTTTGCTTATTTGAAGCAACAGATGTATCGATAGGTCGCGGGACGGATTGGCCTTTTCAGGTGGTGGGATATCCGGACCAGATTTTTGGAGAATTTAGCTTTGTGCCTGGGGAAAAATCGGGAATGGCCAAACATGTGGAGGGTAAGGGCAAAACAAACTACGGATTGGATCTTCGAGGATTAGATCCTGATGAGCAAAAGTTTACTTTGCGGTATCTATTAGATTTTTACCAAAAAATGCCGGATAAAAAGAAGTTCTTTACACGCCCAGATTTCTTCGATAAACTGGCAGGAACGGATCAGTTGCGGCAACAAATTATTCAGGGATTGTCTGAAGATCAAATTCGGGCATCTTGGAAAGAAGAATTAGACGATTACAAGCTGATGCGCAAAAAATACCTCCTTTATCCAGATTTTGAATCTTAAGAGAGGATATTAGCAGTACACATTACAAACATATGATCACAAGAACGACCGAAAAGGAATCAAATCATCAAGGGCTGGATAAAATGTCTACCACGGATTTGCTGACTAATATGAATAAGGAAGATCAGACGGTGCCGGATGCGGTGGCGGCAAATATTCCGGCCATCGAAAAATTAGTAGATATCACCGTAGATCGAATGAAAGAAGGTGGTCGCCTTTTTTATATTGGTGCCGGAACAAGTGGTCGCTTAGGCGTGTTAGACGCCTCAGAATGTCCGCCAACATTTGGTGTGCCGCACGATTGGGTTATGGGATTAATTGCTGGCGGTGATACCGCGATTCGCAAAGCGGTTGAAAATGCAGAAGATGACGCCGAGCAAGCGTGGACAGATCTTTTACGTTACGATATTAGTTCGAAAGATGTGTTGGTTGGCATTGCCGCGTCGGGTACCACGCCCTATGTAATCGGTGGGTTGGAACGTGCTAACGCCGCAGGGTTGGTAACGGGATGCATCGTGTGCAATGCAGGATCGCCAATTGCCGCAGCAGCACAATATCCTGTAGAAGTAGTGGTCGGCCCGGAATTCGTTACCGGATCTACCCGAATGAAATCCGGCACGGCACAGAAACTCGTACTAAATATGCTGAGCACCGCGGTGATGATTAAGTTAGGACGCGTAAAAGGCAATAGAATGGTCGATATGCAATTGTCTAACCAAAAACTGGTGGAGCGTGGTGTATTGATGGTCATGGAACAGACTGGTGCTAATGAGCAGGATGCGAAAGCGTACCTGGAACAGTACGGTAGCGTGCGCGCGGCCGTGGAGCAGTATGAAAAGTCTTCCGATAACGCCTAAAGGATCTCTATTATGTCGCCTATCATTTTACTTTGTTTCCTGATTGTCTATTTCGGCATTCTACTTTCCATAGCACACTTCACGAGCAGGAAGTCTTCCGATAATGCAACCTTCTTCGTCGCGAACCGGAATGCCAAATGGTATATGGTGGCCTTCGGGATGATTGGTACTGCCCTTTCCGGGGTGACCTTTATTTCCGTGCCGGGAGCCGTGGGCAGCAATAACTTTAGTTATTTTCAGTTTGTATTGGGAAACGCACTGGGCTTTGTATTGATCGCTTATGTACTGCTACCGCTCTATTATCGGCTAAATCTAACGTCTATCTATACGTATTTGGAAGAGCGACTGGGACACAAAAGCTATAAAACGGGCGCCATGATTTTTCTGATTTCGCGTACGATAGGATCGGCCTTTCGCTTGTATCTGGTTGCTATTATTTTGCAAAAGTTCATCTTTGACGCCTGGAACGTGCCTTTTGTGGTCACCATTGCAATATGTCTGCTACTGATCTGGTTATATACCAATAAAGGAGGCTTAAAAACCATTATTATCACCGATCTTTTGCAGACTTTTTTCCTGCTGTTGGCGGTGGTGCTGTCCATTTACTTTATGGCAGACGGGTTAGGCATGTCGGTGGTAGCGGCTTTTGAAGCCGTAAAAGAAAGTTCCTATTCTCAGATTTTTGTCTGGGAGGATTTTCTGGGTACACGAAATCATTTCTGGAAACACGTGATCGGAGGCGCTTTTGTTACCATTGCTATGACAGGCCTTGATCAAGACCTGATGCAGAAAAACTTGAGCATGCGTACGATTGGAGAAGCGCAGAAGAATATGCTGACCTTTACCGGGATCTTCATCGTCATCAATTTGTTCTTTCTATGCGTAGGTGCCTTATTGTATATCTATGCCGCTAAAAACCAGATAGATCTTTCTGCAATGCGCACGCCGGATTACCTATATCCGGAGATTGCCTTAAACCACCTCACGGTGTTGCCGGGCATTATCTTTATGCTAGGGCTTACCGCCGCCACATTCGCCACGACAGATTCGGCACTAACTGCGCTAACGACATCCTTTTGTGTGGACTTTCTTGGTTTCAATAAAAAAGCAGATCCCAATGCACCGGGCCTGATTCGGCAACGAAACTATGTGCATGCCGGATTTTCGGTACTGATGCTGCTGGTGATTATGATCTTCAGGATTGTGAATGATGACTCGGTAGTTAACGCGATTTTCACCGCGGCAGGGTATACATACGGTCCATTGCTCGGTCTATTTGCTTTCGGTATTCTGACTCGGCTAAAGGTACGCGATCACTTGGTGCCTATTATTAGTCTGGTATCGCCCGTCTTGATCTATCTGGTCATCAATACCAATTACCTCTTTACGTTGGGAACCTATCAGGTAGGTTTTGAGTTAATTATCTACAATGGATTGCTGACATTCTTATTGCTTTTATTCACTTCGCCTGGCAGGATGGCTCCGGAAACAAGTGCTCTGGAAGAAGTGCCGCAACGCTGATCTACACCACTTTGTTAAAATACGCTAATGATCAGCTGCTTTTTTGCGAAGAAAGGAAAAATCGTTTATGTTTGAATCTTAACATCTCTTCTACATGCATGACAGTTTAAATGAAACCCTAGCCTATATAAGACGTAAGATAGGCGACTTTCAGCCCGAGTTTGGCATTATTCTGGGAACGGGCTTGGGCAAACTCGTCAATGAAATCGATATCTCCCATCAATTGATGTATGCCAACATTCCTAATTTTCCGATTTCTACGGTCGAATTTCACAGCGGAAAACTGATCTTTGGTACATTAAATGGAAGAACCGTTGTGGCTATGCAAGGAAGATTGCATTACTACGAAGGATATGATATGCAGGAAATCACTTTTCCAGTGCGTATTATGAAGTTGTTGGGCATTCAGAAACTATTTTTGTCTAATGCTTCGGGTTCTTTAAACCCGGATATTAAGAAGGGAGATTTGGCTATTATTGACGATCATATCAATCTTTTACCGGATAATCCGCTCCGCGGAGCAAATAATAGTGATTTCGGACCGCGTTTTCCAGATATGAGCCGACCATACGATACACAGATGATCGATCAAAGCTTGTCTATCGCTAATAAATTAGGATACAGTGCACATAAAGCGGTGTACGTAGCGGCACCCGGTCCGAATTTGGAAACCCGTGCGGAGTACCGATACATGCGTATTATAGGGGGCGACATTGTCGGGATGAGTACCGTGCCGGAGGTGATCGTGGCAAATCATATGGGTGTACCAGTGTGTGCGATTTCCGTAGTTACTGACGAAGGATTTCACGCTGATTTAAAACCGGTATCATTGCAAGAGATTGTGGCGGTGGCTTCCGATGCAGAGCCTAAACTGACCACACTGTTAAAAGAACTGATTGTGTTGCAATAATTTGGCACATAAGATGTATTTTTGTCACGATTTGCGCGTAGTTTACTAATGATGATCTTGTTGAGGACGTTTCTTCTTGGTGTGGTGTTGTGGAGTTTGTCTTTTGTAGCTATTGCACAAGAACAGGAATTTAGTTCGGCATTGGATTCAGCACGCGCTGCGGAGGATAATAAGCAAGATTCTGTGGTTTTCTCTGCGCGCTACGTGCGCTATACCACGCTTGCGGCGCTGAAACAACGTACGCAAACTTTCCAAATCGATACCACACACCATAATTTCCAGTACTATAATAAGCAGCAGCTCCCTTGGAATCCTAGCATACATTTGGGGTCTTACGGCTTGGCTACCCGCGACTTATTGTTCAACCCCAATAAAAGCATTGGTTTTCAGCCGGGCTATTATGGCTTGGATCGGTACCTGATTAAGGCAGATTCTGTGCAGTACTATCGCGCTCGAGCGCGGTATTCGGAGTTGTATGCCGTCGGTTTTTTCTTTGATGATCAGATATTCAGAGCCAAGTTGGCGCAAAACTTACATTCCCGCCTAAACATTGGTGCAGAATATAATGCCGCTAATACCGATGGGTTTTATCAGAATCAGCAATATAGCGACCGTAAGGGTAGTGTATTCTCTTGGTACGAATCGCCGAGCCTGCGGTATAACCTCTTGACGAACTTCACTTTCAATACATTGGACGCCTCGGAGAATGGTTCTATTGTAAATGACCAGGTTTTTTCGGATAACACCGAAAGTCGTGGATCGATGAGTGAGCTTCCTAATTTAAGTGGAACGAATGCCAATCGACCGCGTACCAAATGGAAGGATATAGGTTTTTTCCTGCGGCAATCGCTATATGTTGGGCGTATTGATACGATTAATAAAAATCTTCCAGAAATGGAGATTCGTCCGACAAACGTGATGGCGCATAACACCTATTTGCGAAACCGTCGCTATATGTTTTTCAAAAACGAAGCAGATGCTAACGGCGTGTTCCCTGTGAATAATATGTCGCTAGTAGGAGATACTACGAGTGTAACTACGCTGACGAACGAATTTACATACAGTTTTTTCCTACGCAGCCCATCTCTCGCGAATGAAATTAAGCTGGATTTGGGCTTTCAGAATGATTTGATCTGGTATGGTGAAAACATACAGGGCGGGCCAAATGATCTGGTGCCGCAGCGTGATACTGCCTATCGGACATTTTTTCAAAATAGTATGATTAAAGGAAAGTTGGGCTACCAATTTTCTGATCGTTTAGATGTGAGCTTGGGCGTGAACCAAATCGTATTGGGCGAAAACTTTGGCGACTTTCTATATGAAGCGCAGGCGAATATCTCTGGAGGTGATAATCTGGGGCATATACAATTAGGGGCTTATACACAGAATAAATCGCCGGAGATGATATTTCAGCGTGCCAACCTATCGTACCACCAGTGGCGTCCAGAGAATACCAACTTCAATAACACCACTACACAGAATTTATCGTTTGCCTATGTAAATCCAAAGTTGAGATTTTCGGGTAAAGCCGAATATTTTCTAATGAATGGATTTATGTATTTCAGGGAAATACCTAACCCAGAAAATCTTCCTTCATTGATGAGACAGATTGAGCCAGCTCAGTATGGCGCTCTCAACTTACTGAAGCTTACCCTATCTCAAAACTTTAGTTTCAGGAAGTTTCATCTCGATAACATGGCCGTTTATCAAAAATCTGATGCCATGGCGGTGTTGGCCATTCCAGAGTTGTACACTTGGCATAGCTTCTATTATGCAGACGTGCTCAGCCAAGTCCTAGACTTCAGATTGGGGTTAGATGCGCGAATCAATACGCCATTTCGGAACCCTTCGTATGCGCTTAATGCTGGACAGTTTTACAATGATAACGCAGGAATTGAATTTTCTACTTACCCAATATTTGATATCTGGGCTACGGCTAATATCAAACGCGTAAACTTATTCCTAAGCTATAACTTCGTTAACCAGCATATTTATCCGGCCGGCTATTATACGGTGCGGAGATATCCGATGCAAAATGCTAACCTACGTTTTGGTGTGTCTTGGAAATTCTACGACTAAACTGCTTACATCCAGTCTTTTCATGTGAATAAAGTCATTTTACTCCATCCCAGACGGAGTGTCATGTAATAAGGATTAATATCCGTACTTTTGTAATGAAATGAATAAAATTCAGAATATAGTTTTAAATATATTTGAAAATACAAAAGAAAAATTTGTATTTAGGCATATCCACCTTTTTATTCTAGGAGAACATGGGGGAGATGCCTTACGAAATACATTGGCTACAGTAATCCCAGGTTTAATCCTCTTTTATTGCGGATACCTTCATGAAGCCATTTTGATCGGTTTAGGAGCTTTATTTGCTTCTCTCACCGATCTGCCGGGTAACCGGAAGGATAAATTGCGTTCTGGATGCTGGACTATTCCTTTGTTTGGTATTACGGCGTGGCTTACAGCAACCGCTATTGCTTTCCCCATTGCTTTAATTGCGTGGCTTATAATTGCAGCTTTTGGCTTCACTATGATTTCCATCTACGGCGGTCGGTTTGCAGCGATGGGATTGATGGGGTTGATCTTGGTCACTTTCACGATCGGTCTCTGGCCGACAGATCCACTTTCTTATGGATTGTACATCATGTTGGGTGTCGTATGGTATTTTGTGATTAGCGTATTGCAAGTACTATTCTTTCCCTATCGCTCGTTGCGTTATGCGATCGCAGATAGCTTTTATCGTATGGCTGTAATGCTCAAAAATAAAGCGCAATTTTATGATGAGCGCATACCGCTGGAAAATGCCTATAAGCAATTAGGTACGCTGCATTTGAAGGTGAGTGAGCAGCAGGAGAATGTGCGTAATCTATTATTGCGGGAGAAGCGACTGGTTAATTCGTCGTCGGAGTCTGCTACATATTGGATCAGACAAATTGTGGGAGTGACAGACTTGTATGAGTTATTAGTTGCTTTGGATCATGACTATGATGCCATTCGGAAACAATTAGCTCCAAAAGGGGTGTTGGAATCTATTCGTGCATTAATCCTATTATTATCTGATGAGCTGGATTTGCTCTCCTGGAAAAGTGCCGGTAGCCTACAAGTAACCAAACGCTATACAAAAGATAAGGAGATAGAGCGAATCCTACGAGAGTTGTCCGCGAAGCGAGATACCTTATCAGGAGAAGAGGCACAGATATTGGCTGCCACGATTCGAAATTCACATTATATCGTGAAGTGCATTCAACGCATCCGTTTGGTGCTAGAAGGAAAGGACAGCAAGCAGCATGTGAATGGTCAATACAGTTATTCCCGTTTTGTTGCTCGCGCGCCGAGAGGGGTAGAGGCCTTGCGGAATCAGTTTACCTTTCGTACGCCAGTTTTTCCGTTTGCATTACGATTAGCCCTTCTTTTTGGTATTGGAGGTAGTATCGGGCTTTTTCTACCAGAATATCATTACACCTACTGGATTCTGATTACGCTGGTGGTTGTAGCACGACCTGGATTTGCCAATACTAATACCAGAAATGCCCAGCGAATTATAGGTACTCTGCTTGGTGCTTTATTTGGTTTTGTGCTGTTACTGACGATTTCTTCACCGGGTACATTGCTGTTGGTGGCCGTGTGTGGTTTATTCGGCTTTTTCTTCTTCAACCGAATTGATTATATGCTCAGTGTACTGTGTCTGACGCCAGGGATTATTGTGGCGCTACATGTGTATGAAGGAAATATGGCGGACATATTAGGGAGTAGGATCATCTTTACTTTAATAGGTAGTTTGCTAGCATTAGCGGGTTGGTTTTTCATTCCGGTACGGCAGAGCAAAGGACTAGCTAAGCTGGCAACAGACGTGGTAGACAAAGGAGAAGAGTATCTAACGGTGATTTTTAAAAAAATAGGCAGGCAGGACGTGGATACTAATGATATTCGATTAGCGCGAAAAATGGCACATAGTACCTTGGCCGCATTTTCTTCTGCTATGAATCAATTACGCCGCGAACCTGGTGCGAAACGCTGGAACTGGAAAAACTTATACGCATTCCATTCGCTGGCTTATCGGGTGAATTCGCTAATGATAGGATTGTCGGTAGCTGCAGCAGAAGCGCATCATGGTGAGGAAGCTGCTGCTTTGAAGCCACGTGCTTCTCATATTGCGACGCTGCAAAAAGATTTACAAAAGTTAGCAGCTCAATTGTAAATTGTATCTTGTTGATTATCCGATAAATCGGTTTTTTATTCTATAAATATGGATAAATAATTTTGAAAATCAGATTTTAGGCATATATTTGCACACGCAAACAAAAAGGAGAATTAGCTCAGCTGGTTCAGAGCACCTGCCTTACAAGCAGGGGGTCACTGGTTCGAACCCAGTATTCTCCACCACCAAAAACAGGAGGATTAGCTCAGCTGGTTCAGAGCACCTGCCTTACAAGCAGGGGGTCACTGGTTCGAACCCAGTATTCTCCACCACCAAAAACAGGAGGATTAGCTCAGCTGGTTCAGAGCACCTGCCTTACAAGCAGGGGGTCACTGGTTCGAACCCAGTATTCTCCACCACCAAAAACAGGAGGATTAGCTCAGCTGGTTCAGAGCACCTGCCTTACAAGCAGGGGGTCACTGGTTCGAACCCAGTATCCTCCACTTCAAAAAGCATCAAGAAATTGATGCTTTTTTTATGCCCGCAACTTTTTAAAGATACAACCTAACAACAAAATAATTTTCGCAGGTAAGTGGTATGATCATTCATCTTATGAATTACTCCATATGTACAAAGTAAGCTGGCCGAAAACAGCTATATCGTTTTATTTTTACAATTGAAACTAAGGGACAGTTTATAAAAAAATTAAAAAGGTCTTGTTAATTAATTATTAAATTCAATATCTTTGGCTGATCCTACAATACCTACTTATGAATGCGGTGCAGACACTGGTTATTAAGAATTTATGTTTTGCTAAAATGCAAGCGGTTGCA
The DNA here is from genome assembly GCF_023554555.1 of Sphingobacterium sp. lm-10. Lineage (NCBI taxonomy): Bacteria > Pseudomonadati > Bacteroidota > Sphingobacteriia > Sphingobacteriales > Sphingobacteriaceae > Sphingobacterium > Sphingobacterium sp. lm-10. Next base: position 310,037 of record NZ_JAMJWC010000002.1, read on the forward strand.
GAATTGGCCGTTCGCACGGGTAGAAGTATACCAAGTGTGACTAAAACCATCAGCGAATTGATGGCTTTGGGAATCGTCTCAGAATGCGGTTATGCTGTTTCTAGCGGAGGGCGCAGGCCATTACAGTATCGCCTAAATCATCAAAGCCTACCCAAAATACTTTCGGTATCCATCGACCAATATTATACAAGCATCGGTATATATGATCTATCCTTTGAAATTTTGGATACAATAAAAACGATCAGAAATCCGCTGGCGAATAGCAATGAATGTGTGCAGGCCATTATGGGAATGATTAGGGAAGTTTTGACGATAAATGAAGGCTTACCGATTATGGCGATCGGACTTACTATCCCCGGTTTTGTAGATTCCGCTACGGGTCAAAATCACTCTTATTCGGCCGATCACCCTTTATTTAACCTTAGTAAAACTATCGAAGATCATTTCGGCATTCAGACCTGGATGGAGAATGATTCGACAGCCATTGCGATTGCAGAAAAGAACTTCGGTGAGGCACAGCGATCGCAAGATGTTTTGGTGGTGAACTTGAATTGGGGTGTGGGGCTAGGCATGATCATCCACGACCGTTTATTTAAAGGGCATAGTGGCTATGCTGGAGAATTCAGTCATATTCCCCTTTCTGATGAGAATAGATTGTGTTCTTGCGGTAAAAGAGGTTGTCTCGAAGTAGAGGCATCGCTAACGGCAGCAGTAAAGTCTGCGGGTAAGCGACTGGACGAAGGAGAAATTTCGAGCTTGAAAAGCTTGTACGAGGCACAAGGGCACATTCGTGGAGAACAATTGATGCACGCAGCGAACGAAGGTGACCAGCTGTCTATGGAGGTGCTCAATAGGATCGGATTTATGCTGGGCAAAGGTGTCGCCACATTGATTCACATTATCAATCCCGAATACGTCGTCATATCCGGACGCGGGGCGAAGGTTGGTCGGATCTTACTTCCTCAGATCCAGAGCGCTTTATTGCAATACAGTATAGAACGGCTATCCAAGCATACGCGTTTGCTGATCTCGGAATTAGAACAGGTACAATTACTCGGTGGGGCATGTGTGGCTTTGGATAAAGCAAAATGGAACGGTACAATACCGGTGAAAAACTAAGAAACTATTAACCATAAATACAAACAACAAATGAGCAAATTTCACTACAAATGTTGCGCTCTTCTGCTGCTGTTGCTATCGATATGCACCACAGCTACGTTCGCACAGCAAGCTGTCAGCGGTCGCGTGACAGGTGCAAATGGTCCACTCACGGGTGTGACAGTCAGTGTGGTAGGAACCGATCGGGGAGCACAAACAAACACTGATGGTAAATACAGCATAAATGTAGCCGCAGGAGAAGTAGTACGTTTCTCTATGATTGGTTTCGTATCTCAAGACTTTACTATCGCTACCAACAGAACGATCAATGTGGTCTTGAGAGAAGATGCCAGTGATGTCGGTGAGGTCGTGGTTACCGCGATGGGTATCAAGCGGGAAGCGAAAGCATTGGGATATGCCGCTACAACTATTTCTGCTAAGGAATTGACCGAAGCTGGAAATACCAACATCGGTTCGGCATTGTACGGTAAAGCACCAGGCGTGCAAGTTACGACAGCTCCAGGCGGTGCATCTAGTGCGGTAAATCTACAGATCCGCGGTATCAACTCCTTAAGCAACAATCGTCAGCCCTTATTTGTGGTAGATGGTGTGATGATCCGGAATGATCAGCAAGGTGGTGCAGCTGGTGTGAACAACACGGGTGGTATCACTAATCCGGGCGGGCAGGCCATCTGGTCTGACAACAGAATCCGTGGTAATGGTATGTTGGATTTGAATCCAAATGATATCGAATCTATGACGATCTTGAAAGGAGCAAGTGCTACAGCGTTGTACGGATCGGATGCGGCAAGTGGCGTTATTGTCATTACCACAAAGAAAGGTTCTAAGGGTCGTGGATTGGGAATCGATTTCAACTATACGGGTTCTGTCGAGACGGCTGCTTTCCTGCCTCGCTTGCAATATGAGTATGGCCCAGGATATGATGCTGCTACGAATTTGCAGGCTGGTGCTAACGAAGAAGGTTGGATCACGAACAACCCTACTTATCCAGGTGAGCGCTTGTTGAACTACAATGCTTGGGGACAATTCGGCCCTAAATACGACGGTGGTGATGTTCGCTGGTGGGATGGTTCGGTGCGTGCCTATTCTCCTAATAAAGGAAACTACGGAGATATTTTCGAAACAGGTCATAACAGTAACTTCAATGTCAGTATTTCTGACCAAACAGAGAAGCTAAACTACCGTTTTTCTGCATCCAACATGGATTACAAAGCCATTGTACCTGGAAGTAGACAAAACAGAAGTACATTCAACTTGAATAGTACGGTCAAGATGCACGAAGACGTGACTTTAGATGTCGTGGCTTCTTATATCAGCACCAAAACTAAAAACCGTCCGGGATTGATGGGCGATGTATTAGCTTCTTACGGTGGCTTCTTTAGTGGCGCTGAAGATGTAGCTAAAATGCGTGATCAATTGTACCGCACATCTGATGGGTACAAATTTTCTACCGTTGGGTCTAATCGTCCAGAAGAATTTCCTTTGGGATTTCGTGGTACAAACTTGTTAAACTATTTCTGGCAACAGAATCGTAATGAGTACACGGAGAAGGAAGATCGTTTCCTATCTAGTGCGACGATGAACTGGAAGATCGTGGATAAATTGAGTTTGAGAGGTCGTTTGGGAACAGACGTGACTTCGTTAAACATCGAAAACAAAGAGCATAATGAATATGCTACGCGGTTCAATGAAACAAATAGTACCGGTAGATATTCCGTTAATAAAGGATTGTATTCTATCGTGTACGGTGATGCTTTACTAACCTATGCCGACAAAATCTCTGACGATGTGGATTTCAGCTTGACTGGAGGTTTCCAGTCGCGGATGGAAGACTATAATGATCAATCGTCGAGTACAGAGGGTGGTTTGGTTACGGCAAACTGGTTTAGTTTAAGCAACACCTTTGCGCAAGCTACCACGACGAGCATTCGTAAACAACTGATCAAGTATGCGTATTTCGGATTAGCTAACTTTAGCTACCGTAATTACTTGTTCTTGGAGGCTACCGGTCGCCAAGAATACTCTTCTTCCTTACCCGTAAAAAACAGCCCTTACCGATATGGATCCGTAAACACGGGTTTTGTATTCACCGAAGCATTTGACACGCCAGAATTCTTCAATTATGGTAAGTTGCGTGCATCTTACGGTTTGGTGGGTAATGATGCAGCCATGTACGTGTCCAATATCGCTTTCAGGCAAAGTGCTATCATCACAGGCAATGGTCCGGTACCGGCATTGAACGTGAATGAAAACTATGGAAATTTTGAGCTTAAGCCAGAGATGAAAACCGAGGTAGAATTTGGTTTGGATTTGAAATTCTTGAATAGCCGTTTGGGATTGGATATCTCTTACTACAACAATAAGATCAAAGATCAGATCATGCCATTGTCTAATGCATATTCTACAGGAGCGGTTACACAAATTGTGAATGTGGGTAGTATCTCTAACCGTGGATGGGAAGTGTCTTTGACAGGTACGCCAATTCGTAGCGAGCATTTTACCTGGAATACGCGTTTGAACTTCTCGAATAATCGCTCTCGTCTAGATGAGTTAATCGACGGCGTGCCTAGTTTGATTTTCTACGATGCAGATCAAAGTTCGATTCGCATGGAATCGCGTCCGGGTCAATTGTTGGGCGATATCTTTGTGTATCCACGTGCTACCAATGCAGAAGGTCAATTGTTGATCTCTGATGAAGGTAACTACATCATTGATAAAAGCAGGTACATTAAAGCGGGTAATATTATGCCGAAAGCTATCGGTGGTTTGAGCAACACCTTTGCCTACAAAGATTTCGCAATCGATTTCACGGCAGATTATCGTTTTGGTGGACAAATGATCTCTACGCCACACAAATATGCTTACGGTGCGGGTCGTCTAGAAAGTACCTTAGAGTATCGCGAGACAGGCATCACGTTGGAAGGAGTGAATGAAAATACCGGTGAAGCGAATACGGTAAACCTTAGTGGTGCCGAATACTATATGAATAATTTCTACTGGGGTAATGATGCGTGGAATGAAAAAGCAGCGGTATTAGACAATAACTTCATCAAACTACGTGAGGCAGTAATTAGCTACAGACTACCGAGCTCATTCAGCGATCGCTTGAAGATGAATAATCTACGTGTATCCTTAGTAGGTCGTAACCTGTTCTACTTCTATAGAACCATCAAAAACATTGATCCAGAGTCACCAGTCGGAAATTTCTGGTATTCTCAGGGAATCGATATCGGCTCTACGGCAGCCACCAGAAGTTTTGGCTTCTCGTTAAATGCTAATTTCTAGGACGTACAGCAGTTAAAAACAAACAAACATGAAAAAGTTAAGAAATATTATCTGTCTACTGGTCGCCGCGCTTTCTTTGACCGCAGTGCAGTCCTGCAAGACTGAGTTGGAGAACCGCTACATGGATCCAGAGCAAACGGACATCCCTAATATCCGGGCTTTTATGACTCAGATATTAAACAATTCGCGCTTACGCTCTGAATACTGGCATTACCGTACATTCGTATTGCCACATCATGCACGTTACACGCAAACCACATACTTCGGTATCAATAATACGATGTACCAACAACAAGACTCGTATACCAACGACTATTGGAGAGATTTTTATTCTCCGGGTATGTTGGGCGTATTTCGGGTGATGGAGCGCACGTATGCGGCAATGCCAGAGGCAGAGCGTACGGAGTACGATGCATTTATGCATGCTACACGCGTAATTGTGTATGGTCAAGCTGCGAAGTTGGTCAACAACTTTGGTGATATTCCCTTCAGCGAAGCGGGAAGCTTGCCTGCAACAGATCAGATTATGTTAGGCAAATTCGACGATCAAAAAGAATTGTATGACCAATTTATCACGGCATTTGCAGAGGCCGCTGAATTCTTCAGTACCTATCAGAATACCAACGATTTTATCCGTGCAGATATCATCAACAGAGGCAATGGCGAGAAATGGCGCAGATATGCCAACTCGTTGAGATTACGTCTGTTAATGCAAATTTCTAAGTCGGACGAAACCAGAGCACGTACAGACATTATGGCTATGCTAAATGCGCCAGAAATGTATCCTTTGATTGATGGTACACAGGCTTCTTTAGAGGCAGGCGGGCGCCATGATGTGTTGAATCAAAAGTTGACGACGTATACATCCAGCCTATTGGATGCTGTGCGTGAATTGAACACGCATTATGCACCGGATTATATGTTGAATACGGTGTTGAAAACAGCTAATGACCCTCGTATGGATGCCCTATTTGGTAAATATGGTAGAACAGAAGGAGGTCGCGTGATCCCGAATGCAGAGTTTCAGGCTTTGCCTATTAACACCAGTGAAGCGGTAGCTGATGCAGAGTATGCCAACGCGACATTACGCCGTTTCGCGATTGTAGACTCGGCCACTATGTGGATCAACAATAACCTTCCAGGCGTATTAATGACGACTTCTGAGGTGAACTTCATCAAAGCAGAGGCGCAAGAACGTTGGGGAAGTACAGCTGCGGCACGTACAGCTTATGAGACCGCTGTAGAGCAGTCTGTAGATTTTTATTTTTACCTGAATGGCGCGTCGTCCAACAGTTTGAAAGCAACAAGACCTACTGCGAGCGCAGTTCAAGATTTTATTAAAACCTCTAATATCGCTTACGAAGGTGCGCCACAAGCAAAACTGCAATTGATCGGAACGCAAAAATGGTTGCACTTTGGTTGGTTGCAAGCGGAGCAAGCTTGGGCCGACTACCGCAGAACGGGATACCCTGTGTTGCCAGCATTCCCTGTTTCGAATCTGAATGGTTTTCAAAATCCTCCGTTACGGATGCTATATCCATCTAACGAGGTGACGAATAATAGTATGAACTATGAAGCTGTAAGAGCAAAAGATACGCGCACGACGCGCATCTTCTGGGATGTCGACTAATCCCCGTTAATAGCTACAAAACGGTTGAAACTAAAGAGCCCGCTTCCTAAATGGAAGCGGGCTCTTTTATGATTATGTGTGCCACTTATCGTAGCGTTGAAGCCGTTTACAAGGATAGTATTTCTACAATGCGAGTCAGGTTCGTGTTTACCTGTTTAATGTGCTTAATCGCTTTCTCAAAAGGAGTGTACTGTATCTGTCCACAGATTAATCCCGCCATTTCTCCTCGGCGACCTTCTATCAATCCCTCTACTGCCGCTACACCCAATCTACTGGCCAGCACGCGATCCATACAGGTTGGTTTACCACCACGCTGGATATGGCCTAAGATCGATACCCGCACATCATAATGGGGGAAGTTTTCTTTAATTTTATCCGCCACTACTAAGCCCCCCTCTTTATCGCCTTCTGCTACAATAATGATGCGAGAAGATTTGTTGGAGCGAGATTTATCCAAGCGTTTCATAATGGCATCATAATCCACCGTTAGTTCGGGAATTAATACTGCTTCTGCTCCTGTACTGATGCCGGAGCGTAGGGCAATTAATCCGGAATCTCGTCCCATTACTTCCACCACAAATACGCGATCGTGTGATTCAGCCGTGTCACGTATCTTATCTACTGCATCGACCACCGTGTTGATTGCGGTATCGTAGCCAATAGTAAAATCAGTTCCTGCCAGGTCATTATCAATCGTACCGGGCATGCCGATAATTGGGATATCAAACTCTTCAATAAACTTGGAAGCTCCGGTAAAGGTACCATCACCGCCAATCACAACTAGGGCATCAATCCCAAATTCTTTCAAGTTTTCATAAGCGCGCTTACGACCTTCATAGCTCCGAAATTCGTCGCTCCTCGCTGTTTTTAAAACCGTACCACCGCGTTGGATGATGTTGGCGACAGATTTGGCGTCCATCGCTTCGATCTCTTTGTTTACAAGGCCATCGTATCCTCTACGCACCCCGTACATATTCAAGCCATGGTAGATACCAGTTCGTATCACGGCGCGGATTCCCGCATTCATACCGGGAGAATCTCCTCCGGAAGTTAATACTCCTATATTTTTTATTTGACTCATCAAAAGTTGTTTGTAAGATAACGGACAAAAATCAGCACATTATTTCTTCGCTTTAAACGCATCTATACCACTTTGTAAATAGGCAGCATAACTACTAATATCATAGTCTGCTCCTGTTGGTGGCACCAATACATTGCCATTAGTGTCTACGATGACATACAAAGGTTGCGAATTGCTATTGAACGTGTCTGCCTGAAAATCACTCCATTTATTACCTATTGTTTTTATTTTTTTACCGCTGTACGTGGAGGTGTATTTTTCCTCTTCGGCTAACTCCGTACGATCGTCTACAAATAGCTCTGCCATCACGAATTCTTCCTGTAGAAGCTGCGCCACTTTAGGATCCGTCCATACATTGGCCTCCATTTTTCGGCAATTTACACAGTTCCATCCCGTGAAGTCGATCAGCACAGGCTTATTTACCTCTTTAGCGGCTGCTAAAGCTTCTTGATAATCATAATAGGGATCGAAGCCTTTAGGCGTACCACGTTTGTGGAAGATATCATAATACTTTTTCTGAGCAGAGTTAGCAGAGGCGGAAGGAGCCGATTGTCCAAAGCCCGTGCTTAGGTCAAAGTCTTGTGTTGCGCTTGGCGGAAGAAATGCCGAAATAGATTTGAGAGGAGCTCCCCACAATCCCGGTACCATGTATACCACAAAGGCAAACACGATGACGGCGATGATGGTGCGGGGTACCGAAAGATGAGACAGCGGGCTGTCGTGCGAAAAGCGAATCTTGCCGATTAGATATAACCCCATTAAGCCGAAAATAGCAATCCACAACGATAAGAAAACTTCCCGATCCAACCAGTTCCAGTGGTAGGCCAAATCGACATTAGATAAAAATTTAAGCGCTAATGCCAGCTCTAAAAATGCCAATACAATCTTCACGCTGTTGAGCCAGCCACCCGATTTTGGCATCGATTTCAGCATCGAGGGGAAGATCGCAAAAAGAACAAATGGAATAGCCAAAGCCATGGCAAAGCCGAGCATCCCGATAGCTGGCCCCAAACGTTCGCCTTTAGATGCGGCTTCTACCAGGAGTGTGCCGATGATCGGTCCAGTACAAGAAAACGATACAACGGCCAAACTAGCGGCCATGAAGAACAAGCCAATGAAACCTCCTTGATCTGATTTTGCATCTATTTTATTTACAAAGGAGCTCGGTAATGTTAGCTCAAATGCCCCAAAAAACGAAGCGGCAAAGAACACCAGTAATAAGAAAAAGAAGAAGTTAAATATGCCATTGGTAGACAAAGCATTGAGGGCATCGGATCCAAAGGTCACCGTAATCAACATGCCTAGAGCAACATAAATGGCGATGATAAATACCCCATATAATAAGGCTTGAGATACCGCTGCCGTTCGGGTTTTCGATTGCTTCGTAAAAAAACTAACCGTCAAAGGCACCATTGGAAAGATGCAGGGCATAATGAATGCCGCGAAACCTCCCAACAAGCCAGCGATAAAAATCCCCCAAAGCGATTGTTTTTCATCTTGGGTTTGTGCTGCTTGTACCTCATCTATTACTTCATCTTCGTTCAGAGATGTATCCGTTCCGTCTTCAAATTGAAGATCGGTAGGCACTTCCAGTAATTCTGCTTCACTTTCTGGAGCCGATGATTCTGAAAATTCTACATCTTCAAAAGGAATCAGCGTATCCTGTGCGTGAGTAGATAATGTGCCCAAAGACAGGCAAAGTAGGACACTAATTATGGATAGATAAATTGATGCAAGCTTCATATGCGAAATTGAAAACGTCGTAAAAATAAAAAAAAGGCAGATAAGGCTGCCTTTTATATACAGTTATTTACCGTATCATTATTTTACGGTGACCGAAAAGCTATATTCGTCCGGCGGCAAGCACTGTGATTTGTCACAAGCCATAAACTCAACCGTACCTGATACTTTGGTGGCTTTGTTGCCGTTTAACTTTATTTTCTGCTGGAAAACAACCTCGTTACTGTGATAAGGAACATCCATTTTGAAGACCTCTTCGTATTTGGACTTTGGTTTTGGTTCCAATGTTTTACCATTTAATGCGAAGTCATTAGATTTTGCAAAAGTGAAGCTTGTTGCGATTGGGCCACCATTAGGTACCGCCGTGCTGTAAATATGCCAACCATTCTCTATGGTCGCTTTAATAAATACGACAGCTTCGTTATTATTCAACTTCTTCGTTGCTACTGTCCATTTTACAGGAGTATGTATTTGAGCAAAAGCGCCAGAAAGCGCAAAAAATACAATAGTGAATGCTAATACTGCTTTTTTCATACGTTTTATTCAATTTAAACGGCTTGTGTAGCCGGTTTTATTAAGACCCATAAATATGAAATGGGTTTAACGGTTAGTCAAAGATAGGAAATAAAATTACCGAAGCATGGTAACTTCTTTGAAGTAATACTGCTTGATGACATCGCCATGATCGATATGTAAAATTCCCCGATTATCTGCATGAGAGATGGTGCCTTGAAAAACGGTGCCACCAGCCTCGAATCGGCTTAACTCTCCCTTGCGGTATAGGAGTTTATTATATTCATTCAGCAAACGTGCTGGATGTGACCAATCTGCTTCGTATCGCTCCTGAATCGTACTTAAGAGTGTGGCACAATGCTCCTCCATCGGCTGTGCGACTAGGTCAGGCACATGTATCAATAAAGAGGTGGCTTTATGCGCGATATCTTCTGGCAGTTCACTTTGGGCAATATTAATACCGATGCCTACAATGCTGTATCGAATTTGTGACCCAGATATGGTATTTTCGATGAGCACACCACAAACCTTCTTATCGCCCAACATCATGTCGTTAGGCCACTTAATCCGACACTGATCTGTATATTGACTTAGCCAATCATACAAGCTTAGGCTAATCAATGTTTGAATCGCGAAAACATCATCCACTACTAATTGTTTAGGAAACAAAATGAAGCTAAATGTCAGACTCTTGCCCTCGTCACTATGGAATGAGTTGTCACGTTGTCCGCGGCCTTTGGATTGGTGTTTTGCCATAATGGCAGTAAAGTTGTCGCATGGCTTGAAATTTGAAGCTAGTGCTTTCAAGTAGTCATTCGTAGAGGATACATTATCTACGATAATTATGTTCTGACCGGCGAAATCTCCCGAAAATGTGTTATTTTGCAAAGGAATAAATATGAGTGACTCACACCAAAAATAGAATATTTTTTAATGAGTAAAGACAAAAAGTTATTGTCGTCAGAGAATTTGGCAGAGATTGTCGTGTTGGGGATGCAGGAGAAAAAAGGAAACGAGATTGTGCGGTTGGATATGCGGGAGGTGAATGGATCGGTTTCAGATTATTTTGTGATTTGCCATGCCGATTCCAATGTTCAGGTGAATGCGATAGCCAATAGTGTAGAACATGAAGTATATAAAGCTTTAGGCCAGGATCCTTGGCGTAAAGAGGGCCAAGGAAATGGCGAGTGGATTTTACTGGATTTTGTTGATGTAGTGGTGCATATATTCAAAACGGATAAGCGTAACCATTATGGAATCGAAGATCTTTGGGGTGATGCCGTCACCCAAGCCTACCAGAGTGCCTAACGAGACAGATGTCTCAACTATCAATGTAGAAAATGAAGAAAATACCAAATAAAAAAATTACGCCAATGCCGCCAAGATTCAGTATGATCTGGATTTGGATAGCGATGATCATTGGTTTTATCGGTTTGCAATATTTCTTCCGCTCCGAGCCTTCGAAGCGGATTACCTATCGGGAATTCGAAACCAAAATGTTAATTCCCGGCGATGTAGATCGTTTGGTGGCCTACAAAAACAACGATCTGTTGGAAGTAGAAGTGTATATCAAAAAAGACAAGCTCAAAGAGGATGACAAGTACAAAGATGTCGCGCCAAGAGATAATGCATTAGCCTTATCTCCAAACGTGGGTCCTCAGTATCTTTTCACAGAACCATCTGCCGAGATATTGGAATCTAAGTTGAAGACGTCTCAGGATAGTTTAGCAGCCGACCATACAGAGGTATCTGTTAATTACGAGGATCGTTCGAATCCTTGGGCAGGTTGGTTGGTGTCGTTCATCTTACCACTAGTCATTTTAGTAGCGCTCTGGATGTTCTTGATGCGCCGTATGAGTGGTGGTGGCGCTGGCGGCGGCGGACAACTTTTCAATATTGGTAAATCTAAAGCGCAGCTTTTTGATAAAGAATCGCAAATCAATATTACGTTTAACGACGTGGCAGGCTTAGAAGAAGCTAAGACCGAGGTGATGGAGATCGTTGATTTTCTGAAAAATCCGAAAAAATACACCGATCTGGGTGGTAAGATTCCAAAAGGCGCCTTGTTAGTAGGCCCTCCGGGAACCGGAAAGACTTTACTAGCTAAAGCGGTTGCTGGAGAAGCGCAAGTACCTTTCTTTTCTTTATCAGGTTCCGATTTCGTGGAGATGTTTGTTGGAGTAGGAGCATCGCGTGTACGTGACCTCTTTAAGCAGGCAAAGGAAAAAGCGCCTTGTATTATCTTTATTGATGAGATCGATGCTATTGGTCGTGCGCGGGGTAAGAACTCGGTGATGGGCGGAAATGACGAGCGCGAAAACACATTGAATCAGCTTTTGGTGGAGATGGATGGTTTTGGTACTAATGTTGGTGTCATTATCTTAGCTGCTACTAACCGATTGGATGTTTTGGACTCTGCTTTATTGCGTCCGGGACGTTTCGATCGTCAGATTTCTATTGATAAGCCAGATCTTATTGGCCGCGAGCATATCTTCAAGGTACATTTGAAACCATTGAAGCTATCTGAAGAAGTAGATGCAAAGAAATTATCTGCTCAAACCCCAGGCTTTGCCGGTGCAGAGATTGCCAATGTGTGTAATGAAGCGGCTTTAATTGCTGCCCGTAAAAATAAGTCTGCTATTGATATGCAAGATTTCCAAGATGCGATAGATCGTGTGATTGGCGGATTGGAGAAAAAGAACAAGATTATCTCTCCTGAGGAGAAGAAGATCGTTGCTTACCATGAAGCGGGTCATGCCATTGCAGGCTGGTTTTTGGAGCATGCAGATCCACTGGTAAAGGTATCTATTGTACCTCGCGGTGTGGCTGCCTTAGGTTATGCGCAATACTTACCTAAAGAGCAGTTCTTGTACACGACCGAGCAGTTGGTAGACAGCATGTCTATGACATTGGGTGGTCGCGTGGCAGAGGATATTACGTTTGGCAGAATAAGTACAGGCGCACAGAACGATCTAGAGCGTATCACACAGTTAGCGTATGCCATGGTGGCGGTATATGGTATGAATGATAAAGTGGGCAATGTATCTTTCCGAGACGGAAGTGGTGATGCACAGTTTCAAAAACCGTATTCTGACCAGACGGCAGAGTTGATCGATGTGGAGGTACGTAACATTATCTCTACGGTATACGAGCGTACTCGTCAGCTTTTGCTGGATAAGCAAGAGGGTTTAATCAGTGTGGCAGAAAAGCTATTGAAAAAAGAGATCTTATTCCAGTCTGATTTAGAGGAGTTATTGGGTAAAAGACCTTTTTCCAATAGAACGACTTATGAAGAGTTTGTGAATGGTGGTGTAGATGGCGGTGGTGTACCACAGACCGACTTGCAATTGCCTCCAATTCAGGATGATATTGTAGAGGGAGATCAGCCAGAGGCGAAGAACCCATCGAATGAATAAGATTATAAGAATAAGTTTTTAACTAAATTAGAAGGTGCAGCCGAATTACTTTGCTGCACCTTTTTTACTATGAATATCCGTAATACAACAGCTAAAGAGAAGATGCTCAAGCAAATTAGGCAGGCATTGCTTCATAAGCGGGAGAATCCATATCCTGATTTTGAGGACGCACCGCTTTTCGCCGATGAGGAAGAAGCGCTCGATGTCACCTTTGCACATGAGCTGACGGCTGCCGGCGGAAATTTCATTTATTGTGACGGGGAAGTAGACCTGATCGAAAATCTCGTGGTACTAATAGAGAGACTGAAGCTCACTAAGATTGCGGTTTGGGAACCCCAATTACAACGGTTGTTGGATCAGTATGGATTTCCGTACCTGCGTACGGATCAGGAGTTAGACCAAGTGGAAATCGGTATAACCTCTTGTGAATCGTTGATTGCTAGAACTGGAAGTGTTTTGTTGTCTAATGCAAGTCCTTCAGGTAGGAGGTTGCCTATTTATTCGCCTGTTCATTTTGTTTTTGCAACTGCCTCACAATTGGTGATGGATCTGAAGCATGCTTTCAAAAAAGTACAGGAGCGTTATCCTGAAGAGATACCCTCGATGCTTACTACGATTACTGGACCAAGTTGTAGCAATGCTATCGGCTATACTGCCATGGATGGTGGCCATGGTCCAGAGCAACTTTATGTTTTTTTGACGGAAGATAGATTTTAAACGATGTTATCAGATTATATTATTAATACGCCTGTAGCAAGTGTTATTTTTGCTTTCACGGTAGGTTTGAGTATATATGCATTTTCTCAACCGGAGCTATATGGTCGTATGATGTTGCACCCCTATTCTGTGTATCGCGATCGTAGTAAGTGGTTTACAGTCATTACTAGTGGTATGATCCATAAAGATTGGTCACACCTGCTGTTCAACATGATCACATTCTATTTTTTTGGGTTTGCTTTGGAGGCGTTGTTAGTCGCACAAAGTGGTTCTATTGGTCACGTCTATTTCGCCGGGATGTACGTAGTTGCTTTGGTGTTAAGCGATATTCCGACTATCCTGCAGCAAAAAGATAATTATGGCTACCACAGCCTGGGTGCCTCGGGAGCGATTAGTGCTGTATTGTTCAGCTTCATCTTATTTTATCCGCGTACCTTACTTTATTTATTTTTTGCGATTCCTATTCCGGCTTTCGTGTTTGGATTTCTTTACTTGGGCTATTGTATTTGGGCAGCAAAGAATGCACGCGACGGTATTAATCATGACGCCCACCTATTTGGTGCGCTGACAGGCTTGGTGTTAACCATTATGCTTTATCCCTGGATCTTACGCCATTTTCTGGAGCAATTCGGAATTTAGTTCACCCAACTCGCTTTATCCAAGCTTCTGTATTGGATCGCTTCGGCAACATGATGAACCTGTATATCTTCTGCCGATTCCATATCTGCCAAGGTGCGTGCTACTTTCAATATCCGATCGTAGGCACGTGCAGAAAGCCCCAGTCGCTCCATCGCTGATTTCAGCAGTTGCTGGCTATGCTCATCCAAACGACATATTTTTCTTACTAATGCTGGGCTCATTTGGGCATTACTGTAGGTGTTGACTTGCCCGCTAAATCGCCTTGCTTGCCGTTCTCTAGCTAGTGTAACCCGTTCGCGCACGTCTATACTTTTTTCGCTTCCTTTCTGAGCACTGAGCTCTTTGAACGCCACGGGCGTTACTTCTACATGTAGATCAATACGATCCATCAAAGGGCCCGACACCTTGCTTAAGTACCTCTGTACGACCTGTGCACTGCACGTACAATTTTTTTCTGGATGATTGTAATACCCACAAGGGCAGGGATTCATGGACGCGATTAACATAAAACTTGCGGGATAATCCACACTGAACTTGGCGCGAGAGATAGTAATATTACGGGCTTCCAGCGGTTGCCGCATCACCTCCAAAACGTTACGCTTGAATTCTGGAAGTTCATCCAGAAACAGAACCCCATTGTGTGCGAGAGAGATCTCTCCAGGCTGTGGATTATTGCCTCCTCCAACTAAGGCAATGTTGGAAATGGTGTGGTGCGGTGCTCGGAATGGACGAATCGTCATAATCGAATCTTTTGCATTGAGCTGCCCCGCTACAGAATGTATTTTAGTTGTTTCTAATGATTCCTCTAGTGTGAGTGGTGGCAGGATTGTAGACAAACGCTTCGCCAACATCGTTTTGCCAGCCCCTGGAGGGCCGATTAATATCAAGTTGTGACCACCCGCCGCCGCAATTTCTAATGCACGCTTTATGTTCTCTTGTCCTTGCACATCTGCAAAGTCCAGATCATGGGCATCCAACTGCTGGGAAAACTGCGCTTGTATATCCACCTGCATAGGAAGGATCTTTTCTCCCCCTTCCAAGTGATTAATCACTTGGCGTAGGTGCGTAGCGCCATATACCTCCAAGCCATCGACCACTGCGGCTTCCGGCGCGTTTGCTGCTGGAAGGATAATACCGTTGAAGCCATCCTTTTTTGCTTGTAATGCGATGGATAGTGCACCACGAATGGCTTGTAGCGAACCGTCTAATGACAATTCGCCTACGATCGTATATTGGTTTAGATGCGTATGTTGTAATTGGCTGGATGCTGCTAGAATGGCCACTGCAATGGAGAGGTCGTAAGCAGAACCCTCTTTGCGAATGTCTGCAGGGAATAAATTAACGACAATTTTCTGGCGCGGCATGCGGCACCCCACGGCGGCGATAGCGCTTTCAATACGTTGTAAACTTTCTTTAACCGCGTTATCTGGGAGGCCAACAATATAATATTTAGTGCCCGTCGTAATGTTTACCTCCACTCCAATACTGGTGGCATCGATCCCATAACAAGAACTAGCGTGCGTTTTTACGAGCATAATTCGGTATATTTATTCAATAGCTGTATTAAAATATATAAAGATAAAATTGTTCTTTAAAATATAATAACTTTCTTTTTTAAAACTGGTATTGTTTTTCAATGTACAGTTAAAAACACTTTGATATTTTTACTGTTATTCTATTAGTCAATCATCACAATTGTCATATTTTAATATTTATACACATGAATTATAGCGGAAAAGTTTTAACAGCATTGTTAACCGGTTTGGCGGCAGGAACAGTTTTGGGTGTATTGTTTGCTCCAGAAAAAGGATCTGAAACTCGTGATAAGTTGAATGAATCACTGAGTGATCTGGGTGATGCAATTAAAGAACGTGCAGAGGAGCAGTTAGATCAATTGAGTGATTTACGTGAGAAATTAGTAGCCTCTTTGAAGTCTAAAGCAGCGAAAGCGGGAGAAATTGTAGACGAGGAGATCGAAGAGCACGCTTAAAATGACTATCTATGCCTTGTGCATAGACTTATTAATTAACACAAGTTAGGGGAATCTTGGCTGATTTAGATTGGTCAACAGATTCCTCGAAACCCATATTTGCATGATGGATCAAAAGTTTTCGTTTTCAGGATCATTGAGTAAACTAAAGGAATACGTAGATACGCAGTTAGAATTAGTAAAATTACGTGCTATCGCTCGTGGTTCCCGGATTTTAGCTGCGTTGGTGCTGGATATTAGCAAGATTCTTCTTGCTTTATTGGTAGTTTTCTTCTTAGCAATGGCGCTTGCTTTTTATTTAGGTCAGTTATTTAATAACTATGCTCTGGGATTTTTAGCGGCTGGAATTGCATTTGCGTTGATCATAGTGCTTATCAACTTAACAAAGAGTAAGCTAGAGCTCACGCTGATGGATCTTACCATTCGAAAGATATTAGGAAAATGGCATGAGGAAGATGATCACCTGGAAGAAGACCGGTTAAGCCGATTGCGAAAGAAGGCCGCAAAAGCTGAAGAGGACGCTGCTAAGATTAAGGAAGAAATAGAAATCATAGAAGATGAGTACGAACAAAGAGTTGAGAAATAAGATTACTAATATCGATGATCTGTTAAACGAGATTGACCGGATTAGTATTCTTCGAGACGAACAGGAGTTGTACTTTGGTACACAGTATAAGCTATTAAAACACAAAATCGAGGCTCCGGTTCGGTTTGTCAATATGATTACCGCTCACGTGCCTGGTGTGAGCCGCGTGCGTGATGTGGTATCCTCTTTCACTGCAAATAGTGGAAAGAGTACCGGCAAATCTGATTGGATCACTAAAGTGTTGCGTTTAGCAACACCTTTGGTACTTAACCGTACGCTTTTAAAGAATGCGGGTTGGTTCAAGAAGGCCGTTGTAACTGTTGCTTCGGAAACAGCTGTAGGGCAAGTGAATCAAAACAGCATTTCGAGCGCTGTTTCTGGAATAGCGAATTTTATCCGACCTAAAAAGAAGGTTAAAAAAGCGAAATTACTGCCAGGTGAAATTACAGCCGAAGAGGCTGTAGAAGGAAACAAATACGGTATCCCGAAGGATAGTGAAGCCTATTAGATTTACTAAATTTTCAAAATATATTAAAAAGCGTTCGCCCTATTGGCAACGCTTTTTTTGAAAAATTTCTAAAAAAATACGTTTGCGAGCTTCAGAATTATATCAATAAAGACTGTCTTTTCAATCGCGCTGTTTGCTTTGAAAATCCTGATAGGCTAACAAGATACCATCTTCCAGTGCAGTTTTGTGTTTCCAGCCCAGAGCATGCAATCGCTGAACGTCCATTAGCTTACGAGGAGTTCCGTCTGGCTTAGTACTATCATATCGTAAAGCTCCTTCATAACCCACAATTTGTTTAATAAGCTGCGCTAAATCTTTGATGCTAATATCTTCACCAACGCCCACGTTGATAAATCCGCTTTCACTGTACGTCTCCATCAAGAAAAGACAGGCCTCTGCAAGATCGTCAGCATACAAAAATTCGCGCATAGGCGTGCCAGAGCCCCAAATCACCACTTCTTCTAACTGCTGCTCCTTAGCTTCATGAAATCTGCGAATTAATGCAGGGAGAACATGAGAGTTTTCTGGATGATAATTATCATTAATGCCGTATAGATTGGTCGGCATCACCGAGATAAAGTTAGAGCCGTATTGCGCGCGATACGCTTCACACATTTTGATACCAGCAATCTTGGCAATGGCATACGGTTCATTTGTCGGTTCTAATAATCCCGTTAATAGATAATCTTCCATTAATGGCTGTGGCGCCATTTTCGGATAAATACAGGAAGATCCCAGAAACATTAACTTCTTTACCTGATGCACATGTGCTTGATGAATTACGTTGTTCTGTATCGCTAAATTTTCATATATAAAATCTGCCCGATACGTATTGTTAGCAACGATGCCACCCACTTTTGCGGCCGCCAAAAAAACATATTCTGGCGTTTCTTCTGCAAAAAACTGAGCAACTGCTGTTTGATCACGTAAGTCCAATTCGGAGGAAGTTCTGGTTAGGATATTTTCGTATCCTGCTTTCTGCAACATCCGATGAATGGCAGAACCCACCATACCCCGATGTCCGGCAACATAAATTTTAGCTTTTTTATCCACAGTATTCATTTACAGATGCGTGTAAAAGAGAAGTTTTCGCTGTTTTTTCTGAATATACCTTCCCTCTATTCGTAATACAACAAATATAAGGTTATTTTTGCGCCGGCTATATTGCAGCAGCGTCTGTATCAAGCCATTTTTTTGGACAGATGATGACCCTGTCGACAATAGCATAATAAAGTACAGTATAGTAATGGGTAAAGACAAACTACGCAGATTTGCAGAGGTGGCTACATTTAAAAATGTGGTTCAACTGGATGCTGGTAAAGATTTTAAAGGGCAATGGGCCAAAGATTTCTTTGGCAATAATCAACCAATTGTGTTGGAATTGGCCTGTGGAAAAGGGGAATATACTGTTAACCTAGCCAAGCTTTTTCCAGACATTAACTTCATCGGTGTAGACTTCAAAGGCAACCGAATCTGGCGCGGTGCGAAAACTGCCTTGGAAGAAGGAATTCACAATGTCGGATTTTTACGCATTCAGATCGAGAGCATTCTGGAGCATTTTGCGGAGAATGAAGTTGCTGAAATTTGGATAACTTTCCCTGACCCGCAGCCACAAGACAGTCGTGAAAAAAAGCGACTAACTAGTCCGCGCTTTATGCAGAAATACAAAATTATCTTGCAAGATGACGGCATCATGCATCTAAAGACGGATAATGATGAATTTTATGCCTACACGTTAGAACAAATCGCAGCAGGCAAAATGCCGATTACTAAGGAAACGACAGACTTGTATGCTTCTGCTTTAGTGGACGACGTACTATCGATTAAAACTTATTACGAAAAGAAATACTTGGCAGACGACAAGAACATTAACTACGTGCAGTGGCAGTTCCCGCAGCAAGGGTGAATTGTTTTATAGTCCAGAAGAATTGAATTGAAGATCGTACAATCTCCTGTATGCACCATCTAGTGCGAGCAATTCCTGATGAGATCCCTTTTCTAGCATTTCTCCATTGTCTAATACAATGATTTTATCTGCCCGCTGGATAGTCGATAAGCGGTGTGCAATCACAATAGCTGTGCGTCCATCCATTAGATTTTCAATAGCAGATTGTATCAATTGTTCCGTTTCGGTATCTACAGAAGAAGTTGCCTCATCCAAGATCAGAATTTTAGGATCGTGCACTAATGCTCTGATAAAAGAGATCAATTGGCCTTGACCCGCTGATAAAGTGGATCCCCGTTCTTGAACCTGATACTGGTAGTCGCTCGGCAGCCGTTCTATAAATTCATGTGCGCCCACCTTCTTGGCGGCATCGACGATGGAATCCATTGAGATGGTCTCATCGTACAGGTTGATGTTATGTAAAATGGTGTCTGAAAACAGAAATACATCTTGCAATACCGTAGAAATCGTTTGCCTTAAGTAAGATAAGTCGTACTCGCGAATATCCACACCGTCGAGTAGTATCTGCCCACGCTGAATCTCATAAAAACGACTTAGAATATTAATGGTCGAGGATTTTCCTGCTCCGGTAGCGCCAACCAGTGCGAGCGTTTCTCCAGGTTGTACTGTAAAACTGATGTCTTTGAGTACCCATTTTTCCTCATTATAAGCGAACCACACATTCTTGAATTCAATCTTCCCGCGTACTGTATCTGGTCGATATTCTCCTTGGTCTGGCGTAAACTCGTTCGTATCCAGTACCTCAAAAATACGTTCAGCAGATACCATACCCATCTGTAACGTGTTGAATTTGTCGATAAGCTCCCTTATCGGGCGAAAGATCATCGTAATGTACATCAGGAAGGCGACCACCACACCAGGGGTGATCACATCAGCCAAGATCTGCTTGGAGCCGTACCATACCAATAAGCCCGTCGAAATTGCTACAATCACTTCTAGCACAGGAAAGAAAATAGAGAAATACCAGTTTGCGCGGATATGTGCGTTTCGATGCTCGGCATTGATCTCTTTAAATTTCCGCATTTCTTGATCTTCGCGAGCGAAGTACTGAATGATGGCCATGCCCGAAATGTGCTCTTGTAGAAAAGTATTCAGGTTAGACACCCACGTGCGTACACTCTGGAATGCGGACTTCATGGCTTCTTTAAAGATGTACGTTGCGGCAATCATCAACGGCATGGGGATAAGAATAACCAATGTAAGCCGCCAGTCTGTGTAAAACATCACTAGCAAAATCACCACAAGCTGTAATAGATCGCCGATAATCTGAATCAATCCTTCGGAGAAAATATTCGCAATTGTTTCCAGATCAGAAATCGTTCTGGTAATTAATCGTCCAATTGGGGTGTTGTCAAAATACTTGAGCCGCAAGTTGGTAATATGCTCGAACACCTGAACACGAATATCGCGGATCACAGATTGGCCCAAGGTATTAGTCATTAGCGTATGAAAATACCGGATGACGGTTTGCAAGATAAGCAACCCAATCATGGCAATCAGCATGTTCGTTAAGCCAGCGGTATTTCCAGATAAAATGTGGCGATCCACCGTATGCTCCACCAACATCGGGAGCGCTGGTGCTACTGCCGCCAATAGGATCGTCAACACGACAGAAATCCAAAATACGGTGCGGTATGGACGAATATATTTTGCCAGCCGACTTAGTAATTTGGTGTCGTAGGCGTTTCCAGCAACTTGTTCTTTCTTCACGATGGTTGATCGATATAAGGGTAGATAATTTGGGTAAGGTAGAGGCCACGCGCTGGCACCGAAGCTCCGGCTTGGCCACGATCTTGGCTAGCGATCACTTCAGATACATGCTCCACAGGTTTGCCTTTTGCGCCTACCTCAAGCAGTGTACCTACAATCGCGCGGACCATGTTGCGTAAAAAGCGATCAGCAGTAATATGGAAAGTCAATCGTTCGCCATTCATTACCCATCGCGCCTCTTGGATCGTGCAAATATTCGTAAATACCTGCGTGTGTGCTTTGCTAAAGCAGCCAAAATCTTTTTTTCCGAGCAACAGCTTTGCGGCTTCATTCATTTTAGATATGTCCGGAGTGTCGCGAAGCAACCAGGATGCGTCTTCCAAAAAAGGATTTTTACCAAGATGTATATGATACTCGTACGATCTGGATACGGCATCAAAACG
Organism: Sphingobacterium sp. lm-10; assembly: GCF_023554555.1. Lineage (NCBI taxonomy): Bacteria > Pseudomonadati > Bacteroidota > Sphingobacteriia > Sphingobacteriales > Sphingobacteriaceae > Sphingobacterium > Sphingobacterium sp. lm-10. The sequence goes on from NZ_JAMJWC010000002.1 coordinate 331,380, forward strand.
AGCATGTGCATCGGAATGTACTTTCAAAATCCTTTTCACACTAATATCCGACGGAAGAACAGCATTTAATGCATGTACAAATTTTTTCGAAGAGTCGATCTTTTCGGAAGGAATGTCTACATGCACGTACAACTGAGTTGCATGTACGCCCGTATCCGTACGGCCGGCACCAGTGGTCTCGACCTCTTGGCGCAAAACCGTTTTCAGGGCCAGCTGCAGCTTCTCCTGTACAGAGATAGCATTCTGCTGGATTTGCCACCCATGGTAGGCAGTACCCTTATATGCGATTTCCAAAAAGTAGCGTTGAGTGTTTCCTTGCACGGGGGCAAAGTTACGGAATTTTACGTTGTTTGAATGTAAACTCATCGGACAGAAGAGCAGTTCTGCGTAATCCATCCAGGTGTGGTGTTTACACAAGGAAGAACTTCGGGGAACGGGGATATTTTTAGTACCTTTAAAACGTATAAAAGACGAAATGACCATGAAAACAGTAAAAGGGCCCGCCCTCTTTTTAGCACAATTTATTGATAATACCGCACCTTACAATACGTTAGAAAATATATCCGAATGGGCGAAATCATTGGGCTACGTTGGCGTGCAAGTACCCACCAACGATCCTGAATTCTTTGACCTACAAAAAGTAGCGGAGAGCAAAACATATGCAGACGAGATCAAAGGCCGATTATCGGAAATTGGTGTGGAGATTACAGAACTATCGACGCACTTGCAAGGGCAGTTGGTGGCCGTTCATCCCACCTACGACAAGTTGTTTGACGGATTCGCTCCTGCGGCCGTGCGCAACAACCCAAAGGCGCGTACTGCCTGGGCGATAGATCAGTTAAAATTAGCCGCTAAAGCCTCGGCCAATTTAGGTTTGAATGCGCATGCTACATTTAGCGGCTCGTTACTATGGCATATGGTCTATCCGTGGCCACAACGCCCTGCCGGGCTGGTGGAAACAGGCTTCAAAGAATTGGCCAGTCGCTGGCTACCTATTCTAGATGAGTTCGATCGCAATGGGATCGATTTATGTTACGAAGTACATCCAGGAGAAGATCTGCATGATGGTGTTTCGTACGAGCGCTTTCTGGAAGCGGCTAATAACCATCCTCGAGCTTGCTTGTTATATGACCCATCGCACTTATTGTTGCAAGGAATGGATTACCTAAGCTATATTGATCATTATCATGAGCGTATTAAAATGTTTCATGTGAAGGATGCTGAATTCAACCCGACAGGCAAACAAGGTGTATATGGAGGTTATAGCAATTGGTTAGATAGAGCTGGCCGATTCCGCTCTCTGGGAGATGGGCAGGTAGATTTCAAATCTATTTTTAGCAAATTAGCCGCATACGATTATGAAGGATGGGCTGTGCTGGAATGGGAATGTGCCATCAAAAACAGTGTGGATGGTGCTACAGAAGGTGCACAGTTTATTCGCGAGCATATTATCAAGGTAACGGAGAAGGCGTTTGATGATTTCGCGTCTACAGGTTCCGACGAAGGTTTTAACCGTGATCTGTTAGGTATTTAAAAATAGGAAAAAATAACGATGAAGCTAAGTCTAGGTTTTTCTCCGTGCCCGAATGATACGTTTATCTTCGATGCGCTCATTCACGGCAAGATAGATACTGGAGATCTTTCTTTCGAGCCGAGCTATCATGACGTGGAGACATTGAACAAAATGGCTTTTGCGCAGCAATTGGATATTACCAAGCTGAGCTACCATGCATTCGCGTACGCATCAGAAGATTATGAGCTGCTCGATGCTGGTAGTGCATTAGGTTTTGGAGTAGGCCCGTTGTTAATAACAAAAGATAAAGATCTTGCGGCGCGTCTGTCAAAATATGCCGGTCAAGATCTGCCGGCAGATCTTCTGGATCTGCGGATAGGCATTCCTGGAAAGTATACCACAGCGAACTTTCTACTTGGCCTGGCATACCCTCAATTGGTTAATAAAGAAGAGCTCGTTTTTTCTGATATAGAAAGCGCTGTTTTGGATGGTCGGGTAGATGTCGGTTTGATTATTCATGAAAATCGTTTCACCTATAGTGAACGCGGTTTATTCAAGGCGCAGGATCTCGGAGAATTTTGGGAGAAAGGAACAGGATATCCTATTCCACTCGGTGGTATTGTCATCAAACGATCGCTACCGCAAACGGTCAAACAGCAGGTGAACAAGCTGATCGCTGATAGTGTGCGTTTTGCTTTCGCCAATCCAAAATCAGGTTTGGATTATATTCGGAGTCACGCACAGGAAATGGAGGAATCGGTAATGTATCAACACATCGACTTGTATGTGAATACTTATTCAGAAAACTTGGGTGACAAAGGCCGTGCTTCCGTCAATTATCTATTTAGTGAGGCACAACGCTTAGGTTTAATCCCTCCGCGGGAGCAAGCCTTATTTTTAGCTACAGATTAACATTCAGGGAGACTGAGCGGTACTTTTACAGCTAGTCCGCCGTCTGCGGTCTCCTTGTATTTTACATTCATATCTTGCGCAGTGGCCCACATCGTGCCAACTACTGCATCTAAGCTCACTTTGGCTTTTTCTGGATTAGATTGCAAAGCAAGCTGTGCTGCGGTAATCGCTTTGATGGCGCCCATGGTATTGCGCTCAATGCATGGAATCTGCACCAGCCCGCCTATCGGGTCACAGGTTAAACCCAAGTGATGTTCCATCGCAATCTCTGCCGCCATCAATACTTGGCGCTGTGAGCCGCCAAGACACTCGGTGAGTGCGCCCGCCGCCATCGCCGAAGATACCCCAATCTCCGCTTGGCATCCGCCCATTGCGGCCGATATCGTAGCACCTTTCTTAAAAATCGATCCTATCTCAGATGCTGCCGCAATGAATTGAATAATCTTTTGATCGTTAAACGCGTCGTAAAACGTAATATAATATTGTAAGACAGCGGGTATCACACCCGCTGCTCCATTTGTAGGTGCTGTCACCACTCTCCCAAAGGAGGCGTTTTCTTCATTCACCGCCAGGGCAAAACAGCTAACGCAGTCCAGAATATATCCAAAATCCTTTCCTCCCAAACGAATTGCTTCCAGCCAAGAGGCAAAATCATCGTAGGGACGATCCTTCACAATACGCTTATTCAATTTAGAAGCTCGGCGTTCTACCTTTAACCCACCCGGAAGTATGCCCGTAGTATGGCATCCTTTATAGATGCATTCTTTCATGGTGGAGAATATGTTTAAAATACCCTCTTTGGTGTCTTCTTCCGTTCGCCAAGCCAACTCATTTTCCAGGACCAGCTCCGATATCTTCAATCCCGTTCTTCTAGACCAGAATAGCACATCTTCGGCAGTATCCATATGGAAAGGCAGATCCACTTCGGCAGCGCTGGCTCCTTGTTCTTCCTCTTGTACGACGAAACCTCCGCCTATGGAGTAATACGTTTCACTTAAGGCTGTACCATCTTTCAGAAAAGCCTGAAAAGTGACCGCGTTGGGGTGAAAGGGAAGGCTTTCATTATACAAAAACAACATGTGTTCGTCATAGACAAAATCAATGGTTTGGCTGTTACCGAGTTGTAGTTTTTTTGACGATTTAATACGTTCCACTTTCGGTATCACATCGTACACATCAAATGTAACGGGATCATCACCACTCAACCCTAATATGATGGCAATGTCTGTGCCGTGGCCCACCCCGGTTTTTGCTAGTGATCCGTATAATAATACATTGATCAGCTGCACATTTTCTATGCCGGCACGAGCATCTACTGCCTGTACAAATCGCTGTGCGGCCCGCCATGGTCCCAATGTATGAGAGCTGGATGGACCTATGCCGATCTTAAACATGTCGAAAATGGAAATCTGTTCGCTAGCCATATGAGGATTAAAAATATTCCAAAAATAAGGTATAAAAAGCGCGTATTTTTATTAATTGTGAAATAATAATAAGGATTGAGTTAAGTGTGTAAATAGGATAATTATTTACATGCCTGCACCGAATTTGAACTTACGAGAGATGGTTACAGGCAGCTTGCCTTCCGAACGGATATCTTTAAAGAGCACTTTAGCAGCAGCGCGTTGCATAAAAGCCTCATTTTGATAGGCCAGAATAATACTACCGCTCTGGCTTACATCGATACCATTTAGGGTATAAGGGTTTGCATGTACTATCGTAATGGTATTTTTGTTGGTTACTTTATCGATAAATTCGATAACGTCTTCGGATAATGGAAGCGTGCTTTGTGGACGCGAACGCGCATCGTGAATGGCCAGTATAACTTGTCCATATTTGCGTGCTTCCATCATAATTTCTTGCAAACGCTCGGGCGCCTCGTTGTTTGCTACATACAACTGCATGATTCCACGTACCCGACTAGCAATTACTTCTTCTAACGCTTGCGGCTTGTTGACACCCACACTGACGACTAGGGTAGGGCGGCCGCGATTAAAGGAATTGATGGCTCGTTGCGAACGTAATACGGTAATCGAAGCCTCTGCCAGGCGCTGTACCAACTGCCGAGAAGCGGTACTGTTTAAGTCGTTATATAGATTTTTGGTGGAAACAGGTTGGTATTTGTCTAGTCCGAGCCAGTATTTTGTCGCCAAAACCTTTTTTACCCGACGATCTATATCTGCCTGTTTGATGCTGCCATTTTTGACGGCCTGCTCAATCATTTGGATAGCGCGACCACTGTTTTCCGATATTTCCAATAGATCATTACCAGCCTCTATCGCCATTACATCGGCTCGACCATTAGGGAAGAATTTCGTAACGCCTTTCATATCCATAGCATCCGTTACAGCAAGGCCTTGAAAGCCCAATTCATTACGGAGCAGATCGGTCACGACCTTTTTAGAGATCGAAGAAGGAATGTTTGGTGTATCGTCCAAAGAAGGGATGTGCATATGCGCGACCATAATAGCCGGCGCTCCTGCACGAATTAATTCCCGGAAGGGAAATATCTCTAGTTCATCAAGCCTTTTTTTGGAGAAATCCAATTGCGGGAGATCGTGATGTGAGTCTACATCGGTATCGCCATGTCCCGGGAAGTGTTTGAGCGATGCTACAATACCACCCGCGACCATGCCGTCCATATACGCTTTCGCTTTTTGGGTCACGTTTTCTTTATTATCTCCAAAAGATCGGAAGTTGATCACGGGATTCTTTGGATTGTTGTTGATGTCTACCACGGGCGCAAAGTTAAAATGCATGCCCAACCTCAGAAAATCTTTTGCTACCTGCTTGCCCATATCGTAAAGCAATTCGTTGCGTTGAATGGCACCCAAAGTCATCTGGTAAGGAAAAGAAGTCGTAGAATCTGCCAGTCGCATGCCTAAGCCCCATTCACCATCAAAGGTAACTAGTAGGGGCACCTTGCTGTCTTTCTGATACCGGTTGAACATATTTGCATGCCTTACAGGCCCGCCCTGGAACACGACTAATCCGCCTAATTTTTCCTGTCGCACAATGCGGCCTACAGAATCTACGTAGCGAGGCCCACGATCTGTATGTGCCCTAATAAGCAAGAGCTGAGCAATGCGTTCGCGCGGAGTAAGTTGCTGAAATGTACGCTCTACCCAAGGATGTGATTGATTAATGAACGGAACAAAGTCGCGTTTTGCTTGTGCATAGCTCGAAGATATAAACAGAGATATGTAGTTGATAAGTAGGAAGATGTGCTTCATGTGTAGGGTAAAAGGAAAATAAAAAGGAAACTAGCTCAAATGGTATTTGTCTTCAATCAGTGCGGTAAGCTCTTCTGCATTTTGCAGTTCGCCAGAGGCTTCTTTCTTCCACAGTAGATCGATAACCAATAATAGATATTGGGTTTCTAATTCGGGCTTGGCATAGCCCAATTCTTGAAAGGCCTTCAATATGATAGATTGTACTGGTTTTATAAAATGCTCGTGTTGACTCCTGGAAAGCTCATCATGTGATAGTCTCTCCTGCATTTTCCAGAACAACGGTTCTTCAGCGACTAGTTTATTCGGAAGAAGAATCATGTTGCGTAAGAAATCTTTGGCACCTTTATAAGTAAGCATGCCCTTGTGATGCATCACCACGCGGCTATACCCAGTTTTTATGATGAAGGAAAGGAGCCGATCTTTATTCCCAAAATGCTTGAAAATCAATGCTTCTGATACACCAGCTCGAATAGAGATTTCTTTGGTGGAAGTGTCAGCAAAACCTTTATCAGCGAATAGTGAGGTTGCGGTTTGTATAATTTTATCTTTCCTACTAATAGCTGTTTCTTTCATAGTTAACTGTATGTGACAAAGATATTGAAAATATTGTTCCTTGCCGTTTGTATTGTTGTTATTAAAGTATGCGACCTCCTTTTTGCAGGAATATTTCTTTTTTATCCATGAAAGTGGTTTTGTCTATTGGCTTGGTCGCTCGGGAGACAATAGCCGTCTTAAAACCTGCTTCCAAACTATCCACCGCGGTAAAGTAAACGCAATAATCTGCCGCTAGTCCGCATACATGTACTTCGGTCACAGCACGCGCTTGCAGATAACCCTGTAGTCCCGTGGCTTTCAATTTGCCGTTATCAAAGAATGCGCTATAGCTATCTATCTTTTTGTCTGTTCCTTTCCTAAAAATAGCCTCTACTGCTCGTGTGTCCAGCGCCTCCGCAAATGCAGCTCCCGCTGTACCTTCAATACAATGATCTGGCCATAATACCTGCTCCAGCCCATTCAGCTCGATCCGATCATATGCCGCAGAACCGGGGTGTTGACTGGAGAAACTACCATGATCAGCAGGGTGCCAATCTTGCGTAGCGACTACGAGATCATAGTCTTTTTGCAAGACATTAATGATAGGGATGATGGTATCACCTGCAGGAACCGCCAACGAGCCTCCAGGTAGAAAATCGACCTGCACATCGACAATGATAAGTGCTTTCATACCCAAATATAACTAATCGATAGATAACCGATAGCCTACACCACGAATGTTGGTAATCTTAATTCGTTCATCTTTGGAAAGGTATTTTCGGATCCGGCTGATAAAAACGTCTAAACTTCTGCCGGTGAAATACGTGTCGTCGCCCCAATAGGTGCGTATAATCTCCTCTCGTGGCACTACCTGATCCTTGCGCTCAAATAAGCGACGTAACAATTCGGCCTCCCGGAAAGATAGTTTCTCGGTCTGTCCTTCGTGGCTTAGTAGAAATTTCTGGGCATCCAGTTTGTAGGTGCCAATATCATAGTGTTGCTGGTCGTGGTGTTGGCGAGTTGCGCGATGCGCAGATTCAATCCGCACGATTAGCTCTTCGATTTTAAAAGGTTTGCGGATATAATCATTACCTCCGAGGTGAAAACCTTTCACTAAATCTGCCGTCTGTGTCATCGCGGTCAAAAATAGGATGGGCGTTTTGGTGTCGATCTTGCGGATTTCGGTGGCCAATGTAAAACCGTCCATCAAGGGCATCATCACATCCAGCACCATCACATGAGGGCTAAATTTTTTCAATATTTGTAATGCATCTTGGCCATTCACAGCGTGTTTCACTTCAAAACCATGCTCCTCCAGGCTTTCCCCCACGATCATGGCCAAACTTAACTCGTCTTCGACATATAATATTTTCAGCATGTAGTTTCTTTTTTAGCAGCGCGTTATTTTCGAGGGAATGATATGGTAAACGTTGTTCCTATGCCTTCTGTGCTGTCGACGGTTATGCTTCCTCCGTGCTGATGCACCACTTGCTGCACATAGGCCAACCCTAATCCAAAGCCTTTGACACTATACAATTCGCCATTCGGCACTCGAAAGAACAGATCATAAATATTCTTTTGATACAACTTCGGAATTCCAATTCCATTGTCACTAATGCGGATCTGAAGTGCTTTTTGGGTCGCCATCAAAGAGACCTTCACCTGCGGTGAAGTGGACTGATTATATTTGATGGCATTATCGATCACATTAGAGAAGGTATTGCGCAGGTGCGCTTTGTCTCCCGAGAAAAGTAGGGGTGACTGCGGTGTGTCGAACAAAAGGTCGATTTGTGCCGCATTGACCAATTGGAATGAGTCTACAATTTCTTGAAGCAGGGACTGAAGATCAAACTCCTCGTCGTTGAAGTCGATCCCGCTGCGTACATCACTATTGAATTGCAGTACACTTTCTACCATCTGGCTTAGGTGATCCAGTTCTCGTTTAGAGATCGTGAGATATTTGTTCCAGCGGTCTGGATCATTCTTGGCACCGAATCGTTGTAAAGCTTCGACAGCCGCCGTTACGGTAGACAATGGCGTTTTTAGCTCATGTGTCATGTTGGTCACAAAGGATCTTTGTAACATAGCCAACTTATTTTGCTTGCGAATAGTTTTAAATAAAGCCAGAAAAGTGCCAATCAAGGCCATGACCAAGAGGGCGGAGAAGATAATCTGTCCAAGCATGTTAGAGACAATATGTCGCCAGGTTTGCGACAGCTCTGCATAAAGATAAAGATTGCCTTCTGCATTGATTAAAATAGGGCGAGTAGTTAATATATTTTTCGTGTGATTCTCACGTAGATCCGAATAATCTTTCCGATCCACTTTTTGAAGCCTCAGTTGTGCATTTGCCAAGTGAATTCCTTGATAAGACAGCTCCTCTTTGTACTCCTTCAAAAGCGTATCTAGTGCAGCCGTAGACAGCTGCGCATCTCTTCCTTGAAGCATCCAATGGTTTATTTCTCTGGGTTTGCGACGCATACTTCGTTCTTTCGGGATATTGCGGTGCATTTCGCGATATTGGTGACGAATACTATCATGTCGGCGTGTAGCGTTTTTCTCCATCCATGCGTATATACTATCAACCGCTACATTCGGATAAGCACGGTTGATATCTGCAACCAAATTTTTCTGGTAGCTATTACGCGAATTGTTGGCCGTAATTTCATGGCGTGCATAGTAATCATTCAGCGTGCTAAGCAACGCTTGATCCGCCTTAGCAAAGGTTAATTCCCGGTGATCGTCGTAGGAGTTGTACAGCCAAAAACTGAGGACGGAAAGTATTCCAGCAGTGATTACAACGATCAGTACGGCCAGGATTTTGTGGTTTTTTAACATTATTAAAACAAATTTAATTTAGTAGATTTGCATCGCATAGGTAATTGTTAATATTTAACAAAATATAACACTGATTAACAGTAACGTTCGGTTACATTTGCAATTCATTGGTTTTTATGCTAAAACATTTCATATTTATTGCTTTCGGGTTCGTGTTTTTCGGAACGAATATTCTATTGTCTAGTTGCGAGAAAGATATGGCTATCGCATTAAACAACGATAATGTGGATGCGCTAAATCTAGCTTCTGTAGATTCTTTATCTGTCCAAATCACGAATTTAACGTTACAACATATCCCAACCTCGGGAGCAGGAGCAATTTTATTAGGTAGATATGACCGTGAAGGAGCAGGGTCGGTTTCAGTAGCACCTTATTTTCAGGTAGAACCAGAAAATTATAATTACAGTGATATTCCTGAAGATGCCCGTTTCGATTCTATTAAGTTGGTGCTTCGAACACATAATCAATTGCATGTGCAGGGAGATACGACCAAGTTACACACCATTCGTGCACACCGCATTACACAACGGCTAGAGACAACCAGATTACAAGCTGGCGGTATCAATAACGTGGAGATTCCATTTTATGTACAGACACCAGCTATCTTTGGTGATCAGAATTTTCAGATCGAAGAAGCCGCTTTAGGAGAACTAAGCTACACGCCACGACCAGGAAGCAGACAAAGGCTTGCTATTCGCCTGAATGATGCTTTCGGAAAAGATCTGTTTGACAAAATGCAGACAGATGATGCAAGAGTAGTGTCTGCGGCCAACTTTGCTGAATATATGAATGGCTTTGCAGTAATTCCCGATGAAGAGAATACAAGTGTAATTGCATACAACGATACCATCCAAGCAGAGATTCATTATTCCTATATCGGTGCTGGCGGACTGCGGACTACAGCACAAAGGAATTTAGTTATTCGTGACTACAGTCTCAAATACAACAAGTTTTCGGCAGATAGATCTGGTACACCTTTTCAAGGGTTGTCTGCAACGACGCCTTTACCTGGTGCAGCCACTAATGGTGTTGGATTAGTACAAGCAGGTACAGGAGCGGCAGTACGCATCGATTTTCCTGCACTTCGAAACTTCTTGCAGACTCCTGGTATTGCAGTCAATAGGATGGAGCTAGAGGTAGAGATACAATCGAATCAAAATTGGATGTATCCTTTACCTACGGGGCAAGAAGGGCCCTCATTATATTTGGCAAACAGTAGCGGTGTGGCATTGGATTTTATACGAACTCCTTTTACTACCGACATTCAACGCGGACAGTTTACACCAGCAAACAATACCGGGCAAAACGCGAAATATAGATTTAATTTAATCGAATACATTCGTGTCGTTAATAGCGAATCTATTATTCCTAGATCGTTAGTACTCGCTTTCCCTCCAGCACTTTTAGTGGGCACAGCTCACTCATTTATGATTGCAGCGGAAGACAATACACCTAAAATCAAATTAAACATCTTATACACAAAATTTAATTAGTCATATGAAGAAGAAAAACTGGCTAGCATTACTTTTAGTTGGTGCGATTGCGACGACATCTTTCCAATCCTGTTCGAGAGATGACGAAGAGACGGGGACAGGCACGGATACTGGACCAACAGAGTGGACTAGATCAACTGTAGCACCGGGAGATCCTAGAGAGGGTGCGGCATCTTTTGTGATTAATGATCAGGCATATATGGTCGGTGGCTATACAGCTACGCGTGCCATTCTACAAGATGCTTGGGCTTTCAACGGATCGCAATGGGAGCCTAAAGCACAATTCGCTGGCCCAGCGCGTCATCGCGCAGTCGGTTTTGCTATTGGTGGAGTAGGATTTGTAGGAACAGGTTACGACGGAACTAACGCATTAAAAGATTTTTACCGTTTTGATGCAAGCGCAAATACCTGGACTAAGATTGCTGACTTCCCTGGAGATGCACGTTTCGGCGCTGTAGCCTTCTCGTTGGGTGGTGCAGGATATGTTGGACTAGGAGAAACTCCTGCCGGCAGAACGTTTAGCGATATCTATCGTTATAACCCAACCAACGATACTTGGACTTTAGTGCCTACACAATTCGGATGGACGCGTACTGGCGCATTTGCTTTTGTCATTGGTGATAGAGCATATGTTGGTGGTGGCCGTTTCAATAATCAGTTACCAGAAGATTTCTTCTCTTTCGACGGAACAACTTGGACGAAATTGAACGATTTAAATCGTAACGACGCCAGTCAGACTTACGATGTGAGACGGTATAACACCTCTTCTTTCGTAATCGGTGGCCAAGGTTATATCGTGAGCGGTAGAGCTCCTGCAGGCTTGGTAGCTAATGTTTGGAAATACGACCCGGGAAGTGATACTTGGACAGGTCAGCATCAAGCAATACAGGGTAGTGGCGCTCGTGAGAAAGCTGTTGGTTTTGCTATTGGTAATAGAGGCTTTATTGCAACAGGTTCGGCTGGTACTGGTCGTGAACAGTTTTATAGTGAAACACTAGGATTTACACCTGTTAGATAATAACAGATTTTATCAGGAAATTCTTAAATGGATTTCTTGATACATAAAAATAGCCGGATGATTATTAATCATCCGGCTATTTTTATGTCTTTCTAATTCGGAAGACGATAAGGTAACTGATCTGATTATCCGATCAGCTGTCTTTTATGTAATAATTCTGCAATCTGTACCGCATTCGTTGCAGCACCTTTACGCAGGTTATCTGCTACTACCCAAAGGTTAAGCGTTTTGTCCTGAGATTCATCTCTACGAATACGTCCTACAAAAACCTCATCCTTACCATGCGCATCTTTTGGCATTGGATATTCTAGCTTCTCTGGATTATCTACCACAATAATACCTTCCTGCGCCGCCAGTAAGTCGCGCACTTCCTGTAAATCAAAATCATTTTCAAATTCGATATTTACCGATTCAGAGTGGCCGCCAATAACAGGGATACGTACAGTAGTTGCCGTTACGCGAATCGAATCGTCGCGCATGATTTTGTTGGTCTCCTTGATCATTTTCATCTCTTCCTTGGTGTAACCATTATCTTGGAAGACATCAATCTGAGGAATCACATTAAGGTCAATCTGATGTGGGTAAGCTTTTTCACCATCAATGCCAGCACGTTCGTCATTCAACTGCTTTACAGCCGCCACTCCTGTCCCAGTTACGGATTGATAAGTAGAAACCACGACGCGTTTAATAGTATACTTCTCATGTAAAGGCTTCATCACTACGACCATCTGAATGGTCGAACAGTTTGGATTGGCGATAATCTTGTCTTCTGCCGTCAATACATTACCATTCACTTCTGGGACTATTAATTTTTTTGAAGGATCCATGCGCCAAGCCGATGAATTATCGACAACGGTAATGCCTGCTTCGGCAAATAATGGGGCGAACTCGGTGGAAGTAGAACCGCCAGCAGAAAACAATGCTACATCTGGTTTAAGTGCAATAGCATCTTGAGCAGTAACCACCTTATACTTCTTACCCTTGAACTCGATTTCTTTACCCTTGCTTCTTTCTGATGCAACTGGAATTAATTCTGTTACCGGGAAATTTCGTTCCGCCAATACTGTCAACATTTCTGACCCAACAAGACCTGTTGCGCCAACTACTGCAACTTTCATAAATAAATTATCGTTAAACTTTAAAAAAAATAAACCAGATTAAGTATATTTAACACGTAATCAACCCCAAACATACTAAATTATTTGGATTCTTATTCCAAAATCTACTGATAAAGTAGATTTTAATTCGTTTAAAAATGACTTTAAAAGCAAAGGCCCTATTCTATTGGAGTTCAATGCTCTTTTTGCTAGGATGCGCAATTCCTTTTGATCACGAGGTCAGCTTCGTCGCGCCACATCCAGTGATCAACGAGTTGATGATGAATCCAAGTGGTGGTAATCTGCCGATGCGAGAATGGTTGGAGCTTTACAATCCCTCTGATGTAGCGATTTTGCTAAAAAATTATACGATATCCTATAATAACAGATCGTTTCAATTTCCAGATATATACCTCCCTGCCCGACAGTATTTGATCGTAACAGCCGCCCAAAACGAACAAGCATTTTTTGCTTATGGAAATGTATGTGGCATTGTAGGATGGCCTACAATGAGTAATGCTGGAGCTACCATCACACTTGCCCATCTAGAACTAGGTACAGTAGATGCCGTTTCTTATCAGAGTAATTGGTATGAAACCACTGCAAAACGACAAGGTGGTTGGAGTCTGGAACGGATAAACCCGGAGTTCGGATGCAACCCTGTACAGGCCTGGCAAGAATCCATCGCAACAGGTGGAGGTACACCGGGGCGCCAAAACAGTGTGTATCTTGCCGGAGCAATTCCGAATGTGCAGATCCAGCAGGTTCTTATACAAGAAAATAGCCTAAACTTTGTGTTGAATATAGATGCGGAAAGTATGCTTAGCTTAGGCAGCGTTCAGGTAGCTAACGAGTTGCCACAACCACTTAATTGGACAATATCCAGAGATACAATACGGGTAAGATTCCATGGAGAATTGCCGATAGGTCAACCCCATGAGATAACCCTGTTAGCGCAATTTTGTGGAAGAGACCTATCCTTGTCGCATACCGTTTTTGCAGAGACAAACTTACGTTATAATGATGTTGTTATAAACGAAGTCTTGTTTAATCCCTATACTGGCAGTCCCACTTTTGTAGAAATTTACAATCGATCGAACGAGATCATCAACCTGCAAGGCTGGCGCTTAGGTAATAGGTTGCTATCTAGTCAGCAAATGCTTTTTCCTCCGAATAGCTATCTTGTAATTACCACCAACGCCAACCAACTGCAACACGATTATCCCAGTGCAGTGCTACATAACGCTGTGCTACTGCCAAGTCTGCCTGCATATGCCAATCTCCAAGGGATAGTAACGCTGTTTTCGCCCGAGGAATTGATGGATAGCCTACGATACACAGCAACCATGCACCAGCCTTTTATTCGTAATGCGCGAGGCGTTTCGCTGGAGCGTATCTCGCCCGATGTGCCTACAAATCAAGGGGGCAACTTTATTTCAACGTCCACGTATAGTGAAGGAGCCACTCCGGGATATGAGAATTCTCGCATTCGCCCAGCTACCGTCACGAAAGACAATGTATACCTTTCTGCACGTACCATCAATCCAAATAGTACTAATGAAGATCGCTTATTGCGTATTCAATACGAATTTATGGAGGCAAACACGATGATAAACCTGAACATCTATGATGATAAAGGACGATTAATAAATAGATTGGTACGCAACCAAGGAGTGGGGTATGTTGGTAGGTTCACCTGGGATGGGTTGCGAGAAAATGGTCAGCCGGCTTTGCCAGGGATTTATATCATGTGGATGGAAGCTTACCGTGATAATGGACAGCGGCAGACCTTCAAAGAATCCTTTTTGCTTCGCAATTAGTCAATCTTGAAAAACGCGGCATTACGACTTTCGAGAAGGGTTCAAAAAACAGTATATTTGCACGAAATAAACCGTTTTGAAGCTTGATTTGACAATAAATCTTAGTTTTCTCAACGGGATACGAATATACTATAACATGGGAGAACGCATATTAATACTGGGCGCAAACGGACAAATTGGATCAGAACTGGCCGCCGCCTTACGCTTGAAGTTTGGTGCAGATAATGTCATCACATCCGATATCCGGGAGCCGCGTGAGCGTGCAGATCAGGAGATCTTTGAGTTGGTGAATGTCTTAGACAAGGAAAGAGTGAAGCATCTTTTTGAACAATACCAGCCTACTCAAGTATACTTACTGGCCGCCATGCTTTCTGCAACTGGAGAACAATACCCACAAAAAGCCTGGGACTTGAACATGAACGGGTTGCTAAACGTATTAGATCTTGCGGTGGAGCTAGGTACTAAAAAGATCTTCTGGCCAAGTTCAATCGCGGTTTTCGGACCACATTCACCGAAGGTGGATACCCCGCAATACTGCGTCATGGATCCAAACAGTATTTATGGCATCAGCAAACTAGCAGGAGAAAGACTTTGTGAGTATTATCATAAGCGATATGGTTTGGATATTCGAAGTATCCGTTACCCGGGTATTATATCCTGGAAAACAGAACCTGGAGGCGGGACGACAGATTATGCGGTACATATCTATTTTGAGGCATTGAGAAAAGGGGCGTATACCAGCTTCCTTTCCGAAGAAACAGAGTTACCCATGTTGTATATGCAAGATGCAGTGCGCGGCACCTTAGCGTTGATGGATGCGCCAGCAGAAAAGCTCAGCATCCGTTCTAGTTACAATCTCGCGGGGATGAGCTTCACGCCAAAAGATATCTCCGAAGAAATCCAAAAAATTCTTCCTAATTTTGAGATATCCTACACAGAAAGCGACCCTAGACAAGCTATTGCTGATTCTTGGCCTAAGCGTATCAATGATGATTATGCGCGTCAGGACTGGGGATGGGCACCTTCCTTTGACTTGGAAGCGATGACCAAGGATATGATTGAAAATCTAAAATCAACGATATAACAATGGGTAGAGCCTTTGAATTTAGGAAAGAGAGAAAATTTAAGCGTTGGGCAAAGATGGCTGTCCAGTTTACACGGTTAGGTAAAGAGATTGCCATTGCCGTGAAAGAAGGTGGCCCGCATGCCGAAAATAACTCCCGACTGCGTACCGCAATGCAGAATGCCAAAGCGGTAAATATGCCGAAGGATCGGGTAGAAGCCGCTATTAAGCGTGCTTCCGAAAAGGATGCGAAAGGTTATGAAGAATATGTTTACGAAGGTTATGGGCCGCACGGTGTGCCTGTGCTGATCGAAACAGCAACAGATAATACGAATCGTACAGTAGCTAATGTGAGAAGCTACTTTACAAAAGCAGGCGGTTCGTTAGGTAAAACAGGTTCCTTGGATTTTATCTTTCAACGCAGATCTGTTTTCCGGTTCCCGGCTCCAGAGGATCTGGATGTCGAAGAGCTGGAATTGGAGCTTATAGATGGCGGTTTGGAAGAGCTTTATGTAGAAGCTGATGCAGAAGGAAACGATGTGGTGGTGGTACAAACCTCGTTCGAAGACTTCGGAAACATGCAAAAGCTATTAGAAGAGAAAGCAATTGAAGTGTCTTCTGCTAATTTAGAACGTATTGCCCTATCTCACTCTTCATTGACGGAAGAACAAGCAGCGGACGTGCTGAAATTGATCGACAAAATCGAGGAAGACGATGATGTGCAGGCCGTGTATCATAATCTGGACTAAACAATATTGATATGCATAAAAATCCCTGCGAAACCTCTTTCGCAGGGATTTTTAGTTACTTTTGATTATGCTCAGCTTTGAAGAGTTCTTCCATAAGAAAAAGATTGACTTGACTGCTTTGAAGGCGGGTGAGCCGACTTTGTATGCAGAATTTTCTAGGCATTACGCCGAGATGGGGGAGAAGAGCTTTGATCATACTAAGAAGTTCTGGTTCAATAAGCTCCGGAAAAACTACTTAATCGCTGCTGGAGAGCCTGCACCAATCCCGGAGAAACCTTTGGCCACTTCAGATATACCGGTGAAGCCGGTGTCGGAGGTGGTGCCCGTTGAGCCAACGGCCGCGGCAGTAAAACCAGCGGGATTCAAGCCGCGCTTTAAGGCTGGAGCAGCTAAAGTTACGCCTAAACCTGTTGTCAATGCAGGGAATGATGCCGCGAGTGCGACAGAAAAAAGTGTGGAATCAGTTCCTTCAAAAGAAGGCAATTCAACAGGAGGAGAGCAACCGCAGCTTGCTAGTAAACCAGCAGGTTTTAAACCGCGATTCAAGGCTGGAGCCACGAAGACGGTTGCTGAAAGTCCTGATGCGAAAGCAGATAAAATTGTTTCTACAGAGGCTGGTTTAGAATCTAAACCACCAATAGAGGAAAAACCGGTAATAGAAGAGCAGCCGCAGCCTGCCAATAAACCAGCGGGGTTTAAGCCAAGATTTAAGGCCGGTGCTACGAAGACGATCTCTACAGAGCTCGCCAAGCCAGAAGCACCAAGCGATCCAGCATCCGCTACTGAACCTACAAAAGACAAAGAACCTTCTGATGCGACAGCAGAAACTAGTTTGGCAGAAAATAATACCGTATCACCTTCATCAGAGGAAGATAAGCCGTCAACAGACGAGCCGCCAACGACAACAAACAAACCAGCAGGTTTTAAACCAAGATTTAAGGCTGGGCTGACTAAGTCGAACAAACCCAAAGATGATCAGTAGCAAGCTTAAGCGATGGATCCAATAAGCCCCTTACCAGAAGAAAGCTTAAAAAAGAAAGCCGCTAAAGGATTTTTATGGGGCGGCCTATCCAATGGTGCGCAACAGGTTATTGCCGCCATCTTTGGTGTTGTATTGCTCCGAATACTAGAACCCAAAGATTATGGTCTGGTGGGTATTTTAACGATTTTCTCTGCGATTGCATCCGCGTTGACAGAATCTGGCTTTGTGAGTGCATTAAGCATCAAGAAAGACGTTACGGAAGCAGATTATAATGCCGTATTCTGGTTTTGTGTGCTATTAGGCGGGGGCATCTATGTCTTATTATATACCGCAAGTCCTTATATCGCCAATTTCTATGAGTTGCCGGAATTAGGGCCTTTGGCACAATTCTCCTTTTTAAATTTTCTAATTAGTAGCTTCGGCGTGGCGCATAATGCTTACTTAACTAGAAACTTAATGGTGAAAGAGCGTGCTAGTGCCACATTTTTTGCGGTTTTGATCAGTAATGTAATCGGTGTGGTAGCCGCGCTTCAAGGGCTGAAGTACTGGTCCTTGGTCTTACAAAACCTAACCTATTGTGTGATTGTGGCTGCGCTATTTTGGTATCATTCCAACTTTCGTCCTTCTTTTCAAATCAACTTAAAACCCATCAAGCCCCTGCTGTCATACAGTAGTAAATTGGTAATTACAAATGTATTTTTCTATCTAAACAATAATTTCCTGACAGCCATTTTAGGGAAATATGCACCAGTATCGCAAGTGGGGCAATATAACTCTGGGAACAAATGGAATCTCATGGGGCAAAGCTTGATTTTGAGTATTTCCAATACCATTATCCAACCATTGATGACCGAGGTGTCGCAAAGTGAAGAAGAACGCAGAATTCGCGTTTTCCGTAAACTACTTTCCTTTATCTCTTTCATCACTTTTCCGTTGATGTTTGGTTTAGCACTCATCGCGCCAGACTTCCTCCTGCTTGCTGGTGGCGGCGAGAAATGGTTAGAAGCGGCAGATTACCTTCGCGTTCTAGCTTTTGGAGGCGCATTTGCTGTAGTAGGCAATGCCTTTTCCAACTACACACTGAGCAAAGGTCGCTCTACCATCTACATGTGGAATATGATCACATTTGGGGTATTGCAAGTCGGTTTATTCTTTGCGTTGAAGCACCTGGGTGTTTTCTATATCATCGTGGCCTATGCAGCAATTAATTTGTTGTGGCTCAATACCTGGTTCTTTATTACTCGGAAGAGCCTACACTATAGTTATTGGTTTATGTGGCGCGATGTATATGCCTATGCGCTCACTGCGCTGGTTGGTTTCATGGCTACTTATTTTTGGATTGATGTACTGCCACATGCTGTTTTGAGGTTGGGCGTATCGATGCTGTCGATGGGCTCGGTTTATTTGGGGATTTGTTATCTGTTTTCCAAAGACACATTTGTAGAAATTCAGAACTTTTTTCGTAATAAGGTATGAAGAAGGTGCTCACCATCATTGTGTCCTATAATTTTGAGCCTTGGCTAACTAAGTGTTTGGATAGCCTGCTGCAATCAACGTATCCCACGGATATTTTCGTGATCGATAATGCGTCGAGTGACCATACGGTAGCACGAATTCAGCAAGATTATCCACAAGTTATCTTGCGTCAAAGCGACAAAAACCTTGGCTTTGGCCGTGCCAATAATCTAGGCTTCGATTATGCCATCACGAATAGATACGATGTCGTCTTTCTGGTTAATCAAGACGCCTGGGTACAGTCATCATGTCTGCAGCATTTAATGGAGGAAGATTACGGACCTAACGTGGGGATTGTGTCGCCTATGCATTACGACGGAACCGGTGAGCAATTGGATCAAGGCTTCGCAGGGTACATTAAGGCAGGGCAGGCCAACCTTTCTTCCTTCCCCGTCCCATTCGTGAACGCCGCATTTTGGTTGATCCCAGTACCTGTATTAAAACAAGTTGGTCTATTTGCACCCATCTTCTATCATTATGGTGAAGATAGTGATTATGCCAACCGCATTAAATACCATGGAATGCACCTAATCGTCAGTAGGCGAGCCATCGCATACCATGATCGACAAAACAGAAACAACGTTTCCAGAGCACAGTTCTTCCAAAGGGAATACATCTATTTCCTGACAGAATATGCCAATGTAAATCACTCCTTTTTCTCTGCGTTTGCCTACGGCGTGGTAGCGCCCATCAAGAAAGCTTTTTTGCGATCATCGTCTTCTCACGCAGGCTTATTGCCTTATCTGGCTATCGCATTCAAGGTATTGGCGCAAACGGCAGCCGTCTACCATACGCGAAAAAGAAACGCATAGATTATCCACGGTCTGCTAATTCCCGTATTTGCATATGCAGACTTTTTTGGCGAGTTTCGTCTATTCTTAAACACATTCATGGAGCAGCTAAGTCCCATTATTCTTTTTGCCTACAATAGACCCGAACACACCCAACGTGCTTTAGAAGCTTTGGAGCTCAATGACGGAGCTGCAGATAGTATCTTATATGTATTTGCAGATGGTGCAAAGAACGTCGGAGCCGAGAAAGCGGTGCAGCAAGTAAGAGACGTGATTAAACGGGAATGGGCATTCAAAGCGGTGCACGTTACCGAACGAGATCGCAATTGGGGTTTAGCTAATAATGTCATGGATGGGGTAGGGCAGGTGATGAAAGAACATGGTCGGGCAATCGTTTTAGAAGACGATGTACTATTTGCTCGGCATACGCTGCAATACTTTAATGAGGCGTTGATCCGGTATGAAAAAGAAGAACAAGTGATGCACATTGGGGGCTTTATGTACGAACTGGATCGCTCCTCGCTGGAGGAAACATTCGTAACGCGTTATGTGGCGAGTCAGGCTTGGGCAACGTGGTCGCGTGCTTGGCGATACTTCGAACCCAACATTGACCAAATTATAGCACAATTTAACGAAGATAAGATCGCAGCCTTTACCTTTGATCATACGATGAATTTCTGGCGCACGATACTGCAGCAACAAAAAGGAGAAGTAGATTCCTGGGCTGTGCGATGGTACGCCAGCGTTTTCTTAAAAGATGGTTTGGCGATAGAGCCCAGCCAATCGCTCATTGAAAACATTGGACACGATGGTTCAGGTGTTCATTCTGGAATCAATACGATGTTCGAAACCTCCATACGATCTACACCCATTACCTATTTTCCAACAGATTTGGTAGAAAATCCTGCTGGGTATGCCGCACTGCGCTATTTCTTTAAGCATCGGAAGGGAAACTTATTGCAGCGTTTGTATCGGTTTGCCATCAACAAGCTGCGTTAAACATAAACAAATAGCTTCTCGCCAAAACCCATATTTATGCCCGACCATCATCATACACTTCCTGTCATCTCTATCATCACCATTGTGTATAATAATGTGCGGGATATTGGCTATACACTATCCTCAGTGGCCGAGCAAAGCTATCCTCATGTGGAATATATCGTAATAGACGGCGCGTCGACAGACGGAACGTTGGGGGTGATACAGAATTATGCTTCACACATTGATCTGTTGGTTTCTGAGAAAGATGGAGGTATCTACGACGCGATGAACAAAGGGTTGGCACTTGCAACAGGCGATTATGTATTGTTTTTAAACTCTGGTGACACCTTGTTTGATGCAAACACCCTACACACGATTGTAGCGCAGGGGAATGATGCTGATATTATCTACGGGGAAACGAAATTGGTCGATGAGGGTCGGCATATTGTTGGTGACCGTAGGCACAAAGCGCCGGCGCATTTCGATTGGCGATCTTTTCGTTATGGGATGAATGTTTGCCATCAGGCCATATATGTTAAAAGAAATATCGCCTCTCCGTACGATGCTAACTATCAATTGAGCGCAGACATTGACTGGGTGATTCGCGCAGCGAAGAAGGCAAAAACCACTCAATTTGTAGATGCCGTAGTGGCGAAATATCTGGTGGGCGGAATGTCCCAGAAACGGCATCGACAAAGTTTAATAGAGCGGTACGCTATCTTAAAAAAGCATTACGGCACATTAGCCAATCTATTTAACCATCTGATTATCGCGGGGAGATTAGTATCTTACAGAATCAAACATGGAAAAACAAGAGAATAACCAACTGAATCCGCAGTTATTACTCGATTTGGCGAACGCGAAAATGCCATTCGGTAAATACAAAGACACCTATTTGAGGCATTTACACGAAGCATATCTCAATTGGTTTCACCAGAAAGGTTTTCCTCCCGGAAAACTTGGAGTGCAGCTGGCCACCTTGTACGAAATCAAGCTCAATGGCTTAGAATATCTGTTACAGCCATTGATTAAACGTTAGTTTCTCTGGGGATATTTACATCATTAACCCCTTCCTGAAAAGTTTTTAAACATAAATGTCATTTTGACATTTTTTTTTGTAATATTTGGAATATTAAATCTGAATACCTGTGTAAAACAGGCTGCGTCAGCGTAGCCATTTTTTATAAACTTAATCGTTAAAAAACTATATTGCATAAAAAAGAGCGCCATTTTGTGCCCTTTTTTCTAACCAATTTTATTCAAACAAATGACTAGATTTTCAACAATTGATTACGTAATATTCCTGGTATATTTCGTGATTGTAGCGGGGTACGGTTACTGGATTTATCGCCGTAAAACCAAAAGTGATTCTGCCACGAAGGACTTCTTTCTGGCAGAAGGTTCGCTAACCTGGTGGGCCATCGGTGCCTCACTGATCGCGTCTAATATCTCCGCAGAGCAATTCATTGGGATGAGTGGAAACGGATTTACAGTGGGTATGGCCGTGGCTGCTTACGAATGGTTTGCAGCGATCGCCTTAATTATTGTGGCTGTGTGGTTTATCCCGATGTACCATAAGAATGGGATTTTTACTATGCCGCAGTTTCTCAAGATTCGATACAATGAGACTACGGCGTTAATTATGGCTATCTTTTGGCTATTTCTCTATATTCTAGTCAACCTCACCTCTATTCTGTTTTTAGGATCTATGGCAATCAACAACTTCGCTGGTGGGGAGAATTTCGAGATCATCATGACGGTGCTTTGTGTGTTTGCGATTATTATAACCTTAGGCGGGATGAAAGTGATTGGCTTCACGGACGTCATTCAAGTTTTGGTGTTATTGATTGGTGGTTTGGCCACGACCTATGTGGCGCTAACACTAGTGAGTGACCATTTCGGTCTTGGATCTGATATACTAGCAGGCTTTAAAGCCATGATGCAGGACTCTCCAAAGCATTTCGAGATGATCGCCGATAAGCCGGGCCCTGATGCTTCGCAGGAGGAGATCAACAAGTACCTGATGTTGCCTGGTATTGCCATGTATTTTGCAGGGCAATGGATCGTGAATTTGAATTATTGGGGATGTAATCAATACATCACACAGCGTGCGCTGGGAGCAGATTTGAAAACAGCCAGAACAGGTATTCTATTCGCGGCATTTCTGAAATTACTGATGCCTATTGTGGTGATGTTGCCGGGTATTGCCGCCTATGTATTGTATAAAAATGGCGCACTACAGCAGGAGATGGCACCGGGAGGAGAGTTCCATGCAGATAATGCTTACTCCGCTATTCTAAGCTTCTTGCCTGATGGTATGAAAGGACTTTCCCTGGCAGCACTCACGGCGGCTATTGTCGCTTCCCTTGCAGGAAAAGCAAATAGTATTGCAACGATCTTTACCTTGGATATCTATAAAAAATACCTAAACAAAGATGCATCAGAGACCAAAATGGTGTGGGTTGGTAAGATTGCCATCGTGGCGTCTATGTTACTTGCTTTGTTACTAACCTGGGATGATGTATTGGGCATCGGCGGAGCAGGTGGGTTTACCTTTATTCAAAAATATACGGGATACGTTAGTCCAGGCGTATTAGCCATGTTCTTGCTGGGGATGTTTTGGAAACGAACTACGGGTACGGCAGCGATTGCGGGTCTGTTATCCGGCTTTATGCTTTCCGTATTTTTCAACGAATTTGCCCCTGCAGTATTCGGACCGGAAACCTGGTTGTACACCGCTTTTCAGAATGCGAATGGCAAATATGAAATTCCATTCTTGATTTGTATGGGTTGGGCATTTGTGTTTGCCGTATTGCTGATGATTGTTTTAAGTCTGGCAGGGCCGAAGATCAATCCGAAAGCCTTTGTTATTGACAGCAAAATGTTTAAAGTAGAGCCATCTGTATTAATCCTAATCGTGATTATACTATTGGTAGTTGGCGCATTGTATGTTAAATTCTGGTAGTGATTATCATCACTACCTAACTATTCGAAGGAATAAACTAACGCAATGGCAAAATATTTAGAACAACACCGAGTACTGATCGCCGTAGATTGTATTATTTTCGGGTTCGATGGTGCGGAGCTAAAGCTACTCGTGGTGCAGCGGGCATTAGAACCGCAGGTCGGTAACTGGAGCTTGATGGGAGGTTTTGTAGAAAAAGGCGAAGACCCCAACCACGCCGCGTCACGCGTACTCTATAAATTGACTGGGCTAAAAGATGTGTACATGGAGCAACTATCGGTATTTGGCAGGCCGAATCGGGATCCAGTGGAGCGAACCATCAGTATTGCGTACTCGGCTTTGATTAATATCAAAGAGTACGAAACGCAGTTGAGCGATGCTTACCGGGCAGAATGGATTCCCTTGAAAGATGTGCCACCATTGATCTTTGATCATGATGAGATGGTCGCTGCAGCAAAATTGCACCTTCGGTACAAAGCGGCTCTACACCCGGTTTTGTTTGAGCTTTTGCCCGAAAAATTTACCATTCCGCAGATCATGGTGCTGTACGAGCAAGTATATAATGTGGAGCTAGATAAACGCAATTTTATGCGCAAATTACGTTCTACGGGTTTGTTAGTGAAGCAGGCAGACAAAGATAAAGAAGGCTCTCGCAAAGGAGCCTTCTATTATAAGCTGGATCAAGAAACCTACAAGGATAAGTTTAGTTCTTTTTTACACTTTATTCCCCAGCCTTAAAGCGCTTCCAATCCCTTAAGGCGGAAACAAAGAAGTCTCCTTCTCGTAGTAAAGAAGGAGACTTCTTTTATGATAATTATTTTACCGTATTAAATCGATAAGTAGTTTGTGTCGCATAAGTCTCTCCCGGTGCTAGCTCGGTCGAAGGGAATGAAGCCTGGTTGGGTGCATCTGGAAAATGCTGTGTTTCTAGGCAGAAAGCCGACCGAAGACCATAGGTTTTTCCACCCTTAGCGTTTTGGATATTGTCCATAAAGTTGCCACTGTAAAACTGCAAACCAGGCTCTTCCGTCAGGATATCCATTTGTATGCCCGTTTTTGGACTAGACACCGTAGCAATATGCTGCAAGCCATCTTTCTTGTTTAACACAAAATTATGATCGTAACCGCCACCAATCTTAATTTGGGCATCGTCGGCATCGATGTGCTCACCGATGGCTTTTGCTGTACGGAAATCAAACGGCGTGTTTTCTACAGTAGCCAATTCTCCGGTAGGAATCAGCGTTTTATCTACTGGCGTATACCGATCGGCTTGCACCATGAGCTGATGATCCGTAATGGTTTCCGCCCCTTCGCCACTCAAATTGAAATAAGCGTGATTTGTTAAGTTCACGATCGTCTTTTTATCTGTGGTAGCGCGGTAGGCAATATCCAATCCATTGTCGGCTGTAATGCTATACGTGACGTATACATCCAAAGCGCCGGGATATCCTGCATCGCCGTTCGGCGATAGAAGGTGTAATTCTACGCTGTTCTCGCTTACCTTATTAACGGTCCACACTTTGGTGTAGTAACCTGTTTTTCCGCCATGCAGTGTATTCACACCATCGTTTAGCTCCAACTGATAGGGTTTGCCATCGATCTTGAACTGTCCTTTTGCAATACGGTTGCCAAAGCGACCTACAATGGCACCATAGAACCCTTCACCCGCTTTAGTGTAATTTTCCAAATCTTTGTAACCTAGCACAACGTCTACAGGATTTCCCTTGCTGTCGGGCACGATCAGACTCACCACGCGGGCGCCATAATTAGTGATCGCCGCAGTAATGGTACCGTTGCTTATGGTATATAGTTTCACAGAGTCTTGGCCCACCAATCCGGTGAAGTCTTTTGTGGAAACACCCACATCTACCGTATCTACGGGAGTTTCTTTAGAGGTATTCGCACTTTGATTGCAGGAGCTTAGGGTAATGGCTAGCGCAATAGGCGCTATGCATGCCTTCCAGATGGAACCGGGAGATGTTGTCATAAGTAAAGTCGTCTTTTATAGGGATATTGAGGTTTATACTAAACCTAAGATAGTGAGTATATTCCAGAAAAACAACCTATGAATTCAAGCGCTGTTATCCGAATAAAGACCGAAACACATCGTCGAGATTGGCTACCGGCCGGATCGCGATAGCATACTTCTTCGGGTCAATGCCTTTCAAGTTATACTTCGAAATAAAAATACCGTCAAAACCCAGTTTCTCGGCTTCCGCGATGCGCTGTTCCACACGATTTACCGCGCGAATCTCACCAGATAAACCCACTTCTCCGGCAAAGGCCGAAGTGCCCGGAAGTGGAATGTCTTGCTGCGAGGAAATCAGCGCAGCGATGACGGCCAAATCAATAGCAGGATCCTCCACGCGCAAGCCGCCAGCAATATTTAAAAATACATCCTGCGTACCCAGGCGAAAGCCGAACCGTTTTTCGAGTACCGCCAGAAGCATGTGAAGGCGCTTATTGTCAAAGCCGGTAGAGCTCCGTTGCGGTGTGCCATAGGCCGATGGGCTTACCAGAGCCTGCACTTCAATCATGAGCGGGCGGATGCCCTCTAGCATAGCTGCAATCGCGACGCCACTCATGGATTCGCCGCGCTGAGAAAGCATAATTTCGGAAGGGTTGGATACTTCACGTAAGCCATTGCCCTGCATCTCATAGATTCCCAATTCGGAAGAAGAACCAAAGCGATTCTTTACCGCGCGCAAGATACGGTACACATGATGTCGGTCGCCTTCGAACTGCAATACCGTATCTACCATATGTTCCAACACTTTTGGCCCGGCGATAGCGCCATCTTTGGTGATGTGGCCCACAATTAGCACGGGCGTATCGCTTTCCTTTGCAAATCGCAGTAGCTCTGCCGTACATTCTTTCACCTGAGATACAGAGCCGGGTGCCGATTCGATCTGCGCGGAATGCAAGGTCTGAATAGAATCAATGACGATCACATCTGGCTGTACCGATTCGATCTGCTTGAAGATATTTTGGGTTGATGTTTCTGTGAGGATAAAGCAATTGGCTTTGCTACTTTGATTAAGACGCTCTGCCCGCATCTTGATCTGCTGTTCGCTCTCCTCTCCCGAAATGTATAAGGTTTTGACCTGCGGAATGGATAAGGCCAATTGCAGCATCAGCGTAGATTTGCCAATGCCCGGCTCACCACCAATCAACACCAGCGATCCCGGGACGATTCCGCCACCGAGCACACGGTTAAACTCGGTGTCTGGTGTGAGTATGCGTTTCTCTTCACTGTAAACGATTTCATGAATTACGGCGGCTTTGTTGGCGCGCTTTGGGCTACCCGCAGCGGCAGTGCTTCGCCATTCTGGCACACGAGAAGAGCCCTTATCCACTACTTCTTCTACAAAAGTATTCCACTCCTTACAGGATGGACATTGACCAAGCCATTTTGCAGATTCGTAGCCACAACTTTGACAGAAATAAGCAGATTTCGTTTTTGCCATTGCACGAATTTAGAAAAAAAGTGAGGACAAATCGTAACAAAGCAGTAGTATTGTCGTCAAATACCTAGAAAATGAACCCAGAGCTTGAACGACAATTTGTGCATCTGTTGGAGGAACATCAAAATATCCTCCATAAGATCTGTAAGCTATATGCAGCAGATCGCGATGCGCACAAAGATCTGTTTCAAGAAATGGTGATTCAATTGTGGAAAGCATACCCAACTTTTAAAGGACAAGCTAAATTTACTACATGGGCGTATCGCGTATCGTTGAACACGGCGATCTCGCTATACAGAGTAAAAAAGCGACGGGTGGAAACCGTAACCTGGGATTATGCCGTACATAACATACAATACGAAGAGTATAGCTCGGAAGAAGAAGATAAGCTCAGCTATCTATATGCTGCGGTACAGCAGTTGAATGATATTGAAAAGGCATTGGTGTATATGTATCTAGAAGATAAAGATTATGCGGAGATCGCCGAGACACTGGGGGTGAGTGAGGTAAATGCACGTGTTCGAATGAACCGTATTAAAACAAAATTGAAGGTAATACTCAGCCAAAGAGGAGCATTATAAATGGACGAATTAGATTTTTTAAAGGATCATTGGCAGAAAGAGCAACGTTTTCCTCAGATAAAAGCGAAGGAAATTCGAGCGATGGCGCACAAAAGTTCTTCTTCGGTGGTAAAATGGATCTTTGTAATCAGTATCCTGGAATTTTTTCTAGGGTGGGCAATTGCATTTATCATCCCCTCCACCGAATTTCGATCTTCTTTTGAAGAAGGCTTCGTAACGATCGTAGAGGGGCTGTTTTACGTCGTCATCCTTTACTTTATTTATCAATTTTTTACAAGCTTTCGAGCTATTCGTAATACTAAGGATACCAAATCACTGCTAACATCCATTATACGCACACGGGCTCATGTAGAGCGGTATATCAAATTCAATATCTATTATTTTAGTTTCTGTGTCTTTACAGCGAGTGTCTTTACGCTGTATGAGAAGGTGGCGGCGGATGCAGACAAAAGCATCGGTACGTTGGTGTTCTATGTTTTTATGTTTGTGCTGCTAATGGCTATTGTATACTACGTTTTTATACTGTTAGTACGTTTGTATTACCGCATCGTATACGGACTATTATTGAAGCGGTTGAATAAGAATTACGAAGAATTAGTGGAGCTGGAACAGGAGGTAGAGTAGAAAATCTGTATCTTTGTGCCGCAATTCATTAAACGCCGTTTGCAGCGGTATCAATGCTCATGGGAAAATACAATACATTGCTGTACTACTGTTACAGCCCTATCGAAGATGCAGCACAATTTGCTGTAGATCATTTAAACTTTTGTAAATCATTGGATCTGGTCGGCCGCATCATTGTGGCGGATGAAGGTTTGAATGGTACAGTTTCAGGTTCACCGGAATCCTGTCGGGCCTATATGGAGGCGTTACATGCTGATCCACGGTTTCGCAAAACGGAGTTCAAGGTTGATGAAGTCGATGAGTTATCTTTTATTAAGATGCACTGTCGCTACAAACCGGAGATTGTGCATTCTGGTCTAAGAAATCCAAAGGATATCGATCCGAATCGGCAGACGGGTGTGCATCTGGAGCCGCAGGATTTTATGCAGATGAAGGATCAGGAGGATGTAGTCGTGTTAGATGTACGCTCCAACTATGAACATTCGGTGGGTCGTTTCAAAAATGCCGTTACCTTAGATATTGAAAACTTTCGTGAATTCCCTGAAAAGATAAAAGAGCTCGAGCAGTATAAAGGCAAAAAGATCTTAACCTATTGTACTGGCGGCATCAAATGTGAAAAAGCCTCGGCTTTGTTGCTGAAAGAAGGATTCGAAGATGTTTACCAACTGCATGGCGGTATCATCAAGTACGGTAAGGAGGCTGGTGGAAAAGATTTTGACGGACAATGTTATGTGTTTGATAACCGGGTTACCGTAGATGTAAATTCTGTAAACCCATCCGTGGTGTCCACTTGTAGGAATTGTGGAACGACGACTGCGAAGATGATCAACTGTGCAAATCCGGATTGCAATGAGCATTTTACACAATGTGATGCCTGTGGCGAGAAGCTGGAAGGCTGTTGCTCCGAAGTCTGTATGACGCATCCTCGCAAGCGTGAATACGATGGGACAGGCTATTATGTAAAAGTGCCACAGCCAGTGAATGCAGATAAAATTAGCAAACGGAAGCATAAGCAAATTGTCAAGTAGCATTTTCGTTTAGACTATCATAGACCAACAAGCCTTCGATCGATCGAAGGCTTGTTTTGTTTTTAATGGTCGAGCGTAGATGAGATTCCATGCTCTTTTACGTTTGATAAGATATAGTTACTTTTGTATAACAACCCTTAAAATACAGACTATGAAGGTAATAATAGATGTGAAGGACAGCAAGGCCGCTTTTGTGATGGAGTTGTTGAGTAATCTTTCTTTTGTAAAAGCGAGGCCACTTTCTGATGAGGATATTATTTTGGTTGATGAGATCAAGGAAGCAGTAGAAGATCTTAAACTAATCCGTAAGGGCAAATTAGAAGCAAGTCCTGCAAGAGATCTGATCGATGAGCTATAGTGTATTTACATTAAGATCATTTGACAAGCAGCTCAAGAGGCTGGTAAAAAAATATCCTTCGCTTAAAAATGAATATATTGATCTTATCGATTCTTTAGAGAATAACCCTGAGCAAGGCACAGCTTTAGGGAATAGATGTTATAAGATCAGGCTAGCCATTAGTTCTAAAAGAAAGGGCAAATCAGGTGGTGCCAGAGTTATTGCGCATCTAGTTGTTGAAGATGATGCCGTTTACCTGTTGGCCATTTACGATAAATCCCAAAGATCAACGTTGACGGATGCCGAGCTGACTGAACTGCTGAAGCAGGTCGCAGGATAAATTGTTTGCTCCGGCATCTCGACTTCAACAAAAAAAGTCCATCATTGCTGATGGACTTTTTTTGTGAGCGAAAGACGAGATTCGAACTCGCGACCCCGACCTTGGCAAGGTCGTGCTCTACCAACTGAGCTACTTTCGCATTGGTGGAACAAAGGTAATATTTCCACCGTTATATGTCAACACTTTTATGAAAAAATATGCATTATCTGATCGCATCGATACAATTCATGCCATCGATGGCCGCCGAAACGATACCGCCAGCATAGCCTGCTCCTTCAGCACAAGGGTATAAGCCAGCGATTTGTGGATGTTGCAGACTGTCTTTGTCGCGCGGAATACGCACCGGCGAAGAAGTACGGGACTCTACCCCAACCACTATCGCTTCGTTCGTGTAATACCCTTTCATCTTCTGGCCAAAGCGAGGTAAAGCCCCTTGAAGCGCGCGGTGTACAAAATCTGGAAGCACTTCCTTGAGCTCGACCGACTTCGTACCCGGTTTGTAAGAATGGTTTGGCAGATCGTTGGAAAGGCGACCTTCTACGAAGTCGACCATCCGCTGTGCGGGAGCAACCAGTGCGCCTCCTCCAGCTTGGAAAGCCTTTTGCTCCACTGCCTGTTGAAATTCGAGCAGGGCAAAAGGATTGCTTATCGCTGTGGGTATATCTTCCAGATTGATCTGTGTAACGGTGCCAGAATTAGCATGAGGGTTATTTCGTTTGGACGGCGACCAACCGTTGACGACGATTTCATGTTGATCGGTGGCGCAGGGAGCAATAATTCCGCCAGGGCACATACAGAAAGAGAATACACCGCGCCCATCTACCTGCTCCACTAAGCTGTAATAGGCCGGAGGTAAGTTTTCGTGACGTTCGGTACAATGATATTGCGCATTGTCTACGATGTACTGCGGGTGTTCGATGCGTACGCCTAGCGCAAAAGGTTTCGCTTCTAACAACCAGCCTTTTTCGCGAAAAAGGTAAAAGATGTCCCTGGCCGAATGTCCGGTAGCCAAAATAATATGGCTCGCTGAGATAGAAGATCCATCGGCGAGCTTCACACCAGTAGCTTGGCCCGATATGGTGAGAATGTCAATCACTTTCGCATCGAAATGTACTTCGCCTCCCTGTTCTACGATGCGCTCACGCATCAGCTGAATGATATGAGGCAATTTATTGGTGCCGATATGTGGACGTGCATTGACCAGAATATCTTCATCCGCACCATGTTCTACAAAGATGGATAATACTTTTTGTACATCTCCACGCTTATCCGAACGCGTGTATAACTTTCCGTCAGAGTAGGTGCCGGCACCGCCCTCGCCGAAACAGTAATTTGATTCGGGATTGACCACGCCTTCGCGATTGATGCGCGCTAGATCGCGACGGCGATCCTGCACGGCTTTACCGCGCTCCAGGACAATCGGTTTTAGCCCGCGTTCCAGGCAACGGTAAGCGGCAAACAAGCCTGCAGGACCTGCGCCAATGATGATCACGGGCTTCGCATCTCTTACGTCTTTCAGGTTGGACGTGTAGGTAAATGGAGTCGCCGATTCATCAATATAAAAGATGACGCGAAGTCGGTATAAGACCTGACGGCCGCGGCCGTCAATAGATCGTTTACGAACATGTATCCCGCCAATACGACTGGCAGACACACCCAGTTTCTCGGCGCCCATGCGCTGGATTGCTGCCTCGTCGTGAATCAAGTCGGGGCCTACGGCCAATTCAATTTCTTTTTGCATAACTACTGTCGTTGGGTTGCTATCCCAAATTTTTGTACAAAGATACGGAATATGAGGAAGTGGTCCTGGCCAAAATTCTTTGGAGAAATCCACAGCAAATTTTGTATATTTAGCCATATAGAAAAGAAAAACAGTACAGATGAAAAGATTTTTAATGCTAACTGTGGTGAGCTTGTTCACGGCAGTATCTTTAAGCTCATGTGGCTACAATACGATGGTTTCCAAAGACGAGAATGTCAAAGGTAAATGGGCACAGGTGGAGAATGCGTATCAACGTAGAGCAGACTTGATTCCTAATCTTGTGTCTACCGTAAAGGGAGCAGCGGATCATGAAGAAGGCACGCTGACGGCTGTTGTAGAAGCACGTGCCAAAGCAACGCAGGTTACAGTAGATCCTTCCAGCCTTTCGGAAGAGGAGATTGCGAACTTTCAGCAAACGCAAGATGCATTTTCTCAATCGATTGGTCGCTTATTAGTGAGTGTCGAAGCTTATCCGGACTTGAAAGCAAACCAAAACTTCCGTGAATTGCAAGCGCAGTTAGAAGGTACAGAAAATAGAATTTCTGTAGAACGTCGCGCCTACAACGAAGCCGTGCAAGATTTTAATACCACCGTTCGTAGCTTTCCGAACAATATGATGGCGGGGATGTTTGGCTTCAAAGCGAAGGGTACTTTCAAAGCGGCTGAAGGATCGGATAAAGCACCCACGGTCTCTTTCTAGACTATTAGCGCTTTTCGGAAGCGTCTAGAATAGTTTGTTAATGTTTATATAGAAAGAGAAACATGGATATTTTTACACAGCAGGAGCAGGATACTATCGTGCAGGCGATCAGCTTGGCCGAAAGCCATACTTCTGGTGAAATTCGCTTGGTTGTAGAGCGTGCGCTCAAGGAGGGCGAAGCATTAGATCGGGCAACCCATTATTTTGACAAGCTCAAGATGGGTGCTACAGCACTTCATAATGGGGTGTTGATTTACTTGGCGCATGATGATCATGCTTATGCGATCATCGGGGACTCCGGGATTCATAAGAAGGTTCCTGCCGACTTCTGGGAGACCGTATCGTCTCACATGCTGGAGCACTTCAAAGCAGGAGATGTGGTACGTGGTTTAATTGCAGGTATCACCGAAGCGGGTGAACAATTAGGGATCTATTTCCCGAAGGGACAAGATGATGTTAATGAACTTCCAGATGATATACACTTTGGCGAAAATTAAAACAAAAGCGCTTTTCACATCGCCATTCAAAATAGGTTTATGCTGGGCTTTCTTATGCCTTTGGTTCGCCACTACGGCTACCGCGCAAGATTTTCCTGCACAGCCAAAAAGTCTGGTCAGTGATTATGTCGGTGCGCTAAGCCAATCCGAAGTACGTCAGCTGGAGCAGAAGTTGTTGCGTTTTGAGGATTCGACATCCATACAACTGGCGGTAGTGGTTATGCAATCCACCGGCGAATATGATATTGCCGATTATGGAGATCGTCTGGCGAAGCATTGGGGTGTGGGAAATAAGAAATACGATAACGGCATTCTTTTGCTTGTCGCTTTGGAAGATCGTGCCGTCACTATACGTACGGGTTATGGTATCGAAGGTGCAGTGCCCGATGTGATTGCTTATCGTATTATAGAGAATGAAATCAAACCGGCCTTTAGGAGTGGCCGATACGGTCAGGGAATTGAAAGCGGCGTAGATGCGCTGATCTCCTACACCAAAGGCGAGTACAAAGCCGACCCGAAACAACGCGGTAACCCTGGAAGCGGAGGTGTGCCAGTAGTCGTGATTTTCTTTATCATTATTATTATCGTCTCCATCGTCTCGAAAGGTGGTGGCAAGGGCGGCGGCGGAAAGATGATGAATGGTAAAGGTGCATCCGATCTTTTCTGGTGGACTCTACTGAGCCAAATGGGTCGAAGTGGTGGCAGAGGAAGCTCCGGAGGTGGATTCGGTGGAGGTTTCGGAGGCGGCGGTGGCGGTGGCTTCGGAGGATTTGGTGGTGGTGGATTTGGCGGCGGAGGCGCAAGTGGTCGTTGGTAGAGAAAGAGGTACTGCCAATTCGAGCTACGTCTTGAAAATAGAAGAGGGATCTGTTTCGCAGATCCCTCTTCTATTTATGCTGTCACCCCGTGCATTTCCCGGAGAAGATGCAGCGCATATTGGATAGAGCTTACGCCACTGATTGCGATGCGCAATTGTCCTTTTACTTCTTTGAGGTTGCTGATGGCGGCATGCTGCTGTACGAAAGCAAGCACCTGACCGAATTGAGCTGATTCAAAATAGCTGGATTTAGCATTCGATACGAAGAAACCTTTCAAAGTGTCCTTTTTATATGTGATCTTTTCTAAACCAATTTCTTTGCCGAGCCACTGCAAGCGCAGTGTGTCAAACAATTGGAATACCGGAGCAGGGATCGATCCAAAGCGATCTTCAAGCGCCTTGGCAAAAGCGTCTAGTTCCGACTCGCTTTGTAGCTTAGAGAGTTCGGTATATAAGTTATAGCGCTCTGAAATGTTGGTTACATACTCATCCGGTATCAAAACCTCCAAGTCGGTATCTATTTGTGTGAAGGAAACATAGGTACGGTTCTGATCATCTGCAAACAACTCGCCGAATTCGTCGTCTTTCAGCTCTTGGACTGCCTCGTCTAAAATCTTATTGTACATCTCGAAGCCGATCTCGGCGATAAAACCAGATTGCTCTGCGCCCAATAAGTTCCCAGAACCACGGATATCCAAGTCGCGCATCGCCACATTAAATCCAGAGCCTAACTCAGAAAACTCCTCAATAGCCGAAAGTCGTTTATATGCTTCGTTGGTTAAGGTAGATAATGGGGGACTCAATAAATAACAAAACGCCTTTTTGTTGGATCGGCCTACGCGACCTCGCATCTGGTGCAAGTCGCTTAAGCCAAACATATGTGCCTGGTTGATGATGATCGTGTTGGCATTAGGAATATCTAATCCCGCTTCGATAATCGTAGTAGCAATTAAGACGTCGTAATCATGGTTGATGAATTTTAACATCACATCTTCCAGATCATCTCCCTCAAGTTGCCCATGTGCCACACCTACACGTGCATTGGGTACTAATTTCTGGATCAATAGGCCAAGTTGCTTCAAGTCTGCCACACGATTGTGGATGAAGAAAACCTGACCGCCACGATCCAATTCAAAAGAGACGGACTCCTGGATCAGCGCATCGTTGAACACATGTAACTCTGTTTGCACGGGCTGGCGATTTGGTGGTGGTGTAGAGATGATACTCAAGTCGCGTGCACCCATCAGCGAAAAGTGTAATGTTCTCGGAATCGGCGTTGCAGTAAGGGTTAAAGAATCTACATTAGCACGCATATGCTTCAACTTTTCCTTGACGGATACGCCAAACTTCTGTTCCTCATCGATGATCATCAAGCCTAAATCTTTAAACTTCACATCTTTGCTCACTAAGCGATGGGTACCGATGATGATATCCACCTTTCCGTCGGCCAATCGTTGCAGTGTTTCTTTGATTTGCTTTGTAGTTTTAAAACGGTTGATGTAATCAATGTTTGCTGGCAAGTCTTTCAATCGCTCCGAAAAGGTGCGATGATGCTGTAAAGCGAGGATCGTGGTTGGTACCAATACAGCAACCTGCTTACTGTCGGCTACCGCCTTGAACGCGGCGCGAATCGCGACTTCTGTTTTCCCGAAGCCCACATCTCCACAGACCAGCCGATCCATAGGGTGCGGCGACTCCATGTCGCGCTTTACATCTGCGGTGGATTTCTCCTGATCAGGAGTGTCTTCGTAAATAAAAGATGCTTCTAGTTCTTTTTGTAAATAAGTATCCGGGCTGAAAGCGTTTCCTGTTTGCGCTTTTCGCTTGGCATACAACTTGATCAGGTCGCGTGCGATATCCTTTACTTTCTTCTTGGTCGTCTTTTTAAGCTTCTCCCAAGTATCGGTCCCCAGTTTGTTCATCTTGGGAATAGCTCCCTCCTTACCGGTGTATTTGGAAATGCGGTTTAAGGAATTGATGTTAACATAGAGCAGATCGTTATCGGCATAGATAAGCCGAATCATCTCCTGCGTTTTTCCGTTCACCTCTACTTTTTCCAGTCCGGCATATTTCCCGACACCATGGTCGATGTGTGTGATAAAGTCTCCCGGTTTGAGATCCCGCAGATCTTTCAGCGTTATCGCTTGAGATCTTTCGTATCCTTTTTTTCTTTTGTATTTATAGTACCGGTCAAAGATTTGATGATCAGTATAACAGGCTACTCGAATGGTATCGTCTCTAAAGCCTTCGCGAAGCGCTTTGTATATAGGTGTGAATTGCACCGATTTATCTAGATCATCGAGAATGGCATAAATACGCTCGATTTGCTTATTGGAATCAGAGAAAATGACGTTAGTGATTTTCTTTTGCTCATTTTCCTTGAAATTATGGATCAGCAAGTTGAAATCCTTATTGAATGAGGGCTGGGGGTGCGTGTCAAATTGTACTGTCGCATCCGCATTATAAAAAAATTGCTTGCCAAATTCAATGATCGGAAACTCAAATAGTAGGGCATTTACATTTTTATCATCGGAAAATGTAAACCGGGGATCTACCCATTCCGGGTTGTTTTTGATGTCGTCTTCGGAAAGTGCTTTCCAAAATTGTGCTGCCTTCCCATAGCCTTCGCGTAAGATGTCTAAGGTAAACTGCACATCCTTAATCCAGATCACGGAATCATTAGAGATATATTCTAATAAAGAGATGTGGTTATTGGACAAAAATTTGGCCTGTACATTGGGCACAATGGTTACCGCATTTATTTTCTTAACAGATACCTGACTCTCAATGTCGAAAGTGCGGATTGTCTCAATCTCATCTCCGAAAAACTCTACCCGGTAGGGTAGGTCATTAGAATAAGAGAAAATATCGACGATACCACCCCGGATAGCAAATTGCCCTGGCTCATAAACGAAGTCCACCCGTTCGAAATCGTATTCATACAAGAATTCATTGATGAAATCAATGCCTAATTTAGTGTTGACACGAATTTCTAACGTGTTTTTCTCGAGATCGTCTCTGTTGATGACTTTTTCGGCGATGGCCTCAGGATAGGAAACGACAATTTTAGGTAACTCTGATGCGTGATGTAGCGAGCTGAGCGTTTCTGCGCGTTGCAATACGTGCGTGCCATCTAGCTGTGTGAAATCGTAGGCTTTCCGGTAGGAAGACGGGAAAAATAGAATCTGTTTGTCAAATAGACTTTCCAAATCGGCCAGAAAAAAAGAAGCCTCTTCGTGTGTAGGTAAAATAAAAACGAAAGGTCGTTGTTGTAATTCGTATAGACTAGCCGCCACGACTGCATCGGAAGATCCGATTAATCCTTTTGCATGAATTTTTGGGCTCTTTTTAGTGATCTCCTTGCCTAGGGTAATAAGTTGCTCGGAACTGCCAAATTTTTTGATGATCTCTTGAATATCCACTCGTAATACCTATTTGAATACGAATGTACAAAAACCTTACCGATGCTGGCGACACATACTGTCTATTAACATAAGGATATCGGTCGAAAAACAGCAAAGGAGCCTCACTTTCGCGGGACTCCTTTGCGCGCCTTGCTAATGCTCAGCGTTTCGTTAATAGAGTGGTTAGTTAGTTATTTTTTTATGTTTTATTATCTGTTTTGCGATGTAAATATATGTTTTTGTTTTTAAATCGTAGTTATTTATGTGATTTTTTTTAAAATATGTAGTTGTTTTTTGTAAAAATTAGATATTATGTGATTTAATTGTATTGTATATATTGAGATAAAAATTGATTTTGTGTTTTTTTTGCTAATTTTTTATTTAAAAAAGGACATTCTGTTATATAAATAAGTTTATTTTTTTATAAAGTTCTTTTATTTCGTTTTTTAGTGGTTTTTATATTAAATTTTGAAGGATAAAATTGGTCTTTTGATCTTGAATAGGACTGTTTTATGCTATAGATAAGTGGTATCTTTGTAAGAGCAGTTTTTGAGGATATGTGTATTATGCTCGCTGCTGTGAAAAAGTAAATCGTTATGAAAGATACAGAGGAAAAAAACTACCCCAGTGTTATCCAAAGCGCATGGAATTGTAAATGTCCGCGCTGTCGTCAAGGCAACATGTTTGCTGGACCCATTCTAAGCCTGAATCGATCTTCTCGCCAAATGAGAACAGTTTGTCCTCATTGTGAATTGTTGTTTGAAAAAGAGCCGGGATATTTTTATGTAGCGATGTATGTAAGTTACGTATTTGTCGTAGCACAACTAATCGCTTCGTGCGTGGCAACCTATGTTATTACTGGAAATGCGGAGTCTCCGTGGTTGTATTTATTTGTGGCTTGTGCCGCAGTCATCCTTCTAGCACCATTCAATTATCGTTATTCACGCGTTGTGCTGCTATATTGGCTTACCCCTTCGTTTCGTTTCCGCCCAGAGTTATACCGCCGTCAGTCGGCTACAGAAGCAATTCGGTAGCAGCTATAAATCGCTAGTAGTATTTTCGGTACAGATCATACAGTACCATGATGTCGTAGGGCGTGAGTTCAGGCGATAGGTCGGTACGGATATATTTCTTTTTGAATGCACGTACTGCGGTGCGCAAGTTAGAGGTATCGTAGCCTATAATTCGCAATGCATCGGTACTATTGAATGTCGGTGGAGGAGGCGCAAGGTAATTGGCATTATACCAAATGCCGTATCCACGTTCTGCCAAGATTTCCCAAGGAAAATAGGTGCTTGGATCGTCTTTACGTCCGGGGGCGTAGTCTGAGTGTCCTATAAAATTGGTTTGCGGAATACGGTACTTGCTTTTTAAATTGTTAAGTAATATTAACAACGCATTGATCTGTGCATCAGAGAATGGTTCTTTGCCATTGTTATCCAGCTCTATCCCGATAGAAACTGAGTTCATGTCGGTAATATTACCCCATTTGCCAGCACCAGCATGCCAGGCACGGTCGTAATCGTTGAGCATCTGCACCACCTGCCCGTCTCTTCCGATTACATAGTGGCTGCTCACCTGTGTATGTTCTAATTGGAAGGTGCGTATGGTTTGTGCGATACTATTTTGAGACGTGTGATGAATCATCACAAACTGCGGTTTTCGCAGATCATAGTGGATAGCGGGTGCAAATCCATAGTTGCGTTGAATACCCGTGGTATGTAATTCTTCGACTTTTTGCTCTGGAGTTAACAACTGCTGGAAAGACTCTCGGGACGGATCTGTGGTTACAGCAATCGGTGTTAAGATGGCTACCGCATCCTTATGTACGCTGTCCACGACAGGAGTAGGCGAGACAGGAGGCGGCTTTGGCGACACCATAGCTGGTGCTAAAACAGGTTGAGATTTCTTTTTTGCACTAGAACAACCAAGAAAGGTAGAAGCCAAGACAATCATTCCACACGTAATCCACTTTAATTTTATCATCTTGCGCTGCTTGCCCTCTAATTTGTATGTGCTAGTTGTAATAACTGAAATTATGAATGGTTGTTTACTGCCTAGGGAAATTGAATAATACGCCCATTGCCAAACCCTGGCTGTACTGGACACGTGGGCTAGTTTCTTGACCGAATAACCAAGTTCTATCGTACACCATTGTGCCGTTGGCTGTAACACTGATGAAACGAGTTATCTTGGCTGTTAATGTTACATCAAGCCTGTGATCGGGATTAGTTAGTTCGGTGTAATCTGCAAGCAACATATATCTAGATTTTATGTGTAGATTCTTGGTTAAATCTCTATCTAAATTTGCTAGTAATTGTACCCCTAATTCATTTCTTATGGTTCTGCCTGGTAGTACCCCAAATCTGGTGTCAACGCCATCAACCTGTCCATTAGTTGGAATGCTTGAATCAAGCACAAAGGTCTGTCGTGCCGAACCTGTACCGAACCGTAAAGAGAACGTATTATCCGGTTTGTACTCCAAACCAAGGGTTTCTGTTAAATAACCTGGAGACATAAAGCGGGTAATAATTGGCCCTCTATTGTCCTCCGCGGCGTTTTGATATCCTGGAGCAAAGATAGATTCAAAAGCAATGGAGGTAAATATAGACCATCGGCTGGCAAATTTGTAGGCTAATTTATTGTCCCAAAGAATACGGTCCACATTCTTTCGAGCGCGCTGATTTTCATTTGCCAGTACACCATAGCGTAAATCTGCTTCCGTGGTAAAGTTAAAATCGTTGCGATTATACTCCGATTTATGCCAAGCGGTAGTTGACCATGCCATGGAATTAATTCCACCGTCGCGCCAATTGTCACTAAATGATGCTTGATTGAGATTGAAACCTATTCTTGTCCAATGCTTCCAATAATCTACAGACAACCCCAATTCAGGAATCGGGACTTTTACATTGCGAATGCTTAGCGGCCTGTTTGCACGGCTTCCAACAATGCTGGTATCTGGAAGCGCACGAAGATCTTTCAAATCTTGTGCGTCGGCTTTACCAAAACCTATACAGGTTGCTACGGCAACTAAGCAAATTACATGTTTCATAGATTAATTA
Source organism: Sphingobacterium sp. lm-10 (assembly GCF_023554555.1). Lineage (NCBI taxonomy): Bacteria > Pseudomonadati > Bacteroidota > Sphingobacteriia > Sphingobacteriales > Sphingobacteriaceae > Sphingobacterium > Sphingobacterium sp. lm-10. Next base: position 371,503 of record NZ_JAMJWC010000002.1, read on the forward strand.
TCTTGTTTTACATCAAAGTCTACCAGTGGTAGTTCAGGCAAAGGTCGCAAATCTGGCAGTATTTTAAACATATTGTATTTACTTTTTATGTATTGTGTCAATTGATAATGACTTGCTCGCGTGGCAAATGCATAGGAAGGTCGGTACCGAATCATAAAATTGTGCAGTTGATCGCCTTTCAGACCCAGCAAATTATGTACGAGATCGGGCGTGAATATAGAGTCTACCACATTGTCTTGATATACTTGCTCCATGTATGCTGTAAATCTACGTGCATTGCGTCCATCTTTACTGAGTAAGTTGTAGATGGCATTGATGCTGAGCCCGGCTCCGGTGGGGCCAACACTGATCAACGAGCCCGCATCGGCAAGATTGTATGCGTCTCGATACGTACGTTTGGATTCTTCATATACCTCCACCGGTGATCGGCGCGCATTTACTCTGACCGGTTGAATGTACCTAAAATCCCGTAACATAGACAGCACTAGAATAGGTTGTTTGGGTACCGAAAGGGTGTCCATAAAAAAACCATCTTTCATAAAGATCAGCGTATCTGTAGATGCCACCTCTAAGCGGAATTCTCCTTTAGCATTATTAAATATTCTTTCGTGTGTACGGGTATTGTAGATTTGCACTCTACCCAGTCGGTCTTTGGATTCTTCATCGTATATAATACCCTCCAGTGTAACCTGCCCTTGCAGACAGCATGGTAGGATGGTTAGAATTAGGACGATGCTATAGATGAATAGGTTCACTACAGTAAAACTACGTGTTCGGAGATAAGAATGCTAATATTTAACATCTTTTTGGAAATGTGATGTTATTTAGAGACAACTAATAGCTGACCGACGGATATATTTTCATCTTCCAAAGCATTGATTTGTATCAATTCATCTACAGATAAACCATACTGTTGACTAATGCTATATAGCGTGTCATTTGCTTTGACTTGATAGATAATCATCGCAACCGGTTTCTTTACTTCTTCTGGTGGTACGACCTCTTCCAATACTTCTTTTTCCTTGATAAGATCTTCAACTTGGTCTTCACGCTTTACTTGCTCAACAAAGGTTTCCGCTTTATCATAGCGATGCAGGTCATATCGCTCAATAAGATCTATCAGTAAGTAAGCATATCGGGGATTGGTAGCATAACCAGCTTTTTTAAGGCCGTGCGCCCAACCCTTGTAATCATCCTTCTTCAGAGTGAAAAGTGCTTCATACCGTTTGCGGAGTAAGAATTGTGAATGATCTTTGAAGGAATCATCCGGGTTACTGTATACGCGGAAGCAATCGTTTGGCCCATCATCCGGACGCGTAATACTACGCCCTTCCCATACGCCACCACACTTAATGCCAAAATGGTTGTTTGCTTCTGTCGCTAAGTAACTGTTGCCATTGCCAGATTCTAATAGCGCTTGAGCCAGCTTGATGCTTGCCGGAATCCCATATTGGTTCATCTCCGATATGGCAATTGATTTGTAGCGGTCTATATAGGAATTGCCACTACTACTCGTGTGGCCAGTCGATCTTCCCCGTGTATTGGGGTGATTGGTTTCGGGCGTGTTATTCCTGGAAGACGGATACGTTTTAGACGTTCGTAAAGTGCCTGGCCTTCTAGAGCTACAGCCAGAGAGTACCAATAAAGCGACAAATAGTATTGCAAACCCGAACTTGCATCCCATCAGTTAAGGAATAAATGTGAATTACTGAATGACGCTAACTTAATTTAGTGTCGTTTTTTCGTCGTATTGATCAAGATTGTACCGATCTATTGTAGCCAGTACTTTTCTAGACCAGTCTCCAGAAGTAGAATATCCAGAACGTGCGATTCCCCTGATCCAAGAATGATAATCTTCTGAGTCATGTTTAAGGAAAAGCGGTTGTGTGGATTTTCTTCGCTGCAGTAAGCCTACAAAATCACGATAAGAAGCAATCGTCGAATCATAACCTTTGTAAGCAGAGTTGATTTTTTTGCTGCTGTTTTTACCTTTTATACCGAAATGATTGTTTAGGTAAGTGGCAATGCGGCTGTTGCCATAAGCGCTTTCGTGAATTGCGATTGCTAAAATTACAGAAGCGGGTACTCCTGTCTCCCGCATAAGCTGTTTGGCAGCTTTGTTGTGTTTCTCTAGATAACTTTTCGGCGTGTACTTGCTTTGAGCAATGCACCATGATGTGCCGATCGTTAACGTGATAAAAAGTACGCATAGTACTTTCATCCAAATTTTTAACATACTACGTTTTTTGGTTCAACCATTACTTTTTGCGTAAAACAAAAAGCCCGTCTCTAATGGGCAAGATCAATTTTTCAACACGTTGATCTGCCGCTAAAAAAGTATTTAATTCTAAAACTTGTCTTGTCTGATTGTCAGGTGCTTCATCCAGCACGCGACCTTTCCACAGCACATTGTCTACTAGAATGAGTCCGCCAGAAGGAATCCTGTCTATAACCATCTCATAATAGTATTTGTTTCGCTTTTTATCTGCATCGATGAAAACAAGATCAAACTGCCCTTCGATCGTTGGAATAACGTCTATAGCATCTCCGATATGATAACAGATTTGCTGACGTTGATCGGCTTGGTCGAAATAGTTCTGCACGCGATCGTGTAACTCCTCATCAATGTCAATCGTATGAATAATACCCTCCGGTCGCAGCCCTTCCGCCAGAGCCAATGTAGCATAGCCGGTAAATGTGCCGATTTCCAAAATCTGTTTTGGAGCAACCAATTTACTCAACATCGACAAGACTCTACCCTGAAAATGACCGGACAACATGTGTGCTTTTGTCTCTTTCAAGTACGTGTCGCGGTTGATCTTTTGCAACAGCGCTGGCTCCTTATCACAAGTGCTCTCCAGGTATTCGCTCCACAATTGATCGGGCATATTCATCGCGACAAATATACTTATTCCCGTCACATACACAAGTTAAAAAGTGTTAATAACCTGTTTTGCAGGAAGTTAAATAGAATTTTTTAGTAACAAATCAAGCCTGCGGAGGGCAGGCTTGATAATAATGTGCAACTATTTTAGTCTAATGATGCGGTGATTAACCGTAGAAATTCAGACCGGGTTACATCATTTTCGAAGGCACCAGTGAAAGCGGATGTAGTTGTTACTGAGTTTTGCTTTTGTATGCCACGCATGGCCATGCACATGTGTTTGCATTCCATTACGACGGCGACACCTTTTGGCTGAAGTGTATCTTGTATACAGTCTCTTATTTCGTTTGTGAGGCGTTCTTGTACCTGCAATCTTCTGGCGAAGGCATCCACCACGCGAGGGATTTTGCTTAGCCCTACGATGTGTCCGTTAGGAATATAGGCAATATGTGCTTTTCCGAAAAACGGAAGCATGTGATGTTCGCACATGGAGTAAACTTCTATGTCTTTCACCACAACCATCTGACTATATTCTTCTTCAAACATCGCACTGCGCAATAGACCGGCAGCATCCACATTATAACCATGTGTGAGGTACTGCAAGGCTTTAGCTACCCGCTCTGGTGTCTTAAGCAATCCTTCACGCTCTGGCTTTTCGCCCAAAGCATCTAGTATATCGGAGTAGTGCGCAGCGATACGTTCTACATCTTTGGTGTTGTATTGATCGATTTTACGGTATCCTTCCACCTCGTCGTCGTCGTCGTCCAAATGGTGCAAATTGTTCATGTAAATTGTTTTATGGGGTATTTGAGCCGAAATACTCGGCGTAGTTGTTTTCTGTCTCGTGTAGTCTTACGGCGTGCAAGATGACGCCCTCCCGATCAAAGGGTACCTGTAGTTCCTCAAAAATTGACTGGGCAATCACTTCTGTAGAAGCCATCTTGTCTCTCATGAAAGCTACTTCCAGATTAATGTTCTTATGATCTACATGTCGGATCACATACTCATTAATAATAGACTTCATCTGCTTAAGATCCATTACAAAGCCTGTCTCCGGGTTTACTTCTCCTTTTACTGTAACAAAAAGTTCATAGTTGTGGCCATGCCAATTAGGATTGGAGCAGTTGCCAAATACGCGCAAGTTTTCTTCGTTCGACCAATCGGCTCGAAACAGCCTGTGCGCTGCACTAAAACGTTCGCGACGTGTAATATAGACCATATGCCAAATATACATGAAAAAACAGTTACTTTGCCAACTAGTCAACGGTCAATTTACATATGGAGATATTAATTGTCGCGGCCACAGCACGCGAGTTGGAGCCTTCGCTATTATTCCTAAAAGATCAGGAAATCGATACGCTAATAACTGGAGTTGGTATGGTAGAAACTGCATTTGCTCTTGGCAATAAGCTGGCTGCAAAAAAATACGACCTATTGATCAATGTTGGCGTGGCAGGTTCTTTTTCTCCCCTGCTACAGCTCGGCGATGTAGTAGAGGTGGAGCAAGATCAACTAATTGAGCTAGGGGCACAAGATGGAGAACAGTTTCTGACGATCGAAGATCTCGGACTTGGTCAATACTTGTTTGTCCCCGCTTTGAGAGCCGATCCCATCCCGAAAACGGGGCTCGAGAAGGTGCATGGCATTACCGTAAATACCGTGCATGGAAATGCTGATGCTATTGAATCAATCAGTAAACGCTTTAGCGGTAGTGTAACTATCGAATCTATGGAAGGAGCAGCTGCATTCCTTGCGGCAGAAAAAAAAAGTATAAGTGCTTTGCAGGTGCGCGCTATTTCTAACTACGTAGAGCATAGAGATACCAGTCGTTGGGATATACCCCTAGCGATTGAAAAGCTACATGAATGGCTTCGTCGTTATGTGGTTTGCCTGCGCTCTTGATCAAGGAAAATACTTGACGCACACTACCATAATTCGATAAATTGTAGTAGCTTTGCCTTGGAAAAACAGACTATTCACTAATACTGATGAGAGAAATACAATTCAGAGAAGCGCTTCGTGAAGCAATGAACGAAGAGATGCGCAAAGATGAAACGATATTTTTAATGGGCGAGGAAGTCGCTGAGTACAATGGCGCTTATAAAGTGAGCCAGGGCATGCTCGACGAGTTTGGTGCTAAACGTGTGATCGATACGCCAATTGCAGAGCTTGGTTTTGCAGGTATCAGCGTAGGCGCAGCGATGAATGGCTTGAAGCCTATCGTTGAATTCATGACGTTTAACTTCTCCCTAGTAGCGATAGATCAGGTGATCAATGCAGCAGCAAAGATTCATCAGATGAGTGGCGGACAATTTTCTTGTCCGATCGTATTCCGCGGCGCGACCGGTAATGCTGGTCAGTTGGCGGCACAACACTCCCAAAACTTTGAAAACTGGTACGCCAATACACCTGGACTTAAGGTCGTGGTTCCTTCCAACCCTTATGATGCAAAAGGTTTATTGAAATCTTCAATTATCGACCCGGATCCAGTTATTTTTATGGAGTCTGAGGTGATGTATGGAGATAAAGGTGAAGTGCCTGAGGAAGAATATTACATTGAGATCGGAAAAGCCAAAGTGGTTAAAGAGGGTACTGATGTAACGGTTGTTTCTTTCGGTAAAATGGTGCCGCGTATTGTCATTCCAGCCGTTGAGGAATTGGAGAAAGAAGGTATCAGCGTTGAATTGATCGATTTACGTACGGTAAGACCTATTGACTTTGATGCGATCATCACTTCGGTCAAGAAGACAAATAGATTAGTAGTTGTTGAAGAAGCTTGGCCTTTGGCTTCCATTTCTTCAGAAATCACTTTCCGCGTGCAGAAAGATGCATTCGATTATTTAGATGCACCAGTTACGCGTGTTACGTCAGCGGATGTGCCTTTAGGATATGCGCCTACGTTAGTAGAAGCTTCCCTTCCAAGTATCACGAAAGTGGTAAAAGCGATCAAAGAAGTTTCTTATATCAAAAAGTAAGATCAATACTATCATTTGGAAACCTCCATGTCGCAAGCATGGAGGTTTCCTTTTTTAATAAAAATACCGCGTATTATTCTTATATTTAACTATTGTCAATAATTTTAGCAAGTCAAAATGAAGAAATTGAAGTTAAGTGTTTGTTTATTTCTAGCCGTAGCGCTAGGAGTGCAAGCACAGGAAAAAGTCTCCTTTCGATACAATCCTCCTATTGGAGAAAAAATGACCTATAACACGGCCATGAATATGGACATCGAAGGTGAGCAATCCATGATTATGGATATGAATATGGTCATGACGCAAACCGCCAAAGATAAAGGTGCCGATCAAATATTTAATATCGTATCGCAGATAGAGTCTATTAAGATGGACATGAATATGCAGATGATGATGATGTCTTACGACTCCGAAAATCCAGACGAAAGTAACCCTGTTGCGCAGCAAATGGGCGAGCAATTCGGACCGTTGTTGAAGAAAGATATCCACGTAAAAATTAATGATCGTGCAGAGGTAATCGATATTACAGACGCAGAGTCATTCTCTGGATTAGGTGATATCAAATCGATGTTTAGCGCGGCAAGCTTTCCAGAGCAGCCGATCACAGAAGGCGAAAGCTGGACCATGGCGGTGCCAAATGAGCAGCTGGGGATAGATTTGAATTACAAACTGACTTATGTTGGTAAAGAAGATGGCTTGATCCGTGTGAACTTGGAGTCTGTACCTGCCGAGGAAGCAACCGCGATGTCCATTACAGCTAATGGATTTAACTTATATGATCCAAAAACGTTCGTCATTGTGAAATCAGAAATTACTTCCAAAATTGATGCACAAGGTACTTCTGTTACCAATAAAGTCGTGATGGAAAAACAATAAGCATACATGCTTATCATTAAATAAAAATAGACGCATCTGTATAGGATGCCTCTATTTTTGTTATAAGTAAAACCAGTAAATTGGCTCTACGAAGTTACTTCCGCTTTATATTCATCCGCAGATAATAAACCATTTACATCATCTGGATTGCTCAATTTAACGCGGATAATCCATCCTGCTTCATAAGCGTCATTATTTACCAGTTCCGGAGAAGCATCAATCGCCTCATTGACAGAAAGTACGGTTGCCTGAACGGGCATAAACAAATCAGAAACTGTTTTTACGGCTTCGATTGTTCCGAAAACTTCATTTGCTGCCACTTCTTCACCAACACTACTGATGTCTACAAAAACGATATCACCCAACTCACGTTGCGCAAAATCCGTAATACCAATAACGGCTTCATCACCTTCCACACGAACCCATTCGTGGTCTTTTGTATACTTTAAATCTGCTGGAAAATTCATTATCTGTCTATAGTTTTTCCAAATTTATCATTATCGGTCGACAATCCAAAAGTTAAATGTAACTTTATTTGATGAACAAGCAGCTCGAAAAGCTCTATCGTATCGCGCAAAAAGAAGAACGGATCATTATTGGGTTGATGTCTGGTACTTCGCTCGATGGATTAGATATCGCACTATGTCGAGTAACAGGTAGCGGCTCCGATACGCAATTGCGTTTGCTGCATTTTACTACGGTGCCCTACACGGAGGATTTTCGAAATCAGGTGAAGCAAATTTTCGCAAAGAAGCAAGTAGATCATTTGCTTTGGAGTACGCTACATGTAAAGGTAGCGCAAGTGCATGCAGATATGGTGAACGCCAGTATGAAAGCTTGGGGCATTAGAGCAGCAGATATAGACGTCATCGCAAGCCATGGGCAGACGGTTTTTCATGCGCCTAAAGACCCTATTAATAGATCTGATCAGCCTAATAGTACGTTGCAAATAGGAGATGGGGACCATATTGCTGTGAAAACAGGGATTATTACGGTTTCCGATTTTCGGCAAAAACATGTCGCGGCCGGAGGAGATGGAGCCCCACTCGTCGTGTATGGCGATGCATTGCTGTATACCTCTGAAGTAGAGCATCGTATCTTATTAAATATCGGAGGCATTGCGAATTTTACTTTTCTTCCCAATAGCAGCTCTTATCTTGAGGCTTACGCCACTGATCTAGGACCAGGTAACACGCTGATGAATCAGTATATGCAGCTGCATCTGGGAGAAGAAATGGATCGCGATGGTGCATTGGCTAGGCGTGGTGTGGTACACGAAGATCTTCTAAACGTGCTATTGTCCATGCCATTTCTGACAAGTAAATTTCCCAAAACAACAGGTCCTGAAATGTTTAATTTAGTGCTTCTGCAAGAGGCTATGCAGCGCGCAAATACAGAGAACTTGAGCCATGCCGATGTGCTGGCGACGCTCAGCGAATTTACAGTACATGTTATTGTGGATGGGGTTCAGCGTGCCGTTCGTGAATTGGATTCGGCGGCGATTTATATCAGTGGTGGCGGTTTGCACAACCCCTATTTACTGCAAGGAATTCAGAAAGGATTGTGGGGGTATCGTGTGGCATCATTTAATGAAATCGGATTCGATCCAGATGCGAAGGAAGCGGCTTTATTTGCGATCTTAGCCAACGAGACCATTGCCGGGGCTCCCGAGCATGTAGCACATATTAATGGTTCACCAGCCGTGTGCATGGGGAAGATTAGTTTTCCCTATTGATCAATGGCCTGATGGATGTAGTTTTTGAACGGAAGACAAGCGGTATACATCTTGAGTACGGCATCCAACGCACCTTCGCTTTCCATCGTCTTTTGTGGTAGCTCACTATGCAGCGTAAAACTTTTTAATTTAAGTAGATCGATATGTGGATGATCTGCCTCGTACCCTGCGGGAGGTCTCACTAGCTTATCTTCTGTGCCTAGATCGGTCCAGCTCCAACCGCCCTTCTGCAAAGCTGCATGAAATTCTTCTCCATTATAATCAATTTCCTGACGGATCAAATCGAGATGGCCTTTATTTGGTCGCCAGTATCCTACGGCAATAAAAATTTTGTTAGGCTCTATGTGAATATAATACTCTGGACCGTCTAGCTTGCGCCCGTCGACAGAAATGCCGGCCGCTAACCAGTTTTTATAAGGGGCTTTGTTCTTGGAAAAGCGAACGTCCCGATAGATCCTAAAAAGACATTTGGCGGGGTTGATATCCTGATGGATATGTGGGTCTACCTCAGACAAGCGCCAGATGATCGCTTGTACGAAGTCTTTCATATTTTGTTGAGCAGCATCATAACGCGCTTTATGCTCTTGAAACCATTCTCGATTATTATGCTGAGCCAGTTCGCTTAAGAAGGCAAAGGTAGCAGGATAGATATTTGTTGTCATATTACACTAAAAGTAAAAATATCCAAACTAATGGTGCGGCAATCAATAGGCCATCAAAACGATCTAACAAGCCGCCATGGCCAGGCAAGATATTGCCGGAGTCTTTTACACCCAAGGTACGTTTCAACATGGATTCGACCAAATCACCTAAGGTGCCAAATGAGCCGATGATTAGCCCCATGATCATCCATTGCCAAAGTGGCAAAACGGGATAGAATTGAGATAATAAAGCAGCAACCCCAATGGCGAATGCTAAACCGCCTAGAAAGCCTTCCCAAGTTTTATTGGGAGATATACGTTCGAATAGCTTGGTACGACCGATACTTCTCCCCACCAGGTATGCACCGGTGTCATTACTCCAAAGCATAAATAGAAAGCCCAGTGGAATGTGGGCGTGGTAAGAACCTCGAATAAAACCCAACGCCACAAAACAGAAAAAAGGAAAAGCAGTATATAACAATCCCGTTAATGTATAGGATATGTCATGGAATGGCTTTGCGTTTCCGCGATAAAGCGGCACAATAAATATCAGGCTAATACAAGGAATAATGATCGCGGTATAACGGAGCGGCAGCGCCTCGAGATGATGTAATCCCAATAGGAAGCCTAGTAATATGGCGCTAAAAATACCGACCCCGGTGACTGGAAGTACGTCTTGCTGCTGCCGAACCATACCAAAAAATTCATACAAACACCACACGCCGACCGCAGAAAAAAAGATAGTAAAGACAGTAGCTCCAGAAAGGGCAGATCCAATCAGGACGGTGATAAATACCGCTCCTGTGATGGCACGTTTTAGCATTAATCGATCGGATTATTGGATTGTTGTTCGATGAGTTGTAGCGCTGTTGCCTCGTTTTCCGCCTGTACATAAAGCTCTACGTTACCAAAGCGGACATATACATCTTGTTTGTTGACCACTACAGCCGGAATGTCATTCTCGATAAGCATCTGTCTTACAATTTCTGCTTCGACGACAATGCTATACGTATTAATTTTTACCCAGCCTGGTTCCATAGTTCGGATTTTAATTTTGATGATTGCCTATAAAAATACCAACCTACCACGACACTCGCAATTAAACTCACAAAATAAAGGCTAATATGATAAGGGTCGTCTGTCATCAACTGCTGATAAGAATAGCCTTTTGTGGTATAGTAAAATGCCACGAGTACTACACTAGCATTGTTTACAAAGTGTGCCAGAATCGGAATCCAGATATTGTTAGTTAAGACCAACATGTAGCCAAATATGGCGCCTAATAGCATTCTTGGGAAGAAGCCAAAAAACTGGACATGGATCGCAGAAAAGATAATAGCCGTAGTCCAAATAACGACATGTTTGTTGCTAATCCAACGACCTAAAATATTTTGCAAAGCGCCGCGGAAAAAAAACTCTTCGGCAATAGCCGGTAGTACTGCAATAACAAAAAGATTTAATGCTAACCCTGATAGCGAACTATTCATCACGAGGTTTTCGGTCAGTAGTGCCATCTCATCTTCTTTAGTACGCATCCAACTTTCGACGACATGCCAGGACTCTGGAAGCTGCAGATGTCTATTCCATTCACCGAAAAGGCCTAAAATTGGACTGAATGCCACTAAAAATAATACAGCCAATCCGTAGGATAGCGTCGGTGTAACACTCGACATAGGTAAGTATTGGATGTTACTTTTTCGTTCTATGTATTGAAGGATAATCGGAGGTAATAAGAATGTCGATACACTGCTTGTGGCAAGCATTGTGTACATTAACCCGGTGCTACCTTGTCCAAGTGACAGTGCATCTGGCCCGCTTCGGAGTAACAGGCCGATATTTTCAAAAATAGCCGTATAACCAAAGAGAATAATGAGCTGAAGAACGAAGGAACAAAGCAATACAAATCCGACGAGAATTAAAAGAGAAACACCGGGAGAATTAGCGGGCGATTTGGGCTGTTGCATGTTTCGAAAATAAGGAAAATCTTTCAAAAAAGGGGCTGTCTACTAGAGTAGACAGCCCCTGAATAACGTATTTATAAACAGCGTTTAGTTGACCCGGATTGGATCAGCTGGTTTCTTCATCTCTTGGTAAGGATAGGTTTTCATCTCTTCTAACAAGACATTGATGGTACGCTCCAATTGAGGGTCTTTGCCATCCAGTAAATCTTTTGGCATTTGCTCTACGAAAATATCGGGAGCCACTCCCTCATTTTCAATGATGTAGTTGCCTTTCAGGTCAAACACGCCAAAGTTAGGAGAGGTAATGCTTCCACCATCTAAAAGCGGTGGATAACCAGAAATACCTACCAAAATACCCATCGTCGTGCGGCCTACTAATTTGCCTAATCCTTTGAACCGGAACATATACGGCATCATATCACCACCAGATCCAGCATTTTCATTGATGATCATCGCTTTAGGACCATAGATTCCATTACCTGGTGTGGTGAAGCTGCGCCCGTCGCGAATTCCCCATCCAGAGATCAACTCCCGGGATAATAGGTCGATCACGTAGTCGGCCACGGAGCCACCGCCATTATTTCGTTCATCGAGCAATAAGGCTTTTTTATCCATTTGAGAGAAGTAGTAGCGATTGAAGGAATCGTAGCCTTCACGACCAGTATTTGGCATGTACACATAGGCGATTTGTCCCTTACTCGCGGCATCTACTTTCTGACGGTTTTTCTCCACCCAGCTTTGGCGACGTAATCCAACTTCATTGGCGTAAGAAATTGGCTTTACGATGACCTCTCGAGCGCCATCGGTGGAAGCTTTAGAGTTGATCTTCAGCGTCACTTGCTTATCGACGGTATAATCAAATAAGCTGTAGATATCCTTGTCTGCAGTAAGATCCTGTCCATTGACGGCCAAGATATAATCGCCTTCTTTAATGTTTAGACCGGGTTCTGCCAAAGGCGCTTTGAATGATGGATTCCAATCCATGCGTGTGTAAATCTTAGCGATGCGGTAACGGTTGTTGCTGATTTCGTAATCTGCACCTAGCACGCCAGCAGATACCGATGGGGTAGAAGGCTCATCGCCAGGATAGATATAGTTGTGCCCAACCACCATCTCGCCCATCATTTCATTGAGCAGATAGCCCAGATCCGAACGGTGATTAACATAAGGTAGGAACTTTGCGTATTTCGTTTTGGTGGCATCCCAATCTACTCCATGCATATTCTCCACGTAGAAAAACTCCTTTTGCATGGCCCAAACTTCGTTGAATACCTGATCCCATTCTGCTTTGGGGTCTACCAGCTGCTGCACATCATCAATCTTCAATTTTTCTGGCGTACCTGTTGGTTTTTTGCCAGCATCTACGATGTAGTATCCTTCCGAATTACCATATAGCATCTTTTTCCCATCTGCACTAATCACGAAGTTATAGGCATTGTCAATCAGATTTTTTTCTTCGAGCTTATTCAGGTCGTAGGAGAAAATACTGCGTCCTTTTGTATAGATGAGCATGTTTTCTACCAACCCGCTCAATTGGCCTACGCCCGGTGATATAGAAAGCGCGACAATACGGTTATTGATTTGGTCAAAATCAACTTTGATGTCTTTCGTTTTCGGAGTTTTGCTTTCCTGCTCGTCGCTTTTCCCATCCTTTTTATCGGTATCATCCTTTTTCTTACTGTCGGTGTTTGGAGTTTCCGGTTTTACAGTTTCTTCATCACTTTCATTTTTGAAGATGGAAGGTGTGTCATTGGATAATATAAAAGCATAGGTGTTATAGGCCGGGCTGCGATCATAGGCTGTCATGTGTAAACCGGAGTTTGTTAAGCCCGTGTTGGTACTGGCTTGGAACACAAGGTATTTGCCGTCACGGGTAAACACCGGTTGGCGTACAGCGCCCATGCCATCGGTGATCTGCTGTGATTGTTTGGTGTCGAGATTGTACATAAACACGGCTGTAACACCGTTTGGCAAGGCTTTAACGTATGAAATCCACTTAGAATCAGTTGACCAATTTGGCTGGAAGTGATTGTATGTGCGACCAGTATGAGATGCCAAGTAATCATCGTCTACTTTTACACTGGTTTTCGTGTCGATGTCAATATAATAGAGATTAAGGTGTGCATCGTTGTAAAATAGCTTCTTGCTATCTGGTGACCACGCTGGTTGAAAGTAGAATGCGGTTTCGCCTAGTTTGATGTAAATAGGATCTTTTTCTGCTTTCTGATCGCGAAGAACTAACTCATATTTTCCATTTTTGTCGGAGATGAAAGAGATCCATTTGCCATCTGGCGACCAAGCCGGAAAACGCTCGTGTGTGCCTGGAGAATTGGATAGGTTACGTGCATCGCCTTTCTCTTTAGGTACAGAGAATATTTCTCCTCGTGCCTCGAATAATGCACGTTGGCCGGTGGGAGATAGGTTTAGACCTCGAATACCATCTTTCATCTTCACATAATGTGGACGTTTGTACATCGCATCTGGATAGATCTGAATGGCCAATGGTGTTATAGATTTCGAACTGGTTTGCAGTAAGTTGATCTTGCCATTATACTCAAAGACCAGTTCGCTGCCCTTGCCTTGTAGTGACCGTACGTCGTAATCGGAGAAGTTAGTTAGCTTTTCAACTTTTTTTGTTTTTATGTTGTAGCTGAAAATATTCACCGTTTTATCCCTGTCGGACAAAAAGTATACATAGTCGCCTAACCAAACAGGTTTTACATCGTTACAGTTTTCGCCCGGAACGATTTCTACCTGGTGGGTTTTAGAGTCAAATATCCAAATAGATGGCATACCACCACCACGATAGCGCTTAAAAGCGACGCGATCTCTTTCGGTGGGATCTCCATTTTTGATATAAGCCCAGTATCTTCCATCTGCCGAAGGCGATCCTTGATACGCTTCGGGCATGAGTAATGGTTGGTCTGTGCCCTCGTTTACATTGGATTTATATAATCGCGATCCTAGAGAATAATTGAACTCTCTTGAGGTAGTAAAATATACTTCATTATTGTTTAGCCATCCGCGTACGACATCGGAAGCCGGGTGATGTGTTACCCGACGTGGTTCGCCTCCCTGAATGGGTATTACATAGACATCCGTATTGCCGTCATAATTACCCGTAAAAGCAACTTGTGAGCCATCTGGTGAAAAAATGGGATTCTGTTCTACACCTGGATTTATAGTCAGACGACGAGCATTTGCTCCGTTTTTGTCTGCTAGCCAGATATCTCCGCCATAAACAAAAGAGATATGTTGATCGCTTATGCTTGGATTGCGCAACAGAAGCGTTTCCTCTTGCGCATACAAAGCCGCAGCCTGTCCTGCCAAGAGGGCCATAAAAGGGATAATCTGTTTTAACATATATAAGGGTTGGTTAATTAAAGCGCTAAATATAACAAAAATAGCCGATGTCATAAATCGACATCGGCTATCTAAAGTGGTTTCTTGTTTATTTGTTCAGCAGCACCTAATCTGCTATAACAATCACTGCGCGACTCAAGCGTGGATCATCATAGTACATATTATCTACTCCACCTTTGTATTCTTTTATTAGCTGTGTTGGAGAAACATTAAATTCACGTACCAATACATTGTATATTGCTTCAGCACGTTCACGGCTTAGGCGTTCGTTGATTTTGGTTGTTCCGGTACCTTTATCCGCATATCCTGTGATGCTGTACCTGATGTTTGGATCACCTTCCTTAATCATATCAGCAAAGAAACTTAAGTTTACGCGGGCGTCATTGCTTACGATGCTTTTGTTGATTTCAAAAGTTACTAATATCGGAGCCACCAAGGTATTGCGCTCAATCTGCACTTCAGTAATGGTAGGTGATTTCGCTTCTGCTAGTTGTTTTCTCAAGTGGTCATTGTCCTGAGCCAATCTGTTGACAGCGCTACGTAAGGCGCTAAGATCTTCTTCGTTGTATTTAATAATGGTTGTCTTAGATTGATCCCATCCTCTTTTCTTACCAAAGTTGTATTTGATACCCACTGTTGCGCTGGCTACACCGTCGTCCATGCGACCTCCGGTCTCTCCACTAAACCTATCAGCAACCATTGAACCACGTACGTTTAATGTTAGTTGAAAAGCTTCGCTTAAGCGAAAAGTATTTAAAACACCGATACTAGCACTTACATCTCTTCCACTGCCCGGGTTTTCTGATCTGTATTTGGTGACCATCATGAGCCCCAAGCCAGCATAAGGGCTGATTTCATAGAAGCGATCGGAGCGGTATCCACCTAATAAGTTGTTTAAGTTGAATAAGACATCCCCACGAAGATGGATAAAATTTACTTCCTTACGCTCTAACCAATATCCTTCCCAAGGTAGCTTGTCGTATGGTCCAACGGCATAACTGCCATTTTGTGTGAGGCCATTTAATTTGAAGCCATTGACTCCCAAGCTTACACCGATACCTGGCGTGAACCATTTACCCACATACGCTTCAAATGCAGGGGTGAAACGATCCCCTAATTCCATATTTCTGTTATGGTCAGCATAAAAAATTTGAGCACCCGCACCTGCACCGATAAACCAGTTTTGGAAGAAACGATTGGTTTCTACTTTGTATTTATCGTCGTTAACAATAGTGGTTGTGTCGCGCCGAATTTCATAAGTTTGGGCTGAAACGGACAGATGCGTCACAATTCCCAAGATTAAAATAAAGGTATACTTCATTGCTGTTGGATGTTTTGGTAAGGTACACTAGTTCTTTTGATGATCGCAGATAATGCCTAGATTCCCTTTTAACCCAAATATTATCTGATAATTCCGCTGCAAATATATTGATCAGTGGAGATAATATTGTCTTTTTTTTGCAGTATGTAGTCAAAATACTACAAATGTAAGTTATAGTTAAGTTTTTTTTCGTTATATGGGGAATTTTTAAAAAATCACCTGATTGTTTGGGGGATAGTATGTTGCTGAAGATAGGGTGCTAGCGGACTATCGTAACCAAAGGATATAATTTGCTGAAGATCTTCGCTAAAGTCAAAACGGAGATCCTCGTGAAGTTTTTTCCACTTGCCAAAGACGAATTTGATGCGAGCCGCGAGATACTGATGTAACTTGTGACTTGCGTGTAGGTGACTTCTACCAATCACCAATGCAAACCGTTCCGTAACTTCCCTTAAAATTAGCATCCTAAACTCTATTTCACTAAATGTGTCTTTGGTTACTTTTTCATGCTCATTCACCAATCCGTTCGCTTGACGCACTAACTTACTCAATGCGATAATACTACCGGCTGTTGCATTGTTTGCTGTGTTTTGAGCAGCGTCTGAAAATAATAATTTCAATTGTGTTCGCAAGCTTTCTACACGTAATTGCAGGTCGCTCTCATCTTCTAACAGTTGAAAGTGTAGCCTTTTAATCAGTAACTTATCTTTATTAATCAGACGCAACAGCAGTTTGTCCTTTTCCTTGTTCGGGAGAGATAAAATAGCTGATTTAAGTTCTGGTTGTTGATGTACTGACATGCGTTAATCTACCAATGGATTATCTTGGAGATATTTTTCCCAAGCCCAGGCAGATGCCATCATCTCTTCGATCCCGAGTTCGGCTTTCCAACCTAGTTTTTCGGTCGATTTGGAAACGTCTCCCCAAACTTTGACAATGTCGCCATCTCTTCTTGGTCCGATCTCGTAATTTAATTTCTTCCCGGATGTACTTTCAAAAGTTTTAATAGCTTCTAATACCGAATAACCCACTCCGGTACCGATATTAAACACATCGTATTTTCCGGTAGGATTTCCTTTTTCCAATAGTCTGATCGCTGCCACGTGCGCCTTGGCCAAATCTACCACATGGATGTAATCACGCACGCAAGATCCGTCAGATGTATCATAATCGCCCCCAAAAACCGTTAATTTCTCTCTTTTGCCAATGGCAGTTTGTGTAATAAATGGGAGTAAGTTTTGCGGTACACCTAATGGTAACTCTCCAATCATAGCGGATGGATGGGCTCCCACAGGGTTGAAGTACCGTAGAGAAATGATCTGATAATTGTCGTACGCATTGGCGGTTTCGCGTAGCATTTCCTCTGCGATTTGCTTGGTATTTCCATACGGTGATTCAGCAGTCTTTACAGGGGCAGACTCTGATACAGGCAGTTCATCCGGTTGCCCATAAACGGTACAACTAGACGAAAAAACAAAATTTATCGGAAGTTCTTGATAGGCATTCAAGAGGTTGATTAAAGAGAAAAAGTTGTTGTGATAATATTTTAATGGTTTGAGAACAGACTCACCAACCGCTTTAGAAGCAGCAAAATGGATCACACCCTTAATGTCTGGATTGTGATCGACGAATTTCTTCACAGCGGCTTCATCGCACAAGTCGAATTGGTGAAACTCTGGGCGATAATCAATGATTTTTTCTATCTGATCCAATATACGGATACTGGAGTTTGATAGATTATCTACGATAATAGGTGTGTACCCTGCTTGGTATAACTCTACAACGGTATGTGAGCCAATAAACCCAGTGCCGCCTGTTACTAAAATCTTATGCATCTCTTTTAAAATATATTTGGGTAGTTTCTTGTAAAACTGTTTTATCCATCGTTTGATAGTGATCAATCGTTTTCCTTAGGCCATCTGTGCGATGCACTTTGGGATCCCAACCGAGGAGCTTTTGTGCTAAGGCAATATCAGGTCGTCGTTGTTTTGGATCGTCAACCGGCAAAGCCGAATATACCAACTTTGAAGGACTCTCCGTGAGTTGAATAATTTCTTGAGCGATATCTGTAATGGTAATTTCGTCTGGATTACCGATATTGACTGGTTCGGCATAATCAGAGTGAAGCAAACGGAAGATGCCTTCTACGAGATCATCTACGTAGCAAAATGAACGTGTTTGCTGGCCATCACCAAAGACAGTCAAATCTTCTGCTCGTAAGGCCTGTGCAATGAACGTTGGCAGTGCACGGCCATCGTTCAACCGCATTCGTGGACCAAAAGTATTGAATATACGCACAATGCGAGTTTCTACACCATGAAAATTATGGTAAGCCATTGTCATAGCTTCCTGAAAACGTTTGGCTTCATCATAAACACCTCGTGGCCCCACCGGGTTAACATTTCCCCAATAGGTTTCTGCTTGTGGCGAAACCAAAGGGTCGCCATATACCTCAGAAGTAGACGCCACCAGTATTCTTGCTTTTTTTGATTTGGCCAAACCTAAAAGATTGTGGGTGCCTAGAGAACCTACCTTGAGCGTCTGTATGGGTATGCGCAGATAATCTACTGGACTGGCAGGCGAAGCAAAGTGAAGAATGTAATCCAGATGCCCAGGAATATGCACAAACTTGGATACATCGTGCTGATAGAATTCGAAATTAGGAAGCTTGAAAAGATGTTCGATATTGCGTAAGCTACCCGTAATAAGGTTGTCCATTCCAATCACCTGATAGCCTTCCTGAATAAACCGATCACTTAGGTGGGAACCCAAAAAACCTGCGGCGCCAGTAATGAGTATGCGTTTAGGAGGAGCTTTTTTCACTGTATTTCAACCCTTGTTGTTTGACAACGAATATAGGCATTATTTCTAGGGGCTGGAATACATATGCTGGAAAATCTCTATCTTAGTGGACTCCAAAAAAAGTGAAAGACAGGAGTATGCTATGGACATAGATTTTGTGATCACCTGGGTAGACATGAACGACCCAATCTGGCAGGAAAGCTTTGCTAAACATTCGGGAAAGATCAACAATGCAAAGAATGAAGTGTCGGAAGCGCGTTTTCGAGATCATGGGCTCTTAAAGTATTGGTTTAGAGGAGTCGAGCAGTTTGCTCCGTGGGTGCGAAAGATTCATTTCGTAACCTGTGGACAGAAACCAGAATGGCTCAATGTTGATCATCCCAAGTTAAACCTGGTACATCATGAAGACTATATTCCACCTCAATTTTTACCTTTATTTAATTCAAGTGTATTAGAAGTGCATCTGCATCGCATTCCCGACCTTGCAGAGAACTTTGTATATTTTAATGACGATTTCTTCATCATCAACGATTTAAAACCTAGTCGGTTTTTTAATAACGGCGTTCCGCAAGACATTGCCGCTTTCCGGATGAATATGGGTATGTCTTTGTGGAGCAAGTGCTTGAAGAATAATATTAGACTAATCAATCAACGTTTTGATAAAAGCGCCATCATGAAGCGGGATCATGCTAAGTGGTACAATCCGATTTACGGAAGTAGGGCGAGGCTAACCTATCTGCTTTCTTGGTATAATAAATTCATCACTTTGCGGACTCCGCATAATGCACAACCTTATACTAAGACTACCTTCGAAGAAGTTTGGAATTATGCGGAGAAGGAGTTGATGGAGATGTCGGAGCATAAATTTCGCTCGCCGGAAGATTTTACGCAGGAATTGTTCAGAACCTGGCAGATTTGTCAGTCTAATTTTGAAGCTTACAATACCTATCAAGATACGAAGATGTTTCCGTTGTTGTTTCGATCCAAGAAAGCAATTAAGGCGATCAGAGAGCAAACTTATTCACTCGTCTGTATTAATGACAACGAGCACATGCCGAATTTCGATCAGACCATGATGGAAATCGAAAAATCATTCGAAAGCATTCTACCAAAGCAGTCGCAGTTTGAGCTTGCTGACCGTTTATCATAAATAAATTTAGAATATCCTTATATGACGCAAGGGCCTTTGATTTCTGTTGTTATTCCCGTTTTTAACGGGGAGCAGTATGTCAAATCGTGTTTGGAAAATATGTTTGCACAGAGCTACAAGAATCTGGAAATTATAGTGGTGGATGACGGTTCATCTGACCGCTCCGGTCAAATTGCGTTGCAATATCCAGTAAAGTTGATTCGTTTGGACGAAAACCGAGGCTTGTCGGCAGCAAGAAATACGGGTATAGATGCGGCTTCGGGAAGCTACATCCATTTTATGGATGTAGACGATGGCATCAATCTGGAATACTATCAGCAAATGGCTGATGCGGTGATGGCAACTCAAGCCGATATTGCCTGTGGTGGTATGCTCAATGAGAAGCATAGCTATAAAACCTGGCGTTTTAAAAAGCAGGTGGTGTATCACTCTGCGAAAGATAAGCTAAAGGCGACATTTGTCGGTAAATGGGGCTATGTTTGGCGTTATTTATTCCGTTTAGATTTTATCAAAGAGCAAGGTTTGCGTTTTGAAGAAGGACGTTTTATTGAAGATCTGACTTTTTCTCTTCCAGCAGTTTATCACGCGAAAAGTTTGGTCGTAGTGCCGGGTGCAGAGTACATCTACTACCATCGCGAAAACTCGATTATGAGCAAGAAAGATAAAGCACATAGAGAGAAAAGACGGATAGATTGGTCACACGCGAAAGCATTTAGAAAAGAATTTGCCCGACAGCACAATCTCAAAATCCCGGGAATAGATACGGGGAGATTCTCTTATTTGTTGCGAAAGGTTTTTCTGAGATAAAATAAAATTGTAGCTATTATTGTACTGTTGCCGAGTATCTAATTCATTATCTTGGCGTTTTTCTAACTCTATGGTTAGGTTTTGCTTTGTATTGTAATGATAAATAAAATTAAGAAATTACTCGCTAGTGGCCGACTTTCCAAAAAGCAATGGGCTGCGGGTCGGCGGAAGCTTGTCCAAAATAAGCAAAATAAAATAGCTCGATTTTGGAGTCCAATCATGCAGAGGTATTTTGCAGATGAAATACTTAAGAATAATCTGGGAGTTAAAAGCAATTTAAGAGGGAAAAAGATTGTATGGCAATACTGGGGTCAAGGAATTGATGAGAACCTACCCGAATTAGTAAAGATATGCTTTGAGTCTATAGATCGCTATTGTAATGACTATGAGATAATCAGGTTAGATGATAATTCAATCAAGGGATATATAAATCTTCCAGATTATGTGTGGAATGATATCGGGCAACCCAAGTTCAAGCATGTTTTTTTTTCAGATCTGCTCCGTTTGGCCCTGCTTCAAGCATATGGGGGTGTCTGGATTGATGCAACCATTTTATTGACTGGATCATTACCAAAGCAATTCCAAAGTATGGATTTCTTTGTCTTTCAGCGCGATGACAAAGTATTTGATGAATCAAATTGGCCAAGCCCTGATATAAAATATTGGTCGTCCGATCCAAAATTTAAAGTAAGAATGCTGACTAGCATTATGTTCGCAAGGGTTGAAAATATATTGGTACAAGCTATGCTTGATCTTATATTATATTATTGGAAGACTCAAAATAGGATACGCCATTATTTTATTCTTCAAATTTTGTATAATGAGCTTGTAAATGGTAGGTTTAAAGATGAAAAATGCCTTGTCGTATCTGATACCTATCCGCATTTATTGCGATTGGTTGTCGATGGGCACGAAAATTTTATTAAATCTACTAATCTGTTAGATGTTACGTCTATTCATAAGTTGACCTATCTAAATGAAGAACAGATGAAGAGGCTCAAGGATTATTTTAGAAATATTGGCAGAGCAAATTTTATGAAAGATCTAGATTCATAGACTACAAGCCGCCGAATTGGCGCTATATTATTGAAAATGTTTTTTGAACAATTTAATTATTCTCGCGAATGTCTGATACTCCTGTTATCTCGGTGATTATACCAGCTTTTAATGCGGCAGCTTATATAGCTCAATGTATTGAAAATGTAAAATATCAGACTTATAAAGATATTGAGGTGTTAGTAATTGATGATGGTTCAATTGATGAAACAGTTACAATTGCGAAATCTTTCAATGTTAAAGTTATTAGTCAAGGTAATAATGGCGTTTCAGCCGCCAGAAACACAGGTTTAAAAAACGCGGTAGGTCAATACATACATTTTCTAGATGTAGATGATCTTATTAATCATTGTTTTTACGAAGAGCTTTTGAATAGTGCCTCTACTTATAATGCCGATGTCGTTTGCTGTAATGTTTACCATGAAAAATCTTCATCTTGGTCGCACGAAAAGACTGGGATTTTTGTAGCTTCCAATGTCGAAGATAAGATGATGTTGGCTAAAGTAGGAGAAGATGGACACTGTTTTAAATACCTGTTAAAAAAACAATTTTTATCAGACCATGCCATTTATTTTGACGAAACTCTTTCTATTAGCGAGGATTTGGTGTTCTCTATTCAGGCCGTATACTCTGCTAATCGTGTAGTTTTGCAAACAAGGGCTTTGTATCTCTATAAACACAGAGCAAACTCCACACTTGCTCAATTTAATCGTGGTAAGCGTGCAGATCGTAGTAGAGAATTAGCACCAGTGAGAGAATTCAAGCAGTTCTTCAAAAATAAATTTGAGATCTATAACCTTGGAGAAGATCACGGTATTGATACTATATATTTCATTCTAAGTATACCTTTTGTGAGAAAAAGAGAACTCAAAAATGGCCTCGTAAAATGGTATTTCTGCGGAATATGTGTGGTAAGGAAAAAAATTATATAGCATAATATCAATACACTATATGCACCTGCGGGTTTTTAACTATTCAGGGAGTGAAATTGAGGTGAAATTTCCGTAGTCCAGCACATATTTAATCCAATTTTCAAAACTGTATTTGTTTTTGATGAAATCATTTACAATCCTATATGGTTTTTCGATGAATTGTCTCAAATCGTCTGCAGTAGTATCCTCTGTCCAAATAAAAATATTTGAGGTATCATAAAATTCGTATTTGCTGATTTGTTTATTAGTGGTTATTATTTTTTTATCGAATGCTAATGCTTCAAATATTCTAAAGGAAAGACCAGTATGTCCCTCAAATACAAGATCGACAATGATTTTAGCGTTGTAGGAGTTACGTATATTTTCCTCAAATGAGATCTGTTTATTGGTCACAGATAGTGCACAGGTTTTAACAATGCGAGCCTTGCTTGAATTTATTATAAATTTTGTATTCAACCCTAGAATCGTGCACTGTTCAATCATTCTTTCCAAGGTATTAATTCTTTTTGGTTCATAGCTGCCTGAAAAGTATATATCAATCAAGCGATTTTTGTCCTCCAGCTCTTTCCTTGAATACGACGCAGGCCCAAAGTTTGTCACTGGTAAAACACCATCAAGACTTACATCTGCTGGGTTGAAGGTAAAAAAGCTGTCGAATTTAGCAATAAGAGGATAAGTCGCTGGATATCGATCTAACCCGTCCCATTGGTAAGCAATTACTTTCTCTGCTTTAGTATGTAAAACATCAATAAAAGAAGACGAATACGTATCTGGTCTGATGAGCAGTGCATAATCAACCTTCTTGACATCTTTTAAAGATGCAATTAATTGTGGCTCAATCGCCTTAAACATAAGATACTGCTTATAATGTGGTCGATTTCTAAATGTCTTGGCTATAAAACTTTTTGTATGTTGGAAGATGTTTTTATACCTAAACTTATAATAATCGTAAGAGACTTCAATAACTTGGTCAAAGCCCAAATGGTATAATTCTCTTTTTAAAAAATCGTTGATCTTAAAGTATTTTGGCGCTCCCAAAATAATGGATTTGCCCTTGAAATTGTCTCTCATTAAGCTAGTATTTGTATATAAAAGCATGACTGATTTAACTAAAGTAACGTTAAACACAGTGTGTTTGCTACGCGTCCATACTGTTTACACAAGTATTTAAATAAAAACATATTTTACTTAAATAGGTTTTTATTAGATAGATCGCCTTAGTTCTCTGGTAAATTTATTGAAATATATTCACCTTCATCAAGAACATATTTGATCCAATTTTCAAATCCATACTTTGTTTTCAGAAAATCGCTGATAGGATTCACGGGGGCGTCCAGAAATCTTTTTAAATCCTGAATATCAGATTTTTTAGACCAAACGAAGATATTATTGGCGTCGTAAAAATCATACTTTAAAATTGCTTGGTTAGTCGTAATTACTTTTTTGTCAAATCTTATAGCTTCAAAGATTCGAAAGGATAATCCACTGTGTCCAGTAAAAACTAGATCAATGACCACATCAGCATTATAAGAATTTTTCATGTTTTCTTCAAAAGTGATAAACTCTCTAGTTGTCGTGAGATTATATTTTTTATTTTCACGCAGTTTCCAAGCATTTAGACGATATTTTATGCTTTTACCCAACTTAAAAAGCTGACTTAAAATTTTCCCTAATACAGCGGCTCTTTTGGGGAAATATGATCCAGAAAAGTAAACATCTGTAATTCGTTCACTATCGAAAAGCTCTTCAGGTCTGTAGGATATTGGGCTGAAATTAGTCACAGGTAATACCCCATTTCCTTCAAGATCAGCTGGATCGAAAAAGAAAAAGCGATCGAACTTTTGAATCACATCATTTACGGCTGGAAAACGTTTAAGACCATCCCATTGGTAAGCAACACATTTTTTTGATTTCTTTTTAAGCACATCAATGTAAGATGGAGAATAAACATCGGGTCGAATTAAAAGAACATAATCTACATCTGGAAGTTCATTCAGCTGTTGAATCAAATCAGGTTCGATCTGTTCAAATCTAAGCAGTTGTTTGTAATGTGGTCGGTTGCCAAAATTCTTTTTACAGAAACTTTTGGCATGTTGCCACAAGTTTTTGTATTTGAATTTTTGGTATTTAAAAGAAATTTCAAAAACAGAGTCAAAACCTACATTTCTTAACTCTTTAATTATCATTTTGTTTATCTCAAAGTCTTTTGGAGTTCCTACTATTATTGATTTTCCTTGAAAAGTTTTTATCACGCTGTTCGAATGAAGTTAATATTTAATCTTTGTAAATTAAACGGGATTTTTTCTTAATAGTTACAGAGTTAAGTAAATAGATTTATAAACGTTACGCAGTAGCGGTTACCTATAGTTGATGCTATTCCCTCCTTAGTTAATCTACATTCAAATTCGAAGATACCATATTTTTCCGCTAAAGCTTATACAATATTTTTAGCAATAAGATTAGGAAAGTTTTCTAAGAGAATCTCTCACCCCAACCAATCCTTAAACGCTCCAACTAGTTCTCGACTAACGATTAGATCCGGATTACAGAAGTTGAATAACTAGGCAAGTTGCTGCGTAATGTTCTAGGTTCGGTTAAAAATTACTAATAGCATGTTTTTATAAACTGGTTCTTTTTATTCGCCTCATAGGTACGCGATTAGTAGAGAAACTAAAATTAATTTTCCTTATACAAGTATAATTGATAAATTTGCCCGACTTAACTAACTAAAATGAAATTAAAATTTATCGGGGCGTTTTCGCTTCTAATTACCATTGTTGGATGTTCAGTGTCTGAAATTGAAGGCTTAAGTAATCAGGATCAAGAACAGAGCGAAATCCAAAAGAGAAAAGCAACAATCAGCAGAAGTGTTATGGCGGTTTCTGATAACGGACCTACAAACTTGATAGGTCATGGATACGACGCCACTGGATTATATGCAAATAGATTATCTGCTAAGTTAGCTGTGATCGATGTGCCGAAATATGTTGCTAATAATAGATCCAGATTCGTAGATAATGTTGGTGTGGATGATGATTTTAGATTTATCATAGCTAACAATGCCGAAAGCTACTCTGATTCATTGTCAATAAGTATAAATAGCGGGTTTGGAATTAAGAAGTTATTCAGAGCAGAGATTAATGCCTCATTTGGTGGTAGTTCAGCCTATCATGGAAGTAATTCTTTAGCGAGTGCCAATAAAAGGATTTACATGAGAACATTGCGATTAGCTACTACATCTGATGAGCTTAGGAATAATTTTTTAAGTGAAGCATTCAAGCAAGACGTTTTAAGATATTCTCCCAAAGATCTAGTAGATTTTTATGGAACCCACGTTTTAACGCATATACATTTGGGCGCTAAGTTCAGTTTGGGATACAAAACTGAAACCAGAGCACACAATAAGCATCAGTCAGTAGCGGCGGGACTAGCACTTAATGGATTGGGAAAAATTTGGAGCGTAAATGTTAATTATGCATATAGTTCATCTGAAGCTAAGTATAACTCTGAGCAACGAGTTAATTACAGATCTATTGGTGGTGATGGTAGTAAAGGGCTAATCGGTGAAATATTGTTAGACGGAAAGACTCCTCAGAAAATAAATATTAACGAATGGCAGTCTACGGTAAATGTTCAAAATGCGGTCTTGATTGAGTATGGTGATAACGGAATGATTCCTTTATATGAATTTATTTCAGATCCGACAAAAAAGGCTCAAGTAAGAAGTTACCTGGAAAGCTATATTAATGCAAATTCAACTAAAATTACTCTGAACAAGATTCCGATCTACAGATATTACTTCTCTGGTTGGATGGATCACATCTACGATCCTCAAGCTAACGTTAGAGACTATGATCCCGTATGGCAAAAAGAAGATAGAATACCATTTTATGCGTATAATTATCCTGCACCGAATTCAGTCCCAATTTATAAGTATTTTATAACAGAATATAAATCACATGTTTATTTTCCTGATCCATACATTCACCAAAGAGCACCTGGTGTTCTAAATGAGGGGATAATATTTTACGCCCCTATTTCTTCTGTATATAGTGCAGTTCCTATTTATAAACATTATAGCTCAGATATGAAAAACCACATCTTTGAACAAGGCAATTATTATCAATGGTGGATTAACGAAGGTGTAGTATTTCACGCGTTTCCAAATCCATAATATGTTAAACTAAGGTGGTTTTAAGCCCATGTATTTAAATATGCTTGGGCTTTTTCAATAGCATATTAATGCTTGTTTTCTGCAAAAAGGTGATCTTGGTCTTGCCATTAAGTTTTGGATTTCCAAAGGGGGTAAAGTTTTCTTTTCATGTTAAGATTTTGATAAGATATCAAGTGAAATATTATGGTGATGATTTCCATAAGAAATATGCTAATCCATTTTTGTTATCTTCTCCTTTGTGATCTAAATTATTACCGTAATAGTATTTCTTACGTAGAGGAACGTGTTGAAAATCCTGTTTTTCACTTTTTTTCTGATGACATGTCTTGATGCAATGAACATTTTTCACATTTGGAATCCTACTTTTTTGAGCTCAATCAAGGCAATGATAGGTATGTTGATATGCAATTGATGAGTTTGTGTAATCACCAAATTATTTCTAATAATACGTTTAGTTGGTGGGCAACTTGGTTGAATACTTATTTAGATAAAGTGATTGTAGCTCCTAAGAATTGGGCAAATGATGCTAGTGTAAATACCTCTGGTTTAACCAAATTTTTTGTCACCATATAATTAACTCACCCCAACCATGCTTTAAAATCATTTACGCGTTCACGGCTTACGATGAGATCCGGATTAGCTAAGTTTTGAAGTGTCACTTTCAATCGGGAATTGGAATGAATAGCAATATCCCGAATACCATGTAGCTGAATAATGTAGCTGCGACTGATTCGGAAGAAATCTTTTGGATTTATCAAGCTGGCTAGTTGATCCAATGTGTGATCAATCAGGTAATCATGTTCGTCGATCGTGCGTAGATATGTACCACCATGTGCGCTGTAGAAACAAACGATCTTATTGACCTCAACAGGTCGCAGAAACTGCCCGATTTTGACCGTAAATCTATCTTTGTATACCGTGTGGTTTACACCTAATAAGCTTTTGATGGTGGTAAGATCATGTCTGATAGTAGCTTGAGATACGTATTTTTTTATCGCATTGATCAATTCACTTTCCACAATTGGTTTTAGGAGATAATCTACGCTGTTCTCTTTGAAAGCGCGCAACGTATATGCATCAAAAGCCGTCGTAAAAATGATGGCAGAAGGAATACTGCTCTTTTCTAATAAATCGAAAGCAGTGCCGTCGGATAGCTGTATATCCATAAATATCAAATCGGGCGCTTGGTTTGCTGCCAGCCAAGCGTCTGCTTCTGCAACAGAATGCACCAAATTCACCTGCGGATAACCTGCTTTTTCTAGTTTTCGCTGTAAAAGGCGGGCTGCAGGCTTTTCGTCTTCGATTATTAAGAAGTGCATGGGATTATATTTTAGGCATTAATGGAAGTGCTACTCGGAATATTCCGTCGTTTTGCTCGATGTGAACTGATCTTTCCGTTAGGCTTCGATACCGTTCGGTAATGATTGATAATCCTAATTTATTAGATTCAACAAAAGAATTCCGCGGTTGTAGATTGTTTTCCACGACCAAATAATCCGAATCACTGTAGATTTTGATTTGCAGTGGGCGAGCATCCGAAGCTTCGTTGTGTTTTACGGCATTCTCCAATAATAATTGCAGACATAGTGGCACCACAAACTTTTGCTCTCGCTCCAAGCCTGCTTCTATTTCGTAGGTCAATGCACCTTCAAAGCGGATTTGTAAAAGATAAAGAAATTCCTCGCCGGTTGCCAGTTCTTCTCGTAATGGAACTAGATCTTTATCTTTTTGACTCAACATACTCCGATAAATCGCCGATAGACTGTTTGTGTAGCGAAATGCCTTTTCAGCATCTTCCTCAATCAGACCGCTCAGTACATTTAGGCTATTGAATAAGAAATGAGGATCTATCTGATTTTTAAGATGAATGAATTTCGTTTCCGAAAGGCTCGACTTGGCTTTTTCTGTCGTGATCTGCGCATCTTTCAATGCTTTTAATGCATTGAAAGCATAAAATATACCGCCAGTAACCAATGCAATGGCAGCACTCAAAATATAAAATTGCAAAGATTCTCCCATCAAGAAGTCCATAGGTTGATAGTTCGACTCGCTTCCGAAAATCAAGAAACGCACAATGAATAATACCACAGAAGTAACTATCGGACTTGCACAGAGATACACAAAGAAACGGTGCCATCTCTTTTCAAGGTGCTTTTGCAATGCTATGGCAAAATTCTTGTTGATTATGTACAATGATGTACTCAGGAATAAGGTGAATGCCAACCATTCTACCGGAATATTCGAGATATTACATCCGCATTCCTGCATAGAAATAATCAGCATAATCACCAATCCGAAGAGCAATGATATGAATAAATCGGGAACCATTTTTCTGGCGTTCACAGTAGGTTTTTGTTTGGTATTGATTAATGTTGTTTTTGCATCATAGCTTCGACCCGATCTTTACCCCATGAGGGATAGAAAGGCTCTTTGTGCCGATCGTTGTCATATAAAGATAAGGCTTTCTCTAGGTCTTTGTACTCGTTGTCGGTGTTGCCACCCGTGAATTTTTTGGTTTGTATCTGAAATTCTGCTAATCCGTGTAATGCTCTAGGATTTTCGGGATCCGCTTTCAATGCTTGTTGATAAGATGCGATGATCTTTGGAGACAATTTCTGTCCTAGATTCATTGGATCTGCCGTTAACTCCGATGTAATCGATAGCGCTTTGAGTACCAGCCATTCTGAAGGTGAACCAATAGAACTTTTCTGCGAAATGATAGCATTCCCACGTTGTATGAATAGCGCCTTTTGACTTATATCTGTGGCGCGGAATGATTCTGTAATCAATATTAAAGCTTGATAATAAGCCGGTAGCCAAGTTTGTTTATCTGCCGCCGCAATGCGTTCTAATTTTGCGGCAGCTTCTGTGCTATGGCCTTTTTCCCAAAGTTCTAACGCGTCGCTCATTGATTTTTCATAAGGGGTTTGTGCAAAGCCATTATAACTGCATAAAATTAATAAGGTGATCATAATTACTTTCATATGTGCCATGCTTTTAGAGATTAAGTTTGCTGTTAAATTGCTAATCGAAAACTACGGATTTCGAGACAGGAGATAAAGGCGATCTTAATGAACTGTAGAATTCGCTGGATGAATTGTAGGAATAAGAAGTTATAAGTTGTCCAGCTGGTTGTCTTTTTTGTTCTGACTGATCGTCCAAAAGAACCCTACAAAGACGAATCTTTTCACCGTAGGAGTGATGTCCTGTCGATTAAATACGCCTTCTGCGTTTCTATTCTGTGCATATTGATAGCCGTATACCGGTTCATTCCCTAAAACATTGGAGATCGCAAAATGAATAATCTTTTGTTGTGTGATCAGATAAGACCAGTTCATGGATAAGTTATTTATTGGTTTGGTAAACTCTTGTACGTAACCCCTTTGATTCGGGTCGTGAAATGGCCGGCCTGACATCAGGGTATTGGTGATTCCAACCTGCGAACGCAGCGTACTGATCCAATATTTTGTCACGAACGAACCATAATGCTTCGCTACATAAGGCGGTTGTACTGCGAATGCATAGTCTTGTTCCCACTTACGAGCATTTGTGAATGAGTAGGAGATCCAATATTGTAGATTTCGGACAGAACGGTTGTCTCGCCAGAATATATCGGCTCCATTGACGGACCCATAACCGTCGGTACTGTATGGGCGGGCAAAATTCGGGTCACCACGCTCATAACGTACCAGTTGCCCATACGACTTGTGAAACAATTCCAATCGCAACTGTCTTCCAGTCGCCGCGTAACTGTACTGTAGTACCAGATGATCTGCTTTTTGCCATGGCAGGCGGGGTTGAAATTTCTGTACATCCTCCATAGGCTGCTGATGAAAGATGCCGTAAGATAAGGACGCGGTTTGCTGTTTATCCAACTGAAAGCTTAATGCGGCGCGCGGTTCGAGAAATGACACCGCTTGGGTATTGATCATGTAGCGCAATCCAGCATCCAGATGCCATGTTGGAAAAACGCGGTAAGAGACTTCTCCAAAAGCGGCAGCGATATGGTTTGTAAAACCGAAATGTGGTGTTGTGAATTGGCCGAAGGAAATCTGCTCCTGATATTTCTGATAAAAGTAGTCCAATCCAAAGAAATAACGGAATGAATTATTTATGGATTTGTGCCATTTGTTCTTCACGTGTAAGTCGGTTGCTCTGATTGGTGTTATCAAAGTGTCCACCGTTGTTTTTCTTTGCATGTATCCTAACCCTAACCCCAAATCCCACTTCCAATTTTTGGGTAAATAGCGCGTATAATTAGCGTTTGTATACATGTTATTGGACCGAAGTTGTATTTCAACATCCCGTTCGAAATCCACGTTAAAGTCTCTAAATCCTAACCTTTCGGTATCAAAAGAAGTGTATACATTAAGTAAGTGCTTTTCCGACCGTTGCCGAATCACTGCCTCTCCACTCCATTGTTCATAAGGATGTATCCAGTCTATATTCTGGCGAAATATTTCCGTAAATGGTGCTAAAGAAAGGTAATTTGCATTGAAGCTGATGGACGTCTTCCCAACTCGGCTGGTATGGCCTGCCGCAAGGCCCAATGCAGATAAAGACAAATCTGTTTTTGCTTCTTCGGGCTCAGGCGATGTTTTGAGATTTAAAATACTGGAGAGTGCGTTGCCGAACTCGGCAGAATACGCGCCGGTCGAGAAGTTCGTGCCCTGAAAGAGCATGGGAGAGAATCGCCCACGAACAGGTAAATTATTGCCCGATATGGTATAGGGTTGCCCGACTCGAACACCATTAATATAGGTTTGTGTTTCGTGCGGATCGCCTCCTCTCACCATCAGTCTTCCATTCTCGCCAGCCACTTGGGCGCCAGGCAATGTTTGCAAAGCCGCGATGATATTGCCCATACTGCCGGCAGTAGATACAATGTCTAATGGGCTGAGCGCTGCGCCACTTTGATTTCCAATCCGAAATTCTCCAGCTTTGACAAGAACTTCTGGAATGATATGCTGATCTGCCGTCAGGAAAATGACCAATGGCTTTGATAGCGGTAGTTGCAGCCAAATAGAATCTTGGCTATACCCCAAGGCCGTTACCCGAAGCAGTATGGAGTCTCTTTGTGTTGTGCTGAACCGGAAGTAGCCTGAATGGTCTGTGTTGGCACCATCATAACTACCGTCGATAAATACATTGGCCCCCGCTATAGCCTCTCTTTTGGAATTTTGGACATAACCTTCTAGAGATCGGAGATCGCCTATTTCTTGTGAATAGGTGTAAAAGTTGGCAAAGAGGAATGTGAAAATAAATATAAACCGCATGACACATCGTTTTGACCGAAATTAGGCCACGATGCTTCGAACGACAATAAAATGTAGATGAACTGTTTATTTTAAATGATGAAATACAAGTGCTCGCCTGTGACTAGAAGAGTAGTACACTCAAGATGGGAACCAAAATTAGCGATAAAATGGAAGAAATGCCCACCAGCAACGCGGCGTTTTCTTCCTCTGTCTCTAAGAATGAGGCAAAGACAACTAGATTGGCAGCGATAGGAAAGCTGGCCATCAGCAGCATGAGCATGGATTGATCTTCATCTAAGATACTAAACCACTGCGACTCGGCAAAAACCAATAAGCCTAAGATGATGGCGCCAGCCACGTAACGTAATCCCAGTATTTTACTGAATGTTTTGTAAGCTACTTTTTTGAAGTCAATATCGCCCATCGTAACGCCAATAATAAGCATACCCAATGCAGATACTATCCAGCTGACCACTTTACCAACGGGCTCAACACTTTCGGGAAGTTCTACTGAAAGCAAATTAAGTCCAATAGCGACGATACAGGCATAGACCGCGGGAATCTGAAAAACCTTTTTTACGGCTTCTTTCGTTGGCACGTCTTTGGTGCGAGACATCAGGTAAAATCCAATGGTATCTCCATACAGTGCATTACCTACATAAGCGGAGATAATCAGGGGCATCTGCTCTTCGCCAAATAGCGCCATCACAATCGGTATACCAAACCAGCCAATATTATAGTACGAAAAAGAACCTTTTAATAGACTTCCATCATAATCATTAGCAAAGCTTCGTTTTGCAATTATCGCTGGAATGTTCATCGCGAGTGCCAGAATAAAAATAATCGAACCTGATACGGCTGTTTCGGCTAAATCAGCTTTCAGGAGGTTTTCTATAATTAGGATAGGAATTAGTGCAAACAGCAGAACTTTAGAAATCCACTTGCTCTTCAAATTCCATTTGACATGGGCAAACCAGCCGATCAAAATGAAACCATAAAGCGGAAGGACACGCGTCGCTAATTCGTTAATGATATCCATGCCCGAGTTGTAAAAGTAAATCGTCTGTCAATAGATCAGCCTGTTCTACATTAAACCACAAAGAATTAATGTCTAACTGCGACCCGGCCAGCTGGTGGCCAATCACATAAAATGGCGACAACTCCTTCCGCGCGGAGGTCCAAACCCGCATGGTATTCAAATCGACCAAAACACCGGCAATAGGATGCTGCTCAATATATTTTTTGGATAGTAAGTCCGGCAATATGGGCTGGTCTTGCATCTTTTCAATATCACTGGATGGGCCCGAGGCGTTGATGACATAATCTGCTTCGTATTGCGTGCCATCTTCCTTTTTTAAAATAAATCTGTCTTTACTCCATATGATATCGCCCGTATGTCCGATGATTTCTAGCTGACCAGAGCGAAGAATGTTGCGGATTTTAATCGCATTTTCTAAAGGAATAGCGTGTCGGTTGATGTCGAAATGAGGTTTTACCCATTTGCCAAAAAGCTGTTTCTGATCGGGAGGCAATAAGCGCCAAATGCTATAGGAATCTTCTCGAAGCGAATAGAGTATTGTTTGAAAAATATTTCCTTCTCCAGTAGCTTCTTGAATATCCTTTTCTAGCAGTGCTAACTGATCTTTATTAATGCGGTCTTCGTTGGCCCAGTCTACGGGTCTCTCCAAAGCGCTTTCTACCTCCGATCGAAAAAGTCTGATCAGATCGATGATACGCAACGTTCGTTGCTGCTCTCGGATGATACTGCGTATGTTGGACAGTGTCAGCACCTTGCGTTCATATGGGATTTCCGACGGTGTCTGTACACGAGGTAATAAGCCGGTCAAGGAGAAAAATTGAATCGGCCCTTCATGCCCGTTGTCTACCAGTGTAATCAGTGCGTCAATAGCTGTAAGGCTGCTTCCTACAATACTCACTCGAGCCTGCTTATCTTTTATTTTTTTCAATAATCGGCTGGTTGGCCAAGGCGAGCAGAAAAAGTTATCACTGGATTTTAGCTTCGCAAAAGTAGCAGACTGTGGATTACCCGTTGCCAGAATGACATAGTCAAACGCTACCTTACGCTGGTCTGCTGTATGAAGCATTACTGTATTTTCTGGAGTAATATCGGCTGAAACTGCCTCGGTGGGTCTTGTCTGGATGTCGATACCCGCTTTAAGTCCCCATGCTTTGTATTTATCCAACATGGCCTGTACATAATTTCCATACAGCATACGCGGCGGATAGCTGTCTGGATGTGTACTTACCTGAGGATATGTTTCTCCAATTTTATCACTATTTTGATGCATCCATTGTACGAAATGCATGCGCTCTTTTGGAAAAATACCCATAAGTCCTGCTTTCGTATTTAACAAATGACCTTGTTGTTCCGTGCCAAATGCCAGTCCATCGCCGAATTCTTTCCGTTTCTCAAATAGAGTAATAGAGAGTGGAAACGGGTTTCCTTTCGTGATGTGTTTTTGTACCAGTTGTATGAAGCAGGCTACGCCGCTTGCTCCCGATCCTACGATGGCTATTGTTTTAGGTAGATGTTTGACCATACAGTTAAGTAAACAGGGATCACGAATGATTGTTTACCAGTGATGTATTTGTTACGTATGCCAAAGTCTTCGTGCTTTATTTAATTTAAGTAATTGTTATTGAAAGCATTGTGTTGTTTTAATGCTCCATTTCCCAACTAAGGGAAGGTCAAAAAACGAAAGCTCGAACGTTATGCTACCTCGCAATGATGTATTTTTTCGGTCTTAAATGTCTTTTTTAGAAAAGTCTCCTTTTACACTAAGCGTAAAATGCCTAAGCAAGTTGCTGGACAATATTTTTGGTAGGACCTGGATTACTCATCGTATAAAAGTGGAGCACTGGTGCACCGAAAGCGATGAGTTCGCGGCACTGCTGTACTAACCATTCTTCACCTATCTTCCGCACCTCTGCATTGTTCTTGCAGCTATCGACAGCCTCAGATAACTCCTCTGGTATATCCAAGTGAAATATACGGGGTAGCGTGATGAGTTGTTTTTTTGTAGTTAATGGCTTTAAACCAGGGATAATAGGCACGTGGATACCATGCTCACGACATTTGGTAACAAACTCTTTATAGCGCTCAACGTTGAAGAACATCTGTGTTACAATAAATTCGGCTCCCATATCCACCTTTTTCTTCAACCATTTAAAGTCTGTTTGCGAATTTGGAGCTTCAAAATGCTTCTCTGGATACCCTGCTACCCCTATGCAAAAATCGGTTTTTGAAGAAGTGGTGATATCCTCATGTAAGTATTTTCCTTCATTCATATCCCGAACCTGTTTCAATAGGTCTGTGGCATAAGCATGCCCACCTTCGGTAGGGATAAAATCGGCATCGCCCTTCCGTGCGTCGCCCCGAAGTACTAGCACATTATCTATGCCAAGGAAATCAAGATCAATCAAGGCGTTCTCTGTTTCCTCTTTGGTAAATCCGCCGCAAATCAAGTGTGGCACCGCATCTACCTTATACTTATTCATGATAGCTGCACAAATGGCCACCGTACCCGGCCGTTTACGATAAGATACACGCTCCAATAACCCGTTTGGATGTTGTTTGTATAAGTAATCTTCCCGATGGTATGTGACGTCGATAAAGGGAGGTTTGAATTCCATCAACTCATCCATCGTCTGAAATATGTTTTGAATTCCCTGGCCTTTTGCGGGAGGCAACAACTCGAAAGAAAACAGCGTTTTTCCTTGTGCATTCTTGATATGATCAATGATCTTCATACGTATGTGTTTCTTGAATGGAAGGCTTGCAGAGAAATGGTGCCGACATATGCCTATGGCCGCTTATCATTCCCTTCACTATGGAGGGTAGATTGTAGCACCTTGACATGCGTCAGGTTGCTAAGGCGTCCGCGGGTCTAATCCCTCAGCCTTTCTCTATAAGCAATCACAAATATGGGAAAAGCGTGTGGGATAACAAAATGCAGAATGATTTTAATTGATGATCAAAATTTGTCCACCTTTTGTCCACGGCTGTTATCGTTAGATGTACATAGGATAATGAAAAAATCAATTATCCTTGTGGATACAAACATACTATCTCGTATCAACATGGAAAATAACAATCCCTCCGATTACAATCCTGGCCCACGCATTGGCATTACCTTCTCCACATTCGACTTGTTGCATGCCGGGCATATCATGATGTTGGCAGAAGCCAAACGACAATGTGATTACCTGATCTGCGGTTTACAGATGGACCCTACGTTAGACCGGCCGGAGAAGAATGCGCCTACACAAACTGTAGTAGAGCGATACATACAACTTCGAGGGTGCCAATATGTAGATGAAATTGTCCCCTATTCTACAGAGCAAGATTTGGAAGATATCTTACGATCCTTTAAGTTAGATGTGCGTATTGTGGGGGATGAATACCAGGAGAAAAACTTTACAGGAAGAGAATACTGCGAACAGAAGGGCATTGAGCTTTATTACAATAGCAGAGATCATCGGTTTTCCAGCTCTGGTTTGCGGAGGATTGTTGCCGAAAAAGAGGCACAGAAGATGGAACGAGAAATGAACCCGTAATAGAATAAGGATCACATTACGGATTTTCAATTTTCTGAATTATCAGACTATTTAGTACTTTCGTGGAGAATGAAGAAGATAGCCGTTATCGGACAAGGATACGTCGGGTTGCCCCTGGCATTGGCGTTTGCTTCCCACACGCAAGTAGTAGGGTTTGATATTGATGAAGCGCGCGTTAGCGAACTGAACCAGGAGATCGATCGTACTAAAGAAGCAAATCCTGAGATGCTACGATCAGCGCTTCAACTTATTGTGGATACAGAAGGGCAAAAGGGCTATACAGCATCCTTTGCAGTGGAAGATCTTCGCGGTTGCTCTATCTACATTGTCACCGTTCCTACGCCAATCGATGAATTCAATGCGCCTGATCTAAGACCTTTGCGTCATGCAACGCGCATGATAGGAAAGGTGTTGAAAAAAGGCGACATCGTAATCTACGAATCCACGGTGTACCCAGGCTGTACAGAAGAGGACTGCGTGCCGATTCTAGAGCGGGAATCTGGATTGATATTTAACGAAGATTTTTTTGCAGGATATTCTCCAGAACGGATCAATCCTGGGGACAAGGTAAACACGTTGACTACCATAAAAAAAGTCACCTCTGGATCTACTTCGGCTATAGCGGAAGAGATAGATCAGTTGTATCGAATCATTATTCACGCGGGTACGCACAAAGCTCCTAGCATTAAGGTGGCGGAGGCTTCCAAAGCAATTGAAAATGCGCAACGTGATGTGAATATTTCTTTTGTCAATGAACTCGCTTTAATCTTTGATCGGGTGGGTATTGATACACAAGATGTATTAGCTGCCGCTGGGACGAAGTTTAATTTTCTTCCCTACAAACCTGGCTTGGTTGGTGGGCACTGTATCTCGGTAGATCCCTATTATTTAGCACATAAAGCGGTTCAGTTGGGCTATCATCCAAATGTTATTCTCTCTGGTAGACGGGTTAATGACTCTGTCGCAGAATTCATTGCCTCCAAAGTGGTAAAGCTAATGATCAGAAAGGATATCGCTGTTAAGGGTGCGAATGCTTTAATACTCGGTGTCACTTTTAAAGAAAATTGTCCAGATATCCGCAATACCAAGGTGAAGGATCTTCATGCCGCGTTAGAGGACTATGGGGTGAAAGCAGATATTGTAGATCCTTGGGCGAGTGTTGCAGAGGTGCAGCATGAGTATGGGTTGAGGTTGAAATCAATAGATGAGGCACTACAGTTTGGAGGTTATGACGCCATTATATTGGCGGTTGCACATCAAGAGTTTTTGAGGTTGGATTTGACTGGATTTTGTAAAGAGCGCGTCGTTGTTTTTGATATTAAGGGCGTTATCGCTCGCGAAGTCGTCGACGCGAGGCTATAATTGGGGTTTCTAGATAGCCGGTGGCATATTTTTTGATGTAAAGGCGCAGTGCGAATGTGACTATTCATCCACTTTCTTAACATTCATATGAAAGGCTCACTAAAAAATTAATAGTTTAACTAAGCGAAATTATACGTACAATACACTATGGAAAAAAATAAGAATAAAGATTACAATCCTGGGCCACGAGTCGGCATTACCTTTTCTACTTTCGACTTATTGCACGCTGGGCATATCATGATGTTGGCTGAAGCTAAAAGGCAGTGCGACTATTTGATCTGCGGTTTGCAGATGGATCCAACACTGGATCGCCCCGAAAAGAATGCGCCTACACAAACAGTCGTAGAACGGTACATACAATTAAGAGGATGTGAGTATGTAGATGAAATAGTGCCTTATTCGACTGAGCAGGATTTGGAAGATATCTTGAAATCATTTAAGCTGGATGTGCGTATTGTGGGAGATGAATATGCAGAGAAAAATTTCACCGGTCGTGAATATTGTGAACAAAAAGGCATCGAGCTGTATTTCAATAGCCGCGATCACCGATTCTCTAGTTCTGGATTAAGAAGAATTGTTGCTGAAAGAGAAGCAGCTAAAAATAATAAATAAACCTTGCTATCATAATTTTATCTAACAATCGATATGAATAAAACAATATTGATTACCGGCGGAGCCGGATTTATCGGTTCCCACGTGGTAAGAGAGTTTGTCAATAAATACCTCGACTATCATATCGTAAACTTAGATGCACTGACGTATGCAGGTAATTTGGAGAACCTGAAAGATATTCAGGGCAAACCCAACTACACCTTTGTTAAAGCGGACATTACGGATGCTAATCATATTCTTGAGGTATTTAAAGAATATCAACCAGATGGTATTATTCATTTGGCGGCTGAGTCGCATGTTGATCGTTCGATCGCAGATCCGTCGGCTTTCGTCATGACAAACGTCATTGGTACCGTCAACCTATTGAATGCCGCACGTGAGGTTTGGAAAGATAATTTTGAAGGAAAACGTTTTCATCATGTGTCTACTGATGAGGTTTTTGGCGCTTTGGGTAGTACGGGATTATTTACAGAAGACACTAAATATGATCCGCACTCCCCATATTCAGCTTCTAAAGCGGCTTCAGATCATTTCGTTCGTGCCTATCATGATACCTACGGTTTGCCAATTATATTGACGAACTGCTCTAATAACTACGGGCCCAATCATTTTCCAGAGAAATTGATTCCGTTATGTATTCACAATATTCTAAATAATAAGCCGTTACCTATCTATGGTGATGGTAAGTACACACGTGATTGGTTATTCGTGATCGACCATGCTAAGGCTATCGACTTGGTGTATCACAAAGGCAAAAATGGTGATTCCTACAATGTAGGTGGCTTCAACGAATGGCAGAACATTGATTTGGTCAAGGAACTTTGTGCGCAAATGGATGAAAAGCTTCGCAGAACAAAAGGCACATCAGAAAACCTAATTATGTATGTAAAAGATAGGCCAGGCCATGATTTGCGTTACGCCATAGATGCATCTAAAATAAATAAGGAGTTAGGCTATGTGCCATCCGTTACTTTTCAACAAGGACTTTCTTTAACAATCGATTGGTTCTTAAACAATGAAGAGTGGTTACGTAATGTAACTTCTGGTGACTACCAAAAGTATTATAAGGATCAATATTCCTAAGTGGAACTACATTATAGGGAGGTCATCGAGTCAAGGTAAATTGTAACGATCGACAAACAAATTTGGACATGAGGCACGCTATTTTAATAACCGCTTACAAAGACGTAGAATCGATAGTGGATCTCATTGAAACTATGGGTAGTTGTTTTAATTATTACATTCATTTTGACAGAAAAAGTCGGATAAACTTTGAGAAATTAGCTGACCTACCTAACGTATTCATTACTGCTGAATTAGAAGTAAACTGGGGTGGTGTAAACCACTTTTATGTAATTTTGGGTTTAATCGAGGAGGCCTTAAAAAATGAGGATAACGATTTTTTCCACCTAATTACTGGAGAAGACTTCCCCATTAAGACGACACAATATATTTTGAAGTTAGATAGATCAAAATCTTTTATTAAATCCACCTCTTTTCCATTTTATAACTGGGATTCTAGCGGGGGGCATGATAGATATCGAAGGTATCATTTTTATGACTTCTTTAATGCAAAAACTAAATTTGGAGCTCGACTGATCTACGCTTTAACGCTTCTTCAAAAAATATTTCACATAAAACGCAAGGATTTTTCAGTTAAAAAAAAGTTTGGCGGTTCAACCTACTGGAGTCTTAATCGAGAGGTGTTAGGTTATTTATTAAATCAATTGGATAGCGATAGACTTAAAAAGCTACGATATACTTTT
The DNA here is from genome assembly GCF_023554555.1 of Sphingobacterium sp. lm-10. Taxonomy (NCBI): domain Bacteria; kingdom Pseudomonadati; phylum Bacteroidota; class Sphingobacteriia; order Sphingobacteriales; family Sphingobacteriaceae; genus Sphingobacterium; species Sphingobacterium sp. lm-10. Next base: position 411,753 of record NZ_JAMJWC010000002.1, read on the forward strand.
TGTTCGGAAGAATTCGTGTTTCAGACTCTTCTGGAAGACTCTCCTTATCAACACACTATTGTGAATGACAATCTAAGGTTTATTGACTGGAGTTCTAAAAGGGGCGGAGATCCGGCGTTCTTAGATGAAACAGATTTTGAGAAACTAAGGTTGTCTAACGCAATTTTTGCGAGAAAAATACGCAAAATACCAACTAGTCCATTATTGGGATTGTTGAAGAAACATCTGAAAATTGAAAGCCAGATGTCTGAAAATAATATATGATGTCATTACGGTTTCGCGATACCCCTAATTAACATAATTATGCTTTTAGTCGATAGACACATGTCCCGCATTTTAACTACATTTGCAAATCTGTAACTTATGAAACAGCGCGTGCGATGAGGTTGTTTTTATAAATTACCTATAAGAGATTGCAGTATCTGAGAGAGGAATGGGTATACAATTATTTTAAACAGATATTAACTTTAAAGCGTGTAATCCTGTGTATTTTACTCAGATAAGCGGTTACTTTTTTATATGATGAAGAGATTCATACTTAATAGCATAGCTATATTTATTCTTGTGTTAGGTGGTTTTATTAACCAATCTTTAGCGCAGGCAGTGGATTACAGTAAGGTCAAAGTAGAGGCGCTAAGTAATACACAAGTGTTACAATTAATGACTCGCGCAGAGGAGGAGGGGCTTTCACAAGATGAAATGTTTGCTAATCTGATTAATCAGGGAATGCCTGAGAGCGAGATTTCTAAGTTACGAACTCGTGTGGCAAGAATCAGGCGCGATCAGCTCGGCAAAGATCAGCTTACACTGATGGTTGATCCTTCTGAGGAAGGGCGTAAGGCAGACAACTCTGGAGATCTATTAAATACATCTCGTGGAGAGCTTGTTGAGAATGAAGATACACCACCTATTTTCGGTTCATCTCTATTTAGAAATGGAAATATTCGATTCGAACCTAATCTGAATATGGCTACTCCGGAAGACTACATAATAGGGGCGGGGGATCAATTATTAATTGATTTAACGGGAGATAATGAGGCTAGTTATCAACTGGCGGTTTCTCCAGAGGGGACTATTCGCGTGGAATATGTAGGTATTGTCTCGGTTAGAGGCTTGACTATTCAGGCTGCTCGCGCCAAACTTAGGAATCAACTAGCACAAACTTATACATCGATACGAAGTGGTCGTACACAGGTCAATTTGAATCTAGGCAATATTCGAAGTATAAAAATAACATTAACTGGTTTTGTTACACAACCCGGAACATATACGCTGCCTTCCGTTGCGACTGTCTTCAATGCGCTCTATGCTGCTGGAGGGCCATCCGATAGAGGAACTTTCCGTAACATTCAGGTCATTCGAAATAATAAAATTGTTGGTAGTATTGATGCTTACGATTTTTTGGTCAATGGGATTCAATCTGGAAATATTCGACTAGAAGATCAAGATGTGATTCATATTCCCGTTTACAAAAATAGAGTAGAATTTCAAGGCTCGATTAATAGACCAGGATTTTATGAAGCAAAAGACGGGGAACGGTTTGCTGACCTATTGGAATATACGGGCGGTTTTACGGCTGATGCCTACACCGCCAAAATACGAGTATTCTCTACGACCGACCGAGATCGTAGAATAAACGACATATATCAGGCCGATTTTTCGAGTTATCAACCAAAAAATGGCGATCAATATATCGTGGAAGAAATTTTGGATAGATACGAGAATCGTGTTCAAATGGAAGGCGCCGTATTTAGGCCAGGATTTTATCAATTGGACGATGGACTTACGGTGAAGCAGCTCATCCAAAAAGCTGATGGTATTAAAGAGGATGCTTTTATGAGTAGAGCGTACATCAATAGACTCAATCCTGACAATACGCAACGCTTGATTTCTTTTGACCTAAAAGGCTTGTTAGATGGAACAATAGAGGACATATTGTTAAGACGCGAGGATAGGGTTATTATATCCTCCATTTTTGATCTTCGAGAAGAGTACAGTGTCAATATCGATGGCGAAGTTCGTAAACCTGGTAAATTCAGCTTTGCAGAAGACATGACGCTAGGCAATGTGATACATATGGCGGGAGGATTATCGGATGCCGCCAATATAGAAAGAATTGAAATCGCCCGTCGTATCCGTAAAAATGTCAATCAAAGGGATTCAGTTTTATCTGAACTATTGATAGTCAACTTTGATAATAAGGAAGAGGCGCTTCAGTCTGATTTTGAACTGAAACCTTTTGACATTATCAATATTCGCACCAGCACCGGCTATCAGTATCAGAAGCAGATTCGTATAGAAGGAGAAGTTCTGTATCCGGGAGTTTATACGCTAATTTCACGGGAAGAAACTATATCGGATATCATCCAGAGAGCTGGTGGGGTTACCGATATAGCGTATTTAGAGGGATCTTCTTTGCAAAGGAAAATATCAGATTCTCGTATCGCACTTGATAATAGCCAAAGCTCAGGTGATGCAGATTCTGCTATTAGCGAAGTCTTGGAAGATGACGCCATAACAAAGGAGAAAATTCTAGCCAGCACTCCAGGATCGGCGGCGCGAAATACACCATTAAATTTCAGCAGCTATGTGGGTATTGATTTGGATAAAATTATTTCTAAACCACACTCTAGACATGATTTATTGATGGAAGATGGCGATATCATTATCGTGCCTAGACAGTTGCAGACAATTACTGTTCGTGGCGAGGTTTTGAATTCCAATCGTATTGTGTACCGAAAGGGTAGGCCTTTAACTTACTATATCAATCAAGCTGGGGGATTTACTAGTAGAGCCCACAAAAGCAAAACGTTTGTACAGTATGCGAATGGAGAAGTTAGATCAACAATAAAGGGTTTAGGCAGAATTTACCCGGAAGTCACACCTGGAGCGGAAATTATTGTTCCACAAAAACCAGTCAAATCTCCTATGTCTGCGCAGGCCGTAGTCGGGCTATCATCTGCAGTTATCTCTACGCTGGCGATAATGTTGAGTCTTTTACGGTAATTAAGATTAGTTATGGAAAAAAGTCAAGACGAAATAGCCCTTAAAGATCTATTTATCTACATTGGGAAAGGCGTTAAATATCTCCTTTCTAAATGGTATATCATCTTAGTATTTGCTTTGCTAGGATCGGCAGCTGGATATTATTTAGCAAAATCCAAAGAGGTCCTTTACACCGGAACCACTACCTTTATTTTAGAAGGAAATAATGCAGGGAGTGCATCTGGACTAGCGGCATTAGGAGGAATGGCGGCGGGTGGTATTGGAGGAGCGGACGGGCTGTTTCAAGGGGAAAGCCTTTTCGAGCTTTATAAATCCCGATCTATATTGCGGAAGACATTAATGCGAAAAATAGATACCGTCGAGCTTTTTGTACAGAAATTCTACCAGATAAACAAGGACTTTCGTGAAAGTCTAGAAGAGCGTCCTGAGCTCGCCGCTAAAATTACTGACACAGAGTTTTTTCTCGCTCCTGATAGTTTAGAATCCAGAACGCGAGATTCCATTCTTTTACGTGTTTGTGATAAGATAAGCGAAAGTTATATCGAAGTAGATAAGTTGAATAAAAAGGCTAATTTAATCTATGTTACAGTATCGGCAGAAGATGAAGTGTTTGCCAAGCGCTTTAACGAAGAATTAGTAAATAACGTAAATGAATTTTATCTGGAAACAAAGGGGGGGATTTCTAGAGAAAACATTGCCACGCTTCAATTGAAGGTTGACTCTGTTCGAAGGGCTATGTCTCGATCTATTTCCTCCTCTCAGAGCGTAACAGATTATACTCCAAACTTAAATCCTACACGTCAATCTCTTCGGAGTATTCCATTACAGGAGGCTCAATTATCTACGGAATCTAGTAGAGGTGTATTAGCGGAATTAACCCGGAATTTAGAGCAAGCTAAAATTGCTTTGAGTAAGGAGGCACCAATCATAAAAATTGTTGACGAAGTGATGTTTCCGCTTCCTATAAATCGTGCTAGTATGATGCTTTTTTCTATTGGAGGAGCATTTTTAAGCGTGTTTTTGGTTACCCTAGTATTGTCTACTATTAAGATTATTCGTCATATCCTTAAGTAGACTATACTCTGATTTTTTGTGCATATCGACTATTTATGATCTCACGTTTAAATATCATCAAAAATTTTGGCAAGTAATAACAGTAGAATAGCTAAAAATACGCTGTTTTTATATGTGAGGATGTTCCTTAATATGGGACTTAGTCTCTATACCTCACGAATCGTATTAGGGGCTTTAGGAATTGAAAACTTTGGTATTTATAGTGTTGTAGGTGGAGTGATTACACTCTTTAGCTTCTTCAACTCAGCGATGTCTTCCGCGACACAGCGATTTTTAGCAATTACTATTGGGGAGAAAGATAGTGCTAAACTTCATAAAGTTTTTAATGTTTCTTTGCTCGTCCATATAGGTATAGCGGCGATAGTATTGCTATTTGCGGAAACTTTGGGACTATGGTTTGTAAATGAAAAATTAAATCTCCCTTCCGATCGAATGGGGGTGGTAAATATTGTGTATCAACTTTCTGTTCTGGCCAGTATTATCGGTATTATTCAAGTACCGTATCATGCTATGATCATTGCACATGAGAGGATGAATGTTTTTGCAGGTATAAGCATATTAGAGGCATTGCTGAGAATTTCCATTGTCTTTCTGCTATACCATTCGATGTTCGATAAGCTTGTTAGCTTCGCTGTGATGATTTTCGTGATGAATTTTATTCTATCAGCTATTTATGTGCTTTACTCAAGGAAGCAATTTCCGGAGAGTAATATCGAAATTCAGAGAGATAAAAGCCTTTATAAGAACATGATGAGCTACTCAAGCTGGAATCTTATTGGTAATATTGCAGCTGTTGCTAAAGGACAGGGTGCTAACGTCTTGCTGAATATCTTCTTTGGTACAACAGTCAATGCCGCATACGGCGTAATGTTACAGGTGCAGGTTGCTGTACAGTCTTTTGTAAGTAATTTTCAAATGGCCATAAACCCACAGATATATAAATCTTATGCAGCAGAAGATTTAAAGAGAATGCACAATTTGGTATTGCAGGGCTCAAAGTTCTCTTTTTTTTTAATGGCTTTGATTATCGCTCCCTTATTATATAGTATTGACTATATTCTCGTGTGGTGGCTTGATAACCCACCTCCGTATGCCGGAGTATTTGTGTTTTTTTCGTTGGTTAATATTCTATTAGAAAGTATATCAGGTCCATTAATAACTGGGGCATTGGCCAGTGGTCGAATAAAATGGTATCAGATTGCTCTGGGTGGAACTATGATGCTGAACTTACCTTTAAGTTACTTGTTGTTTTACTGGACTGGTGAACCGATCACGTTCCTATACGTAGCTATTGTGTTGTCGATTATTATGCTGTTTCTGAGACTTCTTTTTTTGAACAAACTGATTCGGTTCAGTATTTCTTTGTTTTTAAAGAGGGTTATGATTCCTGTGACCTTAGCTACCTTATGTTCGGTAGTTGGTATTACATACCTGTATTTAAATCATGGCATACCAACAGATTTTTTTGACCTGGTAAAAACCAGCACAATGATTTTGATATACGTGTTAATAGTATTCTTCTTTGTTGGCTGTTCGAAGTTAGAAAGAAAGATGATTTATTCATTTATTAGTAAAAAAATTACTAAATAATACTCTTGTGTATGAAAATAGGAATACTTACACTACCTCTACACACCAATTATGGTGGTAATCTGCAGGCGTATGCATTAATGTCTTTCTTGAAAGAATTAGGTCATGAAGTCTACCTCATAGATCGAAAAAAAGATAGAATAGCTATTAAAGACGTTCCGATTACGGTGATAAAGCGATTCGTAGGGAAATACATTTTACGCAGGCCAGGGATTGAATTGTTTAAGGAATATGCTGAAGAACAGCAATTAAAAATTTTGGGAAAGCGGACTAAGGTTTTTTTGGATAAATATGTTCAGCCAAAAACTAAACCATTTTATTCTTCTTTGTCACTGCATCGGGCACTCAAAGGTGACCAGTTCGAGGCAATAATCGTTGGTAGCGATCAGGTTTGGCGTCCACGTTATACTCCTAATATTTTTGATTATTTCTTAGGTTTTTTATCAACGGAATCTAGTACAAGGCGTATTGCCTATGCCGCCTCTTTCGGAACGGATGAATGGACATTCAATGATCAGGAAACCATCGGATGTGGGGGTCTATTACAAAAGTTTAATCATGTTGGTGTACGAGAAGATTCAGGCGTCATATTATGCCAAAATAAATTTAGTACATCGGCCACACATGTTCTAGATCCTACAATGCTTATTGAAGAAAGTTATTACACCAAATTATTCACTCCATCAAATCCGGATAAACTCGGCAAGAAATTGTTAGTGTACGTCTTGGATGAGAATGAAGACAAAACTCGTGTAATAAACCATATCGCAGAGACGTATAGTTTGGAAGTTTCGCGTGTAAATAGTGAGATAGAAAACAAATCAATACCCCTAAAAAATCGTGTGGCGCCACCTACAGAGGAATGGGTAAAAGGCTTTTATGAGGCATCTTTCGTAGTGGCCGATTCATTCCATGCGTGCGCATTTGCCATCATATTCAATAAGCCCTTCGTAATCTATGGAAATCCAAAAAGAGGGCTAACTCGTTTTACATCTTTATTAAAAATGTTTGAGCTCGAAGACCGATTAATTATAGATTCGAGTATGCTCAATGACAAATTGATGAACACACCAATAAATTGGCAACGTGTGAATAACTTGCTTAGCGAGCACCGGATCAACAGCAAAGCATTTTTAGAAAACGCATTAAATTATTAATGCGCTTATGAAAAAGCTGTCTATTGTTATTCCCTGTTATAATTGTGCAGATCGCATATCCTCTTTATTAGAGTTACTGATGGAACAGTATGACCCGAGAATGGAGGTTATACTAATAAATGACGGTTCTACGGATGACACGGAGAATGTGATCAAAAATATCATCAGCCAGATTCCGAATATGGATTTTCGTTTGTATTCCTACGCTAATAGTGGTGCAGCGAGAGCTAGGACGATAGGCTTGGAAAGGGCGAAAGGAGAATATATTGCTTTTATAGATTCTGATGATTCGGTTAGCAAAAACTATGTCAGCCGATTATTGATGTGTATGGATGATGGACACGAAGTAATATATTATAGCTCTGTACAGAAGTTACAAAATTCTAATGTCTATAGAGATAAGATCCGTTTCGAAACTGCCAAAACTTTTACCGACACAGACGTTTTTCTTCGCTCACAACTGGAGCACGATCAGTGGTCTGCTGCCGTTTGGACATTTGTTTTTAAGAAGGCACTAGCAGTATCCTCTAAGGCGCGATTTACAGAACGCATAGCGCATGAAGATCATATCTTCTCCTTAGCTATTGTCTCTCATGCAAACACTATTCATACCATGAAGGATACGCTGTATATTCAACATATCACAGAAGGATCATTGACGAATTCGGCTAAGACAATAGCATACATTGAAGATAGGCATGATGCATATATCGAGGCGATAGCTTTAGTAAGAGAGAGGTTTAGTGCAAAAACTTCGAAATTATACACCAGATGGTCTTTAAAGCAGTGTGTGGATTTGTGGCAGGATTTGTTCAGACTGAGGGCTTTGTTCTTTAATCGCTCATTTTTAAAAATGGGTAAGAGGTCACCCGCTTTATTTATCTCGGTCATAACATCTATATTTCAGAAATAATAGTGCAAGTAAAGTCATATGCGTATTCTCTTCGTTCTTTCAGAGTTTCCTTCGTACTCGGAAACCTTCATCGCTAACCAGATCAACGACCTGATCGATCATGGTAATGAGGTGACTATTTTTTCATCTGGTATTGGGAAAACCATTGATAGTTCACTCTTCAACCGCAATGATTTATACTCCAGGTTGGTGCCGGCGCATCAAAGTGTAGGTTTAGTTTCCCGTCTACGTCGCCGATTTCTGAAGCTATTTTTAGGTAATAGAGCGTATCAAAATAAAGATTTATTGACAATGTCTGAATCAATAGATGTTGTACATTGCCATTTTGGAGATAATGCACTACTTTTTCACGAGGTGTACCTCAAATATGGCTGGTTCAATAAGTCGAAAAAAATCTGTACGTTTCACGGATACGACATTTTGCCGTCAAGTGTGGCGATATTAACAGACACTTACAAGCCTCTATTTGATTCTTTCGATGGATTTACATATAATACACCATACATGAAGGGAATCATTGATTGCTTTCCAATCCAACCAAGAAAAATGCACGCATTACCCGTTGGATTTGATGCAGACTTCCTAAAAAATTACCTTCGTAGAAATCCGAATACTTATGCACATGGAGACTGTCTCCATCTAATCTATTGTGGCAGGCTGACGTATTTTAAAGGATGTCTAATGCTACCTGATATTGCGGAAAAACTAATTGCTGCAAATGTTCAAAACTTTATGATTCACATTGTTGGAGCGGGTGACCAAGAACATGAATTACGAGGCAAAATAGACGCGCAGGGTTTGGCAAGGCATTTCACTCTTTATGGAGCATTAAATCAGGAAAAAGTTTTTGAATTGATGTCTTCCGCACACCTATTTATTTTGCCAGGTCTGGAAGAGCCAAAAACCGCACGTGCAGAAACACAAGGTTTAGTAATTCAGGAAGCACAATTTTTAAAACTTCCCGTATTGGTTTCTGATGCGGGAGGTGCAAAATATGGGTTGATGGATGGTGAAACTGGTTATGTTTTGCCAAAAGGGGATGTTGTTGCCTTCGTCGAGAAGATTAAATGGTTTCTAGACAACCCAGATGAAATCTATTCATTTTCAGAAAAATCACATATCTTCGCGAGGGAGAATTATAATAGCGCAGTCTTAGGAAAGCGATTATTAGCGATCTACACAGGAGATCTTTAAGATCAAAAATCGGAGTCAAGTATATGAAGAACAAAATTTCCATCCTAATGGCAAACTACAATAATGGCCATTATATCCGCGAGGCAATTGATAGTGTGCTCAACCAAACCTACACCAATTGGGAATTAATTATTGTAGACGATTGTTCTACGGACGATTCTTTGAAGATATTACAACCTCTTCTTGTTGACGAAAGAATTAAAGTATTTGTAAACGAAGAAAATAGAGGGTGTGGGTATACCAAAATGCGCTGTGCTGAAGAGTCTTCAGGAACATATTGTGGTTTTTTAGATCCAGATGACGCACTAGTTCCTCATGCACTTTCAACCATGCTTGAAGCTTTTGCAAAATATCCTGACTCCGCTATGATCAATTCGAAAGATGTGTTTTGTGATGATCAACTAAATCCAGTAGAAGTAGATCCAAACTCTAAAGATGTATCCAATCTCGGGTCTTATTTACTATACGATGGGGGTGGGGTAACACATTTTGCAGTGTACAGAAACGACCTTTATCGCAAAACAGCGGGCATTTCACCAGAGTTTACCAAAGCGGTTGATCAAGATTTGTATTATTTGATGGACCAGGAGGGCCCCATCAACTTTGTTGATGACGTATTGTACTACTACCGGATACATACGGGTGGGATTTCGACCAACAAAAACGTCATTCCAGCGACTTATCAGCACTTTAAAGTCATGCGTAAGTGGGCACAAAGGCGGTTATTAGACGGCCGATTTAGAGAGGATTTTTATGCCTATAGGCGCCTAGTTGCTCGATGTGATTTTCATTTGAGTATATTAGATAAAAAATACTTTACAGCTATATTTAGGATGTTTAATTATATTAGCAAAGGTGGAGGGAGCGAAGTTGGTCAAATGTTCAATCGCTTATTTCGACATCCTAAGCGCGTGTTTAATTCTTTGTTCAATGTTTATCGTGTAAAATGAAGCTGATTTTTTATCTGTCAATTTTTTGTGTACTGCTATCATCTTGCCGAAAAGATTCGGTGGGACTTGATAGCAAGCCTTTGGTGTCACTTCCGCCAGAGGGTTACAAGTTGGTTTGGAGCGACGAATTCAATGGCTCTAGTTTGGATACCACAAAGTGGTCTTACAGGGGCTTGGGTTTAAGAAGGCAGGCTTATAACGTGCGCGAGGCAGTGTTTATTGATACGATTCTTAACGAGTTGGTTATTAGTAACTTTATGCGTAACGATACGGCTTTTACCGGTATGATTGGGACGCAAAGAAAATTTCAACAGAAGTTTGGCTATTACGAATGCAGAGCTCGAGTCGATTCTATATCTATGGGACATTGGGCTGCATTTTGGTTACAATCCCCTGATATGGGTAGAACTCTTAATCCTGTAGTAGACGGGATGGAAATTGATATTATGGAATTTGTGAGAGGGGATCCTTACTATATAAACCATGCACTCCACTGGAATGGATATGGAGCGAATCAACAATCTAGGTCTGCAGAAACTAGATCAGACGTTAGACTAGATAATGGTCAATACCATGTCTATGCTTTAGAATGGACGCCTGAGTATTACCGGTTTTTCGTAGATAGTCGACTTGTTTGGGAGGTGAGCGAGCCTATTTCACATATGGATCAATATATAATTTTGAGTTGTGAGATCAGTGACAGAAATGCTTTTAAAAGAGATTTCGGATCTAGGCCGACCAATTTCGTTGTAGATTACGTAAGAGTATATGCTAAACAATAGTCAAGCAATTTCTGAGAAAGAAGATGTTTTTTTTTCTATTGTTGTACCAGTCTACAACGTAGAGAAATATATTATTAGTTGCTTGAACTCTATAAAAAAGCAATCCTACAAACATTTTGAAGCGATTATCGTAAATGATGGTTCTACCGACAACAGTCGGGAAATTCTTAAATCATTTTTTGAGACCGCTCCGTCAAATTTCACACTCATTGAGCAGGAGAATAAAGGACTAAGTGTGGCAAGAAACAACGGGTTTGCGAGATCTTCTGGACAATATATTCTGTTTCTGGATAGCGACGATACCATTGAAGAAGATACCTTATGCTCCTTAAATGAGATGTTAAATGGGAACGGTCATGTTGACTATATCAATTTTGCAAGATCTTACATTTACGAAGGGCAAGGCTCGGTGTCACGCTCTTTTGTTGATTTGCAATTTGAAGAAGATTATAAAATATTTGAAGGTGGTGAGATCTTGAAGCAACTTTTGAATTACAAAAACATAAGCACCTCCGCCATCGATAAATTATACAGTAGGAGTTTTTTAGAAAAATTTAGTCCAAATATTTTTGAGCCGGGAGTTAACTTTGAAGACCACATATTTTGTTTTGCTTCGGCCCAACATCTGAATCGTGTAATTAGCTCGAAGAAAAAGTTTTTGAATTATTTAATTCGAGGAGATTCAATCATGCGAACAGCGAGTGAACGTATGGTAAACGACTATATTATTATGATGGATTTCTTTTATCGACGACGAGATCACTATTTGAAAGATGACATCACCCCTGAAGAGGTCGATCAGCACTTGTTAATACAGATAATCTCTTTTTTTCGAGCGCTGCACGACATTAAAACATTGTCAGCCACTCAATACAAGCATTTGGTTTCTATTTTTAAAGAAAAATTGAGAAGTTATAATTTGTTTTTTGTGTTGGAAAAAAAGTATACGCTAAAACGGGGTATTGTTGCAGGTTACTGTCGCAGTTTTTTAAGTAATCAAAAAGTTTTCAATGACTTATTTTTTGGCATTGTAGATAACAAAGAATAAAAAACGGCATGTCTAAAATTTGCTTTTTAATACATAACTGGTCTCACACTGGAGGAACCGAACGCGTTTCTGCAAGTATTGCTAATGGATTATCAAAGCAAGGCTTTGATGTTCATCTATTGAGTATTTGGGGAGATGGGTCTCCTAGTTTTCCGCTAGTTGAAAATATTGTTGGATCCCAATTGGTAGACAGTGGTCAAGCAGGATTATTCCAAAAAATGGGTGTTTACTTAAAGGTGAGAAGATATGTTAAAAAACACGCGATTACTCACCTGATCATTGTGGAGAGTATGGTGGCATTAATTGGCTTACCGGCATTAGCATTGTCATCTTGTAAAACAATCGTATGGGAGCATTTTAATTATTCCATTGATCTTGGGCGAAAGACAAGGAGTTATGCGAGAAGTCTTGCAGCAATTATGGCAAATCATATTGTCGTACTAACTAACCGAGATCGTGATCTATGGGTACAACAGGGAAGTGTGCGTCCGTCAAAAATTAGTGTAGTTTCCAATCCTATTCCATTCGATAAGGTTCAAGAAAGTATTATAGATCGAACTGAGAATAAAACAATGATTGCTGTTGGTAGGCTTACCTACCAAAAAGGATTTGATCTTTTAATAGAATCTGCCACTCCATTACTACGTAAATATCCATCTTGGCGCCTATGGATAATTGGTAGCGGAGAGGATGAGCACTTGTTACGAAGTCAGATAGACCGTGCTGGCGTAGGCGAGCAAATTCAGCTTATTCCTAATACGTCTTCCATATCCGAGTACTATCGTCGGGCTTCTTTTCTGGTGATGAGCTCACGCTTCGAAGGATTACCGATGGTATTACTTGAAAGTTTAAGCTATGGTTTGCCAATTTTAAGTTTTGATTGCCTTACTGGACCCTCGGAAATTGTGGAGCATGGTGTAAATGGTTTTTTAGCAGAAGATGGTAACATTGTAGATTTGCGTACAAATATGGAACGATTAATCTCCGAAGAGCAACTTCTTGCTAGCATGGGGATGCAGGCGTTAAAGAAGAGTGAAAATTTTAGTATAGATAAGGTTCTCCAACAATGGCGGAAGATATTAGTTTAGATAAGAAAAATATTGTCTTCGTCATTACGGGGCTACGTATGGGTGGCGCCGAAATGCAATTGCTTTTGCTTTCAAAAACACTAGTAAATATTGGTTACCAGGTAACAGTGGCGGTCATGCGACCTGATGGCGTTTTAAAGTCATCTTTTTTAGAAGCTGGTGTGAAGGTGGTGGACCTGAATATCAGGGGTGTACTATCTTTATTTACGGGATGGCGTAAATTGAGGAATATCCTGGTGTCACAATCGCCGTTTGTTGTACATGCGCACATGATCCACGCCAATTTATTTACTAGGCTATTAAGGTTGACTACTAGGATGCAAAAATTGGTGTGTACGGCTCATAATATCTCAGAAGGAGGTCCATTTATAATGGGACTTTATAAGCTAACAGATCATCTTTCTGACATAGATACCAATGTGAGTGTCGAAGCTTTGGAAGAATATCTTCGCGCGGGATATTTTTCCGCCGACAAATCCAGGTTTGTCCCAAATGCTATTGATACTAAACGGTTTTTATATAGTCCGATTGTTAGAGATCGTATGCGTGTAAGCTTATCAATACCAGCATCTACATTTATCTTTTTAGCAGTCGGTCGCTTGCATGCGCAAAAGGATTACCCAAACATGCTTGAAGCGTTCAAAAAATTTCTGGATTCAGGAGGTGCTGGAAAGCTCCTGATCGTAGGGGAAGGAGTTGAATTGGAGTCTTTGCAATCTTTAGTGATGTATTATGATATTTCGACGCATGTTCAGTTCTTAGGAAGAAGATCAGACGTAGCGGATCTGATGAGTATGGCGGATACGTTTGTGCTTTCATCAGCTTTCGAAGGCTTTGGTCTGGTTGTGGCAGAAGCACTATCAAGTAGCTTGCCTGTGGTAGCCACGGACTGTGGGGGTGTAAAGGAAGTTATGGGGCGTAATGGAATTTTAGTTCCTCCAAAGAATGCTGAGCGCTTGTCAGACGGAATGCTAGCCTATTATAAACGTGGACAGATACGTGATTCTGAAGGAAGAGAGCATGTACGTCAACAATTCTCTATTGATCGAATTATACAGATTTGGTTGAACTTATATAAGAATGAAATTTAGAAAATTCTGGGTCGCCTATTTCGGCGTCAAAATTTTTTATTTGTTTTTTGCTTTCTTTGTCTACGGGAGAATCACTTCTTTAGGCGATACATCTACTTATCTAAATAGTGGCATCGTGCTGGCGCCTAATGTACTGTACTCCTCGACCGCTATGATGGTGTTTTTCGGAGGAATATTTAAGAAAGTTTTCTTTCTGGATGTTTTAGCGAGTATCCCCTTGATGTTGCTTTCCTTTTACGGGATCTATTATGCCGTAGAGCGACTGTCTCTATATAGATACCCAATCTTGTTATTTATTCTTCTAAGTTTGCCCAATTTTGCAGTTTGGACGAGTGTGCATTCTAAAGAAGCGGTAGGTTGCTTCTTTTCTGGAGTGATCGCGGTGATGATCGTTCGATTTTTAAATGGAAACTTCCGATTACACGCAATTTACTTTGTTGCGCTGTATTTGGGCATGTTATTCAAACCCCAATACTTTCTATTTATTTTACAAGTATTGGTTTATCTGCGTTTAGCAGGCTGGCTTAAGTTGGGCCCTGCTGCGGGCTTTACTTTCGGGGCTTTTATCGTTTTTTGTAATGTTTTTGCTATCTTCTTTTTACGAGATACAATAGATCTGCTTGCGCAAGGCATGTACATCCATTTTACATACGATGACCCCGATCTCGCTCAAAGTACGCGCTCCGCAGATGCATGGTTAGAACCATATGGTTTTTTTAGAGTAGCTCCTTATGGTATGTTTATCGCTTTCTGGGGGCCTACCTTCAGCGAGATGTTGGCTAAACCTGCTCAATTGATTGCTGGTTTGGAGAGCTTTTTCTTAGTGACACTTTTCCTTTTTCTATGTTATCGAAGGGTATTGCGTTTCGTTAAATTTGGCTTTTTTAATCCATATCTGTTTTTTACCCTTTTCATAATAATAATAGGCATCTTATTTGTTCATTACCCTTTTGGTTATCTTAATCCAGGGTCTGGTATTCGATATAGAGCTAATTTCTATCTATTGTTTTTATTACTACTATTCTACCTGTTTGATTTTTTAAGTGTAACAAATACAGTAAAAGTTAGTAAAGACTTGAAACTAAATATATAAATATGAAGAAGAAATTGCTTTTATGCTTAGTACTATTGTTTTCGTTGGGTTCAGCCTTTATTCTTAACGCTGCTCAGGTTAATGATAGTAAAGAACTGAATGAACTTATCACAAAAGCGTTGTCGGAAAATAAGACAATTGTGCTAGATCGTAACAGGACCTATCGTATTGATAAAGAGATTAAACCAATCCAGCTAAAACCAGGTCAGCAGTTTTCTATTGAAGGAAATGGTGCCAAAATAAATTTTGTGGCAAATACAGGCAATCGAGAGTCTTATCTTTTTCATATCTCTTCAAAGGATTATAATTCAACAGGGTCGGTGAGTATAACGAACTTACATATTGAAGGTGCAGAGAACCCCACGCAATTTGCTGTACGTGATTACAATAAATTGCGATTAGCTATCCCCCTGTTTACGGAACGTATATTCTCAGTCTCCATGAGCAATGTATCGATGAGGAAGATTTACGGAGCTGGTGTGCGTGTTAACGTATTTGGTCAGTTTTCAGCACGTAATTTAGACTTTAAAGAAGTAGGTGGGAAATGGTATACGAGTAACGACTATGATTCGTTCGGTGATGCTATATACTTAGGCTTCGCGCGTGGTGATTCACAGGCCATAATAGAAAATTGTCATCTAGAAGGATACAGCGCGACTCCATTTCAAGGTGGATTCGCACAAAACCTATCTCGCTCGGCCATTGTTACAGAGTACAATCAAAAGAATTTATTAAACTTATCTGTTAGCAATTGTAAACTGATCGGTTATCATAGATCTATCCACATGGAAGCAAGCAGAACGGCGCTTGATGTAAAAAACACGGAGTTTAACAGGTTCGGTTGCGGTGTGTTTGTCTACGGTTTTGAAGCTCGCGATATTAGTATAGAGAATTCTAAATTTATCGATAATGTAGATGCTTTTTTCGGAGGCGCTAAAGGCGTTGTAACTGGATTTGCTAATAACAATAAAGCGGTTGTAACCAATAGTGAGGTACGTTCAGATGCCTTTTGGCGAGAGAATGAAATGAACGTAACGTATAGATCTTCCCAATTTAAATTTAACACCTATTCGAGACCGAGTCGTGCGTCTAGATTTGAAAATTGTACTTTTCAAACACGAGCAAACCTAGGGGACGACTTTGGTAAAATGGATAACCAGTCAAGAACCAAGAAGGGGAATTCACTAGGTACATTTATTGAAGATTTGGTTAAAGCATTATTTGGCTAATGACTTTTATCCGGAAGTAGTTATCGATTTATTCACGAACACAATTAAATGAAAATACAGTTCATAATTACAGATTATGGTAGCTTTAATAACTTTTTAGGCGATGTTGCCGTGCAGCTGTCAAGGAACTCGCATGAAGTTCAGATAATATGTTCACCTGATCGCGTAATCAAGGTTGCTGATCGTTATGACTATGAGGCCGAAGGCATACATTTTACATTTGTAGACTTACCACGAGGTTTTAATCCTTTTAAGCACTGGAAAGTAAGCAGAATAATACATAAAAAGGTAGCCATTTTTCAACCAGACATTGTTTCTATTCACTTTACTACAGGTATATTTACGACAACGTTTCATAAAAGATTACCCTATAGAACTATTGGTACATTCCATGGATTAGGCTACCCAGTCGTAGAGGGACTTTTGAAGCGTATTATTTATAAGTATGTCGAGTCTCGGAGCTTAAGAAGAATAGATGAGGCATGGGTACTAAATAAATCAGATTACCAGCTGTTGAATCAGGATTTTCCAAATAACATTGTTCATCAGTTGCCCACCAAGGGGCTCGGATGTGATCTTAGACGTTTCGATCCAGATAAATTTACCGCGGTTGATAGATTAAAAATGCGCCAGCATTTGGAAATTAAAGAGTCTTCTTTTGTCCTTTGCTTTACAGGTAGATTTGTATTTTTTAAAGGTTTTGACAAAGTAGTCAGGGCGTTTAAAGAATTGATTGGTAGATCAGGTGATTTAGACCTTCATTTGATATTGATCGGGGGTCACGACAATGCGCATCCCACCGGCTTAAATGATGAAGAAGCCAGTTGGATGGCTGCGCATCCTAATATACATAATATTGGATTTTCCAGCGAGGTAGAGAAATACTTGAGTATAACAGATCTTTTTGTTTTTCCAAGTGAAAAGGAAGGTATGCCTGTATGTATTATTGAAGCTTTAGCTATGGGAGTGCCAGTCTTAACATCGGATTCTCGTGGCTGTCACGACTTGATAATACATGAGAGAAACGGATTGATCTCCGGATCAAATCCTACGCCTGAAATAATAGCCGCTGACATTGACCGATTTATACATAATACCGAATTACAACAGTCTATCAAGAAAAATATTTTGATACAACGCCCTACACTAGACCGTCAGACATTTATTGAACAACAGTTGAGATATTTTACTGGAAAAGAAAATCAAAGGGACATTACTATTGACAAAATATAGTAGTTCCCGCAAAATTTAGATATATTTGTTTTTCCCTTTTTTGACAAAATACCTGAATGTCTATACTTAGCAGATTCTTTAGTAAATCGTGTCATCAACTGATGATAATTTTATTTACTCTCTCCACTGTTCCGTATGTATACGGACAAGACCGTCTATTTGAAACGCAGGTGGTAAAAGTTAATCTATTACCGCTGGGTTTACGTAGTTATAATGTTGGTTATGAGACAACTTGGAGTGATCAGTGGTCTGTGTCCATAGCTTTTGGTCTTCGCCCCAAAAATTCATTCCCATTTCGAGAAGATATTGAAGGCTATTACTCAGATCAAGATATTAGCGTGCATCAAACGGAGCTGTCTCATTTGTCTGTTACGCCTGAATTACGCCGTTACTTAGGTACGGTAAGTGGGTTACGAGGGTTTTATATAGGTATGTTTTTGCAATATGCTCGTTTTGGATATAATGGTCGGATAGATTACGTTGGTGGATCTGCAGCTAATTCTTCCGAGTTTATGTTTAATGGTGGAATCAATACGT
Organism: Sphingobacterium sp. lm-10; assembly: GCF_023554555.1. Classification (NCBI taxonomy): domain Bacteria; kingdom Pseudomonadati; phylum Bacteroidota; class Sphingobacteriia; order Sphingobacteriales; family Sphingobacteriaceae; genus Sphingobacterium; species Sphingobacterium sp. lm-10. The sequence continues at coordinate 429,738 of NZ_JAMJWC010000002.1, forward strand.
TTACCGCAGGAGCATCTGTAGGCAGGCAGTGGCGATTCGGGAAGTCAGTCTATCTCGATTGGCAAATTTTTGCTCCTAGCTTTGGTCTTAACAAAGGTTTAGTGACTGGGACAAGAATCGGGGGAAATCCATTGGATCATGTTGGTATAAGTGTTTTGGAAAATAAACCCAATGAATTTAACACACCATTAATTAACCTGGACGTGGATGCCAGACCCGACGAAGTACGAATGAATACGCGAGGGGCATGGGCAGGGCTGAGAACATGGCTAGCTTTAGGATATCGGTTCTAATCATTTACCTTTACCATTGTAAACATTTTGGAAATATTTATATGAAAATCACAGGGACAAAATTGTCAGGTTGTTATATCTTAGAAGCGAAAAAATTCGAAGATGAACGTGGGTTTTTTTTTGAAAGTTTTAATGTCAGAACATTTCAAGAATTGACAAAATCCGATACATGCTTTGTGCAAGACAATCAATCCTTCAGCAAGAAAGGTGTCGTTCGGGGCTTACATGCTCAAAAAGGCGATCACGCACAAGCTAAACTTGTTCGTGTGTTGGCAGGTACGGTATTGGATGTAGCGGTAGATATGAGAGAAAACTCTGCTACGTTTGGCGAACACGTAGCGGTTGAGCTTTCTTCGGACAATGGAAAACAATTGTTTGTGCCGCGCGGATTTTTACATGGATTTGCTGTTTTAAGCGACTCGGCAACCTTTTTCTATAAATGTGATAACTACTACCATAAAGATTCGGAATGGGGAATTAGGTTTGATGACTCAACATTGTGTATCGATTGGCAGCTGTCGTCTGATAGACTAATTGTTTCTGAAAAGGACCTCCTGTTACCGGCCTTTAAAGACATCTATAAAGGAGAATAAAAATCATTGAAAATGAAAATAGTCATAACCGGAGCCAATGGACAATTGGGTTCGGAATTATCCGAAGTATTAACAAACAACAATAAGTTTAGTGTATTCTTTTTAGATAGAGCGTCGTTATCCCTCAGCGATCTTTCACAGATTCCAGAGGTATTACAGACATATAATCCGGAGCTTATTATTCATACTGCCGCATATACAGCTGTCGATCTTGCAGAGTCTGATCAAGAGAATGCTAATATAATAAATCACTTAGCAAGTGCCCAGATTGCAAAATATTGTGCGAAAAACAATGTCAAACTGATTGCTATATCTACAGATTATGTGTTTGATGGCTCATCTACCTTACCTCTTTCAGAAGTAGCTGAGGTAGATCCGATAAATGTATATGGAAAGACTAAACTTGATGGAGAAAAGGCTATGCAAAAATATAACCCTTCCTCTATCATTGTCCGAACTTCTTGGGTATACTCTATTTATGGGAGTAACTTCGTTAAGACTATGCTTAGATTGATGGACGAAAGGGATGAAATATCCGTTGTAACCGACCAAATCGGTTCTCCTACTTATGCACGGGATCTTGCACAAGTAATTATCAAAATAGCGATTGCAGACGTATGGAAGCCGGGAATATATCACTATTCCAATGAAGGCAAGTGTTCTTGGTATGAGTTTGCATCGATGATTCGAGATTTAAGCAAATCGGTCTGTCGAATTCTTCCGGTGCATTCTAATGAATTTCCGACAGCGGCTAGGCGTCCTAACTACTCATTGTTGGACAAAACTAAAATAAAAGATACATTTGACATCGAAATACCGAATTGGGAAAGTAGTTTAGGTGATATGTTAGCTAAACAGAAGTCTCGGATGTTATCAAAAGATTAGAATATGAAAGGGATTATACTAGCGGGCGGGTCAGGAACTCGCCTTCATCCGCTTACGGTTGCGGTTTCTAAACAATTGTTACCTGTTTATGATAAACCCATGATTTACTATCCGTTATCAGTACTTATGCTCGCTGATATTAAAGAAATCCTGATTATATCAACACCGCACGATTTACCTAATTTTGAAAGGTTATTAGGCGATGGTTCACAATTTGGAATAGAACTTTCGTATGCAGTACAACCAAATCCTGACGGTTTAGCTCAAGCTTTTATAATTGGATCGGATTTTATAGGGAGTGATTCTGTATGTCTCATTTTGGGGGACAATATTTTTTATGGCGCCGGTTTGCAAAAATACCTTGCAGATGCTCGACAAAAAGTAGAGTCGTCAGAAAAGGCTGTTGTATTTGGCTATTATGTTGAAGATCCCGAGCGATATGGCGTAGCAGAATTTGACACTTCTGGTCAAGTGCTAAGCATTGAAGAGAAACCGACCAAACCAAAGTCTAATCATGCTGTTGTGGGATTGTATTTCTACCCAAACTCTGTGGTGGAAGAGGCTAAGATAACGCAACCTTCCGATAGGGGAGAACTCGAAATAACGTCGATTAACCAAGCATATTTGTCTAAAGATATATTACATCTTCAACCCTTGGGGAGAGGGTTTGCATGGCTCGATACAGGTACACATGAATCATTAAGTGAAGCTACAGAATTTATAAAAGCGATAGAAAAAAGAACTTCTTTAAAAGTAGCTTGTCTCGAAGAAATAGCGCTTAGTAAGAAGTATATATCCGCGGAGTCGCTTGCCAAAAGCATTGAGGGTTTGAAAGGCGAGTATTTTGCGTATGTTAGAAGATTGGTGTCTGATCGTGCCATAGAATAAGTAACGTGAAGTGTATGATTCTCATCAATAGGCATACTGTCGTAGAAAGTTATATTAATGATAAAAAAAATAACCTGTATTGGAGCTGGCTATGTTGGCGGTCCCACAATGTCTGTGATTGCACAGAAGAATCCGAATGTAGAAGTCACGGTTGTTGATTTGAATGAACATAGGATCGCGGCGTGGAATGATGCAGACCTTTCCAAACTTCCGGTTTACGAACCGGGTCTGGATGCCGTAGTGGGGGAAGCACGTGGTCGTAATTTGTTTTTTTCTACGGATGTAGACAAAGCCATCGATGAAGCGGATATGATCTTTATATCGGTAAATACGCCAACTAAAACCTATGGCAAAGGCAAAGGCCAAGCAGCGGATTTGAAGTTTATCGAGTTGTGCGCGCGGCAAATTGCAGCGGTGGCCAAGTCGGATAAAATAGTTGTAGAGAAGTCTACGCTTCCGGTGCGTACGGCTGAGGCTTTGAAAAGCATTTTGGATCATACGGGCAATGGGGTTAACTTTCATATTCTTTCCAATCCAGAGTTCTTGGCAGAAGGAACAGCGGTGACTGATTTGCATAATCCAGATCGAGTATTGATCGGAGGTGAAGATGCCGAAGCCATAGAAGCATTAGTAAAAGTATATGAAGCTTGGGTTCCAAGAGAGCGAATTTTAACGACCAACTTATGGTCTTCGGAGCTTTCTAAATTAGTGGCGAATGCCTTTTTGGCGCAACGTGTCTCCAGTATCAATGCCATTTCAGAATTGTGTGAGGTTACCGGTGCAAATGTAGATGAGGTGGCTCATGCAATAGGCAAAGACAGCCGTATAGGCAGCAAGTTTTTAAAGGCATCAGTAGGTTTTGGTGGCTCATGTTTTCAGAAAGATATACTGAATTTAGTCTATATTGCCCGTTCCTATCATCTAAACGAAGTGGCCGATTATTGGGAGCAAGTAATCTTGTTAAACGATCATCAGAAAACGCGTTTCGCGGAGCGGATTATCAAAACGATGTATAACACGGTAAATGGCAAGCAAATCGCATTCTTAGGTTGGGCATTTAAGAAAGACACTAACGATACGCGAGAATCTGCTGCTATCTACGTGGCGGATCATTTATTAGATGAAGAAGCCAGCATCATTGTATATGATCCAAAAGTTTCCGCAGAACAAATCTATCGTGATTTGGACTATTTAGGCACACGATCATCAGAGGAGAATCGTCGTTTAGTTACCGTGGTAGATACTCCGGAGGAAGCGTTGATAGGATCGCATGCAATAGCTGTATTAACGGAATGGGATGAGTTTAAGCAATATGACTGGGCTAAAATCAAAGAAGGCATGAAACGTCCCTCTTTCGTTTTCGATGGCAGGAAATTACTGAACGGGGCAGAATTGGAAGAATTGGGGTTTTCGTACTACGCGATAGGAGAATAAATCAGATTATAGGGTATGATTACAATTACAGGGAGTAAAGGATTTGTCGGAAGAAATCTGTTCAACTATTTCAAGGATCTAAACATTGATGCAAAATGTGTTTCATTGAGAGAAAAAGGTTGGGAGCAAGAGCTTGATAACAATAGCGCAACCATTATTCATCTCGCAGGTAAAGCACATGATACCAATAACACCTCGACTGAAGATGAATACTTTAGTATAAATCGAGATTTAACGATAAAAGTTTTTCAAAAATTTTTAGCATCAGATATTCGAGACTTCTTTTATTTCTCTTCGGTAAAGGCAGTGGCGGATTCGGTAGAAGGCACTTTAGTCGAAGATACAGCAGCTAACCCACTCACTCCGTATGGAAAGTCGAAACTGGAAGCTGAACAATTTTTGTTGCAGGCCGAGTTGCCGGAAGGAAAACGGCTGTTTATCATTCGCTCTTGTATGATACATGGGCCGGGTAACAAAGGAAACCTTAATCTTCTATACAAAGTTGTCAATAAAGGGCTACCATGGCCATTAGCAGCATTCCCTAATCATCGCTCTTTTATTAGTATTGATAATTTGTGCTATCTGATTGATCAGATGATAGAGAGGCCCGAATTGCCTTCAGGTGTGTATAATTTTGCGGATGATGACACCTTGTCTACTAATGAAATTGTAGCAATCATCTCCGAAATACGGAGAAAAAAGCCAAAATTTTGGCGTATTTCGGCATCATTAATTACCAGAGTCTCGAAAATTGGTGACGCGCTCTCCTTACCTTTAAATTCAGAAAGACTGAAGAAATTAACGGAATCCTATATAGTTTCTAATCATAAAATCAAAAACACACTAGGCATAGACAAACTTCCGTTAACCGCACGTGAAGGTATGGCGAAGACAATCCGTTCTTTTGTGGGTAAACAAGAGTAATCCTAGTATATTCGCAAGTCACATTACTACAATATGCTATATATTCTGCTATTAATCGCCTTTATTTTATTTGAACTGATTTACTTTCGTGTTGCTGATCGATTCAATATTGTAGACAAACCCAACGAACGCTCTTCCCACTCCGTCATTACTTTAAGAGGTGGTGGCGTGGTTTTCTATTTCGCCGCATTGGTGTATTTTCTATGGTCTGGATTTAATTATCCATGGTTTTTTCTCGGACTTTCGTTGATGACAGTTGTATCCTTTGCCGATGATATCATGACATTGTCTAATCGGTTTAGATTAGTCGTTCATTTTTTTTCCGTGCTATTAATGACCTACGAATTAGGTTTATTTACGATGCCTTGGTTTTACTTGTTGATTACCTTTATTCTGGTTGTAGGTGTAATCAATGCATACAATTTTATGGACGGCATCAACGGTATTACAGCAGCCTATAGCTTGGCAGTTGGTGGATTGCTTCTTTTAGTAAATCATTCCATACATTTTATGGATACAGACTTTCTAAGTTTTGCTATGCTTGGTGTGCTCGCATTCGCGTATTTTAATTTTAGGGTGAAAGCTAAGTGTTTTGCCGGGGATGTCGGATCAGTCGCCATTGCATTTATTCTGTTGTTCGCCCTCGCAAAGTTGATTTTACATACAGGTAACTTTCTTTATGTACTGTTTTTAGTCGTTTATGGGATAGATACTGTTTGGACAATCGTGCGACGGCTATATTTAAGGGAGAACATTTTTAAAGCGCATCGCTCACATCTATATCAGTACTTAGCCAACGAAGTTGGCGTGCACAAACTTTGGATTTCAGCTTCTTACGGGATACTGCAGGTCCTGCTAGGTATGCTAATTATCTACATGACGAGTTATAACGTCTCCACACAAATCACATTTTCGGTTGTACTACTTCTAGTTTTAAGCGGCGCTTATTTATGGGCTAAGCAATTTATACTTAGAAAGTACGTGCGAGAAAATACTTAGATTCTTTCACGATGAATAATTCACAACATACTTTAATTCCAGGTGGAATAGCGAAAGACGAGCGAGGTCAAATCCGTTTTGTTAACGATTTTGATATGTCTGAGGTCAAACGATTTTATCTTATCAAAAACGCAGACCTGCAGGTGATACGAGGTTGGAGAGGGCATAAGATTGAGCAGAGGTGGTTTTATGTGATTTCCGGTGCGTTTCGCGTGAATCTAGTTGAGATAGATGATTGGGTAAATCCCTCTCCCAACTTGCCCATAAAAAGACTTATATTAACAGCTTCTGAAGGGCGGCTATTGTATGTTCCGGCGGGTTATGCCACCGCTTTTCAAGCTGCTGAGAATAATGCCGAATTATTGGTGTACGCAGATTACGGTGTAGAACACGCCCCCCTAGACGATCATATTTGGCCTTCTAATTACTTTCAAGAGTTTTCTTAAGCCTTATCATTCCCTATTCTTCGGACAACTACATAATTTAGTTTTGTTATTTTCTTATATTTGCTTCTGAATAGTTTATTATTTGATCTGCCAAGTGAAAATAATTTTTTGTTAGGAAGATAATGTTTGTAAGCCGAGTTTTGAAATCTAAGTTATTAGTTCATAGCCCGAGATGGTTAGTTTTGATCATCGACAGCTTTGTGGTATGGGGCTGTTTTTGTCTCAGTTACGCATTAATTATTCGACTACTTGGTGAAGTGAATTTGAGGACAATGCTCTGGCAGTCTTTGATTGTCACGGTAGTCTATTTGATTTCTTTTCTTTTTTTTAAGCCATTTAGAGGGATTATTCGGAGTACTAGCCTACATGATCTGTTTTTGATTGGAAACAGTATTCTTCTTTCCTTGCTGATTCTTTTCGTGTCTGCATACGTTGCAGATTTGTTGTTTTTCAGTCAAAGCACGCTGTTTACAATAAATCATGATATTCTTCATTTTTCTCATACGCAACTTTTCTTACACGGTATGATGGTGGGCATCGCAATGAGTGGCTTACGATTGCTATATCGAGAAGGATTTCACCAAATATTCTGGCACAAGAAGAAGAATGCCATAGCAGTAATACTTTTCGGGGCGGGCAATATGGGACATAATACGTACAATCTTTTGCATTTGGGCTCACGAAACCGATATAGAGTTGTTGCAATAGTTGACGACAATCCACAGCGTATTGGAAAACATATTAATGGAATGCCTGTTCGTTCGCTGAGCGATCTGAATACCAATTTATTGGGCGAAACTGGAGGGGTGCAAGAACTAATTATTGCGATTGATGACGTTGATCCTGAGCGACTGCGTCAAATTTCTAACGTGGCCGAGAAGCTTCCATTGAAAATTAAAGTTATTCCACCTTCTTCCAAATACATAGAAGGAGCTGTTGCAGCGCAACACATCAGAACGTTGAAAATAGCTGATCTCTTAGGAAGAAAAGCAATAAATATTGATAACCCGGTCGTATCCGGAGCTTTGCTGGGTAAAACAATTATGGTTACTGGCGGCGCAGGCTCTATTGGCAGTGAATTGGTGCGACAGATCGCGAGTTCTGCTTGTAAAAAACTCGTTATTGTAGATCAGGCAGAGTCGGCATTGTATGATGTACAACAAGAACTCAAATACATCATTAAATCGGAAAGGATAAAACCAGTAGTAGGGGATGTTAGGGATGCCATTTTTATGGAAGAGGTTTTCAAGGCAGAACGTCCGGATTTGATATTTCATGCGGCAGCATACAAACACGTTCCTTTAATGGAAGATAATCCCTACGAAGCGATATGGACTAATGTTGTTGGATCAAGTGTAATAGCACAACTAGCCGATAAATACGATGTGGAAAAATTTGTGATGGTGTCTACCGACAAGGCAGTAAACCCTACCAATATTATGGGGGCCACCAAACGCATCGCAGAAGTGTATGTGGCAGCGTTAAACAGCAAGTCCAAAACTTCTTATATAGTAACCAGATTTGGGAATGTTTTAGGATCTAATGGCTCAGTAATACCACTTTTTGAGCGTCAAATTAAGGAAGGAGGGCCTTTGACCATTACACATCCTGATATTACTAGATACTTCATGACAATTCCGGAAGCTTGTCAGTTGGTTCAGGAAGCTGCTGTTATGGGTAAAGGGGGAGAGGTCTTTGTGTTTGATATGGGGCGGCCAGTTAGAATCATGGAGCTTGCTAAGAAAATGATTGCCCTTAAGGGACTTCAATACCCTATTGATATTGATATCAAGATTGTTGGTTTACGTCCTGGAGAGAAGGTGTTTGAGGAATTATTGGCGAACGGAGAGAACACAATCAAAACTTATCATGAGAAGATTATGATTGCTAAAGTTGGCACGGACGACTTATCCGAACGCTATGCCCAGATTATGGAACTATGCGACCATATAAAATCGGTACATGCTGCTCATTCGAAGTTCGAATTAGTGTCAAAGATGAAAGCAATAGTGCCAGAATTTAAATCACAAAACTCTGATTTTACTATTCTAGATAACCCAAGCTCTGTATTTTCTGTCGAGAAGGAGAAACACACATAATTTTTTACAATTATTGGAAGATAATATGCTTTTTATATTCCAATCAATTCTTTTCCAATAGTTTTTAACAAGTATTTGATTTCCGATTCACAATCGGTATCATTGTATTGTCAACCTTTGAAAAAGATTTAGTGCAATCCATGTCTCGTTATCTCTGCGTGATAGTTTTTATGTTGTGCCATGTGATTGCACATGCCCAACATAAGTCCTTATCGAATAAATCCAGTGGCGTAGATAATCCATCTTCTCTCGAATCTATATTATTAGATCAAAAGTTTAGGTCAAATGATACTAGTGCAGCGATTGAACTCAACAAATTACTTCAAACTGCTAAAACAAAGGAAAGTCCTCAATTAGAGATCATCCATGACTTACTTGCTGCGGATTATTATTCCCGCGTAAATGATAGGGTGAATTCCAGATCTGACCTGTATTATAAAAAGGCGCTCTCTAGTGCTAAACGGATACAAAATGACGAACTCCGTTTGATCGTATTGATTAGGCAAGGTTATTATTACTTTGTTTATAGAGAATTGCAAATGGCCATTCCCTATTTTCTCCAAGCAGGTGAGTTAATTGAGCAAGTTGATTATACCCTAGTTCCTTTGTTTGGGAGGCACATACATCAAATTTCATCATTTTACGGATATATTGGGAATTACCCTGGAGCCATCAAATTGTTGCAAGGGGGGCTGCCATACTGCAAAGATGGAACAGCGTTACATATCAGTATGGTAAATTCCATGGGTGTATATAGCGAGAAGCAACAATTATTGGGGCAGGCAGTCGTGCATTTCCAACGAGCCCTTGGTATTGCACAACGAAATCAGGATAGTTTATGGATGGGTATTATCTTCGGTAACCTCGCTACGATTGAAGAACATAAAGGAAACCCTATTAAAGCAATCCGTTTGCTAAAGGAAAATGTGCGATTGTCTGTGAAATACAATGAACACATAGATGCTATGCGTTCTATGGTAAAGTTAGCAGACGTTTTGATCGATGTTGGCGAATGGAAAGAAGCAGAGGTATATCTTTCCCGAAGCGAAGTATATGTAAAATCAAAGCCCTTCTTTCTGCCGATTAAAACACATATTGCCAAATTACGCTCAGAAATAGCTAATATAAAAGGACATCAAACGGATGAACTTCAGTACCTGAAAGAATACGTTCGTTTTGATGATAGTTTGCGTACTACAGAACGGTATGATGAGTTACAAAGAGCATATTGGCAATGGCAGTCCGACGAATTTCAACGCTCTATTACGGCTTCCGAAGAAGAACGAAAGACGACTATTTTATTAGAGCTTACTTTTGGGTTGTTACTTACCTCCGTTCTATTTATTATCATATTACTTTTAAACCGGAGTAAAAATAAGCTGAAAATCAAATCTACTACGCTGGAGAAAGAACAATTGGCCTATGCACTAGAGCGGAAAGTGCTTAATAAGGAGCTGGAGACTATTACCAACTCTTGGAAGGAAGCAGAAGAAAAGTCGCAGGAAAATACGACGTTAATCGCCGGCCTACAGAATGACTTAGAGAAATTGGGGCAGGAAAATAATACGATTAAAGTACGCTCTGTTGAAGTGCTAGACGAATTGTTAAAGGAGCCCATCATGACGGATGACCGGTGGACAAAATTCAAGCTAACATTTGACCAAGTTTTTCCGGATTATTTAAAGAAAAAAAAGTTAAAATACCCTCGTCTCACCGAGGGAGACTTGAGGCTTCTAGCATTAATAAAACTCAAGTACAGCAACATGGGAATGTCCACATTGTTGGGCATTTCGATGGATGGCGTAAAGAAAGGAAAGCAGCGACTCAAAAAGAAAATGGAAGAGTCAAACGACCTGCCTTAGTTGTTGTAACATTTATATTTTTAAATTTCCCATGTTTTTTTTGTGTTAATTTTAATTTATCCGTCCATTCTTTGTCTTTTTATTACTTTTTGTAAGGTGGACAAAGGGTGGACATCGATCATTTAGACCCTTGCCTCACTTCTTCCTTTGAGGTTTTTTGGGGATTGTCCCTTATTTGTCTACCCCTTCCAACCCTTCAAACATTGTTTAAAGATATATCTCCGCGTACCTTTGGAAGTAATCAAAAATTAGTGTTCTCCTTAGTTCGTGAATAAATTTTCATAAGGTTGACTTCTTACTTTGAACGTTAAGATCGATTACTGAAGAAAATTTTGAAGTATCATTCAAATTGAAGTGGTGTTTACACAATCCTACTTCAGATTGAAAGGAGTTTTAACAGAATTTATTCACTAATTCATAAAAAGCTATGTTTAGGTATGTTCAAAATCGAGTATTAGTATACTTAAGAGCCTTCTGGATTTCAACTGATTTTATTTGTGTGAATTTAGCTTTTTTATTCGCCTTCGACCTGGCGGTAGAGTTAAATTTGATCAGATACATCGATAAATCAACATCTGCTTTCCAGTCGCTCTGGATGATGTACAATCTGCTGGCAATATTAGCCTCCTTGATTTCCCATTTATATCGTGATATCTCGATGGAGCGGTTGGAAAATATGTTTCGTGCCACTCTTCGAGCTGGCATGGGGCTGATTATTTCTTTCGGTCTATGTGTCATGTCTGGTTTTCAGCTTGCACATGCCTGGCCTTTCGTAGCTATTCTTTCTGTTGTGTTAGCTACATACTTTATTGTATCTCGCTTTTTTATGACCTATATCTATCCTGCATTTGCAAAAAGGTTCAAGTGGTCTAAGCGTGTAGCCATTATTGGACATGGTGATCATTTGGCGCCTGTCGCAGAATATTTTGAGAAGCAAGGTGATTTCTACAGCATAAATACGATTGGTTATAAAGATCAAGATGCCTTAGAAAATAAAGAAAAAACCTTAAAAAGGTTCCGAGAATATTTTGAAACGGTCTCCAAAGAGGGTATTCACGATGTTTTTTTGGTTACTACACCAGATGTAAGCGCTTACAGTGAAGATTTGATTGTCGCTGCCGATTTTCAATGTGTACAGCTAAACTTCGTGCCAGCGATTAGTGCGAGGATTACATACAATAATAGTGAGAATGCACATGTGAAATTTGATTTGCCCGTGCTGAAATCGCATGAGGAACCCATGTCGACCATGGAAAACCGTCTCAAAAAACGTCTAATAGACCTTTTTATCAGTAGTATGGTGATGATTTTTATTCTTAGCTGGATGATCCCTATTATCGGATTAATCATAAAAATCCAAAGCCCAGGTCCTATTTTCTTCAAACAACCCCGTTCAGGAAGAAATAATCGTGCATTTGGATGTTACAAATTTCGTAGCATGGTCGTCAACAAACAATCTAATGCACAGCAGGCGACCAAAGGCGATAAGAGAATCACAGCAATTGGTCAATTTCTTCGGAAAACTAATCTGGATGAATTCCCACAATTCATCAATGTGTTTCTTGGACAGATGAGTGTTGTAGGACCTCGTCCGCATATGTTATCTCACACGGAGCACTATAGTCAACTCATCCAACATTATATGGTACGTCATTTTGTAAAACCTGGTATTACAGGTTGGGCACAGATCAATGGTTATCGAGGCGAGACTAAAGATCCGGCCTTGATGGCTAAGAGGGTAGAATACGATATAGAATATCTACGAAATTGGTCCGCTATGCTTGATTTTAAAATTGTTTGTATGACGGCAATCAATATGATCAAAGGAGAAGAAAATGCTTATTAACAACCAAATCTATTTTTAATATCAAATCAACCTTTATGAAATTTAAATTCACATTTGTCGTGATGCTGCTGCTCAGTCTCTGCAGCCTACTTGCCAGCACTAACGTGTTTGCAAATGGTGCAGATCGAGATAGTATCCCCGCGTCAACCTACAACTATGGATATCCGTATCCTGTAGGATTAGGCGTCCACGTCGGAACTACCGGTGTTGGTTTACAGTATTACCAGCCCATTGGCTCTCATTTCGGGGCTAGGCTTGCAGGGAGTATCATGCCTTTCAACACCAGAGTGCAGGGAAACTACGGTGGTCGAGATACAAGAACTAACATATTCGCAAAAGCACACAATGTATCCTTGCTTTTTGGTTGGACTCCTTTTGCCTCTAATGCTGGTTTTTTCCGAACATTTAATGTTCAACTTGGAGGAGCCTACTTCTTCAAACTGGATGGCCGGTTGGAGACACGTTTGTCAGACCCTTATCAGTATGGAGAGATTGCAGTAGATCCTGAATATGTAGGGACAATTACCACACATGTAAATTGGAAGGAGACTGTAAATCCATACGCTGGGATAGGCTGGAGTAATATTGTGATCGATAGCCGTTTCTCGATGAATATCGATTTAGGAGCTTATTACTTATCTAAACCCTCTGTTCGCATGGAAGCGAGTGGTTTATTAGAAGAGAATGTGGCTAATGCGTCGCGGATTGAAAATAACATCCGCAACTATCGCTATTTACCGCGTGTAGAAATTGGGTTTAGTTACCGTTTTTGGTAAGAGGCAATCAGCCATTAGCACATGACAAAAATGAAAAAATTAGCTACTTATATAATTGCACTTATTCTTTTAGGTGCCGTTGGTTCTTGCGAGAATCCACTAAAAGATTTTGATCTTCAAATCAGTACAGAAGTTATCAAAAACTACGCAACTTTGCGTATTGTTGATCCCAATGGGAATACCATCAATGGAGTCGCTGTTGCATTGGTATCTGGCGATACGGAAGACATTTACAATATGAACGGTTTTCGTGACTTTAGACCTACCGAAAACTTGGTGACATTTGGTCTTGATCCTAAGCGTATGCCTACGGCAGCTGCACCGGTTCGCTTTCGTGTATCGATAAGTGCCAGCGGGTATACTACTCAAATTGTGCCCGTTTCCATTACAGAAGCTTCAGCAGGTATTGAAACTATTATATTGAGAAGACCGACTCAGCTTCCCGATGGTGTAAGCCAGGTTCGGCAAAATATCGCACTGGGAGCGAACGGCGCTACATTAGAGGCGATCACTATTTCTTTGGCTGCAGCAGAAGGTGGCGGACAGGTATCATTAGATATTCCAGCGGGTACTCAATTTCTTGATGCAACAGATAACGTTATTGTCGGCAGAAATTTGGAAGTGATGTTGGGAAGCATCAATGGGCGTAATCCCCAAGCACAATCCTTTTTACCAGGCGGAAGTCTTAGAAGTGATAATGTCGTCCTAGCAGGAGGCTCAACTTCGGCAGGCGCGTTTAGTCCCGGAGCTATCGCACAAATCAATATGGTGATCAATGGCATTCAAGTAAGACGATTCAGTCAGGCCTTGTCGCTGGGGTTACCTGTGCGATCCGACTATGTTAGTCCGCTTAGTGGCCGTACGATCAGTGCGGCGGAAAGTTTTGAAGTGTTTACTAATAGCAGCAGTGATAGGGTTTGGCGATTTGAGCAGAATACCTCTATAACCGGCGATGCTAGTTCCGGTTACAGAGTTACTTTTCCGATTACCCACTTAACTTTCTTTTTGGCAGGGGAATTTGCTGGAGCATGTAACGTACAGTCAGTAATCAACTTTACGGGAGATTGGATGGCGAATGGATCAACTTACCCTGTCACTGTCGAAGCGGTGTCGGGAGGTAATGTTATTTTCTCTGGGCAATATTCTATTTCAGCCAACATGGCAAGTATATCGATTGCGAACCTGCCTGTAAGTGGTGTCTCAATAGTCGTGAGAAATTCTGCAGGTAACATTTTAGCAGAAGGGCCATTAGCCGCATGCGGGCAAACCACACAAATTGCCTTACCCAATCCAGGGAATCCTACAAATCCGACAGCAACCTTACAGTTGTATGTACGCTGTCCGGATAAGGTGGATCCAATTACGCTTTTGCCAACATTTCAGCTATACTACCGTGAAACAGGTACTAGAGATTTCCAATTCTTGGGAACGGTAACTAATGGGTTTTTAAGAACAACCTTATTGCGTACAGACGGAACAAGATATGATTTTAGAGCAATCTGGAACAATCGCGTCAAAGTAGTTGGCGGTCATACTATTCAAGAAGATAATACGGCTACTGTTGGAATACAGCCTGGTGATATCATAGGTACAAAAGCCGGTGCGACTAACTTGGCTATTCTTACCGAAGAGTGTGGGAAATTGTAAATTGAATTATACATGAAAAATTAAGTATTCCATGTGCTTTCATGAGCGCTCTCGAATGATTTGCGGAGTCGTGAAATCACGGTGGTCTACGAAAGAAACAAGTGTTAGCTTGTAATTGTAGGGAAATATCCCGGGCGGTCGCTCCGGCCGGGTATTTCTACAATTTACATCGGTTATCAAGAAAAAATATGCTAAACATCTTCCGAGGAAAAAGACAATTTCAAAATCTGGATTGGATGCAAATAGATATGCATTCTCACATTTTGCCGGGCTTGGACGATGGAGCCTCGACATTGGCGGACGGCTTACAGTTGATGGAGCGGCTCAATGCCTTGGGAATTCAGAAGTTTTTTTTTACACCCCATATTTTTCAAGGGATGTACCCCAACACAACACAAGGTATTGCCAATGCTTATGAACTTGTATTAGGAAGTAATTACACAGAGATGGCTGCTGGGTTTGCTGCAGAGTATATGGTCGATACTTTTTTCGACAGTTTGCTCCAATCGGGAGAAAAGCTTGCGACTTTACCAAATAATCAGATCCTTATTGAGATGTCTTACATTCAGGAGAGTTCGTTGATTGAGAAAGTGATTTTCGATTTGCAAATGCAAGGCTATAAGCCAATTTTGGCACATCCAGAGCGTTATGTTTTCTACCATGGAAATATCAAAGCGATACAGCGATTGCGCGAACTGGGATGTCTTCTTCAATTAAATCTACTATCGCTCTACGGCTATTATGGCCCTAATGAAAAAAAGACAGCTCGCTTACTAAGTGAAAAAGGGTTGGTGGATCTTGTAGGAACAGATATTCATCACATGCGCCATGTGAAAGCGTTGGAACATTGGATTAGAAAAGAAGACTTATGGCCTTACTTCAAGCGATGCAATTTACAGAATCAGGCGTTATATGATATTGCCTATGCCTGATAAAACATATTAAAACTACAACTACAACTACAATGACTAACAACTTAAAAAAATCTTTGCCACGAACCCCCTTTTGGTATCCTATCATCAGTTTTGTTTTCGTGTTCCTCTTTGGGAGTTGCTCTGTAAAGAACATCGTATATTTTAACGACCTTCCTACGGATTCTTTAAAAGTAATGAAATCTGCGGCTGACTTTACAGAGCCAACAATCCAAGCAGACGATATCTTAAGTATTACCATTCAGACACTCGATCCAACTACAAGTAGCATCGTTAATCAGGCCGAAGCGGTGCAAGCAATTGGTGCCAGTAGTGCGGCTAGTGTTGGAAATCAAATTATCACGGGTTTCTTGGTGGATAAGGACGGCTATGTACATATGACCTTACTGGGTCGAGTTAAGGTAAAGGGTTTGACTACCTATCAGGCAAGAGAATTAATCACGAAGCAAGCAGCGCAATTCTATCGGGATCCTACGGCGCAGGTACGCTTTGCCAATTACAAAATTACCGTGCTAGGAGAAGTGATGCGGCCAGCAACTTATACAGTGCCTAATGAAAAGGTGACTGTACTCGACGCCCTAGGTCTTGCCGGAGATTTAACAATTTATGGCAAACGTGAGAATGTGTTATTAATAAGGGAAGAAAACGGTCAGAAAGCTATGGTAAGACTCAACTTAAACGATAGCGATATCTTCCAATCGCCCTACTATTATTTACGGCAAAACGACGTAATTTATGTGGAGCCAGGCAAGGCCAAAGCAGCAGCGAACAATGCCGCAAGGACACAGACCTATGCAATTGTAGGTTCAGTATTGTCCTTGTTGATTGTGCTAATAACAAGATGGAGATAACCATCATATTCTGATAATTGGATTAACGTAACGTTATATCAAGATTTTGATTTATGAGTAAAAATGACTGGAATGAAGAGTTCGAGTTTGAAGAAAAGCCCTCGGATAACAAGGAGCTCTTAAGATTAGTAGGACGGGTTATGTCCAATTGGTACTGGTTTGCGCTTTGTGCATTAATCGGTCTCACAGGCTCATTTCTATACTTGAGATACACATTGCCCATATATACCGTGGATGCAAAATTACTTGTCTCGGACGATAAGAAAGGCGGTAATTCGCTTGCCGGATCACCAATGGCCGATCTGTCTGGATTAATGGGGACGAAAAGCTCTGTAGACAATGAAGTAGAAGTGTTGTCTACGAATGATTTGATGCGAGAGACTGTTCACGCAGACAGCTCTTATATTAGTTATTATATGGAAGGAACATTTAACGACAGGCCGGTTTACAATGCGCCCTTTCGTCTGATCTTACTTTCTGACCCAGACTCCATTCGCGAATCGTTTAATTTTCAAGTGGAGTACTCCGGAGGAAAGGGAATTGTGCTGTCTGGGAGTGACACAACGATCGAAGCCGAATTGGGTAAACCCTTTCTTCTTGAGGGTGTCGGCTTAGTGTTACTTAACCAGAGCAATACTCGCACAGCGTCCAATCACTACGGCTTTACTGTAAAACCTGTCGGAACAGTTGTTGCCAGTTTGATGCGATCATTAAAGGTTTCTGTAACCAACAAAAACGTTTCCACGATAGATTTGACATTGAGTAGCACGCAGCCTAAACGAGGTGAAGAGCAACTACAACAATTGATCAAGAAATATATGGAACGAAATCTGCACGACAAAAATGTTGTGGCAGACTCTACCTTATCCTTTATAAATGCACGACTAACGGCGATTACCCAAGAATTAGCAGGAGTTGAAGATCGCATTTCTGGGTACAAGCAAAGTACTCAATTAGCAGATATGACTGAACAGAGCAGAATTCTGCTGGAAAATTCAGCTAGTTACACGAGAAGTTTAGCAGAGATAGATGTGCAGCTGTCCAGCTTAGACGGCATGTCCAGCTATTTGCGTGATGCAAGCAACCCACGTGTGGTACCCGCATCGGTGGTTTTGCAAGATGTCGCTTTCAATGCATTAATCAATCGATATAATGAATTAGTTTTGCAACGAGAGCGCCTGTTACTCGCAAATACAGAAGATAATCCGCTAGTCAAAAATATAACGATGCAGATTGCGGGTGTGCGAGAAGATATGATTAGTAGTCTCGCTTCCACGAAAAGAAACCTAGAATTGTCCCGTTCCAAACAAGAGCAGATGTCTGGTCAATTGACCTCGCAAATTCAACGTGTACCTACTATAGAAAGAGGCTATATAGATTTGGCTCGTCTGCAACAGATTAAGCAGGCTCAATATATTTTTCTGCAGGAAAAATGGGAGGAAACGGCCATAGGTCGTACGGCAAACGTGTCCAACTCAAAAGTAATCGATACACCGAAGTCAAGAGAAGAACCCATCTCTCCAAAGCGTAAAACGGCCTATGCAATGGGGTTGATCTTGGGACTGTTGGTGCCTTTGGGCTTTTTATATCTCAAAAACCTACTTAATGTCCGTGTTATGAGTATGGAAGATATCGAACGCGACAATAAATTACCTATTCTTGGTACCGTGGCTCATTCCGAGGATAAGGATCAGGTGGTCATAACCAAAACTTCCCGATCAGCTATAGCAGAACAGTTCCGGGCGATTCGTACCAATTTGGAGTTTGCTTTGCACGGCAAAAAAACCATTTTATTTACCTCATCTATGTCGGGAGAAGGAAAATCCTATGTAGCTCTAAATCTAGCTGTGTCCCTCGCTTTATTGGATAAGAAAGTACTCATTATGGAGTTAGACTTACGTAAACCGTCGATTACCACCAAACTTAACTTGCCTGCCGGGAAAGGGTTTTCACACTATGTAGTGCGGCCAGACATGCGTTTAGAAGAGATTGTTATGTCTTCCGGCGTGCACGAGAATGTAGATCTTATTCAGGCGGGAGCGATTCCTCCCAACCCGGCAGAGTTACTAGTAAGTGGAAGGGCAGAACAGTTAATGGCGACTGTTAAGGAGAAATATGATTATGTATTGATGGATGCGCCGCCTGTAGGTATGGTTACTGATGCGCAACTCCTCAATCGCTACGCAGATCTCTGTCTCTATCTGGTAAGACATGGGCACACGTACAAAGAGCAGTTACGTATTCCTAATGATTTAGTTTCTAAAGACAAGATTAAGCCAATTCAACTAGTGGTCAATGATGTGAAGGCAACAGGTGGATTTTACAGCAATTATGGTTATGGCTACGGATATGGTTATGGGGAATATGGTCAAGAGCAATCTAGCAAAAATTGGTGGCAACAATTATTCAAACGTAAATAAAACGGTCAATGGAAAAGCAGTCTAAAATATTTATAGCAGGGCATAATGGTATGGTGGGTGCCGCGATAAAAAAGGCGTTGGAAAGCAATGGTTATGGCAACCTATTGGTAAGATCATCGTCTGAATTAGATTTGCGCAATCAACAAGGCGTTCTAGATTTTTTTGAGGCAGAGCAGCCTGATGTTGTGATAGACGCGGCTGCACGAGTTGGAGGGATATTAGCGAATAATAACTTTCCCTATCAGTTTTTGATGGATAATATGCAGATTCAAAATAACTTGATAGATGCGGCTCATAAACATGACGTAAAGAAATTTATATTTCTGGGATCATCATGTATTTACCCAAAATTGGCGTCTCAGCCACTCAAAGAAGAATATTTGTTGACTGACTCTTTAGAACCGACCAATGAATGGTATGCTATCGCCAAAATAACGGGCGTAAAGGCTTGCGAGGCGATCCGTAAGCAGTTCGGGAAAGACTATGTCAGCCTGATGCCTACCAATCTCTACGGAACCAAGGACAATTTCGATCTGAATACCTCTCATGTACTGCCAGCGATGATACGGAAATTTCATGAAGCCAAAGAGAATGGGCACTTACCTGTAACACTTTGGGGTTCCGGTACACCGATGCGTGAATTTCTATTCGTAGACGATCTGGCAAATGCCGTTTTGTTTGCTTTGGAGAGTGTGTTACCCGACTACCTGTACAATGTCGGCACAGGCGTAGATTTGACGATCAAAGCTCTGGCTGAAATTATCCAAAAAACCATTGGCCACGAAGGCACTATTATCTGGGATAGCAGTAAACCTGATGGAACTCCTCGAAAGCTAATGGACATCTCAAAGATGCATAGTCTGGGTTGGAAACATCAGATAGAGCTAAGCGAAGGTATCGCCAAGACCTATGCGTGGTTTTTGGCAAATCAACAAGATTATAAGCAAGTAAAGTTATAGACATACGCGGGGTCGTTGTGATGGAAGCAACGAGGCAACAATCGAATAAAATTAACATGGATCTTAGTAAGTATGTATGGTCTACATACTTTGTACTAATTACTAAATACTACAATACATGAAAACAGCATTAATTACAGGAATAACAGGACAGGACGGCTCTTACCTAGCCGAATTGTTGCTAGAAAAAGGATACATGGTTCATGGAGTAAAACGTAGGGCTTCTTCGTTCAATACCCATCGTATAGACCACCTATATATAGATCAGCACGAACAGCACGTACGGTTTAAGCTTCATTATGGAGATCTGACAGATTCGACTAATCTGATCCGCATTATTCAGGAAGTACAACCCGATGAGATTTATAATCTTGGCGCCATGTCCCACGTAAAGGTATCATTTGATTCACCGGAATATGTCGGAAATGTCGATGGTTTAGGAACGTTGCGTATTTTAGAAGCGGTACGTATCTTAAAGCTAGAAAGTAAAACTCGGATCTATCAGGCATCGACTTCAGAACTGTACGGCGGATTAGAAGAAAACAAAAATTCAGCAGGGTTTTACGATGAAAGCTCCCCCTTTTACCCGCGTTCTCCGTATGGAGTAGCTAAGATTTATGGATTTTGGATTACCAAAAATTATCGCGAAGCGTATAATATGTATGCTTGTAATGGTATTCTTTTCAATCACGAATCACCTCGAAGAGGCGAGACTTTTGTAACACGTAAGATCACGATGGCCACTGCCGCTATTGCCTTAGGAAAGCAAGATTGTCTTTATTTGGGTAATATGAATTCATTGCGCGATTGGGGGCATGCGAAGGATTACGTAGAAGCCATGTGGAGAATCTTACAGCAGGATGAGCCGGAAGATTTTGTGATAGCAACAGGCATTACCACATCTGTTAGAGACTTTGTTCGCCTGGCGTTTCAAGAAGTGGGGGTTGAGCTGGAGTTTAGTGGCGAAGCAGAACAGGAAATAGCGATTGTCAAAAGTATCAATAATACAGACTATCAATTTAAGATTGGACAGGTTGTGGTACAGGTAGATCCTACCTATTACAGACCAACGGAAGTAGACCTCTTACTAGGCGATCCAACGAAGTCGAAAACAAAATTGGGATGGAAACCACAATATGATCTGGCCGCTTTAGTATCCGAGATGGTAATTTCAGACATTGCTTTAATGAGGGGAAATTATAATACACAATGGGAGCATATTGTAGGGTAATTGCTATCCTTACTTGAGAATTTTTAAATCTGAATTTAAATGGTTGCGTATAAAGCCATCGTTAAAAACTTGGCTGCCAATTCCTTCGGAATGGCGACCAACTTTGTCGCCCAAATTGCGATGGTTCCTTTATTCATCACATATTGGGGAGTGGGAAAGTATGCTGATTGGATTTTGATTACTGCTTTGTCAACATTCTTTGCTATGACAGATATGGGCCTTAATAGGGCAAGCAATAACGAATTTGTGATTCAATACCAGCGTCATGAGTATCAAAGATGTGAGAAGCTGCAGCTGAATGCGTTTCTATTTATCCTATTAGTTTTTCTCAGTTTCACATCCCTATCAGCTTTTGTATCTACACAATGGGGCTTAAAAGGAATGCTGGGAGTAAGCTCGTTTACAGAAATTGAAGTGTCGGCGACATTCATTTTACTTCTCTCTCAGGTGTTTATTACCATGTATGGTAGGGTTTACCATGGCGTCTTTAGAGCAACTGCTAAGACACACATTGCTATCGTGGTCGATAATGTTATCAGAATACTAGAGTTAATCGTGTTATTCCTGTCCGTTTTTTTTGGATTAGATATTATCACGTTATCATCTCTTTACATTATACCATCTATAGGTGGCTGCATATTTAAACATGTTTACACGCGATCTATATTCTCGGTCAAATTATCGTTCGGAAATTTTGATCGAGATATTTTTGTCACTATGATTAGGCCTTCTTTAGCTTTTATGGCATTTCCCTTAGGACAAGCGATCCAAAATCAGGGACTAGTATTTGTGGTGAATACGTTTCTAGGAGGAGCAATATTGGTAGCCTTTACTACTACGCGGACGCTACTTAATTTCTTACGGCAGATAATGAATATGTTGTCTACTTCTGTCAATCCGGAAGTATGCGCAGCGTACGGTAGAAAGGATATCAAGGCCATATTTGATATTTATTATCGTTCTCTTATAGTCACTGGCGTAACGACGTTAGTGTGTATGCTGATGCTACTGCTAGTAGGAAAGTTTATCTTTTTGGAATGGACCAAACATGCCGTACCATTTGATCATGCTTTTTTTACCGGAATGCTTTTCGTTATGTTTGTTTCGTGCATCTGGGGGTTAGCAAGTGTGATTCCCCTCTCCACAAATACACATACGAAATTCACGTTAACCTTTCTACTATTTCAGTTTCTAGGTGTAGGGGTATGTTATGCAGTATTATCAGTCCTTCCAACATTAAGTTATATCCCGTTGGTTTTGATCATTACAGAAACTGGCTTACTCATTTGTGTGCTAATGCAAAACAATAAATTTTTAAACACCGATTTCAAAGAGATGATCAGATCCTTATGGTCACAATCCAAATTTTTATGGAATAAGGGCGCTCGAATGATAAGGATAAACCATTAAATAAAAGATATTACATGATAAATTCGTTAAAACGCATTTACCGTTATTTGATAAATAATAATCGTTTCTTTTTGCGACTTCATCTGCAAAGATTTAGCAGTCGTTATCCTTCAAAAATATTGCATGAAGCAGATAACAAAAGCACTGTGCACTTTATACATCGTTACATCACAAATAATACGGGTGATATCGCTTGTGGTTATTATCGGTATTTTTTAGATCATTTTAAAGCATATCAGTGTGTTGTACATGATGTCAATTGTGTTGATCTCTCAAAAATAAAAGATATTGATTCCGTTATTATTGGTGGCGGTGGGCTTCTCAATGCTACGGAAGAATGGAATTACAATATTATTGAAGCTGCAAAATTAGCTCGAAGGAGTATTATATGGTCTGCTGGGTTTAATAGTTATGCGGGCAAGAAGTTTCATAACGCTATCGATTGGAATTTATTTGATCTTGTGGCCGTTCGTGATTTCAAGTACGGAGACTTCAGATTCGTACCCTGTGCGACCTGTTTTATGCCAGAGCTAAGCATCAACTATGAGATTAAAAGAGAGGTTGGCGTAATCGGACATAAAGATGTTTTGCATCATTTGCCGACTGAATTTCGACAGTATGAGTTGCTTACTAATAGCGCTTCGCTATCCGAATTCGTCGCGTTTATAGGCAGTTCTCAAATTGTTTTGACCAATAGTTATCATGCAATTTATTGGGCTACTCTATTGGGCAAGAAGGCTATCCTATTTGCGCCAAGATCTGAGAAATACAATTTTTATAAATACTCCCCTCATTTGTATACGGGGGATTTAGAAGCGGATTTGATGGCAGCAAAGGTATATCCCGAAGCCATGTCAGATTGTAGAAGTCTGACGATGGAATACTTAAAGGATATTAAATCAACAATAAAGTCTTGACCGACGAATTGCATATGAAAATCTTATCAATAGGGTCGTTTAATGGTTTATCCAATACTTGTCTGCATAGAAATTGGGCGTTAAAAGAGATTGCGGAAGAGATTGATATGGTGAATATTCGTGAAAAACAGACGTCATGGCTTTACCGGGTTGCGAATTGGTTGTTTCAAAAAGGTTTGCCTATCCCCTTGCCTGACGATTCCAATGCGAATAAGAAGATAAATGCATTTGTTAAAAAGTCTGTCAATAGGCCTTATGATATAGTCTGGATAGATAAGGGGTTAATGATTAACCCTGATACACTCCGAAATATCAAAAAGGTGAGTCCCAGCACTAGGATTGTAAGTTATTCACCTGATAACATGGTGCTCAGACACAATCAAAGCTTAAATTACCTTAAAGGGATTTCACTTTATGATATTCATTTTACCACCAAATCCTATGTGATCGATAAACTGAAAGGATTAGGTGCTCGACGCGCGGTATTTACCAACAAGCATTATGAGCATACTTTTCATTATCCGCGAGATTTATCGAAAGAAGAGTTAGATAGACTCGGTGGTGATGTCGGTTTCATTGGTATATGGGAGCAAGAGAGATGTGACAGTATTCTTTTTTTAGCAAAGAACGGCATAAAAGTGAAGGTCTACGGTGGCGGAAAATGGCAGGAATATAACAATATAGAAAACCTAGAAATCTTACCCGCGGTTTATTCAGAAGATTACTCAAAGGCTTTACAAGCCTTCAAAATCTCGCTGTGTTTTTTACGGAAAATAAACGCGGATTTGCAAACCTCGCGATCTATGGAAATTCCAGCGTGTGGAGGATTTATGCTAGCGGAGCGAACTTCAGAACACTTGGAATTATTCTCAGAAGGGCTAGAAGCCGAATTCTTTTCAAGTAATTCAGAGCTCTTGCAAAAATGTCGATATTATTTGCAGCATGAAAATGAACGAAAACAGATCGCCATTGGAGGAGTTGCGAGATGTGAGACTTCTGGTTATTCGAATCGGGATGCAGTTAAAAGAATGTTGGAAATTGTACAGTTGAATGGTTAACAAATTGAATACATCTGCAGAAGGTAATATTATAAGCCTCCTACGAAAGTGGTTGGATATAATTATCTATGTTTCTATCGGATGTGAAATGATCTTCTTTCCATCTTGGGCAAACCTTGCTGGCTGTGGCATGACGTTACTTGTCTGGTTAATATTTAAAATTTTTTTTCTAAAACAGTATTTAATTGTTCTACATCCTTTTTCTTTTTTTGCCTTTTTATCCTTGTTTTTAGCGCGCTACATTCCGCTTCCCGCTACGCTTTTGGAAGGTAAACCTATCACTTATGGGTTCGAAGCACCTTACCAAACTTTTTTTTGGGAAACAATCATGTTCGTTGTTGCTGCATTAGCTTTTTACTTCGCTACTAGAAAAAATATATCTAAAAATAATTTTCTTCAGAATTTTTTGTACAAACAAGGGTTTTTTAAGACCGACACTATCACATTATGGATACTTGGAGCTATAGGACTAGCAGTACGAATCCAGCAATTAAGTGTTGCAAATGAAGTTGAATTTGGAGATGTCAACAATAAATTTCTAGCTGGCCTCGTGTATTTGCAATATGCACCATTGATCATGCTATTTCCCAAATTGGCCAATATTTCTGCTAATGAAAGAAGAAATGTATTTGTCTGGCTTTACGTGGGCTTATTATTTGTAACGAGCTTTGCAACAAATAGCAGGCAAGCAATGATTTATCCCATTTTCACGATAGCGTTGTTAGCATTCTTACATACACTACGAGAGCGGATTTCCGTATTCAAATTAATATCACCCGCGCGGTTAGTTGTTTTATCCGTCACAATCATTTTTGGCTTAAATTTAATCTCAGACGTATCATTAGCCATGTTAGTCAACCGTAGTGGACGTTCTGATATTAGTCGTAGCGAATTATTTGACAAAACTTGGGAAACTTTACAGGATGACGAAGTTATGGAACGCTTACGAATGATCTCAGCAGAGGAGAGTGATAATATTACGGCGTACAATCTAGGATGGGATGAGACATATCTAAGCAACTTCATGCTAAATCGGTATGGAAACCTACGTGTTTCAGACCAGACACTTTATTATGCAGATAAAGTTGGCTATGGAAATGAAAAGATGAGAGATAGTTTTATAGACAAAGTAACAGCAATTTTTCCTTTACCATTTCTTTCTTTTTTGGGAATTCATCTTGACAAGGATGAACTATTGTATTCACCAGGTGATATGTTATTTACTACTGCTGGTAATTTAAATGCACTTGGAGGTTTCCGGGTGACAAGTTTAGTCGCAGATGGCTTAGCGACTTTCGGATATTGGGCTTTCCCACTACAATTCATCTTATTGTTTCTATCATTTAAATTGATGGATTGTTTTGTCTTCTACCGAAAAAAACGCTTAGTATACTCGACACTGGGACTGATAAACGTATTTGGGTTTTTAGGAATGTTTAGAAATTCAATCGGAGTGATCGTTTTAGTGACTTATTTGTTGAGAGGTTTTTGGCAAGAGTGTTTTATATTTTGGTTAGTCGTATTCATCGTAAAGTTGCTTCCAATCAAGCGATAAATAGGTGAGTTTTTACTATTAATTACTTAGTTAAGAGATGAAAATATGTGTGATTTATAGAAATATCAATGTTGGTTTTTCTATTCATAAAGTTATCAGTACAACTATTGAGAAACTTAAATGTCGGTTAAGTATTGAGGAGATTTTTCTTCCTAGCCCATACGCTAATATTTTATCCATGTTTAGGAATGGATTTTTTGCTAGAAATAAAAAAGCGACAGTCTATCATATTTCCGGAGATGTTCATTACCTCTCCTACTTCTTACTTGGTCGCACCACTATTGTTACTGTACATGATATTATGTATTTCTCCTATTTATCAGGGATAAAAAAAATGATATGGAAGAGGTTGTACATCGATTCTCTTTCGTATTGCAAACATGTAGTTTTTGTGTCTGATTACGCCAAAGCTCAGGTCGTCGAATACCTAGATCTGCCAGAGCAAAAAATCTCGATTATCCCAAATCCCGTTTCTCCTTTGTTCAATTATCAAGAAAAAACCTTTAATAGCGAGAAGCCAACCATATTGCATATTGGTACCTTAAAAAGAAAAAATTTACAAAGAACTATAGAAGCCATTAGTACTCTCTCTTGTCACCTTCGTATCGTGGGTAAGCTAGATACCGAGACAATCTCACAATTAACAGCTAAGGGTATCGACTATTCAAACGTTGTAGGACTGTCTGACATAGAAATAGTGAATGAATATCAGAATGCTGATATCATTAATTTTCCGTCGCTTTTCGAAGGATTTGGAATGCCAATTATCGAAGGGCAAAAAGTTGGACGCGTAGTGCTAACATCTAACCGTAGCCCCATGAAAGAGGTTGCTGGCAATCAAGCCGCATTTCTGGTTGATCCTGAAAATGTTGATTCTATAAGACAAGGTTATAAGGCTATTATAGAAGATAGTTTATTGAGGGAAAGCCTGATAGCGGAAGGGCAAAAGAATTCTGCAAGATATGATGCTGAGAAGATCGCTGAAATGTATTCTAATCTCTATAAAAGCATAATAAAGTGATGAAAAAGATTTTAAGTTTTTTGGTTGTAATACTCCCTTGGGCACTAAAGAGACCTATGTTAAAATTGATTTGGAAATATGACATACATCCCAAAGCTAGGATTGGTTTGGCTTATGTTTTTCCAAAACATTTAGTGATGAAGGAAGGAAGTAAGATTGATCATTTCACAGTTGGGATACATGTGGATCTAATTCATTTAGAGGTGAAATCGAAAATTGGTCGGTCAAATTGGATTACGGGATTTCCGCTCGGCACGAAGTCCAAGCACTTCAAGCACCAATTGTTGCGTAAATCAGAATTAGTTATTGGTTCAAATTCAGCGATTACTAAAAATCACCATATTGATTGTACAAATTCCATAAAAATAGGTTCATTTTCCACAATAGCTGGATACAATTCGCAGTTTTTAACACATTCTGTAGATGTATATGAAAATAGGCAACATAGTGAACCAATCGAGATAGGTGACTATACCTTCGTAGGTACAAACGTCACTGTCTTGGGCGGTGCTATATTGCCATCCCATAGTGTACTGGGTGCTAAATCGCTGTTGAATAAACGTTTTGAAGAGACATGGATGCTTTATTCTGGAATTCCTGCAAAACCGATCAAAGACATCGACCCTAGTGCAAAATATTTCAGCAGGCTAGAGGGTTTTGTAAATTAAAATTATATGAAAATACTTCGTATCATATCGTCAATGAATCCAGCTTCGGGCGGACCTTCACAAGGAATTCGAAACGCCGTTCCACAGTTAAAATCGTTGGGGGTCGAAAATGAAGTTCTTTGTTTCGATCAAAAGGATGCAGAATATGGGTTAGATGATAATTTCATCATTCATAAAATTGGTCCCGCAAAAGGTCCATATGCATACGTGCCAGAGTTATCAGCTTGGTTAGAAGCCAATATCAATCGTTTCGATAAGGTTATCATTCACGGATTGTGGCTTTACAATAGTTATGGGACCTATAAGATATGGAATCGCTTAAAAAAGAACCGAAGACAAGGCTTCCCATCTTTGTACGTGATGCCCCACGGTATGCTAGATCCTTACTTTCAACGAGCTCCTGAACGTAAATGGAAAGCCTTAAGAAATCTTTTTTTTTGGCATACCATCGAACGACAGGTAGTCAATAATGTAGATGGGGTCTTATTTACATGTGAGAGAGAACTTGAATTAGCGAGAGAAACATTCCGCAGCTATCACCCTAAGGCGGAACTCAATGTAAGTTATGGTGTGCAGCCCCCGCCAGCATTAAACTATAACATGACAGATGCATTTCTGAAGGCCTCAGGAATGCTGTTGAACGAGCCATACTTGCTATTCCTTAGTCGCATCCATGCAAAAAAAGGGGTAGACATTTTAATAGAGGCCTATAAATCAGTTACCGCCGATGGTATTCAGTTACCAAAGTTAGTAATAGCGGGACCACTGGATAGCGATTATACTCAACAGCTAAAGCAGATCGCGCACGAAAGAGAAGATATAGTTTTTACAGGAATGTTGCGTGGAGATGCCAAATGGGGTGCAATTTATGGATGTGAACTATTCATTTTACCTTCTCATCAAGAGAATTTTGGAATTGCAGTAGTGGAAGCCATGTCTTGTCAGAAGCCTGTATTTATCACGAAGCAAGTCAATATCTATACAGTGATTGAAGACAACAAAGCTGGTGTAGTTTTCGAGGATAATCTCTTGGCGGTTACTAATGCTCTTCGAGAGCTATCTAGTGCCATCACTACAGCAGATCTTAAGCAACTCGGGGCGAATGCTAGAAGGACTTACGAAGAGCACTATCTTCCAGAAGGTGCCGCTCAAAAATTTATAAAAGCGATATGTCAAAATTAAATACAGATACCTATACGGGAGCTTCTTTTTCTTTGAAAAATAAGATGGGCAGAGTACTGTGGGGAGCAGTATATGCTTTGTTTTTCAGATTCTCTCCACGGCCTTTTCATGAATGGAGGTCATTTCTGCTACGTCTTTTTGGCGCTAAGGTCGGGCAGCATGTACACGTATATCCCGGAGTAAAGATATGGGCTCCCTGGAACCTTATTTTGGAAGATGAATGTGGTGTCGGAAGCGGAGCGATACTATATAGTCAGGGAAGGATTATATTAGGAAAGCGTAGTATTATTTCGCAAGGAGCCTACATCTGTACCGGCTCTCATGATTATACTAAATTCGGGCATCCGCTGATCACTGCGCCTATAGTTGTAGAAGCTCATGCTTGGGTGGCTGCTGAAGCATTTGTGCATCCAGGTGTAACCATAGGTGAGGGAGCCGTTGTTGGCGCTCGCTCCGTAGTAATTAAGAATATTGAACCCTGGATGGTGTGCGCGGGAAATCCTTGCAAAACCATTAAACAACGTATCATTACAGATAAACCTACAACAAAACAGAATTAAACAATGTTGGATATTTCTACCATAATTCTAACCTTCAACGAAGAAAAACATATTGCTCGCTGCATTGAAAATGCCCGGCAGTTTTCTAAAGTTATCTACTTGGTCGACTCCTTTTCTACCGATAGGACCAAAGAAATCGCCGAGTCCATGGGAGCGATTGTCTACCAGAATAAATGGGAAAATAACTATGCCCGACAACTTAATTGGGGCTTGACCAATATTCCCGTTTCTACCCAATGGGTATTTCGCCTAGATGCAGACGAATACCTTTCTCCGGAATTAATAAAAGAACTGCATACCAAAGTACCTACCGTAGCAGCGGATATTACCGGATTGGTGATGGAGCGCAAAATGGTTTTTTTGGGTAAAACAATTAATCGGGGAAATATCAAATGGAATATGCTGCGGTTATTTAAATATGGGGAAGGCACCTGCGAGGAGCGCTGGATGGATGAGCATATCGTATTGCGCAAGGGCAGTTCTATTCAGCTAGAGCAGTGCTTTTTCGATGATAATCTAAATCCATTGGGTTGGTGGATTGTTAAACACAACGGATATAGCATTCGAGAAGCAATAGATCTTATAAATATAGAAATTGGCTTTTTACCCGATAATAACCATAATATAACTTCCGAAATGGCAAAAGACGCGGAAGATAAGCGCCATAAAAAGGAAAAATATGCCCGAATGCCGTTGTTTTGGCGCAGCTTCGTCTATTTTATTTATCGTTATGTGTTCAAGTTAGGTTTTACGGAAGGCAAAGAAGGATTTTTATGGCATTTTATGCAAGGTTGGTGGTATAGGTCATTGGTGGACGCAAAGGTGTATGAAATTAAGAAACATTGTGGGAACGACCCGGAAAAGATTAAAGCCTTTGTTAAAGAGAATTATCAAATTAATCTAGGATAGAACGGATGAGGATTTTAATACACGGAATTAATTATGCACCTGAGCTCACGGGTATCGGAAAATATACAGGAGAGATGGCTGAATGGTTGGCCGCACAGGGGCATGATGTGCACGTGCTTACCGCGGTTCCTTATTATCCGGAATGGCAGGTACATGATAGTTATAAAGGAAAGGGTTGGCATATGGAAGTATTACGTGGTGTTAAAGTGCATCGTGTACCGCTTTATGTACCTAAAGAAGTGACATCCGTCAAGCGTATTGTCCATGAATTCTCTTTTCTAGCATCTACTTTACCCTTTTGGATAAGATCCGTTTTCTCCAAAAAGTTCGACGTTGTTTTTTGTATCGCGCCGCCATTTCATTTGTCAATATTTCCTTGGATGTATGCCGGGATACGGAGTGCAATATGGATCAATCACGTTCAAGATTTGCAGGTAGATGCAGCCAAAGACCTGGGTATGATCAAAAATCAGACTTTCTTACGTGCTATGTTTGGGTTGGAACGATTCTTCTTGAAAAAGGGAGCTCGTGTATCCACCATCTCCGAAGGTATGCAGAAGAAGATCTTGTCTAAAGGGATTATGCCTGAGCAACTAATCTTCTTCCCCAATTGGGTTGATGGAAATGCGATTCAACCGTTGACGATAGAACAGTCACTCCGCGCTGACATGGGCTTTTCTTTGGAGGATAAGATTGTGCTCTACAGTGGTAATCTGGGCGAAAAGCAGGGACTAGATAGTATTGTTCGAGTAGCCTCAAAATTTAAAAATAATCCTGCTGTGAAGTTTGTAATATGCGGATCGGGTGGGGGAAAAGATAAATTGATGAAACTAGTTGAAGAAAGTTTGCTTTCCAATGTATTCTTTTTTCCACTGCAGCCGTACGCCAAGCTGTCTGCCTTGCTGGCAATGGCAGATGTCCATCTAGTGTTGCAAAAATCTTCTGCAGCCGACCTCGTGATGCCCAGTAAATTGACAGGAATATTGGCGGCAGGAGGCTGTGCATTGGTTACTGCTAGTCTGGGGACTACTTTATATGACGTAGTGCAGAAATTTAACATGGGTATTTTGGTAGATCCTGAAGATGATTCGGCATTGGAACAAGGTATCTATAAAGCCTTGTTTACAGATGTGAACTTATTGAAACAGAACGCACGACATTATGCACAGCAGTACCTGGAAAAGGAGGAAATACTCAAATCCTTCGAAAATAAGCTTATAGAACTATTGAAGAACGATTAAGATGAAACGTATTATGAGAAAACTAGTTGTATTATTAAGCACCCTATTTTTAACAGCACACGCGAATGCACAATCTCGTTTTCCAGATTCCCTTCGTGTGCAAGTGGGATCACAAGTTCAGGTCGCTTCCGAAGCCTTCCAGCCGCTTTGGGCCAAAGCCAATCGTTTTGGCATGGCAAGCGATCGGCAATTCGATCAGATCACTTGGATCGAGGCTACCAATGCACACTATCTTACAGGGTTAAAGCTGTTAAGCGATTCGGTATCACCACTTACATTGGATTATGGCGCTACCGCGTTCAATTCAGAGCACTATAGCCGCCTTGTACTACAACAGGCGTATGCACAACTGCGCTACAAAAGCTGGTTTCTACGCGCTGGACGTCATCGTGATTTGTGGGACGACCTTGATCCACAACTTTCTATGGGTTCTCTCGGAACTAGTGGAAATGCCTTGCCTATTCCTAAAATCACAATCGGGATCGATGATTATATTAAAATTCCTTATACCAAAGGAATCTTAGAATTTAAGGGTATGATGGGACATGGATGGTTTGGGACTAATCGATACATGGATTCTTGGCTGCACGAGAAATCGTTTTATGCAAGAATAAATTTGGGAAAATGGAAGCCTTACGGAGGAATACAACATTATGCGGAATGGGGAGGTCAGCGACCATCAGAAAACATCTATCTGGATCGCTCTTTCCGAGGTTTTCTGGATGTGTTTTTTGTTCGTGAAGCAAACGATGGATCCCTCCCGACGGAACTGGAAGAGAACGGAAAAAGACCAAATAGGGCCGGTACACAACGTGGTCTTGCCGAGTTGGGGGTGTACTATGATCATGATGCCTACAGCTTACATTTCTACAACCAGACACCGATTGAAAGTGGAACAGGTATTGACATTCGGAATATTGATCGTTTGATAGGAATACATTTTCGCAACAAAAGGAGCGATCATGTAGTACAGGATTTAGTCGTAGAATTTATTCATACCAAACAAATGGAAAGTTTTGGGAAAGAAATGCAAAGCTATTATAATAATGGCGCCATGAAGACCGGCTGGGAGTATGAACGTCAGGTGATAGGTAATCCGTTGTATACAAATAGAGAAGATGCATCTAATTACCTGCCGATTGAACCATTTGACTGGAGAAGTACAGACTTCATCCCTGGGAATAATAATATTGTAAATAACCGTTTGGTAGGCGGCAATATAGCCGGAATATTTCGCGTTGCCAATTCATGGAATGCGCTTGCCAAGATTACGCCAGTAATGAATTACGGTGCAAGAAATTATGCACAATATTATGGGAATGAAAATGGTTTATTCCAATGTTATTCTTTAGTAGGAGTTTCCCACGATTGGGGCGCTTGGCAATGGAATGCCAATTTAGCAGCGGATTTTGGTAAATTGTACCAAAATATTGGTGGATCGATTGGCGTAAAATATCAAATTAGATAAATTTGAAGATTATATGAAACATACACTCAAAGCAGAAGTAGTATTTATTGAAAATATATAAGATGACTAACATAAAAAAAATAACCTGTATTGGAGCTGGCTATGTTGGCGGTCCCACAATGTCTGTGATTGCACAGAAGAATCCGAATGTAGAAGTCACGGTTGTTGATTTGAATGAACATAGGATCGCGGCGTGGAATGATGCAGACCTTTCCAAACTTCCGGTTTACGAACCGGGTCTGGATGCCGTAGTGGGGGAAGCACGTGGTCGTAATTTGTTTTTTTCTACGGATGTAGACAAAGCCATCGATGAAGCGGATATGATCTTTATATCGGTAAATACGCCAACTAAAACCTATGGCAAAGGCAAAGGCCAAGCAGCGGATTTGAAGTTTATCGAGTTGTGCGCGCGGCAAATTGCAGCGGTGGCCAAGTCGGATAAAATAGTTGTAGAGAAGTCTACGCTTCCGGTGCGTACGGCTGAGGCTTTGAAAAGCATTTTGGATCATACGGGCAATGGGGTTAACTTTCATATTCTTTCCAATCCAGAGTTCTTGGCAGAAGGAACAGCGGTGACTGATTTGCATAATCCAGATCGAGTATTGATCGGAGGTGAAGATGCCGAAGCCATAGAAGCATTAGTAAAAGTATATGAAGCTTGGGTTCCAAGAGAGCGAATTTTAACGACCAACTTATGGTCTTCGGAGCTTTCTAAATTAG
Organism: Sphingobacterium sp. lm-10; assembly: GCF_023554555.1. Lineage (NCBI taxonomy): Bacteria > Pseudomonadati > Bacteroidota > Sphingobacteriia > Sphingobacteriales > Sphingobacteriaceae > Sphingobacterium > Sphingobacterium sp. lm-10. Next base: position 463,532 of record NZ_JAMJWC010000002.1, read on the forward strand.
TGGCGAATGCCTTTTTGGCGCAACGTGTCTCCAGTATCAATGCCATTTCAGAATTGTGTGAGGTTACCGGTGCAAATGTAGATGAGGTGGCTCATGCAATAGGCAAAGACAGCCGTATAGGCAGCAAGTTTTTAAAGGCATCAGTAGGTTTTGGTGGCTCATGTTTTCAGAAAGATATACTGAATTTAGTCTATATTGCCCGTTCCTATCATCTAAACGAAGTGGCCGATTATTGGGAGCAAGTAATCTTGTTAAACGATCATCAGAAAACGCGTTTCGCGGAGCGGATTATCAAAACGATGTATAACACGGTAAATGGCAAGCAAATCGCATTCTTAGGTTGGGCATTTAAGAAAGACACTAACGATACGCGAGAATCTGCTGCTATCTACGTGGCGGATCATTTATTAGATGAAGAAGCCAGCATCATTGTATATGATCCAAAAGTTTCCGCAGAACAAATCTATCGTGATTTGGACTATTTAGGCACACGATCATCAGAGGAGAATCGTCGTTTAGTTACCGTGGTAGATACTCCGGAGGAAGCGTTGATAGGATCGCATGCAATAGCTGTATTAACGGAATGGGATGAGTTTAAGCAATATGACTGGGCTAAAATCAAAGAAGGCATGAAACGTCCCTCTTTCGTTTTCGATGGCAGGAAATTACTGAACGGGGCAGAATTGGAAGAATTGGGCTTTTCGTATTATGCCATAGGAGAAGGCTAATAAGGACCTCAATATTAATACCTTTATATACTACAATAATTCCATACAATAATAAGTCAATCAACTGTGAGTAATATAATCCATGTAATTTTGACAGGCGGCGTAGGAAGTCGACTGTGGCCATTATCTCGAAAAAGTAATCCAAAGCAGTATTTAAAGCTATTTAAAGAAGGTTCGCTCTTTGCGATGACCGTGCTGCGTAATCAAGCACTTTGTGATCAAGTAACAGTCGTAGGGAACTGCGATAATCATCAGTTGAGTCAGGAAGTGATGGATGCTCACTCCATTACATACACGGATATTATTGAGGCTACGCCCCGTAACACAGCTGCTGCAATAGCCTTTGCCGCCTTTGCTGCTAATCCCGACGATATTTTGATTGTAACGCCTTCCGATCATGTTATTGTCGGCGATGAAGCGTATAGCCAAGCGATGCAGGCAGGTATTGCAAAAGCACAGCAGGGTTACATTGTGACTTTTGGCATTAAGCCCGTGAGGCCGGAAACCGGCTACGGTTATATTGAATTTCAAGAAGATCAGGTACTTTCCTTCCGAGAGAAACCGAATCAGGATACCGCCGAAGATTTTATCGAAAGAGGCAATTTCCTCTGGAATTCCGGCATGTTTTGCTTTCGTGCAGACACATTGTTACAGGAACTACAGCAATTCGAACCTCAAGTGTACGCGACTGCATTAGCAACATGGAAAAGTCAAAAAGATGGACGTTTGGACGAAGCATTATCTAAGAAAATTCCATCCATCAGCATTGACTATGCCGTGATGGAACGCTCAAAGAAAATCCGAGTGGTAGCTACGGAATTCGCTTGGTCTGATTTAGGATCATTTGAATCATTGTACGATTATTTAGTACAAACCGGGCATCAGGTTGATGAAAATGGTAATATGGTGCTAGGGTCGGATTTGTATACCGCATTTGTTGGCTTGAAAAATACCATTGTGGTATCTACACCAGATGCAATGCTTTTTGTCCAAAAAGAGAAATCACAGGATGTCAAAAAAGTGTACAACACGTTAGAAAAGCATCAATCCAAATTGATCGACTAGTCAAAACTTAACTAAGGCGAACAATCCATTCTAAAAGCGTATCTTCGATTCATCAAATAGTTGATGAATCGATGGATACGCTTAAACATACACACTACCTCACAAAAAGAATATCGCTTTTACTTTTCTTTGCAGGGCTCGTTACACAGTTTGCTATAGGCCAGATCACCTATCAGCCCTATTCTTATCAACGATATCAATATTATCAGAAAGAGCTTTATAACGATACGACCCTTGGCCACACGGCTGTAAAACCGTTGGTTCAAAAAACATTAGGGACTTTCGACCTTCCTCTTCGCCCTGCAGATACCTCCAAAAACTGGTTTTTACGAAAGATTTTTGACGAACATTTAGTACAGATAGTCAAGAATGATCATACCTTTTATTTAGATTTTTTGCCTGATTTGCTGGTGGGAACACAACGTGGGACCAACCAAAAAGCCTTGTGGACAAATACCCGAGGCGCACAAGCGGGTCTGACTGTGGGAGACAAATTCTCGTTATACATTAATTTCTTTGAAAATCAGGCGCGTTTCCCTACCCATATTGATAATAGTGCCTTACGCATAGGAGGTATTCCTGGTCAAGGTTTTTCAAGAAATATTCCGACCAGCGAATTCGACTGGATGAATACAACCGTGAACATGACATACGAACTTGATACCGCATTTCGTGTTACATTGGCTTATGATAAATTACATATTGGCGATGGTTATCGCTCAATGCTCGTATCAGAAAGTCCATACAACTTTGCTCATGCTCATTTCTCAGGACAGGTAAAGCGGTTTCAGTACAATAGCATCTGGGGTACTATGCTGGATAGAAATAATCCACGAGTTTATGGTGGGGAGCAAGCATTTAATACCCGTTTGGGTGAAGGTGTGAAATTTGCAGCATTTCAATACGTTGATTATTTGGCGACTAGTAATTTGACTATTGGGGCATTTCATTCCTTAATATGGGCTCAGGGAGATGGACCCGATGAGCCGGGAGCGAATGGTGGCTTAGGTCTGAACGTGAAATATCGACCAATTGCTAAATGGATTGTATACGGACAGCTGTATGCAGATCAACTTTCTAAATTTGGCTTCGATAAAGATCGGGATCGTCGCACTTCCTACCAGTTTGGGGTCAAAACCCATGATCTTTTTAACGTAGACAGATTGAACGCGACTGTTGAGTATAATCAGGCTGCACCTTACACCTATCAGCATGTGAATAATCGAATAAATTATAGCGTTAATGGTGAACCGTTAGCGCACCCAAATGGAGCAAACTTCAGGGAAATTTTAGGTATATTAACTTACCGCTGGAAGCGTTGGGATCTGTATGGACAGAGTATGTTTTCACGGTATGGAGTTGATCAAACGGCATTTACTAACGTAGGTCAGGATCTCTTCCGAGAGGAAGTGCCGCAAATGGGCTATCGCATTGGGCAGGGAGATCTGCGCAATTTATTTTATAATGAGCTTAGAGCCGCCTATATTATTAATCCGAGGTACAATCTTCGTGCAGAAATCGGTTTGATAAACAGAATTCAAGATGCGCCGAATACGAATGGAAGAACCACTGCTAATATCTTTACAATCGGGTTGCGTTCGACATTCCGAACATTCCAGACTGAATATTAGACAACACCCCTTAGGATGATACGACAAGAGCCCGACATTATAGTGTCGGGCTCTTGTCGTATCTTAATGATATCAATTAATTTATTTGATCTCGTTGAGTACTATAGTACCCTCATGTTTTTTATCGACAATCAATGCGATACTTGAACGTGTGGTATCTGGCTGCTCGGATCCACTTACCCAGCGGTACGAGAAAACAATCTCATTCGGCTCAGAATCACGTAAACTGATTGGTTGCACCGTTGTGCGCAAATCTGGATCTGGCGCCAATACGGCGATCACGTAATTTTTCGAGAAATCAATTTCGTGCGCTTTTTTGTCTTCTTCTGTGCAATAGAAGATACGATCGAATTCTTCTTTAGTTTCTATTTTAGGATTTGAAGGTACATCCTGCACCGTATGCTTCACCAAAAAGTGATCGGCCACTTTGTAATCTATATGTGTATTGTCTCCGCCGACTGTGGGTTCTTCCAAGGCTGGGTCTACAGCTTGCTCATGAGCATTCTGCGGACCATTATTACAGGAATTCATTAAGAGTAAGGCCGCACTAGCGACCCAAAATAGATTGGCTATCTTTTTCATATCTTTCATGTTTATAGTTGTAACAACCGAGTTGCTTAGCATAATGTTTGAAAAACATAGTAGGTTTTTGATGACTACAACATATTTTGTGTCGATAAATGCGTTATTCATCGATTCTTTTTAGCGAAGTAGACCATCGGTAGCGATACAAAATCAAACAATCGATTTGTATAAGAAAAAGGTGATACCAATGGATAGGGTACCACCTTCAGGAAAAAAATATACAAATGTTTTAACTCAATATTACTGATAGATATGGTACTGAATAACGCGGATAAAGTTGGCGTTTTGCCAGCCTAGTACTCTTATACGCGTATGTCGTGCCCTGACGGGAGCATAAAAACGGATAAACTGGTTGTTTGCATTCGAAACTGTTGAAATTCCTTGAGAATCCCAATTTACACCATCTAGACTCGTAAAAGTTTCCACTTGTGTTACACGGTAATTGTTAGCACTTACCATACGAATACCCTGTACACCTTCTTTAATGCTGCCCATGTCTACGTCAATGTCACATTGTGCAGCAGGCGCTAGAGTCCAATGTTGCTGCGTAGATGTTGTAAACATCAAGTTGGCCTGGCCCGCTGTTGGGGTTGGCGACACTTGCGCTGTCCATCCGGTTCTGTCGGTAATTAAAGTGCCCAGAACGGAGGTTGGACTGTCATACACATTTGTCCTCCGCGTGTGAATCCGTAAAAACACGGTGCTCAAATTCTCACTTATAGCCGCATTCGAAGCCCCGGAAATAGCCGTAATCTTCAGCGGTATCACATACGAAGGATCGGTCAGCGTAGCAATATCCCGAACCCGTATCGATAAGGAGTCGGCAGACAAAGTAGCACCTGACGGAATGGTCAGATCCCCGTTTCCTAATTCCAGCAAATTGGTTGGCACCGCTTTGTATGCAGTTTGCATCTGTGCATTATACTGTTGAATTAAGTTTGGATCCAATGCCAGGGTAACGCGAGTCGCGTTAGACACAGGCATCGTCGCTCTCACCGGTATTTTGATGGTGACATCGTCACCCATATTACCAATTGGGGTGTGTATTACATTAAAACTAACTTCATTAACATAGCTGGAGCGCGTGTTGACAAATATTCTATTCACATTGTCTCCTGTTACATCAAAATGCTCTTTTTCCGAGCAGGAGAATTGGAGGAGCAGTGCTATGCCCAACAATCCTTTTATCATGATCTTCTTCATAGAATGCTTAAATTATTGTGTGCATTTATTCTTTTCATCCAAAAGCCAACGTACCGCACCTCGCTTATCAAAGGCATTCAGTACGCCATTGCCTGCATTATCGCGAACAGTTTTTGACCAGTCCATATCATATCCTTTTCCGGTTGCATCGTGGAAGATAAAACCATCCATTTCGTTGAGTTTCCAATAGGCGACTAAAGCCTCGGAGGTAGGGTCAACACCACAGATACCATTTTGAATCTCACCAGAAGTCAGCGCCTTATTCCAGACACGCGCCTCCGCAATACGGCCATTGAAATATTGCATGGAAGGATAGTTTGCCCAAGACATGCCCAGCTCAAAACGCTGGAAGGTAACATTTCCTGAACCAGCCATCTCCGAATCTTTCACGCCATCTACATACATCGTAAACCGGGTGCCGTCGTACGATAAAGAGATGGTGTACCACTGTCCGGTGTTAAAACGAGTTTTCGAGATCAAACTACCTCCTGGATTCACCCATTGTAGTGAGTTTATCGCTTGCCCGTTTTCTCCAAAGCGGAGCATATTAGAGCGTTGTTCATCTTTTGAAGTAAAGGAGACCAGCCTGCTGATCGGCTCTGGCGTGGTATGCCAGTCGTTGATAAAACAACGCACTTCATACGTGTATTTATCTAGATTCACCGCTTTGCTATCCTCGAAAATGAAGTTGCTATATAATGCGGTATTATTCATATCCAGTGAGTGGAAATTCGATACTCTAGAAATGCGCAGGTATATGGTGCGAGCACTTTCTAACACCTGCATATTGCCGCCCGATACCTGAGTAATCGATACTGGAATAACATAGGTACGCCCGTCGATAAATTCGTCGGTAGACACGACGCGCACCTGTACACCAGTAGATGAAGCACTACCCGCCTTGATGACACCACTGCTGCCCTCAACGATTATAGAGCCATTCGGTACAGCATAAAAATTGGTGTTATTCGCGGTATTATAGGCATCCAACTTGGATTGGTCATACGCGAAGTTTATGGTCACGTCCTCTTCTACCTTGCCGGTCGCACTCGCCGTCACATTGTAGGTAGAAGGCGTGTTTTCCACGACGAACCGCACCATGGGGTTTACTTCCGTTCCGGTCATTAAAATCGCTTCCTTGTCGTAGTCGAACCGATCTCCTTCGGTACACGACATCAGGCCGCTGCACAAGCCTATTATCAAAGATAATACGCCTGTTATTCTTGCTATTTTTTTCATCTTTCTATTTTTAGTTGTCGATTAAAGCTGCTTTGTTGAACAGTTTTAACTATATCTCTACACCACTAACGTACTGCTGGATTGGCAATCTGAATTGCTCTACGCATATTGTAATAGGGGATACCTGCCGTGTTATAATAATCCCGGTCAAAGTAGAAAGCGCCAAATCCTGCTTTCCGACCCTGCGTAGGGTTCCAACGCGCCATGCCTTCCAAAGAATACATCGGTGTACCATCTGTGGTCAAACGGTTGCCATTAGCTTCAATAAAAGGTGAACCGCCATTTTCATAGAAGCTTCCCAGGTTTTCCGTCACAATAAACTTGCCTGGAGGGGCCCAGCTGATGTTGTTATAATACCCTTGCAAACGAGCCGCTGAATGCTCGGTAAATCCTTGCGTATATGCTTGGCGAATAAAATAATCTACATAAGGTTCGGTCTCTGCCGGAGGATATTGAGAGTAAAAGTCGACGATTAATAACTTGTCCGGGTATTTGCCTTTCGGCCCGAAAAATTGACTGATATACTTTACCATCGTCGTAAAGTGAACGCCCTGCAACCAATCGCCCTCAGGCTCGTAATCTAAGTCAACACCATCGAGATTATAATCAAGCACATCATCTACCAATTGTTGTGCGTAGACGTGTATACCTTCGTCGTTTTGATTGGCTCGCAAATCATAATCCCGTCCGTCTTTTAATTTGATCACTTTGTTCATGCGCACAATTGTCGGAACCACGAAACGTGTACCTAGATTTTCGCGTACGTACTGCAGGTCTGCATAGGCAATAGGTGCATACAGGTGGCTGTTGGGGTCGTTGCTCGGAATACCGCCCCATAGCGAACAAATGTCTAAACTATCCGGAATGCCACGGATACGCTCGCCCCAGGAGGCAGGGTCTTTAAAACCGGTAACACCTTCGATAGGTGCATAAGCGGCAAACCAGCCGAATGATATTTGATGGTCTGTTTGCTTAAACGCACGTACATTCGCAAAATACTGCTCGTCGTAAGTTTTTACTTGCTGTATTTCTAGGTTTTCAATTTCTGTATCGCAGCTGCTCATCAGCACAAATACAGCAAAGAGGCTGGTTATGGTTGTTTTTAATATATGTTTCATCACAGAATTTTTTAATCTATCCATCACTATTTTTTGTCCCACCATAGTTTTGTTCCTCCATTATCCTGCCCTTGCAATTTGGCTACGCCACTTAATACCCCAGCGCGGTTGTTGTTGTATTCCGATTGCGGATAGGGGATACGACGTACTTGCACATCTCGGTTAATCGAAGGACTGTTGTTGACCACTACAGGGATCAATCGAGGATAACCTGTTCGGCGAAATTCTGCCCAACCTTCAGGGCCATCTGGATACATAGCCAGCCATTTTTGGGTGATCACTCTTTCCAAATTACGCTCAAATGACTCAGTATCCGACCAGGCAATCGTGACGGTACTGGGTGATGGCGCGTGGTAGGCAGAGCCTTCTGCAAAATCGGTAAAGGCAATAGGTTGTAGCGTGCTGTTGCTGGCATAGCCTGCGGCGCCGGTCACGGAGTTCTCCTCGAAAGAGGCAGCAATACCACTTTCATAGAAACTCTTAGCGCCCCCACCGACATTCCAACCCCTTAATGCCGCTTCAGCACGTAGGAAATGAGATTCGGCAGCGGTCATCCAGACAATCTCGGTGGTGCCGTTATCCACGTTGAGATTAGAGATGCGTGGACTTACGTACGGCGCCCACACGGAAGTAACGATTCCTTGGCGAACGCCGTGGTAATTTCCATCATTGGCCGGGCGAAAATAGCGGGCGCGTCGTGGATCTTGATAACCATTCATATAGGCATCCATAGTTGCGCCCATACGCACCTCGCCCGCATTAAAATTGTAGGCAATTTCAAATAATGGATGATAGTAAACAAGGTTTGAAGAATGCTTCAACGAGGTTTTCTCGGAAGACTGCGCAACAAATCCGAAAGGATTGGCAGCCGCGGCCTCGGCTTCTGCCTTGGCCTTTGCTGGGTCGGCATACGCCACACGTAGTGCTAAACGCAGACGGAGGGTATTCGCAAACTTGATCCATTTTTGAACGTTTCCGCCGTAGATAAGATCATAGGTGGCCAATAGGTTGGTGTTTGGATTAGCTTGCGCGAAATTCGTCAGCACGCTGATGGATTGATTGAGTTCTTCGAAAAATTTCGAATAGACATCCGCTAATGCATCGTACTCGTTCGCCAAATTACCGCTGCCATAATTGATGTACGGAATTGGACCATACGTGTCGGCCAAGCGATGCATGCCTTGCACTTTTACAATGGTAGCTAATGCGGCCACTTCGGGTAAGTTTTGCTCTTCCGCGTTCTGCACAATGGCTTGCCAGGCTGGCATAATGGATGAAAAACCAGAACGGAAGGTCGTTTCTAACCAATTGGTGATGAAATAATACGTGCCATTGTGTACACCACCATACCAACTACCGGTTGGTGCCAAGTAACCCGAGTACAAATCACTCGTTAATCCTTGAGCGACTTGATAGTCGGAATCGGCATTGGAGCCATCTTTAAATAGGACCACATTACGTTGCATTTGCGTGAAGAAAGCGCCTGTTTTAAGGTTATCCCTCGTCATCATATCTTCCGTCGCCTCGTGCGGGTTCGTATTGTATTCTTCAAAGTTCTTCGTACAGGAGCTATGTAGCCCAAGTACGAGCGCTGCTAGGGCAAATCCTGCTCTAGGCATAGTAATAAATATATTTTTGGTCATAGCGAGTGTCTTATAGTTGTAAACGAAGTGAGAAACCGATGCTGCGCAAACTAGGTGACATGAAATAGTCGATACCCTGAAAATAGGTGCCGGTATTTGCGGTAAGTTCTGGATCGTAAGGAGCTTTGTTGTATAAGAACAACAGGTTTTTGCCAATAACCGAAACATTGGCACCCTTCACGCCACGCATCCATTTTGCCACGGGCAAATCATAGCCAAGACTTACTTCACCCAATCGTACATTGGTCGCACTATACACATACATGGAACCTATACCACCAGAAGATCCACCACCAACGACGTCATAGTACGGTTTTGTAGGAATGGGACGACCATTGACCAATACGCCGCCAGCATCACGCGCATCCGCGGTAGCTTGCGAAGCGCCGAATGCATCGAGTACCGCCTGCGTATTAGAAACAACTACACCGCCAACGCGTGCGTTGAACAAAAATCCAAAACGCACACCACGGTAATGAAAGTCGTTGCCCCATCCCAGGTTATATTTAGGGTTACTATTGCCGGCAAAGGCATATTCGTTGGTCTCTGCCACCACCACTTGATCCGTGGGGTGTACATAGATGGCTCCGTGTTCATCTACACGCAATGTGTTAACGTAGATATCGCCCATGCGGCCACCTTCCTTCAAGATCATTTTGTAGCTCCCGGTACCTGTCATATCTAACTCAGTGAGCGAAATCTGATCGCCTGTAATCGGGTTAGTCCAGTTTGGAAGTAGTTCTACAATCTTGTTGCGGTTTAGTGAGTAGGTGATGTATGTGTTCCAGGAAGCGCTTCCGATAGGTTGGTTGTACCGTGCAGTCAGCTCGATACCTTTGTTGTCGACCTGTCCGGCATTCACCACCACGCTTGTATACCCTGAAGAGGCAGAGAGCGTTGGCTCAAAAAATTGATTGAACGTGCTGGATTGATAGAGTGTCGCATCCAAAGTCAGGCGATTTCTGAAGAAGGTCGCATTCAACCCGGCCTCTACCGAGCGGGTGCGCTCTGGTCTCAGATCTGTATTAGGCATGCGCGTTTGTGTTTGCGGATACCCTTTTGATAAACCATAGGTTGGAATCGTCAAGAATGGTTCCGGCTCATTACCTACTTCCGAATAGGATCCGCGCACTTTCAAATAAGACAGGTAGCGATCAGAAGACATCGGCAAAAGATCTGTAATCACCGCGGATACACCGACCGATGGATAGAAGAAGGATTTTGTTTGTGATAAAGCCAAGGTAGAAGGCCAGTCATTACGTCCTGTCAAATCCAGGAATAAACGATCTTTGTAGCCCAACTGTGCGCTGGCAAACACTGCTTGCTTGTTGCGGCGATAACCAGTTTGTGCCGCTTCTGCCGTCGCATTATTGACGTTACCGTAGGAAAAGAGATTTGGCACGCCGTGCAGTTTGCCGCCATACATGTTTTGCTCGTAGCGTACATCCTCCACGTTGGCTCCTAATAATGCTACTAAACGCAGGTCATCGTCTACAAATTGCTTGTTCATGTTGGCGATGAACTCTCCATACACTTGCTGTGTTTGCGCCTCATTAAGGGAGTAAAACCCATTTTCTGAAGCGAATAGCATGTTGGTGGAAGCATGAAATTTCCGCTCAAAACGATCATTACTACGATCCATCTTAACCCGACCGGTTAGGTTGATCCAGTCCGATACGTTATATCTAAGCGATGCATTCGTCATGTAGCGTTGCTTTTGGTTGGGAAATAAGGCGCGTTGCGTAATCCAATACGGGTTTTGCAAAGAAAGTCCTTGATCTCCATATGGCCAGAACTGCGTTTTGAAATTTCGCGAAGCATCATATCGCTCGAATAGTGCCGTTTTGCTAAAATCATCTCCGGCCGGAAATAAGTAAATAGGTACCAGCGGATTGAAATAAAGGCCTTGCGCGGTCATGTTCTGCTCGTTGACATTGGCATGCATGAAGCCGAGGTCCAAAATAAGTTTCTCGTCGAAGAAGTTGGTCGTATTTCTGACGGAAAAGTTGTACCGTTTGTAGTCGTTATTGTTGATGATGCCATTGGCATTCACTAAACCACCGGATACATAGGTTTGGCTACGGCTTGTGCCGGTCGAAAGGCTGATGGCATTGGTCGTGTTGAAGCCCGTTTGGAAAAAATCGCGCGCATCATAATCAGAAGGTGTGTTGAGTCTCTCTCCCCAGCTATAATAACTCCCAGGCTCGGTGGGGCCATAGCTTGTTTGAAGCTTTGGAAGAATCAATGGCTGTGAAAATACCGTTTGATTAGAGATGCTGATCGCTGTTTGATCTTTCATTCCGCCGCGCGTAGTCACTAACACCACACCATTGGCAGCAGCGCTACCATATAAGGCGGCAGCAGCAGGGCCGCTTAGCACGGAAAGGCTTTGTATATCTTCCGGGTTTAAGTTAGAGATTCCATCACCCGTTTGTCCGGCTCCTGCAAAAATCCCATCTGGCTGCTCTGCCGAAAGATTTGGCATCGGTATACCATCGATCACGTAGAGTGTATTATTATTGCCCGAGATGGATTTTGCACCACGCATGACCACGCGTGATGCCCCTCCTACACCAGAAGAGGATGCATTGATCGTCACGCCGGCCACACGACCATTCAGGTTATTGATAAAGTTTGGATCAGGTATGCGAGTTACTTGTTCTGCTTCAATTTGCTGCACATTGTAGGTCAACGATCTGCTTTGACGTTTAATCCCTAATGCCGTAACCACGACATCTTCAATATCGGCCACTTGCCCTTGCAACGTGATTTCTAAAAAATCTTGATTGGCTGCGTACGTAATTTCGGCTGCGCCGAGCCCCGTGTAAGAAACGCTAATCGTTTGGCTACCTGCTGGCGTTGCGATACGAAATACACCACGCTGATCCGTCTGCGTAGTGACCGAAGTGCCAAGTAAGGTAATTGTTGCACCGGGTACAAAAGCACCGCTCGCATCTTTCACCACGCCAGATAGTGTTCTTTGTTGGTTAGTACGTGTCGTATTGGCTTTGAGCAATAAGATATGGTTACCGCTCATGCGAGATTCCAAACCTTGATGCTGCAAAACACGCTTGAGTGCATCCTTGACGGTGATCTTAGATGAGCTCAGGCTGACCTTCCGGGCGATGTCGACCTCGTCGGCATCAAAAAGGAAAGAGTACGTTGTTTGCCGTTTGATCTCGGCAATGAGACTGGACAAAGGCTGGTTGCGGATGTCTAGCGCCACTGTAGCATCTTGTGAATATACAGATGCCGACACGGCCATAACACCCACAAACATCAATAGTGAGGTTAATTTCATAATTTTCAAGGTTCTACGGTGTGTTTTTAAGAGGCAAAACAAGCCACCGCAGTGTATTTTTTTATACATTTGCTATTGATTGAGGTTAATACAATGATGTGTTGCTCCAATTCGAATCGGAGGGTGCTGCAAATATCTTCCGATTCTCTTTTTTACTGGTTTTTTAGTTTTTAGGTTATCATAATCTTTCTAGGTTTAGTTAAGTGTATAATATTGGTTTCGTGTTGTTTATTTTATGGTAATGATGCGTCCCCGTATAGCATATTGGAATTGACCTAATTCGGCGATCACATCGAGAATATCTACCAAACTCTCGTTGTTCTCGAAATCACCCGTAAACTTCCTCGTCGCCAGTTTAGGGTTGTTTACTTTTATTTCCACATCGAAAAGACGCTCTAATTCGTCTGTGATATCCGCAAATTTTTTGTTCTTGAAGATGAATTTTGCATCTCGCCAACCATACTCATACGCAGTCGCTGCTTCCGTACGAATGAATTGTCCGCTTTCGATATCATACACTACCGTTTGATCAGGCTTCATCCGTAACCTTTTACCTCTTGAACTCAATATATCCACAGCACCTTCTACCAAAGCAACACGTACTTCGTGACGACTTGGGCGGTTAGCCACGTGAAAGGATGTGCCAAGCACTTTCACTTTTACGGTTGCGGTTTCTACAATGAAGGGGTGCGTTGCATCTTTTGCGACATCAAAAAAGGCTTCCCCTGTTATTGCTACCCTACGCTCGTCTAGACCAAAATCAGGCTGGATGTGTAAGGTAGATTCCGCATTCAGCCACACCGTTGTGCCATCGGGCAAAGTGGTTTGAGTCTTAGATCCTTTAGCCACGGTAATGGTGGATGGAAATGCTGCTATGCCGTCTGCTTTTTGACGAGCAACCATCAAACCCAGCAAGAAACATACAATTAGTGATGCCGCTGCGCCAATATAAGGCAGTATGCGCCGAAGTCGAATAGATCGATTTGCCTTTGTTCTTGTGACGAATGCTTGATAAGCCGCTTCTGTAATGGTATCGGTTTCACTGGACGGTACAAAATCCATCGTCGTGTAAAGCGTTACGGTTTTCTGATAAAATTCGGCATGTGCTACAGACTGCTTTCGCCACTGTTGTAGCTCCTCCACTTTCTGTTCGGACGCGTTGCCGCTCAATACATCATATATATGGGCAGACCAATATGCTTGTTCGGTTTCTGTCATTGATTTAGGGGGTCGGTTGTACGACGGTTAATTACTAGTAAGACAACGATTCGTGAAGAGAGGGTAAACAGAATGTTAACTATTTTTTAAAAATATTCCTGAAGGTAGCGACGAAGATGTGCAAGCGCTTGTTTTATATGGTATTTCACTACATCAACAGATACGTTCAGATGATCCGCTATCTCAACGTATTTCATATCGCCAAACCGGCTAAGCGTAAATATTTCTCTGGTGAGCGCTGGGAGTAGCTTAATAGCAGATGCAATCTTAAGATCTAGTTCTGAGGCCAGTATTTTACTAATCGTGTTGTCTTCCGCGGCGGCATCCATATCTTCGTCTTGCGAGATCGGAAGTCGCTGGTTGATCTTGCGTCGTTTAGTTTCTTGCTTGATATGTGTGATGCATCTATTGCGGATGGATCGAAGTAAATAAGGACGGAGTGCTTGTATTTCTGCCAAACCCGCACGATTTTGCCAAATCCCGAAAAAAACATCATTTACAATGGTTTGAGCGTAGTACTCGTCGTCGATTATTCGATTGGCGTAAACACATAAGGGGTAATAATGTGTGTCATACAAGTTTTTGTATGCCCGATTGTCTCCAGCTTTAAGACCCGCCAATAATTCCCAGTCCGACATATCAGCACAGAAATAAAATATAATCCATATGGGTAGTATACGGCATGCTTATCATTGGTAGTAAATGGTTGACGATCTAGGTAATATGTAATGGCTAAATTACGGATATTTGAAATATATGCAATAGGAAAATTTTACTGCTGATGCGGATTTGAAATAGCACAAAACTTGTAAACCGTATTTGTGTTATTAAAAAGCCTATTCAGATAGGCAGGTTCAATATTTCAACTCAATCTTATACAACAACATGCTATGAACAGATACTTAGTCGTTCTACTTCTATGCCTCGCCATGTGTGGTAAAGCATCTGCGCAATTTCACAGCCTTCCATTTGAATGGAATTTACATGTAGGAGGGAGCTATTTTAGTGCACCGGCACTTAACAACGCTATGCAAGAACAAGGAGTAAGTACGATCTCTCCGGTTGGTATTAATGTCGCGTTAGGAATCGGTTATCGATTTGGCAAAGTGGTTGTAGGAGGAAATGTTTCCAGTATGTATGGTATTGGGCGCGATAGCGAATTTACGGCAACAACACCTACCGCTTATATTGCGACCAATATGTTTTATATCAACCGATGGGTGGTCACACCTTCACTGGGTTTTGGGCCACAATTTACTACAGCAGTAATCAACAAAAATAATGTCACAGGAGACTTTGATGAATATTTGACGATACGATCCAATCAAACTCGCCTTAGACACATCGTGCCTGTTGCAGATCTCGGTATCACGGTCAAGACCTATGATTTGCTGACGGCTACTTATCGCCCTAAGTTCAAAGTAGGCTATCAAATGGGAGTAAGCCGGCAAGCCTGGAAAGTAGGAAATGCCGAATTAATTAATGCACCAAATGATCGTACTGGCACTGTTTACCTACAAATTAGCATGGGAATAGGCAGGTAGATGTTACGCAACTAAGAGGCATAAAGTAACGAACCCCTCAGCAACGAACAGTGCTAAGGGGGTTAGTGTAGACTTTTGCTAGAATCGAATATTCAACCCTAGTAAGAAATTGATGGTGGCCTGGGGGAAATAGAAATTATAAAAATTATGTGTACCGGATGGGTCTATAGACCCCCACGTGTATCCATTGGTTGCAAATTTTGTGTTTAATACATTGTTGACCGCCAAATTTAGATCCACCCGTTCCAATCCCCAGGCAGATAATGTGTAGAGTGCACGCAGGTTGTTTACAAAAGATGGGTCTATACTTCTGTCAAGCGAAGAAGTATTGTCTAAGTACATGCGCGAAACATATTTACTCGTCAGACTCAACGCCAAAGGTTCCATTGGTCGATAGGTGAAATCACTGGATAACACCGTGCTTGGTGATAGTGCAATATCAGTTTTGTCATACGTATTCACCTGCTGACCAGCCATATTCCAATCTGCATCATAAATAGCGATGTACTCTACAAAATTTCGAATCTTGTTGGTACTCAATGCGGCAGTTGCCCTCCACTCGAACTGAGGGGAGATAATCCAAGCGCCATCAAACTCCACTCCAGCGCGATAGCTATCCGGCACGTTTTGGCGAATACTACCACCAACATCATTTAAGGCACCAGTTGCAATTAATTGATCTTTGTACAGCATAGCGTACGCATTCACTCCTAGGTTGAAGTTTGATTCGCGCAAGCGGTAGCCCAGCTCTACATTATGCATGCGTTCTGGTCTGGGAAACTCATTAAGCGGATTCTCTGCGTAATCTTTCCGCACCGGCTCTTTGCTTGCATAGGCATAAGAACCGTATACATTTGCCGATTCGTTGATAAAATAAGTGGTACCAAACTTGGGGTTAAAGAAATGCAGATTATCCCTAAAATCTAGATATACAGCTCGCTGATCTGGCCCTTCCGCCCGGTAATTAATGATGCGGTATTGCAGATCAGCATTGAGTAACCAATCGTCTTTTCTGTAATCTGCTTTACCATAGATGTTAAAGTCAGTCTTTTTGGCATCATTAAAATAATAACGATCTCCCAAATTACCTGTAGAGGCATAGCGTGCCCAGATGACCTCACCAAAATGGTCGCCTATATATTCATTATACGCTCCGCCTACAGTAAATCTTAAATCATTGGATACTTTGTAATTGGCAGCATAAGTCACGCCGTAAAAATGATTGTCTAGCCAGCGCTGTCTCACCAGATCCGTACGTGAAATAGTATCCGTGCCATGAATCACATTTGGAAGATTATATCTGGAGAGACGATCATCCGCACGAAACTCTTCAAAATAGCCAGCTCCGCGTGTGTAATGTAACGCGCTTTGTATACTTACCTTATCGTTTGGTGTGAAACTGTATTGTAAATGCGCATGTGTTTGCTGGTAATTGTCGGTTTGCCCATCGTACGTGTAGAAATTGTATCTCCGGTCTGCATTAAACAATCGCTGTCTCTCCGTTTCATCAAATATTTCCATGGCATCTGCATACGCAGGTAATTCTTCGCGATTGCCGGTCAGCAGTGGTTCTGGTGTGCCATACCAAGCCTGATAGGTCGTTTGTTTTCCAGAAAATAAGGTTGCTTTCAAGGTATGTTTCTGCGTATACACCCCCCCGTCAAGATAAAAGGATTGCATATTGGCCGATGCACGCTCCACATAACCATCGGTAGCTATGCGCGACAAACGGGCATTAAAGGCATATTTATTCTTTAATAAGCCAGAACCTACTTTTACTGTATTCTTCCAGGAGTTGAATGAGCCATATGAATTATTCAACTCGGCATAAGGCTGCGTTTCCAACACATCGGTTTGTATGTTTACCGATGCGCCGAATGCACCGGCACCGTTGGTAGAGGTACCAATACCACGCTGTACCTGTATACTTTCTACGGATGATGCAAAGTCGGGGAGATTGACAAAAAAGGAACCCATGCTTTCTGCATCGTTGAGCGGAATGCCGTTTAAGGTTACATTGATGCGTTCATTGTCTGATCCACGAATGCGCATACTGGTGTAGCCGATTCCGGCCCCTGCATCAGAACTAACAACTACACCCGGCGTCTGATCCAGCAAGAATGGAATATCCTGCCCCAAATTGGTCTTGCGCAACTCTTCCTTGCTGATGTTACTAAAGGTGGTCGGGCCATTTTCGCGTGCTCTAGTAGATTGTACAAATACTTCCCCCGTCTGGTGCATTGCCGGCTTCAAGATAAGGTTTAGGGTAGATTGTCCTGCCGGAATGACTTGAGATGCCGTTTCATAGCCGAGATAGCTTGCTTTCACGGTTTGGGATGCTCCAGTTACCTTAGGAAAGGTAGTCATACCACGGGTATTTGTAGTTTGTGTTATATTACCGATAGATACCGTGACTCCGACGATTGGATTGGCGCGCTCATCAATTACTTGTATAGAAAGTTTTTCCTGCGCAAAAGCCAGGCACGCCATCAAGCATAGGGCACATAAGGCAAAATACTGCTTTATCATGTTAATCTGTTTGTTGTTCGTTAAACATGATGTTGCAAGGGGTTACAACACCTTTTTATTTAACTTCCCTCCCTACGCCGGCATTATCCGGATCAGGTATGTCTCACCTTGGGTGAAACTGGGTATAATCTCAGCCTGTATTCGTGTTAATAAAAACAAGGCACCCCTAATCGATGGCGCAAAGCTAATTCTTTCTAGCAGAATATAAAAGCTTAATTTGAGAGCCGTTAATTTTTATATTCGCTCAGATTTCTTTACGTTTGACTGCAAGGGTGAAGTGTTTTTCTTCACCTTATCTCATGAAACGCTAAATGGCAACTTACTACACTGCAGATTACATTATGCCGGTTACTTCTCCACCGATTAAAGGGGGAGTTGTCGCTTTGGATGAAAAAGGACTTATTGTTGGAGTCTATCATTCTTCCGATCCTCAACTTCAGGATAAAAAATTGATCCGGCACAAAGGTGTTTTAACGCCAGGGTTTGTTAATGGACATTGCCATTTGGAATTGTCACACATGAAAGGTAAAGTGGCAAAAGGAACGGGTCTTCCCAAATTTTTGAATGCCGTCATGTCGGAAAGAACCGCTTCGCAAGAAGCTATCAATCAAGCAATGGTGGAAGCGGATAAGGCTATGTTTGCTAAGGGTATACAGGTGGTCGGAGACCATGTGAATACAACGGTGTCAGCAAAGGTGAAAGCGCAAAGTCCGATCTGTTACCACACCTTTGTAGAATTGCTTGGGTTTGATCCGGCGGTAGCCGATGATCGGGTTGATCAGGCAAGAGATATTGAATACGATTTCGAACCACAGCGCACTTCGATCACGCCGCATGCCGCTTACTCCTGTTCCAAGAAATTGTTGAGATCCCTTTCGGATAAGGTGGATGCCAATAATATCTTCAGCCTTCATAATCAGGAAAGCGATGAGGAAAATAAATTTTTCCGTTACAAGCGAGGTGAATTCCTCGACTTTTATAAGGAGAATAATATTTCACACGATCATGTGACGGCGAATGGAAAAAATGCATTGCAAAACAGCATTCAATTCTTACCAGCCGAGAATCGTCTGTTATTAATACATAATACGTACACTGCACCAAAGGATATGGACTACGTAACTCGGATCGGAAGAGATGTGTATTACTGTTTGTGTCCAAAGGCCAATCAATATATCGAAGGCCGCTTGCCGAAAATACAAAGCTTCGTGTTGAGCAAGCAGAAGATCATGATTGGCACCGATAGTTTAGCATCCAACGATACACTGGATGTGTTAGAGGAACTGAAGACCATCCATGAGGCATTTACTGATCTATCTTTCGAAACTACCCTTTCATGGGCTACGATCAATGGTGCTAAGGCACTAAAGTTGGATGATAAATATGGTTCTTTAGAAGTAGGAAAATCACCAGGTCTACTTTTGATTAAAGATTTGGATGGCCTGACTATTACTGCTGAAGCCGCTGTTCAACGGATTGTATAATTCTTTCTATATATTGAACTGAGACGTTGAGGCAATACAAAATGTATAGGCTTAATTTGAAAATGTCCCACTATATTTGCAATCATGAAACAGTGGAATATCACAGTAACCGGCAAGGTGCAAGGAGTACATTTCCGTGCCGCTACAAAAGCGGTCGCTGATCAATTAGGTGTGAAGGGATATGTAGTAAATCAGGAAGATGGTTCTGTGTTTATAGAAGCTGTGGGTGATAGCTTTGGATTAGAAAGCATCAAAGAATGGTGTTGGGAAGGACCGGATGCTGCTGCGGTAGAAAATGTGCAAGTCTTGGAAGTGGCGCCAAAGAATTACCACAATTTTGAAGTACTAAAAAAACAGCGGTAGGTGTCAGGTATCAAGCGGCTTTTGACGGATACGATTATCTATGGTTTTACGACCATTGTCTCCCGGCTGCTCAACTTTCTCCTCACACCAATCTTTATTGACCGGCTAAAAGGTCCTACCGCATTTGGTGTTTTTACCAATCTGTATGCCTGGATGTCTATGCTCAATGCGCTATTAGCATTTGGCATGGAAACCACCTTTTTCAGGTATTTGCAGAAGGTAAAACCAGAAGAAAAGGGAAAGGTATTTGATCATGCTTTTTTTGTTACGTTGATTACCTCTTTGTTGCTTGGGGTTACCATTTATTTCACCAAAGAGAATATTGCTGCATGGTTTAATGAAGGTGGAGCGTCCGCAGATTACACCACGTATATTCAATTGTTTACCGGTATACTCATTGCCGATGCGCTAGCTGTAGTCCCCTTTGCTAAGCTTCGTGCCGAGGGCAAGGCCGTAAGATATGGTACCCTGAAAATTCTGAATATTGTTGTTAACATAGGCGGTAACCTGTTGTTTCTATTTCTGTTTCCGACGTTAATCGTAGATAGTGCGTTCTGGCGAGAATTCTTAGTAGGATGGTTTCAGCCGGATTGGGTGTTGGGCAATATATTCCTGGCTAATCTTATCGCTAGTCTCTTCACCCTGTTGATGCTATTACCTCAGCTTATTAGTCTGCGTTGGCAGATAGATAAATCGCTTATTAAAAGTATGCTTTGGTATAGTTTTCCGATATTAATTGCAAATATTTCCTTTATCATCAACGAGCATCTAGACAAAATGATGTTTCCACACTTGTTGCCAGGAGCATCTGGCAAACAAGATTTGGGTATTTATGGTGCCGTGTCGAAAATCGCAGTTTTCATTAGCTTATTCGTTACGGCATTTCGTCTTGGAGCAGAACCCTTCTTCTTTGCTTATGCAAAAAACGAAAATGCGAAGAAAACCTACGCCAATATCATGATCTATTTTGTGCTATTTATGGTCATCGGTATGTTGGGCATTTGTGCGAATCTGGATTGGTTAAAATATTTTATTAATAAGTCCGGTGATCCTGTACAACAGGCCTTGTATTGGTCGGGGCTTCCTATTATACCCGTATTATTGTTTAATTATGTGCTCTTAGGCATTTATATGAATCTCTCCATTTGGTATAAGCTTACCGATCAAACGCGCTATGGGCTGTATATCTCCGTAATTGGAGCGATCATTACCGTCGTTTTAAATATCATTCTTATACCTAAGTATTCGTATGTAGGAGCCGCATTGTCTACCACAGTAACATATTTAAGCATGGTGTTGCTTTCTTATTTTTGGGGGCAAAAAAATTACGCCATACCTTATTCAGTTGCTAAAATTTGTATATATTTACTGCTCGGAATTTCATTAGCCGCTATTATGCAAACGCTTTTAAGCAATCATGTTTGGTGGAGTAATGGGCTACTGGCTGCTTTTGTTGTCATAGTAGGAATTAGCGAGAAATCTATCATATCGCGCCTCTGGAAAGCAATTAGACCTTAGAATCGCCGAACAACATAAATCTAAAAATAACTTTTTACATCAATGCCAGTCGATCTACAACAAATACGTGCGGAAATGCCTCCTCGTAGGCCAAAGTTTTATCAATTGCTCTATGTACAAGTACTTTTTGCCATCCTTGCGGGTGTGCTTTTGGGACACTTTCAACCCAATTTAGGAGAGTTAATGAAGCCTTTGGGAGATGGATTCATCCAATTGATTAAGATGATCATCGCACCTGTAATCTTCATTACCGTGACTTTGGGGATTGCTTCGATGAATGATATGAAAAAGGTTGGTCGTGTAGCAGGAAAATCAATGATTTATTTTCTCACGTTTTCCACACTGGCGCTTATCATTGGGCTCGTCGTGAGCAATGTGTTTCAGCCCGGGAGAGGACTTAATATAAATCCAGATACATTAGACATTGACAGCGTTTCAGACTATGTGGCCGGCGCGAAAGACTCCTCTCTCGTCAAATTTGTTTTAAATATCATTCCGCAGACATTGATCAGCCCTTTGACTGGTACGAATATACTACAGGTGCTATTTACGGCTATTATTTTTGGAATCGGGATAGCTTCCACTATCGATAAGAGTAAGCCGGTTTATGATTTTATTCAGGCGCTGTCTCACCCGGTGTTTAAAGTCGTCAATATGCTGATGAAGTTAGCACCTATAGGAGCGTTTGGTGCTATGGCGTTTACGGTCGGCAAATATGGGCTTAGCGCCATGTCTAATTTAGCTTTTCTAGTCTTAACCTTTTACCTCACCTCTTTCTTCTTTATCTCCGTAGTTTTAGGGGCCGTAGCACGTTATAATGGCTTCAATATCTTTAAGTTGTTGCGCTATCTCAAAGACGAGCTGCTATTAGTCTTAGCAACTAGTTCTTCTGAATCAGCGCTACCGAGCTTGATGCAAAAAATGGAGCGGGCAGGATGTGCTAAGCCGGTAGTTGGACTCGTGGTACCTACAGGCTATTCCTTTAATTTAGATGGCACGAATATCTACATGACCTTAGCTGCGCTGTTTATTGCACAAGCCTGTAATATTGAATTGGGCTTAGATCAGCAAATTATTTTGTTACTCGTAGCGATGTTGAGTTCTAAGGGCGCTGCTGGAGTTTCTGGAGCCGGTTTTATCACCTTAGCGGCTACACTTGCTGTGGTGCCCGAAGTGCCAGTGGCCGGTATGACGCTGATCTTAGGTGTAGACAAGTTTATGTCAGAATGCCGCGCGCTCACTAATTTGGTGGGCAATGCAGTAGCCACTGTCGTGGTGGCAAGATGGGAAAAGCAATTAGACACGCAACAACTACATGATTCATTAAATAGCACGACAGCAGAATTGCCGGCCTAAGTCCATTTGAGTATGATACTTTCTTCCAACATTGTCTTTTGGTTAAGAAACGTTAACATTCTCCCTTATATATACTATTTTCTTGGCTGAAACGATTAATAGCTGTAATTTGGAAGCTTCCACGTGCGTAAAGGCACTATTTTTGTTTCCTGTGTCCACGTTGTTATAGAATCAAACCCGTTAATATGTATATTATTTTCCTCATCATTGGGGTTATCATAACTTTTGTCTTAAGCGTCCTCAGCGGAGGAGGTGCCAGTTTGCTGGTCATGCCCATTATCACGGCATTCATAGGTGTTCGGGGTGTGGCTCCGATCATGACTATCGGAATCGCCTGTAGTAGTGTTTCCAAGACATTTTTCTTCTGGAAAGATATTGATTGGCACTTGTTTAAATGGCTTTTCCCTTCCACTGTGATCGGTTCAGTGATCGGCGCGCGGTTACTTGCTGAGGTGCCCACAGATCTGCTTCAAATTATCATCGGTTTATTTCTGGTATCTACCGTAATCCAGTTCAAAGCACCAAAAGCAACAGAAACGGAAAAGAAAAAAACGATCAAAGCCTGGCATTTTGCACCAATGGGTTTGGTGGTGTCCTTTCTTTCGGGTTTGATCGGTGGCGTCGGTCCATTGATGAATTCCGCGTATCTCCAATACGGCATGTCGAAAGAAGCACTTCTGGGTACACGTTCTGCCAATGCCATCTTGTTACACGTAACAAAAATTATCAGCTACGCGGCACTAGGGCTAATCGACGGAGAAATTGTGAAATACGGTCTAATCGTCGGTGGTGCAGCCATGGTAGGAACCTATTTTGGTCGCAAATTACTCGGACGCATTTCAGAATACATGTTTCGCATGATTGTCGTTTCCAGTATGGTGCTGAGCGGAATTTACATGTTAATCAAAAACAAAGAGTACATCTTGTCATACCTGAACGATGTGCCATTATAAATATAAATAAGCATTTTTTACGCAGTATTTATGCGCCTGATCGTTTCGATAGCCATGAATACTGTATGTTACATGAAAGATAAAATCATTTACATATGAAACTGTCAATTTCTAAAGGTGTTCATTTAGTGGAGCCGGGAGATTTCGAGCCAGCGGATCACTGGTATCCCCGTGCATTGAACTCCAATTTACATCCGCTGGTGTCTTATTTCTTGAATCTGAATAATCACCAGCTCGTGGAACGCTACGTCCGCTTAAATCCGCATGTACAGTCAGCAGCGTTGGAGAAAGTGATCAATTATACACCCAAGTATTTTAAATGGGCGGGCACGGATTTAATGCATGTCGTGAATAGCAAAGGGCAGAAAAAGCTAGTAGTCATTGAGACCAACTCCTGCCCTTCAGGGCAAAAATCAATGCCTTTGCCCGAATTTGATCCGGAGAGCGGTGGCTATTATAAGTTGATGAACGATACCTTTAAGCCCATTGTAGATGCGCACGAAGAAACGGGTGCACTAGCCTTGATCTATGATAAAAACCCGATGGAAAACGTGGGTTATGCTTCCGCGATTGCAGACGTTTTTGGCGAACCAGTCTATTTAGCAGAGTACAAATCGAGCGATGTCGAATCTGTCAAGTTTGAAGATGGTAAATTGCACATTCAAGACGAACAGGGCAATTGGGTGCCGATCAGAGCCGCTTTTCGCTACGTAACGCAGCATCCTTGGGATCGTATTCCAGAAAAGTCAAAAACATTACTCCTGAATCCTATTGAAGCTTGTTTGGCTGGAGGCCGAAACAAAAGTGCGGCATACAAGGCTTACGCAGATTTCAACGAAGAGTTCAAGAAAGATGGTTTAGAGATCTATGTTCCCAAGACCTTCTTAGATGTATCGCTAGGCGAGTTGGCCTCTTATTACGATCAGTTGGAAGGTAGTATGGTCATTAAGGTGCCAGATAGCAATGCCGGGCAAGGGGTATACACTGTAACGTCGCAATCCGAGTTTGATAAAGCTTACCAAGCACTGTCTGCAAATCCAGATGATAAGTACCTCATTCAAGAATTAATTTTCAGTAATGCAAACGAAAAGTTCGAAAATGCCTTTTATCATATAGGAACTTTACCCGATACGAAGAACCGAAGCTTTGCCTTCGACGCACGGATGATGGTGCATGCTACGGAAAAGGGAATGAGGCCATTAGCCATCTATTCTCGGAAATCCAAGTATCCGCTTAACCAACCCCTGCCCGAAGGGCTAGATTCCTGGGAAGTTTATGGAACCAACCTGTCGGTCAAAAATACGGATGGTTGGTCTTACGACGATGTACGCCTGATCTTGTTCGATATCAAAAATTTCGGTATATTAGGTCTTGGTCTAGATGAATTGATCGAAGGTTTTGTGCAAAGTTGTATGGCCGTTTACACGATAGATCAACAGGCAAAAAAAATGTTTGATTAAACAAGAGAAAGATATGAACAACATACTGGTGATAGAAGACGACTTGATGTTTTGTAAGCTTGTGAGCAATTACTTGAACAAAAACGGATATCAGGCATCGCAGGCCACAGATGGTGCTTCTGCAAAAGAGCAGTTACAAAATGCTGAATTTGATGTAGCATTGGTGGATTATAGGCTGCCAGATACCAATGGGGTGGATTTGGTGCGCTGGATTAATGAAAATACTGGCGTGAGCAAAGTGATAGTCATGAGCCGCATGCTGGATGAGCAATTACGTGAGGAAGCACAATCGCTGGGCGTAACGACCTTCCTTAATAAGCCCTTCAACCCCTCAGAACTTTTAGCGCTTCTAAAATAGCCGAAGCACTATTGATAAATCTTCGCTTGT
The DNA here is from genome assembly GCF_023554555.1 of Sphingobacterium sp. lm-10. Taxonomy (NCBI): domain Bacteria; kingdom Pseudomonadati; phylum Bacteroidota; class Sphingobacteriia; order Sphingobacteriales; family Sphingobacteriaceae; genus Sphingobacterium; species Sphingobacterium sp. lm-10. The sequence goes on from NZ_JAMJWC010000002.1 coordinate 488,858, forward strand.
ACCGCTAGGTACAAGCGAAGATTATATAGCTCCCTAAATTTGCTGCACGTGAATTCATTAAAAAGTAAGATATTCTTCATTCTTATGCTGTCTGCGCTTTGCATTGGCGGGATAGGATTTTATTCGATCAATAATCTTTTTGAACTTACAGATCGCGTAGCTCAATTATCTAATCCTAATAAGAAATGGGAGCTTTTTCGCAAGATTACGGCAGATTTACATCGATTAAACGATGTTTTTTATGCCCAAAGTTTGCTTCCTGCAGAAGATTTCGATAGCCAACATGTGCTGCTTATCGACTCTATCGGAGATAACATCCTTAAATTACGGTCGCTCTATTCTAATGAGTTGGATTCAGCAGATATTCAAGATCTGGACTCTATTCCGACCGTTCTGGAGCAAATAAAAGATGAGTTTCGCGTGTTGAAGAGCATGCGCAGTGAAAAACAACTCGAAGTGCTAGATAATCTGGAAGAGGATTTGCTTTCTAAATTAGATACATTTAGCTCTAGCGACTCGCTCAATATTATAGACCGTATCTCTTTAGAAGTACGAAGTCGCAATATTCCAGATAGCATGTTTTTCCAAAAGGAAGATTCGGGTAGCAAAAGACGAGGCTTTTTTCAACGATTGTTTTCTAAGGCCAAGCCTCCTAGGACAGAGCCGAGAGTTTTGCAACAGACCTATAAGACGATCTCGGATACTGTGGTGCATACGGTGACCGATACCGTCGTGGTGGAGCGAGTAGATCCGCCACCAGCAGAAGATCAAGTAACGGAGGTTATCAAAGATGCATTTGCCAATTACTATACCAATGAGCTAGAGCTCATGGAGCGGATCAATCAGAATGAGATCAAGCTCTATCAGAAGAGTGCGCGCATCACGATGGATTTGGAGCAGATCTTAAATGATCTACGCTTTCAAGAGAACAACCAGACCATGGAGCAGGCCCGTCGTACTGCTGCGTTTTCCAAAAACTTTCAGCACACCATTATCATCGTAATTGTATCTTTTGCCGTTTTAAGCTTTCTGTTGGTGTTTTTAGTGGGACGCGATATCAATAAGAATAAAGAATATCAACAACAGATTCTGAAGAATGAGGAGAAGGCCAAGCGGGAAGTAATCGCCAAGCAACAGTTCCTCACGACGATGAGCCATGAGCTGCGCACGCCGCTTACTTCCATTATCGGCTACGCCGAATTACTAGACTCATCAGATACAAAAGCGCGGTCTATCAAGTCCTCGTCACTTCATCTGCTCAATGTGGCCAATGAGATATTAGACAGTGCCAAAATTGAGTCGGGTATTATCGAAATTTCTGATAACGTTTTTGATCTGACGGAGCTTTTGCAACAGATACGGGACAATACAGCCAATATGATTGCTGATGCACAACTGGAAGCTCAATATATTCTGCCAGAGGAGCCTTTCTACGTCTCGTCTGATGGTTACCGTATACAGCAGATCATTTATAACCTCATTCATAATGCCATTAAGTTTAGCTACAAGGGTTTCGTAAAATTGACTGCAGGAGTAGTGGAAACCGATGGAATTTATGAAGTAAACATCGATGTTGCCGACTCGGGTATTGGTATTCAAGAAGCTAACATTGATATGATCTTTGAGGAATATCAGCAAATTGGTACCTATAAAAATAAATCAAAAGGCATCGGGCTTGGGCTAGGTTTGGTGAAAAAAGTAGTGCAACAATTACAAGGAACCATCTCTGTAACGAGCAAGGTAGGCGAGGGATCTACTTTTCACCTGTTCCTGCCGCTAAAGAAGTCAGATCCGCCTGTCTCAAACGACGAACTTTCAGGCTTGTCAAAATCCTTGTTAAAAGAGAAGGAGATCTTTTGTGTAGATGATGATCCACTGATCACGAAGCTCTACGAAATGATTTTAAGCGAGTATGGTGCTCATATCACCACCATGAATGATCCGTTAGAGGCTTTTGAACACTTGAGCAAAAAACGGGATGTATATGACCTTGTTATTACTGATGTAAAAATGCCAGGCATGACAGGGCATGAGCTGTTGGCGGCATTAAAATCCGATGGTGTCCGGCCTAAGAAAGTGATTGCCTCCACCGCGAATGTCTTACTTAATGACGAAGAGAAAAGTGAATTAGAGGCATATGACGCTTACATTTCCAAACCTATCCTGAAGATCAAACTATTAAAAACAATCACTGAAATACTGGATGTGGCTTGGGAAACAACCGACGCTCAGGAATCAACAAATGTGAGTAGAAGCACCTCGTCTCAGCCTATGTTTTATCTGGATGATTTAGAAGCCTTTACGATGGGGGATGACGGCATGTTGGAAGAGGTATTGCAAGAACTTCAGCAAGGAAACAGTGCTATGTTGGCCGATGGGATGCAGTACCTACACGAAAAGAATACCGTAGCATTGGGAGAACTAATACACAAGTTAAGCTCGCGTTTTGCGCAAATTAAAGTGAAAGAAATTCGTCCAGTAAAAGTGCTAGAAAAGGCCTTGCTTAATCAGGAAGATAAGCTAACGGAGGCGGAAGAATTATTAACCTATTGGAGCGAGGTAAATCACCGGCTAGCCAAATACATCACCGATCGGTTTAAACCGATCGGCTAAACATCGATAGATAAATAAAATAAGTTAAGATACGATGAGTTCTGCATCGAATTGATGCTCGATTTCGTCCAGTACTTCCAGAATTTCGCTATGAGTAGGAAGGCTTACCAAGCGCATCCTATACTCTTTGAAATTGGGGATACCCTTAAAGTAGTTCGCATAGTGCCTGCGCATCTCAAAAATACCAGTCTTATCACCTTTCCATTCAATGGACTTCGTTAAGTGTGTTTTGCAGACATCTACCCGTTCTTTAATGGTTGGACCATCAAGATGTTCGCCCGTTTCGAAGAAGTGTTTAATCTCTCTGAAAATCCATGGATAACCAATCGCAGCTCGGCCGATCATAATGCCGTCTACTTCATATTCTTGGCGCCACGCAGCCGCTTTCTCTACCGAATCCACATCGCCATTACCAAAAATTGGAATTTTTACCCGAGGATTCTTTTTTACATCGCGAATCATAGACCAGTCTGCTTGGCCTTTATACATTTGAGCGCGTGTACGACCATGAATAGAGAGGGCTTTGATCCCCACATCCTGCAGCCGCTCTGCTACTTCATATACATTCTTCGTATTATCATCCCAGCCCAAGCGGGTTTTGACTGTAACAGGCAGATGAGTTCCTTCGACAACGGCTTTGGTCATGGCGACCATTTTATCGATGTCTTGCAACAAGCTAGCACCAGCGCCACGACAAGCGACATTCTTAACCGGACAGCCATAATTGATGTCGATAAGATCCGGGCCAGCTTGGGAGCTGATTTCGGATGCCATACGCATGTGTTCTATTTCAGAACCAAAGATCTGAATACCAATAGGGCGCTCGTATTCAAAGATATCTAATTTCTGACGCGACTTTGCCGCATCGCGAATTAAGCCCTCAGACGAGATAAACTCTGTGTACATCATATCCACCCCATTTTGCTTACAAACAAAGCGAAAGGGTGGGTCACTTACATCTTCCATAGGTGCAAGCAATAGCGGAAATGCGCCCAAATCTATATGATCTCCAATTTTTACCGACATAGCGGCACAAAGATACAAAATATTTTATTTCAGCTTAGTAGGCGCCAACCACATAGCCCAGCATATAGTCGTTAAAGCGCTCATAGTAAACATCGAATACCTGCGAGCTACCATGTGCATCTAGCCTGACCTGCATCACCCCTTGAGGCGTGTATTCGAAGGGTAAGATGGTCATGTTGTTTAAAAATGAGGTTCCTTTATTGCCCTGTAATTTGTATACCGCTTCTTTTGCGCACCAGCAAGCATACAACTGCTCGATACGATTCAATTTGGTGGGTAAGAAAGAAAGCTCCTCTGGTTTAAGAAACTTTGCTTTGATGCGCTCAATTTTATCTTTTACCAATTCCAGATCAATACCGCATACGCCCTTATTACTCAACATGGCACCGGCGTAATCAAAGGAATGTGTAAGCGATATCTGCAAGGAATAATCTGGGAGGTAAGGCTTTCCGTTGCTATCTGGCACGCAACGAATGTATTCTTCCGTGTGCAATAGCTGTCGCAACAGTACGCGGGTAGCTAACCAATGCAGCGTGCGTTTACCTTTATTCAGATTTTGTAGTGTATGCAATTCCACTTCACTCAACTGTAGAAAAGACAATAGCTCATCGGCCGTCTCCTCGATTTTCCAGATTGCAAATTTAGAGTCCGCATCGAGCTCCCGTAGATAAACTAATCCCATATTCAAAAATAAGCAACAAAAGTCAAATTTGCTGAATATCATTCAATGATGTATTTTTGATGCCCGGCTATTTTCCTAATAGCGGGTTTAACAAACGAACATATGATCTTATCTGATAAGCGAATAATGACAGAGATTGAAGAAGGGACGATAATCATTGAACCTTTCGATCGTGCTTGTCTGGGCACCAATTCGTACGATGTACACTTGGGTAAATATTTGGCAACCTATCGGGACCGCGTTCTGGATGCGAAGAAACACAATGAGATATATCATTTTGAAATTCAGGAAGGTGGCTTTGTTTTGCAGCCCAATACCCTATATCTAGGCGTAACGTTGGAGTATACCGAAACCCACAAACATGTGCCTTTTCTGGAAGGAAAATCCAGTACAGGAAGATTGGGTATCGATATTCATGCAACTGCAGGCAAGGGTGATGTAGGCTTTTGCAATACCTGGACGCTGGAGATATCTGTGGCACAACCTGTTCGTATTTATGCCGGCATGCCCATAGGGCAATTGATTTACTTTGATGTAGAGGGCGATATTGAAACGCTATACAACACCAAGGGAAATGCTAAATACAACAAAAAAACCGTGAGACCAGTCGAAAGTATGATGTGGAAGAACACCTTTTAGCCAATACGCAGCGTTAAAGTATTCTATTCACCCTATTAACATACATGGCGATTCTATCCATTGCAAAAAGATTTCGTAAAGACAATCCTCGTTGGGTGATTTTACTCATCGACGCTACGATTGTACTCCTTTGCTATTATTTATCCAATTACGTGATCAATAGTTTCAAAGGAAGGTTTGATTATGGGCTGATGTTCCTAAAGTCCCTTACGGTGACCGCCATGTATACGACTTCTTTCGTGTACTATCGAACGTATCGCGGCATTGTGCGGCAGGCAGGTATCCAAGATGCGCGTAGGATCATGATTGCCACCTTCACGGCGTTAGGCATTCTTATGGCCGTGTCGCTAGTGGCTCGCAACACGCTTTCTAGAGAGGAGCTCCCGGGCCAATTGCTGCGTCTTTCTTACGCAGTAGTATTTATGCATGCTTTTTTGACTACGGTAGCGCTCGTAGCAGCACGTGTTTTCTACCGCACCATATACGAGTCCCTGTTTTTACAAGGGCGTAAACTCACACGGGTGATGATCTTTGGAGCAGGAAATATGGGTACGATCACCCTAAATATTTTGCGCGGAGATGTTAAACAGAAATACAAAGTCGTTGCTTTTGCAGACGACAATCCGTCCAGGATTGGTAAGATGATTCACGGCTATAAGATTCTGAGTATCGACCAGCTAAATGAGGCTACATTAGAATTTATGAATGTAGAAGAAGTGATCATTGCGCTGGATGATAATAATAAAGAGCGTCTTAATCGTATTACACAGGTCGTAGAAGCCTGTGCTGTAAAAATAAAGATTATGCCGTCCACCGCAAAAATGCTTCACGGTCAGGTCGCTGTCAACCAATTGCGTCCTTTGCAGATTGCCGACTTGCTTGGCAGGGCAGCCATCCAATTAGACAACCCCATCATAGCGGAAGCGTTAGCAGGGCGAGTGGTGCTCGTAACTGGCGGAGCAGGATCCATCGGTGGAGAATTGGTTCGGCAAATAGCGATTACCACATCGGCCAGATTAATCGTAATTGATCAAGCCGAATCTGCTTTATATGACCTGCAACAAGAGCTAAAACAGGTAAAAAAATTAGGAGGCAAATTTATTGTCGGAAATGTACGTGATAAGCAATTCATGGAAAGCATTTTCAAAAAATACAAGCCTGAGGTGGTGTTTCATGCAGCAGCATACAAGCATGTGCCGCTAATGGAAGCTAATCCGTATGAATCTGTACGAACTAATGTACACGGCACGAAGGTGATAGCCGATCTTGCCAGCCAATACGGCGTGGATAAGTTCGTCATGATCTCGACAGATAAAGCCGTTAACCCGACGAACGTGATGGGAGCCACAAAGCGTATCGCTGAGATTTACGTGTCGGCGCTGAATGGTTTGAGTGCAACGAATTACATCGTCACTAGATTTGGTAATGTACTGGGCTCTAATGGCTCGGTCATCCCGCTGTTTGAAAAGCAACTGAGCGCTGGTGGACCACTAACTGTTACACATCATGATATTACGCGCTATTTCATGACCATTCCCGAAGCATGTCAATTGGTGCAGGAAGCAGCTATCATGGGCAAGGGCGGCGAAGTATTCGTCTTTGACATGGGTAAACCTATCAGAATCGTTGATTTGGCCAAAAGAATGATCCGTCTGAAAGGATATCGTTATCCGGAAGATATACAAATTGCCTATACAGGCTTGCGACCCGGCGAGAAAATTTATGAAGAGCTACTTGCTAACGATGAAAACACCTTGCAGACCCACCACAAGAAAATCATGATTGCTTTAGTGAATATGCAAGATTATCAGGCTAGTATTTTGCAGGTCAATGCATTGTGTACTTTTGTGCAAGGCTCAGACCCAGAGGTAGATCAGATGGATTTAGTAAGTCGGATGAAAGACATCGTGCCGGAGTTTGCTTCCCAGAATTCCAAGTTTATGGATCTGGATCTACCGGCGACGGAAAATCCATCCGCTTCTAAACATTAATTTTTTCTTTTTAGTTATCCTTAGTACATTCGGGGTATGATCAAGCAGGAGGTAATAGACAAAGTCCTGGATACGGCTCGTATAGATGAGGTCGTAGGAGACTTTGTGCCCCTAAAGAAACGAGGAACGTCCCTCATCGGTAACTGTCCGTTTCACGACGAAAAAACACCATCTTTCAATGTTTCAGTAGCCAAAGGCATCTACAAATGCTTCGGTTGCGGTGCAGGAGGCGATTCTTTGAAGTTTGTGATGGAGATAGAAAAATACTCCTATCCTGAAGCCATCCGATACCTGGCCAACAAATATCACATTCAGGTGGAGGAGGTGGAGCGGTCTCCCGAACAGATGGCTAAGCAAGATAAGCGAGAGAGTCTGTATGTGCTCAGTAAGTGGGCCGGTCAGTATTTCGTGGATCAAATGTGGGAATCGGACGAAGGGCGATCCATTGGCTTATCCTATTTCAAAGAGCGGGGCTACCGCGAAGATGTTATCCGCAAGTTTGCATTGGGCTATTCTCCCGACAAATGGGAAGCTTTGGTAACCGCTGCACAGGCTGCCGGGTTTGATAAGGAATACCTTAAAGAAATAGGTCTCGCTATACAACGAGAAGACCAAAGCCTGTATGATCGGTTTCGCGGACGGGTGATCTTCCCGATAGTCAACGTGACGGGAAGAGTGATCGGATTTGGTGGACGAACACTAAAGACCGAGAAGAGCGTGCCGAAATACGTAAACTCGCCCGAAAGTGATATTTACCATAAATCTGATGTGCTATATGGTCTTAATTTGGCCAAAAAGGCAATTTCGGACGCCGACATCTGTTACTTAGTAGAAGGATATGCCGACGTGATCTCCATGCATCAGGCAGGCGTCGAAAATGTGGTTTCTTCTTCCGGTACATCGCTTACCAGCGGACAGATTAGGCTAATCTCTAGGTATACCAAAAACGTCGTAATCCTTTACGACGGTGATGCCGCCGGTATCAAGGCATCACTACGCGGTACCGACATGTTGCTGGAAGAAGGGTTGAATGTAAAGGTATTGCTATTCCCCGATGGGCACGATCCCGATTCCTATGTGCAGAAGTTCGGGTCGGCACATTTTAAAGAGTACATCAGCAAGCACCCGGAAGATTTCGTATTCTTCAAGACCAACATTCTCTTAAAGGATTCCGGCAATGATCCCGTCAAAAGAGCCGGTGTAATCCGTGACGTGGTAGAAAGTATCTCGTTGATTCCCGACGAAATTAAGGTCTCGCTGTACATCCGTCAATGTAGCACCTTGTTGGATATGGAGGAGCGTATTCTCTTGTCGGAATTGAATAAGATGCGCATCAATAAGTCGGCGGCCAAAGAGAAAAAGGTAGCGGCTAGTGATCAACCTCCAGCAGAGTTCTTCGCTGCCATGATGGGTTCGGAAGAGCTGGGAGCTGCACCAAGCCAACCTACCACACAAAGCACTAAGCTATCGTCCGAAATACTGCAAGAAAGGGAATTAATCCGAATCCTGCTCAACTATGGACAGGAGCAAGTAACCTGGGATCCTGAAGTAGATAATATGCCGATTGCACCTTATCTCATCAATAATTTTGATGATATCAGCTTTGAAGACCCTACGAGTGCCTATATTTTTGATGTGTTTAAAAAGAAAATGGTGAACTTCGAGATACCAGAAGCGAAGCACTTTATTTCCGATCAGCAGCCAGGCGTATCCGATCTTGCCGTTACACTCATAGCCAGTCGTTACGAACTCAGCCCGAACTGGAATGACGATAAGCGCAAAATCCATGTGACCACCGAAATAGATCACCTGAAAAGTTTGGTTACCGAAACGGTGTATCGGCTCAAAAAAAGGAAAGTCGAGCAGGAGTTACAAAAGATTCGTGACGAACTAAAATCTCCGCAATCTGCAGTAGATATGGAGATATTACTCGCCAACTATAAAAAATATAAGGATATGGAGATGATGTTAGGAGTGTATCTGGGCAATACCATCGTCAAGTAAAGCGCCTATTATGACGGAGAAGAAAGATAAGGGCGATTTTGGCGAGCAACGTGCACAAGCTTATCTTCGAAGTTGTGGTTACAAAATACTTACGGTAAATTGGCGACACAAACATGTAGAAGCTGATATTATCATGAAGGATGGTGATATCTTAGTGTTTGTTGAGGTCAAGACCCGTTCCTCACTGCGATATGGCTATCCAGAAGAATCAGTAAACTATGCCAAACAAAAGAATATGGTTAGGCTGGCGAATGTTTATCTGGCTAAATATGGGCATGAGGGAGAAGTTCGATTCGATATTGTATCGGTCTTATCCCAAGAAGAGGTAAAAATAGAACATATTAAAGATGCCTTTTGGCACTATTAAAAATAAGGCAATGCACTTTTGCTATTAAAGTAACGACCAGTGCATCTAGCCATTATAGATTAAAAAAAAGAACATATGAAATACCAAGCTTTTGCGGTGTTGTTATCCGCCTGCTTATTCCTAGTAGGCTGTAAAAGTCAAAAAGGAAAATTCGAATTTGTCGCGCCGGAAGCAGGTACATCTCTGCTAAAAGGAGAGAAAGTACAGCTTGCGTTGCGCTTCCCAGATGAAACTCTGGATTCGGTGGTGTACTCGGTGGATGGGGATTTGCTAGCCCGCAAAACGGATACTGCCGCAATAGAGTTTGACACCGATAAATTCAACTATGGCAACCGTAGTTTGAGCGCCAAAATATACTATGCTGGTAAAGAAGATATCGCATATACCAATATCCTTATCGTTCCGCCTCCGGCTACCGCCTATCAATTCGAAGTGATCAATACCTTTCCGCACGATTCCAATGCGTTCACCCAAGGCTTGCAGTACGAGAACGGGGTCTTGTATGAGTCAACCGGAATGCAGGGTCGCTCCTCGTTGAGAAAAGTGGATTTAAAGACTGGAAACGTCATACAGAAGGTGGATTTGGAAGATGAGCTTTTCGGAGAAGGAATGACAATTATGGGCGATAAGATCGTGCTGTTGACTTGGATGAATGGTGTTGGCTTTGTATACGACAAAAGTAACCTGCGGAAGTTGCAGACTTTTAATTACGCCAATCCACAGCAAGAGGGGTGGGGCATTACCTATGATGGTACACGGTTGATCAAAACGGATGGATCTGCTTTCCTGTATTTTATGGATCCGGTCACCTTTCGTGAGCAGGGCTCTTTAGAAGTCTTCGACGACCATGGGCCGGTGAGCAACCTGAACGAATTAGAATATGTCGACGGCAAGATTTACGCAAACTTATATTATGCTGATCGCGATGAGGTCGTGATTATCAATCCAGAAACTGGTGTTGTTGAGGGAAAAATAAATTTCGTCGGCTTGTACGATGGCAAGCGCCAGTCTACGGGCAATGAGATGAATGGCATCGCCTACAATGCCAGTACGAAAAACTTCTACGTAACCGGAAAGGATTGGACCAAGTTGTTCGAAGTACGCCTATCTCCGAGGTAGGCTACAATCGAGGCGCCCCCTCTTTCGCAGAGAATTTTATAGATGTGTTTAACGAGGTGCTCGGCGTTGCTTCTTGTTCCTCGACACGATCCGGATAAAGGATGCCTAATAGATGGTCTACCTCATGCTGAAAAATGACTGCAGTAAAGCCTTCCACGTTTTCTTCTTTTATTTCACCTGTAGGCAATGCGTACTGCAGGCGAATCGCATAGCTACGCTCTACCTCATCCCTTCTGTCTGGAATGGATAAGCAACCTTCTGCGCCTGTTCTCAGTAAGGTAGAACGCCAAATGATTTTTGGATTAATATAGCTTTCAAACGGTTGCTCTGCTTTATCAAAACGTTGTACCCAGATCAAATTTTTATTGATGCCCACTTGCGGAGCCGCAATGCCAACCCCAGGATGCGCTTCGTCTTGCACGGTAGCCAACATACGATCTGTCAGAATCTGCAATAGTGGATCTTTCGGATCAATATCCTCCGAAACTGAGCTCAATACGGCCAATTCTTTATCGTTGGTAACCAAGTAAACGTGCATCGTTCCCGTTCCTTCGTTGATGAGCGCACGCTCATGCGCAGAAAAAGTGTGCATATTTTTGTGTTTTTCAGAGTTGTTTTGTGCCATAATAGTCCCGGTTTGTATCATGCACAGAAAAAGAGTATATAGATAAGCGTGGTGCATAGGGCGTGGATTAGTTTATTCAAATGTATAGATTTTTCCGGAGTCTGGCATAGTACACTTTAAATCGTATTTTTGTAAAAAAAGATATGCGCATACTGGCTTTCGATTACGGAACCAAAAGAGTAGGTATTGCTGTTACGGATCCGTTGCAGATCATTGCCAATCCATTAACGACATTACACCCAGAAAAACTGTGGCCGTTCCTGCACGAATATATGCTGAGCGAAGCCGTTGTGACTTTTGTCGTCGGAAAGCCTCGGCAATTGGACGGCACGGATTCACAGTCAGCAGCGCATGTGGTGGGTTTCATCCGCAGATTACAGCGCGAATTTCCGACCATACCCGTCGTAGAGATAGACGAGCGTTTCACCTCCAAGATGGCATCTGCTGCGATTTCGCAAAGTGGCATGAGTCGCAAAAAAAGGCAAAACAAGGAAACGGTAGATACGGTATCGGCTACCATCATCTTACAAGATTATTTGAACAGCAAATCCATATATTAATGGCATTAAAGGATATCACATTCTTTGTCGAGGAGATCGACTTCACGTTAAAGCAAAAGCAAAAAATTCGACAGTGGATCGGGGATACCATCAAAGCAGAGGGTTTCGGTCGCGTCGGTGAATTAAACTTCATCTTCTGCTCTGATGCGTATTTGCTGGAGATAAACAAGCAATACCTGAATCATGATACATTTACCGATATCGTCACTTTCGACAGCTCAGAAGAAGAGCATGTGGTATCCGGAGATATATTTATATCCGTCGACCGAATTCAGGAAAACGCGCAAAAATTTGATGTGCCGGAGAGCGATGAACTGCATCGCGTTATTATACACGGCGTACTGCACCTGTGTGGATATCTGGACAAAAAAGCAGAGGATAAAAAACTGATGACGGCCAAAGAAGACCATTATTTGGGAACCAGAGCATTCTAGTAGATTTTGGGTCCAACAGGTTTGGTCCTGATCTAAAAGTAAAAAGGCCTGAATTAATAAATAATTCAGGCCTTTTTATCAAAGCTGGGTAGACTAGAAGCGCTCTAATTGAGAGAAGAAGAAATCTCCTTCAATAGCCGCATTCTCATCCGAATCCGAACCGTGAACAGCGTTCGCTTCGATAGATTTTGCATATTTATTGCGAATAGTACCTTCATCCGCTTTAGCTGGATCGGTAGCACCGATCAATGTGCGGAAATCCTCTACTGCATTTTCTTTTTCTAGGATCGCGGCTACAATAGGTCCTGAAGTCATGAATTGCACCAACTCTCCGTAAAATGGACGCTCTTTATGTACTGCATAAAAATTACCTGCCGTTGCATCCGAAAGATGTACATATTTCATCGCTACGATTTTAAAACCGCCAGCGGTAATGTCGTTCAAGATTGCTCCGATATGTCCGTTTGCTACTGCATCCGGCTTAATCATCGTAAAAGTTCTATTTGTTGCCATAATGGTTGAAATTTTATGCAAAGGTAAGAATTTGTCGGTGGAAAAAAGAGCTGGTATCCGACAAATTATTAGGTGATTATTGTAGCGTGGCGGCTACTAAATAGGGAAGCATCTCCTTCTGGAAGGAGATGAAATTTTTTCGTACGTCCGCATCAGATACTGCAGTAAAGGCAAAGGAAAATACAATGTTCTTGCTGCATTTGATTAAAAAAGTCAACTTATCTTCGGATACGACTGTGCCGATAGTTTCATTTTGGATAAAGGAACTCAATAGTAAGAATTCCAAATCGTCTGATAAAATTTTGAGGTATTCCTGCGCGTTGGCAGATTCTCGGATAAACTCCCAACCAATGAACTCGTTGCAAACAGTATAGGTCACACGACTCACCCTCAATATAGTTTTGGCTAAGAAAGTATGTAAATCCTGCTCGCCGACTTCCTTCCGTAAAATGTCTTCGACATTTTCCCTGATATAGTCCATTAACACGGCGTGCAGGATAAGTTCTTTGCTGCTATAATACTTGTAAAACGTGGCTTTGGCCACATTGGCATAACGAGCCAATTGGTTGACGCTGGTTTTATTGTAGCCATAGCGCCGAAACAGCTCGCGCGCCGCTATTTTTATATTATTGGCAATAATAATATCCGTTTCCATAAGATTGTGCTTTATTGGGGCGGATGTTTATAACGATTTTCGCGCTGTTTTGTTATAAGATTTCAGTTTCGAATTGGGATAAGAAGCGGGTGTCGTTTTCCGAAAATAACCGAAGATCGCGGATTTCGTATTTAAGGTTGGTGATACGCTCAATACCCATTCCAAAGGCAAATCCACTGTATTTTTTGGAGTCAATGCCGCAATTTTCCAATACATTTGGGTCTACCATACCACAGCCGAGAATTTCTACCCAGCCGGAGTTTTTACATAGCTGACAGCCTTTTCCTTTACAGATGGTACACGAAATGTCCATCTCTGCCGAGGGCTCTGTAAATGGAAAATAAGAGGGACGAAAGCGTACTTTTGTACCTTCCCCATACAACTCTTGCACAAAGTGAAAAAGGGTTTGTTTTAAGTCGGCAAACGATACGTTCTCATCCACGTAAAGACCTTCTACCTGATGAAAAAAGCAATGAGCTCGTGCAGAAATTGCCTCGTTGCGGAACACTCTTCCTGGCATGATGGCACGGAATGGCGGTTTGCCAGCCTGCATCAAGCGGACTTGTACAGATGAAGTATGGGTCCGCAATGCAATGTCGTTTCTATCTTGCTTTTTAATAAAAAAAGTGTCCTGCATATCTCGAGCAGGATGCTCAGGTGGGAAATTTAAAGCAGAAAAGTTATGCCAATCATCCTCAATCTCTGGTCCTTCTGCAACAATAAATCCTAGCTTTTTGAAGATTTCAACAATCTCCTTACGTACTAGTGAAAGCGGATGGCGTGAACCGAGTTGAAATCCTTCTCCTGGAAGTGTAAGATCTCCATCGAAAGGTTTGTCTTGACTTTGATTGGAGTCACCGACTGTATCAAGTGCATTCTTTAGCGTAGACTCTGCTAGGATTTTAAATTCATTCAATACTTTTCCGAGCGTCCTCTTCTCTTCGGTAGAGACCGACTTAAACTCTTCAAATAAGGATTTTACAATACCTTTAGATACCAAAAACTTGAGGCGAAATGCTTCAATTTCTGCTGTATTGGTTAATGAACTTTCCTGAATTTCCTGCGTATACTGCGCTATTTTATCTTGCAACATGGCTCAAAGATACTGGAAAATATTAAAAATTCCTCGCGTAGATGTGCTGCAATACGAATCCGCTGGTACGGTTTACATCAGGTTAAAATGGAAGACCATCGTTATCATCGTCATTCTCCCGAAAGTCTACCTTAGTATCCTCGGGCTGGTCTTCTGGTCTGTCGGCAGCACGATCGGGTGATTGCGGTTCAAAATCAGAGCGTCTACCCAACAAATTAAAACTGTCTGCTACGATCTCTGTCGCAAAGCGGCGAACACCTTCCTTATCTTCGTAGGTGCGTGTCCGCAACTTACCTTCTATATAAACCAACTTGCCTTTCTTCAGGTATTTAACAGCTAAATCCGCTAACGCGCGCCACAAAACAATGTTGTGCCACTCTGTCTGTTCAATCTTTTTGCCGTCTTTATTATAAAATTCGGAGGTAGCAAGGGGGAAGCTCGCCACAGAAACGTTGCCGTCTAAATAGCGAATTTCGGGATCTTTGCCCAGGTGCCCAACTAGAATAACTTTGTTTACGCTTGCCATATGGATAATTTAGGGTGTTACTTTGGGAAGTTGTCTGTCCGCAAGAAGGAGAAGATCAGCTTATGTTTAGCTAATTTATCTAAATTTTCTGATAATGTGTATATCCAGTTTGTTTTTTTGTTTTTAACCGCAATGTCTTCTGGAAGCAAGTAAAATTGTGCAAAAATATGCTGATGACTAAGCACTTGCTTGATCGGTGCACCCAGCGGAAGGGGTGAGGCAGATTCAAAATGCGAGGTGTACATCGGATCCTTTTCCAACTCAGTTACTTCGATAGGTGCTGGTGTTTCTATCATGGGGAATTCGTGAAGGTTGGCCCAGATATCGCCTTCCGGTCGCTTTGCCACCATCACTTCCGAACCACGACGAATGATAAAGTAATGAAAATACCGCTTACGAATTTTTACAGTTTTTACTTTTTTGGGTAAGACGTCAATACGGTTGGTTGCTAGCGCATCGCATTGGTCTTGGAAAATGCAACTGGCACACAAAGGCTGCTTTGGCTTACACACAGTAGCTCCGAAGTCCATAATAGCCTGATTATATAAACCTGGCTCTTTCTGGTTGATTAAAGAGTCTGCCAGCTCCTGAAACTGTTTCTTTCCAGCTCCGCTGTTGATATCTGTATCAATTCCGAAAACGCGGGATAGCACACGGTATACGTTGCCATCTACCACCGCGCGTACCTCATTGCTGGAAAAAGAAGAGATGGCACTGGCTGTATATGCTCCGATTCCTGGCAGCTGAATCACCTCTGCATAAGAGGTAGGGAAAAAGCCGTTGAAATCTGTCATAACTGCTTTTGCCGCTTTATGCATGTTGCGAGCCCGAGAATAATAACCCAATCCTTGCCAAAGTCGTAAGATAAGATCTTCATTTGCATGTGCAAAATCACGAACGGTAGGTAGCTGTGTTACAAAAGTCTGAAAATAAGGTAAGCCCTGCTCTACTCGCGTCTGCTGTAAGATGATCTCTGAAAGCCAGATAATGTAGGGGTCCGAGGTTTGCCGCCAGGGTAATTCCCGCCCATGTTGGCGGTACCAGGAGATGAGCTTTACAGAAAATGACATGAGGCCAAAGGTTGAAAATTTCGTGCCGAATTGCAAAAACTAGTGTTAAAAATTGTGAAATACCCAGGACGGGTGGGAATATTCATTAAGTTTGCCACTCGTGTAAAAAAATAAAAGAGTAAAAACTATGCTAAAGAAGAAGACTTCTGTGCTGATTGTTAGTGCTGATGGTAACCCTAACAAGAAGATTCAGATACCTACATTCTTGCTGTCCTATTGGAAACATATTGCATTTTCCTTTGTAGCATTTGTGCTTTTGGGCGTTGTGGGGATTATCTATTTTGTAAACAATCGAAACGAGAAATTGTACGCGGATGTATACCTGGAGAAGATCGACAAACTCCGGAAGCGGAACCAGCAACTCACGTTGGACGGCACCAATAACCAGATCAATATAGATGATGTACGACGCTCTATGAATAGCTTCGATAGCACATTGAACCGAATCAATGCCAAAATGAAGAAGAGAGGTTTGAAAGCCATCGCTTTGAATAATGCCGGGGGGCCACTGGTAGAGGAGGAAGAGAATCTGGAAGAATTAGCTAAGTTTTATGTCAATATGCTGACAGACGTAGAAAATCGTCTAGATGGCGCGCCTTTTGGGCGTCCGCATCAAGGTAGAATCACATCTCGTTTCGGATACAGACGTAATCCATTTACAGGAAGAGGGCGAGAGATGCATTCGGGCGTTGACCTAAAAGGACGTACAGGAGAAACGATAAAAACTACTGCTAAAGGTACGGTCACATTCGCTGGATATAAAGGCGGATACGGCAACCTCGTTACCGTAAAGCATGCTAACGGATACGAAACACGATACGCTCATTTAAGCAGAATACGTGTAAAACGCGGACAGCGCATAGATGTAGGTACTATCGTTGGCTTATTGGGCAGTACAGGTCGCAGTACAGGGCCACATTTACATTATGAAGTGCTCCAAGCTGGGCGTACTATGAACCCAGAGAAATATTTTCAGTTCTAACCTAACCCGTCCCTATCCTGTTCACTTGATATATATGTTCAACACCAAGAAAGATAAGAAGCTTTATCGTCCAGATGCCTTTCAGATCAGCACGGTCATCGCAGAAGGGATATCCATTGAAGGAGACCTGATTGGTGCAGAAAGCTTGCGTATTGATGGTAAGATCAAAGGTGATATCCAGATGGGTAAAGGAGTGATCATCGGCGAGTCTGCTCGAGTTGATGGTGATGTTTCTTGCGAAACGTTAGTTGTATATGGTCACGTGGTGGGCAATGTACGTTGCCACACACTGATATTGAAGTCTGCCGGGAAGTTGTATGGCGATGTGGCTATGCAGCAATTCACCGTTGATATGGGCGGCCAACTTATGGGTTCGGTAGAAGTTGTTTCCTCTCGGGAACCTATTTTGCTGGAAACTAAAGTAAGCTAAATCCATGCTATCAATCTCCAGGCTCCTATGAACGAATCCACTTTCGTTATTCATACCTTACATCGCGGAAGATTTATTCAGATTCTGCTGGGATCTTTATTTGTCATCGGCATTGGCGCTTCCTATAGCAATATCGAGGAGATTCCTAAAATTATTGCGCTGCTGGTATGCTTACCCGTGCTTTTATTTTTAAGTGTGAAGTGGAGTCAGCAACCCTCGACATGGTCTATCACAGCGGGCGTGCTGCACATTGTGAAAGGGAGCAAAGAATGGGAAATCGATCTAATGGACATTACCTATGTTCAAAATCACATGCGTTCTGGAGGCAACTTAATTGCCATCCACCAAAAAAAGAAATTTCAACCTCTCCGTTTTTGGCGCAACAAGCTGTTTCAGTCTGTTGATGAAATGGCCGAAATGTTTCGTTATTTAGAATCAGCGGGTGTACCCGTTACATTGGCCTAAATTCTGGTAGGAGCTAAAAGCTTCCGTATCGCATATTTTTTACGAAGGTTCCTCAGCAATAGTTTCTTTTGTTTTGTATGTTTGGCTACTATGAAACGACTTTATACTTTTCTTTCCCTAAGCCTTTCTTTTTTCATGCTCCAAGCACAAGCGCAACGAAAGGGCTATTGGCAGCAGAAGGTGGACTATACTATGCATATTGATGTAAATGAAAACACGTATCAGTATGCTGGCGACATGAAATTACTGTATGCCAACAATTCTGGTAAAGAACTACACAAAGTGTATTTCCACTTGTATTTCAATGCCTTTCAGCCAGGCAGTATGATGGATTATCGTTTGCAAACTATTCCAGATCCAGACAAGAGAATGATGATAAAGCCAAACAATGCTGATACCCCACAAAGCCGCATCGCATTGCTTCAACCCAATGAGATTGGCTACCAGAAAATAAAATCTTTAACCTTTAATGGGGTGCCTGCTACGTACTCGGTAAGCGGCACTATTCTTACCGTGGAATTGCCAGCGGCATTGCAGGATGGTGCGGTGGGCGAATTCAACATGACCTGGGACGCGCAGGTGCCAGAGCAGATTCGTCGTAGTGGTCGTAACTCTAAAGAAGGTGTGGCGCTGTCGATGACACAATGGTATCCTAAGATGGCGCACTTCGACGATTATGGATGGCATTTGGATGAGTATGTAGCAAGGGAGTTTATAGCACCTTTTGGAGATTTTGATGTCACGATTCACTTGAATAAGGATTACGTAATAGGTGGATCAGGCAAATTGCAAAACCCGAAACAAGTAAAAGGCTATGACCCCTCTGCCAAGCCTAAGGCCGATAAAAACAATAAAGTCGCTTGGCATTTCAAGGCAAATCAGATTCATGATTTTGCCTGGGCGGCAGATCCCAAAATGGTGGTCGATTCTGCTCAAACGAAGGGAGGCGTGATGGTTTACACCGTTTTCTTACCGACCAATAGCGACGTCATTAAAAACTGGAAAACAGCACTCAATTTGTCTACCGAGTTTTTTGATTTTGCTTCTGCAAAATTTGGTGCTTATCCATGGCCTACCTACAGCATCGTGCAAGGGGGCGATGGTGGAATGGAGTATGGTACAGCGACGCTGGTTACAGGTGGGCGTAATTTAGCAGGGTTGGTGGGAGTGATTTTCCATGAAGCGGCACATTCCTGGTACCAGCATTTATTTGGTATCAATGAAACAGTGGATGAATGGTTTGACGAAGGCTTTACCAGCTATGTACAAGATCTAGCTTTTCAGGAGTTGTTTGACAAGAAAGGAGCTGTGGAAACCAATCCAATGATCGGTTCTTACCGGGCTTATTACAAGCTGGCACTTTCGGGCAAAGAAGAACCGATGAGTTTGTTAGCCGACTATTATAAAACCAACTACGCGTATACACAGGCGTCATACACCAAGGGCGCTGTGCTGGCAGAGCAACTGGGTTACATCATTGGCAAAGAAAACTTGGAGAAAACCTTCTTAGCCTTTTATGAGCGCTGGAAGTTCAAGCACCCCACCCCTCAAGATTTTAAACGCGTGGCAGAAGAGGTTTCAGGAATCAATCTGAAATGGTATTTCAACCTCTTTATTAACACCACACGCACGATTGATTATGGTATAGAAGACGTGTCGGATGAGCAAATTGTATTGCGCAATAAATCGGATATCGCCATGCCGCTCGATGTGCTGGTAGCGTATGAAGATGGCAGCCAGGAATTGTTTTATATCCCGCTTCGCGAGATGCGTGGGCAAAAGCCTGCTGAAGGGTTTGCGATGTACAGCAATGTAAAACGTACGGTATTGGAAGATTGGTTCTGGACGAAACCAACTTACAACATCAAACTATCTAAAAAGCCGAAGAAAGTGGTGATAGATCCTACTCAGCGCTTGGCGGATGTGGAATCTAGTGATAATACGCTGACGCGATAACAAACAAAAAGGCCAACTCAGAATGAGTTGGCCTTTTTGTTTGCTGAGGAAAGACGGGTTAGTTCAAGCCTCTTTTTTCCATTAAGTGTATCGGATTTGGATTAGCACCGCGGAAGGTACGGTACATTTCTGCCGGATTACCTGTTCCACCGCGCTCCAAGATATTGCGACGAAATGAACTTGCCGTAGATTGATCGTATAAGCCCTTTTCCTTGAACGCTGCAAATGCATCGGAATCCAATACCTCCGACCAGATGTAACTGTAGTATCCTGAAGAATATCCTCCAGAAAATATATGTTGGAAGTTTGTCGTTCTATAACGAGGGATAATGGCATCAATCAACCCAACTTTGCGCATAGCTGCATCTTCAAAAGCGATGGCATCTGTATTGATCGGAGAGGTAGCTGCATGGTAATTCATGTCCAGCAATGATGCTGCTAAGTACTCCACAGTTGCAAAACCTTGATCGAATGTTCCTGCTTTCTGCATTTTCTCAATTAACTCATCAGGAATAGCTTCACCTGTCTCATAGTGTTTTGCATACGATTTCATCACGGCTGGATCAGCGGCCCAGTTTTCCATGATTTGAGAAGGTAATTCTACGAAATCGCGTGGTACCGAAGTGCCGGATAGACTTTTGTATTTAACGTTAGATAATAAGCCATGCAATGCGTGACCAAACTCGTGAAACAAGGTGCTGGCTTCATCAAATGTAAGCAATGCTGGCTTGTCGCCAACGGGTTTAGTAAAGTTGCAGACAATAGAAACGACCGGAGCAACACGCTTCCCGTCTTTGCTGTACTGAGAGCGGTAAGATGTCATCCATGCGCCAGAGCGTTTAGAATCACGTGGAAAAAAATCAGCGTATAGAATTCCGAGGTGGGAGCCATCTTTGTCTTTTACTTCATATACTTCCACTTCCTGATGGTATACCGGAACATTATTTAAGGCTACGAAACTCAATCCCCACAACTTAGCCGCAGTTTGGAAAGCACCCTCGCGTACTTCTGCTAATCCGAAATAGGGTCTGATTTCTTCTTCATTTAATGCAAAACGCTTCATGCGTACTTTTTCTGCATAATAACGCCAGTCGTAAGGAGCCACCTGAAAGGTGTCGCCTGCCAACTTAATCTCTTGTTGCAAATCGGCTTCCTCCACTTTTGCTTTGGCCAAAGCCGGGCCCCAAAGTTTATTTAATAAGTTTAGAACATTGTCTGGGTTTTCTGCCATAGACTCCTCCAATACATAAGCAGCATGGGAAGGATAACCCAAAAGTTTTGCTTTTTCTAATCGTAAGTTGGCAATTTCAATCGCATTTTTTTTGTTGTCAAAATCGCCACCATTGTTGCCACGCATCTGATAGGCATTCCAGATTTCTTTACGAAGCTCACGATTATCAGCATATTGAAGAAAAGGCATTACCGATGGGTTCGATAAGGTAAATACCCACTTTCCTTCTTTACCCTTTTGCTTGGCAGTAGCCGCTGCTGCAGCGCGCACGCCCTCAGGTAAACCAGACAGGTCTTTCTCATCCTCGATTACCAGTTCGTATGTTTTCGCTTCTGCAGGCAAGTTTTCGCCAAATGAGTTAGTTAGTGTAGACAGTTTTGAATTGATTCCCTTCAGTTTTTCTTTACTTTCTTCAGGAAGGTTGGCTCCCGAACGAACAAATCCCTTGTAGGTTTCTTCCAATAGTTTGATGTCTTCTTTATCCAAACCCAAATGATCCTTATGATCGTATACCGCTTTTACGCGAGCAAATAGTTTTGCGTTTAATTGGATCTCATCTCTGTGTGCAGAAAGCACCGGAGCCATGTCAGCTGCTATAGCTTGTAGAGAATCTGTTTTGTTCGCAGAGTTCAGGTTGCCAAATATCACCGATACCTGGCTCAACATAGATCCCGCATTTTCCAAGGCAACAATAGTATTTTGAAAGGTAGGGTCTTCCTCATTGTTAAGAATAGAGTCTATCTCTGTGTTGTGAAGTTTTATCGCTTCATCATAAGCCGGACGAAAATGTTCGTCTTTGATTTTATCAAACGGCGGGACATTAAAAGGAGTGTCAAAGTATCCTAACAAAGGGTTGTCCGTAGAGTCATTTCGGTTAGACTCTCCACAACCTACTACAATAGATGTTACCACCATGCAGATAGGAAGTAATCGCTTTTTAATCATGTAACGTATGTTTAGTTGTCGAAATTTTACGTACAAATGTAGGTATTAATTTCAACTGTATCACGCACGATGACTAACGTGATGAATGGTGTGGTGGACACACTATAAACTACAACTTTCCTACCATCTGATAGACTTCCATCATATAACTGGCTTCTTCGAGAGATAGGATGAAATTCGCCCAATCAGAGAAGGTGAATGTTAATGCCAGCTCAGGGAGTGGTGTTGGCAGCATCATGCGCACGACGCCATCTGGACAGGTAAAGAATTTTTCTCTTCCCTTATAATCGTATACGCTTTGCACAAAGCTTTGGAAATGTCCAGCATCAAAGGACAATAAAGACGAATCCTGCCAAATGTAATGTGCTTTGCATTGATCGCAATAAGTGATGGATGTTTGCCCGTTGGCGCTGAGCAATCTGGATTGACACATATTATTTATATTTATTTAGATCAAATATAAATAAGAATATTGCTTTGTCAAAATATTTTCCACCAAGGTTTGGTAATACCTACATACCAGGTGCCGAATACTCCGTCTAAATATTTTATTAGCAGTTAATTTTATCCCAAAAAATATAAAATACTTGATTTTGGAAATTTTCGCTAAAGTTATTATCAGCATAGTTGGAGTGATGCTTTAATAGTCAGTTTTTTTTTCAACCTTTGAACATTGATATTCGTAACTGGCCATGAAAATTACAATTCTGACTCCTGATATCCCATATCCTTTACACATGGGGGGCAATGTTGCTCAATTTGCTTTCTCAGATTATTTGAGGCATAAAATATCTATTACCTATATTTTCGAAATTTTTAATCAAGATGACGAGAAATCTGCGAATGAATTACAAGAGCTATGGGATAATGTAAAGATTATTAGAGTGTATAATGATCAATATCATCTTTCGAAACCACTGACAATTCTGGAGAGAATTTTTCGAAAAATTAGTGTGGTAGCGAGTCGTTTAAGTGGTGCAAGGATGTACGAAAGTCTGCCAGGTAAATCCAACCCCATTTTTAGCAATGCTTTATGGTACGTAAAACCCTTTTCTGAAGGTTTTATAACTGCTATTTTAGAACACATTTCGGTAGATAGCCCTGATCTAATTCAGGTTGAGCACTCTAGAGGATTATGCCTTGCTGATTTGGAGACGGGCGATATCCCAAAAGTATTTATTCACCATGAAGTTCAATTTGGGATGTTAGAGTCGTTAGGAAAATATGATGCTATAAATGTTTTCTCAAGGTACACGATAGACCTTACGAAGAATATTGAGTGCAATCTTTTACGGAAATTTCACTCTATTTTAACGTTTAGTGAAAATGACAAACAGAAATTGATAGCTGAAGGGTTGGAGAATGTAGAATCGATACCTTTTCCCATCCTTTCTAGTGAATTTGGGAGGAAAAAGAAATGTATAAACATTGACAAATTATTATTTGTTGGTGGAGATTGGCATTACCCGAATTATGATGCAGTATCTTGGTATGCTTCAGAATTAGGAGAAGATATTTATAATAATTTTGGCTTAAAACTTCATGTCGTAGGTCGGTGGAGAAAGCAAAATATCGACTATCTTAAAAGTGACTTTGTGATTTTTGAAGGGTTCGTAAAAGATCTCAATGAGTTTGGAATCCATGCTATTCATATTCTTCCTATACGTATGGGGGGAGGTATACGAACAAAACTTCTAAGTGCGATTGCAAACTTCCAGCCAATTATAACGACTGTAATAGGAGCAGATGGTATAAGCGTAGAAGATGGGAAACATGTTTACTTTGCGGATTCTAAAATTCAATTCATTGATGCAATTTCAAAAATTTTGAAAGATCAAACGCAGTCATTAACTATGTGCAACAATGCATTCGAATTTTTGCGTGAGACATTTGATCAAGAAAAATTAGCCAATAGAAGGCTGCAGTTGTATAAGAAGCTACTATTTACAAAAGAATAATTGCCAAGACAATACTTTTGTTGTTAGATCATTTCATCAAAATATTTTCCACCAAGGTTTGGTAATGCCTACATACCAGGTGCCATTTTCTTCCTTTACAGGATAGGTGTTGATGTAGTTTCCTTGCCCTGGATTTCCTCGTCCCGTCTGGATGTCAAACCCATGGCGGTGAAACGGACAAATCAATTTGCCGCCTTCGCACCAGCCTTGAGATAGGTCAGCACCGGCATGAGGGCATTTGGCACTAGTAATATGGGGTGTACCCGATTGGTAGATAATACAAAGTTTCTTGCCATCTACCTGTATCTCTGATACACCTTCTTTTTTTGGGAGTTTAAATTCGTGCCATATCATATATAAAGATGAACAAATTGTAGGCATAATCGTTGCATATAAATGCAGATTGGCACAGAGTTAGATCTCGCATCTATTGATTATCTTTGTATACTATGTCGAAAAATTTACAAGTTACCATTGACAAGGATTCAGGTTTTTGTTTTGGAGTCGTCTATGCCATAGATATGGCTGAAGAGATTTTAGAAGAAGAAGGGCAACTTTATTGTCTGGGCGACATAGTACATAATGATGAAGAGGTAGCAAGGCTAAAGGCTAAAGGACTACAGATCATTAGTCATGCCGATTTGCCGGGGTTGCAAAATGCAAAAGTATTGATTCGTGCACACGGCGAGGCGCCAGAAACGTACCGAACTGCACTTGAAAATAACATTACGCTGATCGATGCATCATGTCCTGTAGTATTAAAATTGCAAAATCGCATTAAAACATCGCATGATAACGCCGAAAAAATTCTAATTTTTGGTAAACACGGTCATGCCGAGGTGATTGGTCTGAAAGGCCAGACTAACGATGAAGCGCTCGTTTTTCAGGATATTGCTGAGCTGGACGACGTGGAACTGCCAGAGTCATTTACTTTATACAGCCAAACGACTAAGAGTGTCGATAAATTCTATTCGATTAAAGAGGAGTTAATCAATCGCGGTTATCAAGTGAAAGCGAATGATACCATCTGCCGACAAGTATCTAATCGGTACGAGGATTTGCTGGGCTTCGCGAAAGCATACGATCGTATAGTCTTTGTTTCCGGAAAGAAATCTTCCAATGGGAAAGTATTATATGAAGTGTGCAAAACTGCGAACCCTAACAGCTACTTTGTGTCTGATGTAACTGAACTGGACTCGACGCTTTTTCAAACAAACGAGTCGGTGGGCATCTGCGGTGCTACTTCGACTCCGATGTGGTTAATGAAAGATGTAAAGGCATCACTCGAGACGCTCTAAGGTCATTTTTACATCACATTGCGCGCTTATAACAAGCCGCATAACCGAGAAATCTTAAATTTGCTGGTACATGAAGAAGAGTGCAAAAAAAGGCATATTGCTGGTACAATTGGGTACACCAGATAAGCCTACTACCCGTGATGTTGGTCGTTATTTAGATGAGTTTTTGATGGATGGACGGGTGATTGACATTCCCTATATAACAAGAGCTTTGCTGGTGAAAGGGGCTATTGTACCTCGCAGAGCGCCTAAGTCTGCTGCTACATACAAAACTATTTGGGACGAGGAGACAGGTTCGCCTTTGATGTATTATAGCGTTAAGCAACAGGAAATGTTGCAGGCAGCTTTGGGCGAAGAATACCACGTGGCTTTAGCGATGCGTTATCAAAACCCCTCACTCGTCGATGTGCTCAGTGAGATGGAAGGGATCTTGTTAGATTCTATACGTGTAATCCCCATGTTTCCGCAGTACGCATCTGCTACAACGGGCTCGGTCATAGACCGTGTAATGGAGATCGTTCGCAAATGGCAATATATTCCGTCGATTAGTTTTGTGAATAGCTTTTGTGAGGATGATCTTTTGGTTGATGTAATTGCCGAACATGCACAACGACATGATCTCAATAGCTTCGATCATATCCTTTTCAGCTACCACGGACTGCCGGTCAGGCAATTGCAAAAAATCAATCCACGCAAAGACGAGGCTTGTGAGAGTAATGGATGTGCGGTATGCAGAGAAAGTACCAATCCGTACTGTTATGTATCGCAATGTTATGCCACTACTCGGGCTATCGTGCAGAAACTAGGACTTCAGCCAGAGCAGTACTCCGTATGCTTTCAATCCCGATTGGGCAAGACGCCGTGGATACAACCCTATACCTCAGATTCTTTGCACGATTTGGCAACAGCGGGCAAAAAGCGTTTATTGGTGTTTAGTCCGGCTTTCGTGGCAGATTGTATCGAAACGCTAGATGAGATACAAGTAGAATATGCTGACGAATTTAAAGCGTTGGGCGGTGAAGAGGTCGCAATGGTAGAAAGCCTGAATCTTAATCCGAAATGGATTGCCTCTTTAAAACGTTTGGCATTAAATGAAAGTAATTAACTATGATGATTATTTATAATACCATTTTACTCTTTGTTTTTGACTTATACATATTCTTTGCGCTAAGGAGCTCGGGTATACAATTTGCCAAAAAGAAATGGTTTAGCTGGGTATGGTGGGGGTACAGTGTCGCGTTGGCTATAGGCGTACTAATCTCTTACAAATATAGTATCCCACTGATGTACCGATCCATTATATTGGTAGCTTTTTTTATAACGGTTGTGTGCAAGCTGATCTATGTGATTATTTTGCTGATCGACGATATTCGTCGCGGAGGCGTATGGCTAGCTAGACTATTTAGTCAGAAAAAGCCGAACCCCGTGATCGAGGAACAACAAGAACGCGTTGACACGCAAAAGGAAGGTATTAGCCGTTCTGATTTCTTATTGAAATCTGGGATTGCAGTAGCGTCCATCCCGTTTTTTCCACTCACTTGGGGAGTTGTTTCTAGTGCATACGATTACAAAGTGCGCCATCAGAAGCTGTATTTTCCAAACCTCCCAAAGGAATTTCATGGCATGAAGTTAGGTCAGTTGTCTGACGTACACTCCGGCTCCTTTTACAACCGAAAAGCAGTGTTAGGTGGTGTAGAAATGCTATTGGCAGAGAAGCCAGACTTGATTTTTTTTACAGGAGATTTGGTCAACAATGAGGCATCGGAAATGCGCGATTATCAAGATATTTTCTCCAAAGTGAAAGCCGAATTGGGCGTATTCTCTGTGTTGGGAAACCACGATTATGGTGATTATAAGTATGGATTTGAAGATTCGGCTGCTAAGCGCAAAAATTTCAAAGACCTGATAGAGACGCACAAAGTTATGGGGTGGGATCTTCTTCGCGATGAGCATCGCCGAATTACGATGGGTAATGAAAGTATTTCTATTGTCGGTGTTGAAAACTGGGGCATGGGCAGATTTCCTAAAAAGGGAGATCTTGCTAAAGCCTTGAAAGGCACAGAGGAAGATGCCGTCAAATTGCTGATGTCGCACGATCCATCACATTGGCGTGCACAAGTATTGGATACGGATGTGGATGCGATGTTTGCCGGACATACGCACGGTATGCAGTTTGGCGTGCGCGCAGAAAACTTTCAATGGAGTCCAGCACAGTATATTTATCCAGAGTGGGCAGGATTGTACCAAGAGGGCAACAAGCAATTGTACGTGAATACAGGCTTTGGCTTCTTAGGCTACCCAGGCAGAGTAGGTGTATTGCCAGAGATCACGATCTTCGAGTTACTTCGAGGACAGGGATAATATTCCTTTTTGTCTGGATGTTAAATTAATGATAGCAGGGCTTGCTTCAAGTCTGCTTTCAGATCATCGATGTGCTCTATGCCTACCGAGATGCGCAGTAAACCTAGGGGAAATAAAGGTTTAACTCCGGCTTCGCGCTGTTGCACAGAGTTCCAAAGGCTCGCGGGGTGTGTAACCAAAGATTCCACACCGCCTAAGCTAACGGCATTGGCAAAAATTTCAAGTTGCTTTAATACCGTCTGCGCGTTGCTATAGCCGATTTGTTCGCTATCTCCTGATAATTCTATCGTGAGCATTCCTGTAAATCCATGCATTTGTTTCTTTGCCAAAGCATGCTGCGAATGAGATGGTAAGCCGGCGTAGGTTACTTTTTTAATCCCTTGCTGCCCCTCCAGCCAAGTGGCAAGTTCTAATGCGTTTTCGTTGATTTGTTTGATCCGAAGAGTAAGAGTTTTCAAACCTCGTAATAATAGCCAAGAATCCATCGGGCTGAGGGAGGCGCCTAGTAAGAGTGATTTGCGCCAGGCTTGATGAATAAATTCTTTGCTGCCGCAAATAGCCCCTGCGGTAAGGTCGCTATGTCCTCCCAAGTATTTGGTCGCGCTATGTACTACAGCATCTATACCAAAATCACGCGGTGTTTGGTTTATAGGTGATGCAAAGGTGTTGTCTACGATTGTAAAAATCTTATTATTTCGAGCCAATTGCGCTACCGCTTCCAAATCTGTGATTTCTAGGTTCGGATTAGAGGGCGTTTCTACATAAATCAACTTGGTGTTTTTCTGTACGGCCGCTTCGAAATTCGCGATGTCCGTTTGATCAACGTGCGTAACCTCAATGCCATAGGCGGGAAGAAACTCCTTAAAGAATACCTGCGCAGCAGCATAGTGTGCATGTTGCGCAATAACATGATCTCCTGCTACAACACAAGTCAATACTGCAGTAGAAATGGCAGCCATACCCGTAGCTAGAAGAAGGGCATCTTCTGTTTTCTCTAGTTTAGCTAATATTTCACCTAGCTGGCTATTTGTGGGATTTCCGTGCCGATGATAGAAGAAAGGCGATTTGGTGGAAGTGGCATCCGCTAGTTGTTCATCAATGGTTTCGCCAGCAATATACGTGGCAGTTTGGTAAATTGGGGGCGTAATTGCCCGTGTCTCATTGTACTGCTCACCCTTATGAATCAAATCGGTTTCCAAATTCCTCATCGCGTCTTTTTTTCTAATATACAAAAAAGTCTGGTAAACCAGTAGACTATAGGTGGTAGGTCGGTAGAGATATTACAATACTTCGAGCAGCTTGGTTCTTAAATCTTCACCATGAAGATTTCTACCGATAATGATTCCTTTAGGATCTACCAGAATATTTTGGGGAATTGCTTTTACCCCATAAATTAAGCTGGCGTAGTTATTCCAGCCTTGGAGATCAGAGATGTGTTTCCAGCTCAAATTATCATCTTTAACGGCTTTTGCCCAATTATCAAACTCTGAATCAAATGAAATACCGAGAATCTCAAAGTTTTTACCTTTAAATTCATTGTATAGCGCCACTAATTTCGGATTTTCAGCACGACAAGGAGGGCACCAGCTTGCCCAAAAATCTACTAACACATACTGCCCTTGCAGGTCCGAAAGTGCGTAAGGTGATCCTTCTAGGTCAAATTGTGTAATACTAGGGGCTTTCTTACCAACCGAACTGCTTTCCAAGGCTTTTAAATAACGGTCGAAAACCTGCCCTTGTGTGGTTTTTCTTACCTTCTTGTCCAATGTTTTAAATAGTGCCGTCAATTCTTTGTAATCAGGGTCGTAGCCGCCGACTTTCTGGATCAATGCAATGCTGCCCACGTCTTTTTTATTTGCTGCTATTTTTTCCAGTAATTCCTCCTTAGATTGTGCAATTGCTAGGATGGGCAAACAAAATATCAATAATGCAATTAATGACTTCATAAAATTCGTCGTTTTTGTAAAATTAATTAAAGTTAGACTTGGTAAGATGAAAAAGTTTAAATAGCAAAGATCATCTTCTAATCATACTAGAAATGATTTGTCTACAATTGAATATATTTGCCCAATATTCTTCGATCCGGCCAAAATTTTCTGTGTTTTTCGTTACATTTGCTATTCTACACTACCGTAATTTAAACTTATTTTTAATAGAATGGCCAGATTAAATTTATTAGAAGAAACTCGGTTTGAGAAGGTGCCTGTGAAGGTATATCCAACGGCTGACGAGGCGTCGATAGACGTAGCCCATCGTATTTCACACTTAATTCAAAGCAAGCAGCACAATGGTGAAAAGGCAATCTTAGGATTGGCTACTGGAGCTACACCAATTAAAGTGTATCGGGAGTTGGTACGTCTACACCGCGAGGAAGGATTAAGCTTTCAAAATGTGGTGACTTTCAACCTGGATGAATACTATCCGATGCAGCCAACGGCAGACCAGAGTTATGTTTCTTTTATGAAAAAACATCTATTTGACCTGGTAGACATTCCGGTAGAAAATATTCATATCCCGGACGGTACGGTCGATCCAGAGCAGGTACATGCTTATTGCGAAGATTACGAACGAAAAATCAGCAGCTATGGCGGCTTGGATATTCAATTGTTGGGTATTGGTCGTACCGGGCACATTGGTTTCAATGAGCCAGGTTCTGCTCCGAATTCGGGTACGCGTTTAGTCACTTTGGATGACTTGACGCGAAGAGATGCTTCAAGAGATTTTGGTGGAAAGGAAAATGTACCTACCAAAGCAATCACGATGGGCGTCGGCACGATCTTCAAAGCGAAGGAAATTATCCTGATGGCTTGGAATGAGAAGAAAGCCGAAATTGTTAAGAAGGCGATCGAAGGTGAACTTTCTGCCGACATTCCTGCAACCTACTTGCAGCTATCCGAAAATGTAGAGTTCATCTTGGATCAGGATGCTGCCTCTTTGCTGACGCGCTTTGACACACCTTGGTTGGCCGAGGATGTGGTATGGACAGATGAATTAGCGAAAAAGGCGGTAGTCTGGCTTTCTCTGGAGTTAGACAAAGCCATTTTGAAGCTTACAGACGACGATTATAATACACATGGTATGGCACAGTTGGTTACTGAAAAGGGGCCAGCATACGGTATCAATATTCGGGTGTTCAACGAATTGCAACGCACGATTACAGGTTGGCCAGGTGGCAAGCCGGGAGTTGATGATTCTAATCGTCCGGAGCGTGCAGAACCTGCCTCCAAAAATGTCATTCTTTTCTCTCCACATCCAGATGACGATGTGATCTCGATGGGAGGAACATTTATTCGCCTAGCAGATCAAGGCCATCAAGTACATGTGGCTTACCAGACTTCTGGAAATACGGCGGTGTGGGATGATGATGTGCTGCGCTATCTTGAATTTGTTATCGATTTTGCATCAATCGGTGAAGAAAAACAGGCGAAACAACAGATATACGATGATGCAAGAGCCTTCTTTGCTTCTAAAAGGCCTAATCAAGTCGATCCTGAAGTCATACGAACTATCAAAGGTTTGATCCGTAAAGGCGAAGCTATTGCGGGAGCACGCTTTGTCGGTTTGCCAGATGAACATATCCATTTTCAGGATTTGCCGTTCTACGATCGAGGCAAATTTTCTAAGGAAATAGACTTTGAAGATGATATACAACAAACCATGGAGTTACTGCGTCATGTAAAACCTCAACAGGTATTTGCAGCGGGAGATTTCGCGGATCCTCATGGGACACATAGAGTCTGTTTTGATATTATTTTGCAGGCACTGCTCCGGTTGAGAGAAACCGATGAGTGGACAAAAGACTGCTGGTTGTGGTTGTATCGTGGCGCTTGGCATGAATATCCAATTCATGAAATTGAAATGGCCGTGCCACTATCTCCGCAAGAGGTAAAACGTAAACGTATCGCAATCTTCAAGCACCAATCGCAGAAAGATGTGCCCGTGTTCCCAGGAGATGATCCTCGTGAATTTTGGGTGCGCGCAGAGGATCGTACCAGCGAAACGGCAGGTTTATATCACAAATTAGGATTGGCAAATTACGAAGCGATTGAAGCATTCGTGCGCTGGAAATTCTAAATTCATACCATTTATTGCGGCAGCAATAATAAAAATAGGCCTTTCGAAACTCATTTTCGGAAGGCCTATTGCTTTACCAATAGTTGCGGTAACAAAGCCTCCATCGCTTTTTTAATATACTTATCGTCCCGGTTTTTTACTTTGAAATACGCCTCGCGGCCAAAATAGTACCTTCCAACCAGCGCCTCAATATCGGTCTGAATCAGATCGTGCAAATCGCGCTGTTTTTGTGGCGATACCTCAATTCCCCCTGTAACATTGAGAAACCGAATAAAGGCGAGGTACTCACTATATGGCAAATCATAACCTTGCAAAAAGTTCTCGATAGAATACGCCGGAAGCTGTTTGGTAAAGCGCTCGTAGACAAACTGATCTAGGTAGCTAGACTTTGTGATCTGCTGATATAAAAGGCTCAACTCATTATAATCTCTAGGAATCAATACGTCGGGGACAATGCCGCCACCGCTATATACTTCCCGACCCATACCCGTTTTGTAGGCCTGCCCGTGTGCGTAGAGCGTATCTAAAGCCCATAAACCTTTGGTCATGCCGACAGATGAGTCCATATTAGACCAGTTCGCTCTATATTTCTTTTGGATACTTCTACCCAGAGGGGTGAAGTACTTGGCAATGCTCAGGTTAATGGTAGAGCCGTCAGCGAAATCAAACTGCTCCTGCACAATGCCTTTACCATAGCTTCGCCGGCCGATGATGGTGCCGCGATCCCAGTCTTGGATGGCGCCAGCAACGACCTCACTAGCAGATGCCGTACGATCGTTAACCAATACCACCAACTTCCCGTCTTTAAACTCTCCCGGACGCTCCGAAAAGTATTCCCGACGTTTCTCATGCGCTCCTTCGGTATATACAATTAGACGTTTGTCTGCGAAGAATTCGCCAGCCAACTGAATGGCTACGTGAAAGTACCCCCCGCCATTATCACGAAGATCTAATACCAAACTTTGTGCGCCCTGTTTCTTGAGCTGAATGATTGCCGAGCGAAACTCATCTGCGGTGCGCTGCCCAAATCTACGGATGCGAACGAACCCTACGGTCGGCTCAATCATGTAAGCAACGTCTAATGAGCTTACATTGATCTGATCGCGGATAGCTTTTATCGGAACAGGAAGCTCAATATTGTCCCGTTTGATATGAAAGCTCACTTCCGTACCACGATTGCCTCGGATCAACCTATCCACTTCCTCTTTGGATATGCCTACGCCTGCTAACTGCTTGTTGTCGATGCGTAGAATGCGATCACCAACTTTAAACCCCGCTTTGTCGGCTGGTCCGTTTGTGATTAGCCCTACAATAAGGAGTGTATCATTGAGGTTGAAATACTCCATTCCAATGCCTTCAAAAGTTCCTTCCAGAATCTCAGTTTGCGATTGAGATTCTTTTGGTAGCAGAAAGGTAGAATAAGGATCTAGATGGGCAATAATGTGGTTAATCGCCCCGTTTTGTATAGAGTCGGTATTAATGCTATCCACATAGGCAGCAGAGATAAGATCTACAACTTGTTGTAATTTATACGTGTTGTCTGAAAGGCCGATAGGTACCAACGTATTGCCCGGCTTATTACCTTGCTGATCTGCATAATTTTGTCCCAAAATTAACCCCAGCACTAAGGTCGCGCCATAAGTGGCGGCAACAAAAATATTTTTCCTAGTCTCCTTCTGCATCTACGTGGTTTGGACAGCAAAATTACTTGCAAAATCACAATGTTAAGAATGTAATAACAATTATTTTATCTGCAAAATGCAGTCCAACAAATTTTTATAAAAATAAATAATTTGTAATATTTGAAAAAATCTTTAAATGCACGAAATAGAGCCTTTTTACAACTGGAGAGATGATTACATTGCCTCGGAAGATGAGCGAAGTCCATTTTTCGGGATAGAGTACAGTGAGTTTGAATTTGATAAGAAGATCTACAACTTTCTGCTGCACCCGCAGTGGGATGAGTTCGGGTCGAATACATTATACCTCAAAATATTATATGCCGACTACGATCGTGGTTACGCAATTATTGAGCTGATCGGAGAGTGGAATGATGCGATCTACAACGACATCATGTTGATGAAGCGAGAAATTATCGACATGCTGATTGATGCCGGGGTCAGCCAATTTGTATTAATCGGCGAGAACGTATTGAACTTTCATGCATCGGATGATTCTTATTACGAGGAATGGTTTCAGGATATTGAAGATGGATGGATCGTGGGTCTCAACTTCCGACCGCATGTGATTGAAGAATTTGTGCGCAATCAGATCGATTATTATGTGAGCTTTGGCGATTATCTAAATAATTTTCCATGGCGTACGCTAAAGCCTAAACAACTGTATCATCACATCAGGGAACACATGACCAGAAGATTGGGTATGTGACCTTAATGTGACATTTCAACTTGTCTAGGGTGGCCTGTGGATTCCATAAGCAGGCTTATTTTCATTAACTTTGCTTTATACAATAACATTAATTTTTTACTATGTCATTCAGAATCGAGAAGGATACCATGGGTGAAGTCCAGGTTCCTGCAGACAAGTACTGGGGAGCACAGACGGAGCGTTCACGGAACAATTTTAAAATAGGCCCCTCTGCATCTATGCCGAAGGAAGTGATTGATGGCTTCGCTTACTTGAAGAAAGCTGCCGCATATGCTAACTACGATTTGAGAGTTTTGCCTGTAGAGAAAAGAGATGCTATCGCTGCAGTTTGTGATGAAATATTAGCCGGTAAGCTAGATGAACATTTTCCATTGGTGATCTGGCAAACAGGATCTGGAACACAATCTAATATGAACCTGAACGAAGTAATTGCCAATCGTGCGCAAGTACTAGCTGGTGGTCAGATTGGAGAAGGCGAGCCTGTATTAAAAGCGAATGATGATGTTAATAAATCACAATCTTCTAACGATACCTACCCTACAGGTATGCACATCGCTGCGTACAAAGCGGTGGTAGAGACCACCATCCCAGGCGTCACGCAGTTGCGTAATACCCTGGCGAAGAAATCTGCTGATTTTAAAGAAGTGGTAAAAATTGGTAGAACTCACTTGATGGATGCGACGCCAATTACCCTAGGCCAGGAAATCTCTGGCTATGTAGCACAATTGGACTATGGTTTGCGTTCGTTGAAAAGCAGCCTGTCTCATTTATCGGAAATCGCATTGGGTGGTACGGCAGTAGGTACCGGGTTAAATGCACCAGAAGGATATGATGTGTTGGTAGCCAACTATATTGCTGACTTTACGGGTCTTCCTTTTGTAACGGCACCCAACAAGTTTGAGGCTTTGGCAGCGCATGATGCCATTGTAGAATCACATGGCGCATTGAAGCAGTTAGCAGTTTCTTTAAATAAGATTGCCAATGATATCCGTATGTTAGCTTCAGGCCCTCGTTCGGGAATTGGTGAAATATTAATTCCAGAGAATGAACCAGGATCGTCTATCATGCCAGGAAAGGTGAATCCTACACAGTGTGAAGCATTGACGATGGTGGCGGCACAGGTGATGGGCAATGATGTGGCGATTACGATCGGAGGAACACAAGGACATTATGAATTGAACGTGTTCAAACCATTGATGGCCTACAATTTCTTGCAGTCGGCACGTCTTATCGGAGATGCTTGTATGTCTTTCGATGCACACTGTGCACAAGGAATTGAACCCAATCATACCCGTATTCAAGAGTTGGTAGACAACTCGTTGATGTTAGTTACTGCCTTGAATACCAAAATTGGCTATTACAAGTCGGCAGAAATCGCGCAAACGGCACATAAAAATGGCACTACTTTGAAAGAGGAAGCTGTTCGTTTGGGGTATGTATCGGCCGAAGACTTCGACGCTTGGGTGCGCCCGGAAACGATGGTTGGAAGCATCAAATAGTATAATATTTACGATGATAAAAAGATATCGTAGCAAAGCATGCCTACTTTTAGTGGGCATGCTTTTGTTTTCTGCTAGCTGCGTACGGCAATCTGACATGCAGACTGCAGGTGCTGATTTTTTTCAAGGCGAATGGGTGCAGGATACTATTCCAGGTCAAGAAGAGATGTTGCATTATACGCTGCACGAATTCAAGGTGACCTGCGATTCCATCTATGCTACTTTTCATATGAATTCTACCGTAAAAAATATGCCAGATAGCTG
Organism: Sphingobacterium sp. lm-10; assembly: GCF_023554555.1. Taxonomy (NCBI): domain Bacteria; kingdom Pseudomonadati; phylum Bacteroidota; class Sphingobacteriia; order Sphingobacteriales; family Sphingobacteriaceae; genus Sphingobacterium; species Sphingobacterium sp. lm-10. Next base: position 524,626 of record NZ_JAMJWC010000002.1, read on the forward strand.
CTTCGGATCAGGCCGTTGGAAAGAATATGCCAAAGGCGTTTATGTGGTGCGTGGAGATAGTTTGATCGTAGATGGCGTATATACTAAGCCTAATTGGAAACAAAAGATCTCCGGGTGCTATCGACAAGGAACTTATATTCCAAGATTCAAAATAACAGCACAGGGTGCAGATAGTATCGTACTAGAAAGCCGATACGATCAACGGGCAATTGTCTTGCGCAAGACGGCTGATATTACCTGTGTGCCGAAGCCGCGTTGGGAGTATTAAAACAGCTGGTGAAGTAAAAAGGTTAGCCTGCCTATAATTTTACATCTGCCCATATGGGATAATGATCAGAAAACTTCCGTTTAATGATACCATAGTCCAGCACTTCAAAATCCGAAAAGATATAATCAATCTGTAAGATCGGAAATACCTCAAAGTGAGTGACACCCCAACCATTACCTTTCTTTTGGAAAGCATTGTTCATGTTTTTCCCAATCGTATTTACACTGTAAGACATGGGCGTATCATTGAAGTCGCCCATCACCAGCTTTGGATATTTAGTGGTGTCAAAATGTGCTAGTAAATGCTCCACTTGTCTGCTGCGGTAGTAAAATGCATCTTTCAGCTTACGACCTACGCGCTTGGTGGCTACTTTTTCGTCTTGAGCGCCAGATGGGTTCTTGATAAAATCTTTGTCCTCATCCTGTAATAGGAAAGAGCGAAGATGTACATTATATATTCTGATGGTATCCAGGTCTTTGACAATGTCGGTAAACACAATCCGGTTGATGCCATAAGAATAATCGTTGATCACGCCGGCATCAACGATAGGGTATTTTGAAAATACCACATGACCATATCCATGATAAGAATTCTTATTGGCTGGTGAAAAGTAGTAGTCTTTAAAGCCACAGGTTTTCTTCACTTTCTCCGTAAACTTTTGTTCTCCGACAACCGTACTTTGAAATTCCTGCATGCAAAGCACATCAGGCTTGTTGTCTTGTACGAGCTTGATTACACTATCTTGCGTATGCGTATTCCGATCCTGAATAGCTTCAAATAAATGCACATTGTAAGACATCACACGAAGTACACTATCTTTCTCATGTTCGGTTACACTATTGAAGGCAACATGTTTGGTCATGAGCGGCCATCCAATAAGTATGGTTACAAAAGACGCAAGGGCAAAGAGGGGTCTTCTCACTAACCAATAAATTACAAAAATGATATTTGCTAGAAGAATAGGTGGGTATGCGAGGCCGAAAAGTGCCGTTGGCCAGAAGAATGTCGGGTTAATAAATGAAGCTGAATAACTAGCAATTAATGCCAATACTGCTAGTACGTTTATAAGCAATACAGATTTACTAAAGAAACCAAGTTTGTTCGTGTGTCTGGGCATGGTACTATTTTTCCTGCTTACTGGCTTTAAAGAGGATTTCTTTTTCCAATGTACTTAGACTATCGTATCCGTTCAGAGATATTTTGTCTAAAATTTCATCAATGACTTCCTGATTAGGAAGATCTGCCCGATAGCTTTTGTACGTAGGGCCTTTGGGTTTATGGTGCACAACCTTTAGTGTTCTCTTTTTTTGCTTACGAAAGAAATGACTCCAATCGTTTCCTTGCTTCAAAGTTAACATAAAAGCTACTCCCCAAACTATTCCGGCCGTATACGATCCAGCAGCCGACTGATCTACCATCATGTAATATCCCAATTGTAATGCCAAATATATTAATCCAATGGTACGGAGGCGTACATTGCCAAATAAAAAGAGCCGAATTTCTGACTCTGGCACTAGGATAAGCAAAGAGCCGATGACTGCTGCATTAGCTACTGCACCGCTATATAAGTAGGGCGCACCCTGCTCTGCAAATAGGGTGAGCTGTCCAAAAGCTAGATAAACAAAGCCGCCTAGAAAAATAGCGCCAAGGTATACGGTTAGGAGTTGTCTGGTTTGTAGTAGGTTGAGGAAAATACGCCCCGTCCAATAAAGCCACAGACAGTCAAATAGTAACTCGAATAGTGTTTGATTGAGTAAAGAATACGTGAGCAAGGACCACGGCTGTTGTAGAAATAACGGGAATGTTTTTGGAAGACTAAGGCTAGCTAATGCTTGATCAAATAGCGGTGCAGCGATAGTTTCTGTGTCGTGCAATAGATCAAATATATAGATCAACACAAAAACCAATACTTTTGCCGAGATAATATACGGTACAGGAGATCCTGAGCGATACGTAGTTCGCAGAAATTCCTTCAAAGTACCCTCGCTATGCATCACAATCTCTAATAAAAGTTAGTCCGTCTGATTCCCCAGACTTTCAGTAAGATAAATCCACATAAGGCACCTCCTACGTGAGCCAAATGCGCAATAGAAGAACCACTGTTGGCAAAGCCAAGGTAAACCTCAATCAGGATATATCCTCCTACAAAGTATTTAGCTTTTATAGGCACGGGAATAAATAAGAACTGCAACGGCATATTTGGGTACAAATAAGCAAATGCTAATAGCAATCCGAAAACAGCTCCTGATGCACCCACCATCGGTGTGGTATAAATCGAGCGAAGTAAGTCGTAACTTTCTGGATCCATCGGGCGGGTTGGTCGCACACTATTACTATACAAGTCTATGTCCAACCAATCACGTGCGCTGACCGTACCCGTAATCTGATACACTTCTATAGCCTGTACACCATATTGTAATACTAACGCACCTAATCCACAAATCAAATAATAATTTAAAAACCGTTTATTGCCCAAAGATTGCTCTATGATGGCACCAAACATGACCAACGCAAACATATTAAAAAAGATATGCATCAAGTTGCCATGCATAAACATGTACGTGATGGGTTGCCAGATTTTGAATAAGGGAGAGTCCGGATAAAAAACGCCAAAGAAGAACGTAGATCCAGAAAAGATTGCTGACCCGACAAAGAAAATAACATTAATAATAAGCAGATTTTTGGCAATCGGTGGTAAATTATTCAACGGGTTCATACAATCTTTTTAGTATAGTTTATGTTACAGTGTTTTGGCAAATCGTTCCGCTAACTCTTGTAGCGTAAACGTAATGATGATCGGTTTTCCTTGTAATGAGATGTTCGGCACAGCGCAGGCAAAGAGTTTATCAATCAGATTGGCCATCGAAGTATGGTCAAGCGGCGTGCCGGTTTTTAAAGCAGCACTACGCGACAGACTTTTTGCCAGGTTTTCCCGCTTGCTAACTTTGAGCTCATCTTTGTTATTTTTAAAATCTTCCAGCAATTGCTCGATCACTTTGGTTTCGTCTAGGTGGTTGCCTACATCTGCTGGAATACCGTCTACAATATACGTTGTTTTTCCAAATGGTCGTAGCTGGAATCCAAGAGACTGTATGTCGGGTAGTATATCCTGCATTAATGCGGCGTCTGCATTGCTCAGTTCAATGGTTTGCGGGAACAAGCTTTGCTGACTTAATCCTTGTTGACGCTCCAGATGCTCCAAAAACTGCTCATACAAGATGCGCTCGTGTGCCGCTTGCTGATCGATTAGCATAAAGCCCGAATGTATTTGCGAGACGATATATTTGTTGTGTAGCTGAAAAGGCTGTTTTACTAAACCAGTCTTGATCTCTTCTTTCTCTGCTGTTGCCTCTTCTTGTGTAGGAATCAAAGGCAATTGTTGTGCCGCGTTATCCTGTTCAGTGATCTGATATAAAGTATCCCAGTTTTGTGGTATAGCCGTCTTTTTCTCAAAACCAAGCGCATAGTCTGCACTTCTGGTAGATGTGCGCGTAGCGTTGCCGCCGCCTTCTGCTTCAAATGGATTAAAGCTAGGATTGAACGTAATCGTTGGTGCTTGAATCTCGTCCAATGGCTTTTGAGAAATCATATGGTTAAAACTCGTCTCCTGATTAAAGTCCAAAGTGGGTGCGATATTATATCGGCCTAATGAGCGCTTTACAGCAGAACGCAAAATAGCGTAGATGGATTTCTCATCTTCGTACTTGATCTCTGTTTTGGTCGGGTGCACGTTGATATCTATCTTTGCCGGATCAATATCAATACATAACACATAGAATGGGAATGAGTCTGACGGGAGAATGTCTTCAAAGGCATTCATAACGGCATGATTCAGATAGGGATCTTTCACAAAGCGTTTGTTCACAAAGAAAAACTGCTCTCCGCGTGTTTTTTTTGCAAATTCTGGCTTGCCCACAAAACCCTGAACGCGTAGGATCGTGGTATCTTCTTCCACAGGCACCAACCGTTGATTATAGCTATTTCCAAACAAATGTACAATGCGCTGTTTGAGAACTTCCTTCGGCAAACGAAATACCTCATTGCCATCGCTGTGTAAGGAGAAGCTGATCTCGGGATGCGCTAGTGCGACCCGTTGAAATTCATCAATGATATGCCGCATTTCCACCGCGTTGCTTTTAAGAAAATTGCGGCGTGCAGGAATGTTAAAGAATAAATTCTTGATACAGATATTGGTGCCCGCGGGAATATTTTCGGGGTATTGATCAATGACCGTAGAGCCTTCAATTTGTACAATGGTGCCTAGCTCATCTTCCACGCGTCTGCTACGCAATTCAACGTGCGCAATCGCTGCAATGGAGGCCATGGCCTCACCACGAAATCCCATTGTGCGGATAGCAAACAAGTCTTCTGCCTTTCTGATTTTTGAAGTAGCATGGCGCTCAAAACATAAACGCGCATCTGTGACACTCATGCCACAGCCATTGTCAATGACTTGGATGAGTGATTTTCCGGCGTCTTTTACGATCAGTTTAATCTGATCTGCTCCAGCATCAATAGCGTTCTCTACAAGTTCTTTCACTGCCGAGGCGGGTCGTTGTACAACTTCTCCAGCAGCGATCTGGTTGGCCACGGCATCCGGCAATAGTTGAATGATATCCGACGTCATAACGCGAAGTTACGAAAATGCTTTATTATCGCCGGATGACATTAGTCGAAAAATAAAGGTGGATATTGGTTTTCAAAATTGAAACGAGTAGAATGGAAAAAGTATTAGTTATAGTTATACATCCGGATTTGGAAAGTTCGGTAATAAATAAAAGATGGATTAGCGAGTTGCAACAATATCCCGATCGTTATCATATACATGATTTGTATCATCACTATCGAGATAGAATGATTGATGTAGAGGCAGAACAGCGGCTTGTGGAGCAATATGATAAAATTGTCTTCCAGTTTCCATTGTATTGGTTTAGCAGCCCGCCACTTTTCAAAACTTGGCAGGATGAGGTGCTCACCTATGGTTGGGCATATGGTAGCAAAAGTGGTTTTAAGATGGCCGGTAAAAAAATCGCTCTGGCAATCTCTGCGGGAGTAGCAGAAGATGTATACATGCCAGAAGAAAAGTATAAATATACTTTAGACGAGTTAACGCGTCCCTTCGAACTGACCTTTGAATATGTGAAAGCGGATTACCGTCCATTATTTGCGTACTATGATCTGGAGCTTAACGTGCAAGAACCGTGGATTGCTCGAAGTGTACCATTATATATGGATTTTTTAAATGCTTTGTAACATAAAACATGAGCATCATTCGTTTTATTGATGCAATCCCTATCTTGTGTGCTCAATGTAAGTTTTTATGAGAATTCTATTCAATATCTTGATTATACTGATGATTTCTAGCTGCGCGCAGCGGGATAAGAAACAAGCTATCGCGAAGCAGGAGCATAAAGTAGGAGAATGGAACGATTTATTAATAGGCGATTCTCTGGCTGGTTGGCATCTTTATAATGCCGGGAATGTGGTATCGAAGTGGAAGGTAGATCAAGGTGAACTAACTTGTGATCCCCACAAAGCCGATGGCATATTTGGAGATCTTATTACGGATGATGATTACGAAGATTTTGAACTGGCCCTGGAGTGGAAAGTAAATAAAGGAGGGAATAGCGGAATTCTGATTAATGTAAAAGAAGATTCGGCCTATGCCGCTACATTTGCCACCGGCTTGGAAATGCAATTGTTGGATAATCAATATGCCGAGCTACGCCATCAGCGCGATTCTACCCATTGGGCGGGTTGCTTGTATTCAGTAGATTGCTTGGCAGAAAACTCATTGCCATTGCCCTATGGACAATGGAATAAAGCGCGAATTGTACAGCAAAAAGGAAAGGTGAGCTTTTGGTTAAACGAAAAACTCACCTTTGAACGCGAAATCAATTCGCCTGCGTTTCAAGAATTAGTCAGTAATAGTCCTATCACGGCCTATCCCGACTTTGGAAAATATCCATCAGGAAAGATTGCTTTGCAAAATCACACCGATTCGGTTTCCTTCCGAAATATCCGAATTAAGCAACTGCTTTAAGACTGGTTTCCTTCGGAGTTGCGTCATTGCGAAGCCGAGGCACGAGGCTGCGGCAATCTTTGAACCTTCTGGGTTCAATAATTAAGATCGCGTTGTCGTACCTCCGCGCGATGACGAAGTCAAGAAAGGTCGTCAGTTAAGGAAGAGTCGTCATTGCGAACCCGAAGCATGAGGGTGCGGCAATCCAAAACCATACAAGGTGTCATTCAATCCCTTAGATTGCCGCGTTGTGTCTCCTCGCAAGGACGGCGGGAAGGAATGCGATCCGTCGGATTGCCATATCATACCTCTTTGCAAAGCCGAGGTACGAGGCTGTGGCAATCTCACTTTTCTTTATCAAACATATTAACTTTATTATTAACTCCCTCAACCTCTAAAAAACTATTTCACCACTTCTGCTACGAATTTCATAGAGATGGAGTTTACGCAGTGTCGAGTATCTTTGGTGGTGAAACCTTCACCTTCGAATACATGACCCAGATGGGCATTACAGGTATTACACAAGATTTCGGTACGGCGCCCATCGGCATCTGTTTCGCGTCTTACCGCATCTTCAATCTCGTCATCAAAACTTGGCCATCCGCAGAAAGATTCAAATTTATCTTCTGAACGGTACAATGGCGCATCACAACGTTTACATACGTAAGTACCCTGCTGTTTATTGTCCAGTAATGAGCCAGTAAAAGGACGCTCAGTCCCTTTGTCTTCGATTACATATTTCTCTTCTGCTGTTAATTCGTTATACTTGTCGTTGTTCATTTCTGTTCTATTTTTAACGGGTTCATGACTACAATTCATGCAGAGCATTGAAATGCAAATGAAGCTCAGATTTATAAGTGTTTTCATGCGCAAATTGTTTCCTTTCACTGCACAAAAATACGAAATAAACCCGTTTAAACGGCCTTTTACGCTAATTATTTAGAACGGTTATAAATTAAACTATTCAGTCACGAAATTGTCAGGGATTGTTTAAATAGTTATACTTTTGTGCAAAGTTTAGTGGGGTGAAAACCCTATTTGAATAGAGATTTTGAATATATCATACACATTAAAATAGTATAAAGTGCTAAATATGAGAAATATCTCATCCGTTTTGGGAAAGCTGGCGAAGTCAATATCAGTTGGTTTGGTGTTGTTGTTTGCCGTTACAAGTGTATCAAATGCGCAGGATGCTTCTAATGGAGGAGCTCTTTTTAAAGCAAACGCATGTAATTCTTGTCACGCCGTAGGTCGTCAATTGACGGGGCCGGATTTGGCAGGATTAACAGATCGTCGTGAAGAATCATGGATTATCAACTGGGTGCATAATCCACAAGGTATGGTGGATTCTGGTGATCCACAGGCGGTAGAGCTGAAAGGAAAGTTTCCTACCATGATGGCGCCATATAGCCACCTTTCTGATGATGATGTACGTGATATCATCGCGTATCTTCAGGCAGAAGAGCAAAAGGCTGCTGCGAAAAAAGAGCAAGCTGCTGCGCAAGGTGGTGGAGGTGCTAGCCAAGGAGCAAGTACATTGATGATTGTCATTGTGTCTGTCTTGGTAGTTATTGTGGTGGGCGTATCGATTCTATTGTCTCGTATTACGAAGACCTTAGAAAAGGTGATCGATACCAACAAAGCATCCATCGATGTGGCTACGGCAGAGTATGCTGCACGTGGTGGTTCGAAATTCGGCCAATTTGCTAAAGCATTCGTTCGCAATAAGAAATTGGTATTCTTTGCCGTCTTAATGTTGGTTGCACTTTTAGGTGTGGTTGGCTGGAAGACAGGTTGGAATGTTGGTGTACACCAAGGCTATCAGCCGGTACAGCCGATTAAGTTCTCTCACCAGATTCACGCGGGTGTCAATCAGATTGAGTGTCAATATTGTCACGGTGGAGCATTTAAATCGAAGAATGCTTCTATTCCATCGGCAAATGTATGTATGAACTGCCATAATACGATTACAGGTGGTGAGCACTACGATAACGAGAGTGGTATCTCTCCAGAGATTGCTAAATTGTATCGTGCAGTAGATTGGGATGTGGAAACACGTACTTACGGTAATGATACCCGTCCGATCGAATGGATCAGAATTCACAATCTTCCAGATTTCGCGTACTTCAACCACTCACAACACGTTGTGGTAGCTGGTGTAGAGTGTCAGACTTGTCACGGTCCGATCGAATCGATGGAAGAAGTATACCAATACTCTCCACTTACCATGAAATGGTGTATTGACTGTCACCGGGAAACTTCCGTTGATACCGACAATCAATACTATGATCAATTGATCGAGGCACACGATAAATTGAAAAAAGGAGAGAAAATGACAGCCGCGATGGTCGGTGGTCTAGAATGTGGTAAGTGTCACTATTAATCAAATCAGAAAAAACGCAATCTTAATATACAGCTTTACATGGATAGCAACAAAAAATATTGGAAAGGGTTAGAAGAGCTAAATCAAACGCCTGCGTTCGTACAGTCGAGCAAAGGGGAGTTTTCTGAGCCTGTTCCCGTAGAGGATGTATTGAATGAAGAGGGATTGAGTACCAAAACACCTCGCCGCGACTTTCTAAAAGTCTTAGGCTTTGGTTTGGGTGCTGTTTCTTTGGCTGCTTGTCAAAATACACCTGTTCATAAGGCCGTTCCTTACTTAATCAAGCCAGAGGAGGTCACGCCAGGTATTCCTAACTATTACGCTTCATCATTTAACGGACAAAGTGTATTAGTCCGCACACGTGAGGGCCGTCCTATCTTAATAGAGGCTAACCCAAATAGTGTTGGCCTAGTACAAGGTACAGAATCGTCTACAGTCGCTTCGGTATTGGATTTGTACGATATGACTAACAAACTACAGAATCCGCAAATTGGTGGTAGAGATGTAGAATGGGCTAAGTTGGATGCTAAAGTAATCGAAGCGTTAAACAAAGCAGTACAAGCTGGAAAGCGTGTTGCAATTGTATCAAGAACAATCAACAGTCCTACTGCTTTAGCTACTATAGCAGAATTTACTAATCGGTACCCAGGTACAGTACACGTACAATTGGATCCGATTTCTTACGCTGGTATCCGTGCTGCTAATGAGGCTAGTTTTGGTCGATCAGTAGTACCATCTTATAAGTTTGAACAAGCATTAGTTGTCCTATCGGTAGGTGCTGACTTCTTAGGAACTTGGTTAGACGGCGAAGAGCATACGCAAGACTATATTAAAAATAGAAACTATAAATCGTTAGAAGCAGGCAAGATGTCTCGCCATATTCAATTCGAAACCGGATTGAGCATGACAGGTACGAATGCGGATGTGCGTATCGCTATCAAGCCTTCGGAAGAAGCTGCTGTACTGATCTCATTATATAACGAAATCACCGGCTCATCATTAACAGGAGGTATTCAGCAATCTAATGCAGCCACAGCGATTAAGTTGGCGGCACAGGAATTGTTGAAAAACCGTGGTCAGGCATTGGTAGTTGCTGGTGCAAACGATGTAAACATCCAAACGTTGACCAATGCAATTAATGCAGCAATTGGCGCTTATGGTACCACCATTGATCTAGACAACTATTCTAAAAAGTACCAAGGATCTGAAACAGAATTTGCATCGCTATTAGGTATGGCAAATGCAGGTCAGATTGGTGCTGCTATCCTTTGGAACAGCAATCCAGTATATGATTATTACGACAGTGCAGCGGTAAAACAAGCACTTTCTAAAATAGACTTTACACTTTCCTTCTCCGACCGTGCGGATGAGACTGCTTCAGAATTGAAAGCAATCGCTCCAGCAAGTACCTTCTTAGAATCTTGGGGTGATGAGTCCTCGAAAGTCGGTTATTACACTATTGTACAACCTACGATCAATCCAGTATTCAATACACGCCAAGCAGAAGTTAGCTTATTAACTTGGGCAGGAAACAACACGGACATCTACACGTATGTACGTAATATCTGGGAGTCAAACATCTTACCTGGTGGTAGCAAAGACTGGACAGATATCTTACAAACAGGTTTTGAATACAAAGGCGATACAAGCGCAACTTCAGCTAATTTTGCTGGTAATGTTAGCGCGGCAGCATCTGCTGCTACTACAGCCGCTCAGGCTATTAAAGCAGGTGACGACTTCGAATTAGCTTTGTACGAATCTTCTGCTATACGCGACGGACGTCATGCCAATAATGCATTCTTGCAAGAATTGCCAGATCCAGTTTCTAAAGTAACCTGGGATAACTACGTAGCACTTAATCCAAAAGATGCAGAACGTCTTGGTTTCGGAGAGAAGAGTACGGCTACTGTAAAAGCTGGAGACTTAGAAGTAGAGCTTCCGGTATTGGCACAGCCAGGTCAGGCTTTAGGAACAGCATCTGTTGCATTAGGCTACGGGCGTACCAAAGTAGGTAAAGCAGGTAATAATGTCGGTGTTAATGTATTCCCTTTTGCTCAGGTAAAAGACGGCACTGTACAATTTGTCAATAAAGTATCAATTAGCAAAGCATCTCGCATTTACGAATTGGCGCAGACGCAAACGCACCATACCATTGAAGGTCGTAATATTGTTCGTGAAACCACTTTCGCTAACTATTTGAAAAACCCAGCTTCTGAAGCGGGTAAATTTTCTGACGATCATAAATCCTACGACTTGTGGAACAAGTTCGAGCAGCCTGGTCACAAGTGGGTGATGGCAATCGACCTGAACGCATGTACTGGATGTGGTTCTTGTATTGTAGCCTGTAATATTGAAAACAATATTCCGGTAGTAGGTCGTGACGAGGTTCGCCGTCGTCGGGAGATGCACTGGTTGCGTATCGACCGTTATTACACGATCGAAGAAGATGGACAGGGATACACTAAAGAAGATGATATCGCAAACCTTTCTTCCTTCGAGAATGTAACAGTGGTACATCAGCCAATGATGTGTCAACACTGTGAGCATGCTCCATGTGAAACCGTTTGTCCGGTATTGGCTACGGTACACTCTTCTGAAGGATTGAATCACATGGCGTACAACCGTTGTTTCGGTACACGTTACTGTGCAAATAACTGTCCATATAAAGTGCGTCGTTTCAACTGGTTTAACTACTGGAACGACTCTCGTTTCGATAACTACTTGAACAACGAGTTTACACAATTAGTGCTTAATCCAGACGTTACAACACGCTCACGTGGTGTAATGGAGAAATGTTCTATGTGTATTCAACGTATTCAAGCAGGTAAGCTTCACGCCAAAATGGAAGGTCGTAAACTGCAAGATGGAGATATCAAATTGGCCTGCTCAAGCGTATGTAGCGCGAATGCTATGATCTTCGGTGATGCTAACGATCCTAATTCAGAAGTTTCCAAAGCATTGCGTAGTGAGCGTATCTACTACGTGTTGGAAGAAATCAACGTACAACCGAACATCGGTTATATGACGAAAGTTAGAAACACCTTTGAAGCTTAATCTTGTTCAAATTTTTGAAATAAACAACTATGTCATCGCATAACGAATCAATATTAAGAGAACCATTAGTTACCGGGAAAGATATCTCGTACGCGCAAATCACGAACGATGTATTGCTTCCGGTAGAAAACAAGCCAAATAAAGCTTGGTGGATAGGATTTATCGTGGCCGTCTGCGGAGCAATGCTTTGGGTTATCAGTGTCGGTTATACATTTTGGACTGGTATTGGCGCCTGGGGTTTGAATAAGACCGTAGGCTGGGCATGGGATATCACCGACTTTGTATGGTGGGTAGGTATCGGTCACGCCGGTACATTGATCTCCGCTGTACTCTTGCTCTTCCGTCAAAACTGGCGTAACTCCATTAACCGCTCGGCAGAAGCGATGACGATCTTCGCTGTAATTTGTGCCGCTACGTATGTTGTCGCTCACATGGGGCGTCCGTGGTTAGCGTATTGGATTTTCCCATTGCCGAATCAATATGGTTCACTTTGGGTAAACTTCAACTCCCCATTAGTATGGGATGCATTTGCCATCTCTACTTATTTCACCGTATCATTAGTATTCTGGTACGTAGGTTTATTGCCGGATATTTCTTCGGTACGTGACCGCGCTACAGGCTTGAAAAAGAAAGTATATTCTACGCTATCATTCGGTTGGAATGGATCAGTAAAAACGTGGCAACGTTTTGAGATCGTTTCCCTTGTATTAGCCGGTATCTCTACACCACTTGTACTATCTGTACACACGATTGTATCCATGGACTTTGCCACATCCGTTATTCCTGGATGGCACACTACGATTTTCCCTCCGTACTTCGTTGCGGGAGCGATCTTCTCTGGTTTCGCGATGGTACAGACCTTATTATTGATCCTTCGTAAGGTGATGAACTTTGAGAACTACATTACCATGTTCCACATCGAGTCGATGAACAAAATTATCATGGTTACAGGTTCCATCGTAGGTATCGCTTACTTGACCGAGTTATTCATCGCTTGGTACTCTGGTTCGGAGTATGAGATGTATGCATTTGCTAATCGCGTCGCTGGTCCTTATGCTTGGGCTTACTGGGCGATGATGACGTGTAACGTAATCTCTCCACAGTTATTCTGGTTCAAGAAAATTCGTACCAGTATTCCAATCTCTTGGGTACTTTCCATCGTCGTAAATATTGGTATGTGGTTTGAGCGTTTCGTGATTATCGTAACTTCTCTTCACCGTGATTACCTACCATCATCTTGGGCGATGTTTTATCCTACTTGGGTAGATGTGGGTATCTTCATTGGATCGATCGGACTATTCTTTACCTTATTCTTGCTTTTCATCCGTTTCTTGCCAAGTATTGCTATGGCAGAGGTGAAATTGCTATTGAAAAGTGCTTCTCTACAACAAAAGACCAAATTGGTTCAAGAGGGTGCATTCCCAGAGGAGCAAGTGGAATACTTTAGAAACTCTTTGACAAAGTATGATTCCGTTTCGGAAGAGGATATTAATGCTTTACGTAAAAAATAATAGCAATGAGCAACACAAAATATATACTAGGTAGTTTTGCAGATCCCGACGAGATGATGCACGGGATCGAAAAATTGCAAGAGAACAATATCAGCATTTACGATTGCTATACACCAATGCCTATTCACGGTATTGAGGCGAAGCTAGGTGTAAAACCTTCACGCTTACCTATTGCAGCATTTATTGCAGGTGCTACAGGAACGATTTTAGGATTTAGTTTGTTGTTTTATACAACAGCATACGATTGGCCGATGAACGTGGGCGGTAAGCCATCTCTACCTTTGCCGAACTTTGTGCCGGTAACTTTTGAGGTAACGATTCTATTGTGTGCACTCGGAATGGTGGCTACATTTTTCTACCGCAATCATTTGTTTCCAGGTCGTGCACCACGGGTGATGGACCTACGCGCATCTGACGATAGATTTATCATTGCTATCGATGCGAAAGAAAATACAGATCACGACCTTATTGACGGTTTATTGAAAGATGCAGGAGCAGTAGAGGTTAAATTCAATGAAAGGAAATATGTTAGCTATGAATAAGAAGAACTTTCTTGGAACTGTATGCGCGGCGGTTGCTTTGGCTGCTGTAGTTTCTGCTTGCGGAGACGGTACTACTCGTAGTACAGGTTGGGAATTTTCTCGTAATATGTATGACCCGATTGCTTTCAATCCGGATCAGCCTAATAGAAATTTTAAAAACGGGATCACTGCTCAAACTCCTCCAACAGGTACTACGCCGATCGGATTCGAACGTTTCGAGTATGATAACAGTATTGAAGGATATGAGTTGGCCGGTGCGCAGATTACAACCAATCCACTGACGGTAACGGAGCAAAACCTGAAAGAAGGACACGCATTATATGTTACCTATTGTGCAGTATGCCACGGTCCAGAAGGTAATGGTGATGGTGCAATCACAAAAGACAGAGAGGTAGAGGATTCCAGAGGTAAACGTTCATTAGAGAACTTCCCGGAACCGCCTTCTTATCACAAGTCTGCTGGTACACCATCTTCACGTGGTGGACAGATGTCTGAATTGACAGCAGGTAAGATCTTCCACACCATCACATACGGATGGAACTCTATGGGTCCGCATGCATCACAAATCACACCGGAAGATCGTTGGAAGGTTGTTATGTATGTGCAAGAATTACAAAAGAAATAATTAAACATCAAGTTAATAAATGGGAACTCACAATCATCATCACGATTATAATTTTAGCGAGCAGTTTCAATTTGGTGGCGTAGCCAAAATTTTGAGCATAGTCGCTGTTGTAATTGGTATAGCAAGTATTGCATGGGGTTTGCTGTCGCATGATCACATCATCCATGAGCGTACTTACGCCAATTTATTATTGATGGGCTATTATTTCACCTGTGTATGTGCGGCCGGCGCGTTTTTCGTGGCTTTGCAGTTGGTAACACAATCTGGCTGGTCTGCTGGTTTGCTTCGCATCCCGCAAGCGATGGCTAGTGTATTACCGATCGCATCGTTGATTTTATTGATCATCGTAGGCTTAGGATTGTACACACATAACTTATACCATCATTGGCATGCCGACGGTCTTACTGATCCAACTAGTCCAAACTACGACCCGCTGATAGCAGGTAAAGCAGCATTTTTAAATGTACCAGGATTCTTGATCCGTCAGGTATTATTTATGGGCTCATACAGCATTTTCGCATTTATCTTGGCAAAGCTGTCTTATAATGAAGATTTAAGCGGTGGATTAAACGGCTACAAAAAGAGCTTTAAGCTATCCGCATTATTCTTAGTAATTTTTGGTTTTACAACACCAATCTGGTCATTCGATACCATCATGTCATTAGAGGCACACTGGTTCTCTACCATGTTTGGTTGGTACAACTTTGCGGCGATGTGGGTAAGCGGTATTTCTGCTATTACATTGATCTTAATATTGCTGAAGAAAGCTGGATATATGTCATGGGTTAATGAGAACCATTTACATGACTTAGGTAAGTTGATGTTCGGATTCTCTATCTTCTGGACTTATGTATGGTTTGCCCAGTTTATGTTGATCTGGTACTCAAACATTCCAGAAGAAACAGTATATTTTTACAAAAGATGGGAGCCAGAGTACAAACCTTGGTTTTGGTTGAGTATCGTTATCAACTTTTTAGCACCTTTGCTATTGTTAGTGGATCGCGATGCAAAACGTAAAGAAACATTCATGATGTGTGTGGCTATCTTACTTCTTTTAGGTCACTGGTTAGATTACTATATCATGATCATGCCAGGTACAGTAGAAGCGCATCGTGGGTTTGGTGTCATTGAAGTAGGTACAGCTATTGGCTTCGCCGGATTGTTTACATTCCTGGTACTTACTAAGCTTAGCAAACATGCTTTGGCACCGAAGCACCATCCATTTTTGGATGAAAGCTTACATCATCAGATTTAAAGGTTAAGTAGCGCATTACGTATAAACGTTTTTATAGAAAATGAAGTTTACAATATATAACAAGTTCAAGACGATAATAGGCTTTTTGCTCCTGTTCAACTTACTGGTGGCTCTACCAGCATCTGCTTCTTATCAAGATTCGGTAGTGAACAATGCACAAGTAGATCCAGCTGCGGCACCGGGTGATCAAACGCAGGTTGACAGTGTTACGGTAGCCACAGATGACGCGTCTGGTGATACAACCGCCTCTGCGGTAGTATCAGATCAGCGGACAAGCACGGGTGATGAGGCGACCACTTCTGTGGAAGCAGACAAGCAAATCGATGCGCAGGTGTATAAAGACATGACGTACTACCTGATGTATTTCTTATTGATCTGTATCATCGTTGCTGTAATTGGTAAAATACAGCACATCTACACTTTGTCACGTCGCATCACTGGTAAATACAATCCACTAGCAAATAATAACCTTCAGGCTACACTGTTATTAGTATTCCTGATTTTGTTTCTAGCCGGCGTGTACTACTCCTACGCTGTATGGGGTGTATGGTCATGGAGAGATGCTGTTACCGAGCACGGTAAAGACATCGATCAGATGTTTATCATCACGTTAATCATCACCACATTTGTGATGATTGTCGTACACATCCTCCTGTTGGTATTTGCATACCTATATCGGATGCGTCTGAATCGCAAAGCGTATTTCTATCCACACAACGATTCTATCGAGCGTCTGTGGACTATTGTTCCAGCGATCGTACTTACAGTATTGGTATTATTTGGTTTCTTTACTTGGAGAAAGATTACGAATGTTCCAGAAGAATTGCAGGATTCTGCATTACAAGTAGAGGTAATGGGAGAGCAGTTTATGTGGACTGTACGTTACCCTGGTGCTGACGGTGTCATTGGTAAACGTAATTACAAGCTAACTACACCGACTAACCCTTACGGTATCGATTTTACAGATAAATCTGCTTGGGATGATGTAAAAGGCGCAGATATCGTATTACCGGTTAATCAGCCTGTACGTTTCCACATCATTTCTAAAGACATCATTCACTCTTTCTATATTCCTGATTTCAGAGTACAGATCAATGCTGTACCAGGGATGACGAATTATTTCCAGTTTACACCGACTACCACGACTCGTGATATGCGTGATAAACTAAACGATCAGTCGTACGATTATGTGATGTTATGTGCTAAGATCTGTGGAGAAAGTCACTATAATATGCAGAAGAAAGTCGTAGTAGTTACGGAAGCAGAATATAAAGAATGGCTCGCTAAACAACCGAAGTTTTTCACCGAAGATCTTCAAAAGGAGTATGCTCAGGCTGATAATGGTGAGGAAGTGTTGAATACAGCCTCATTGAATTAATTTTTTAAAGAGTTTTAATTTTAGATATGTCAACTACAGTTATATCGCACGGCGCAGCAGATCACGATTCTCACGATCATCACCATCATCATGAGACGTTCTTGACTAAATATGTATTTAGCCAGGATCACAAGATGATTGCTAAGCAGTTCTTGATTACCGGTATCATCATGGCCGTATTTGCTATGATTCTATCCATCTTGTTTCGTATACAATTGGCTTGGCCAGATGCAGAGTTCCCAATCTTGGAGGTTTTCCTAGGTAAATGGGCTGAAGGGGGGCGTATTAAAGCCGATTTCTTCCTGTCTTTGGTAACGATTCACGGTACCATGATGGTATTCTTTGTATTAACGGCTGGCTTGTCGGGTACATTTTCGAACTTATTAATCCCATATCAGATTGGTGCACGTGATATGGCATCTCCATTGATGAACATGCTTTCTTACTGGTTCTTCTTTGTGGCCTGTGTGATTATGATTGCATCTTTCTTTGTAGAGTCGGGACCTGCATCTGCTGGTTGGACCATCTATCCGCCATTATCTGCCGTACCTACCGCAATTTCTGGTTCAGGTCTTGGTATGACGTTGTGGTTAGCTAGTATGGTGCTTTTCATTGCATCGCAGGTATTAGGTGGTACAAACTATGTGAGTACAATCTTAAACATGCGTACAAAAGGAATGGATTTGTGGAAAATGCCATTAACTATCTGGGCTTTTTTCCTGACTGCTATTGTAGGTTTGTTATCATTCCCGGTACTGGTTTCTGCCGTTGTGCTACTGATCTTCGATAGATCTGCGGGTACTTCTTTCTACTTATCTGATTTAGTAGTTGGTGGCCAGATCTTACCGAACGAAGGAGGTTCTCCAATCTTATTCCAACACTTATTCTGGTTCTTAGGTCACCCTGAGGTTTATATCGTAGTAATGCCTGCATTAGGATTAACTTCGGAAGTAATTTCTACTAATGCGCGTAAACCAATCTTTGGTTACCATGCGATGGTATACTCTCTAGTAGGTATTACAGTACTATCTTTCATCGTATGGGGTCACCATATGTTTGTAACGGGTATGAGTCCTTTCTTAGGGGGTGTTTTTATGATCACAACGTTAATCATTGCGGTACCATCTGCTGTAAAAGCATTTAACTATATCGCTACATTGTGGCGTGGTAACATACGATTTACCCCAGCGATGCTGTTTGCCATTGGTATGGTATCCTTCTTCGTGTCTGGTGGTGTTACGGGTATCTTCTTAGGTAATGCTGCATTAGACATCAACCTGCACGATACCTACTTCGTAGTAGCTCACTTCCACTTGGTAATGGGATCTGCTTCGATTTTCGGAATGCTTTGTGGTGTGTACCACTGGTATCCGAAAATGTTTGGTCGTATGATGGACGAGCGTTTGGGCTACCTACACTTCTGGGTTACTTTTGTCGGTGCCTACATGGTATTCTTCCCAATGCACTTTATGGGTATTGATGGTGTACCACGTCGTTACTATTCATTTACGGAGTTTCCTTTCATGGAAAAGTGGGTTTCTGTCAATATTTTGGTTACCTGGGCGGCGATCATCGCTGCATTAGGGCAAGTAGCTTTCCTATGGAACTTCTTTTCTTCCATCTGGTTAGGAAAACGCGCTCCTCAGAATCCTTGGAACTCTAACACATTAGAGTGGACTACACCGGTGGAGCATTTTCATGGCAACTGGCCAGGAGAAATTCCTGCAGTATACCGTTGGCCATATGATTATTCTAAGCCAGGTCATGATGAAGATTTCATTCCTCAACATATTCCGTATTCGCAAACAATGAGCTCTAACCAGCTACATGACTTCGAGGGCGATGAAGAGGCGATCCGTATCCAGAAAGCCTGGAACACGGAGAATAATCGCGAAGAAACGATAATACACTAAAGAATATTTAGCCTGAAGCGGATTAAATGCTCCAGGCTAAATATCTTCGATTACACCACGACTACTTAGGATGTATCCTACCACTGAAAGACGATTTGTTATTGCCAATAGGATCACAATAATCTTTTTGTTTTTGGTCATCGCGGCAGGAGGCATTGTGAGAAGCACGGGGTCAGGAATGGGTTGCCCGGATTGGCCAAAATGTTTTAACCGCGTCATACCTCCTACAGATATATCGCAATTACCAGAAGGGTATGAGCAGCAGTATATTGAGGGAAGGAAGAAGAAGAACGAGCGATTTGCCAACACGGTACAGCGCTTTGGCTTTCATAAAGAGGCGGAGCAAATTCGTACCGACCTATCCATATTAGTGCATGAAGAGTTCAATGCAGCCAAAACCTGGACAGAATATATCAATCGGTTAGTCGGTGTTATTGTTGGTTTTTGTATGCTAGCGACAGCATTTTTCTCGTTACAGTATAGAGAAACAAAACCTGCCATTGCGATATGGAGTGTTCTTAATCTTTTTGTTGTCGTTATTCAGGCCTGGTTAGGTTCTATAGTAGTTTCTACCAATCTTATGCCTTGGGTCATTACGATTCACATGGTGTTGGCATTGATCATCTTAGCTATTGCGATTTATACCTTCTATCTGGCTACGACTAGGCGAAATAGCGTCTTGCTTGTCAATAATGGATCTGCTGGAATAAAATGGCTCTCTCTGCTTTCCCTGTTAGTTTTGTTCATACAGATTATTTTGGGAACAGAGGTACGGGAGTTGGTAGATGTACTACGCGGGCAAGGAGTGGTACGTAGTGGATGGATAGATGCGATCGGCACGGCATATGATAATCACCGAATACTTGGTTATGTAACATTCGGAATTACCATAGTAGTATGCTGGATGGTGAGAAATAAGTTTAGCGTAAATAATATTCAAAGCAAGTTTGCTTTGATCATACTAATATTGGCAGTCATACAAATGGGTTCTGGCATTGTGCTGGCTCGTTTTGCATTACCGCCGTATATGCAGACAACGCATCTTGTAGTGGCCAGCCTTTTCTTTGGTGCGCAGTATTACTTGATGTTGTTGATGACGAAAGCAAAACTATGACGTGTATATTACATGTATTAAGGTAGTTTTGCGTCGAATTAATTTGATGATGATCCATGGGGACGTTTATTTCGGATTTTAATAAGCTTGTCAAGTTGAGGTTGACGTTAACCGTTGTGTTTTCGGCCTCGATTTCGTTTTTGATTGGTGCTGTACAACAAAGCAACATTATCTGGACGAACTGGCTATTGTTGACTTTAGGAGGCTTTTTGGTTACTGGAGCAGCAAATGGCTTTAATGAGATCATTGAGAAAGATCTTGATAAGCTGATGGAACGCACGAAAGATCGTCCGCTTCCAGCAGGAAGAATGACTAACGGTCAGGCATTAGTGCTGAGTGTATTTATGGGTATTACGGGTACATTAGTATTGGTAGAGCTCAATTTCATTGCCGGATTACTGTCTGTGTTTTCGATCTTCTTGTATGCATTTGTGTATACGCCTTTAAAGCAAAAGTCGCCCATCGCAGTTTTTGTCGGAGCATTTCCGGGGGCTTTGCCACCACTAATTGGCTATTATGCCGCATTTGAATCCGCAGGATTTGGTTTGGCATACAGTGCGGTTAGTGAATCGGCAGTAGTGATTACACCGCTTGTGCTCTTTGTTATTCAGTTTGTATGGCAGTTTCCGCATTTCTGGGCCATTGCTTGGGTAGCTGATGAGGATTATAAGCGAGCAGGATTTCGATTGTTGCCTACTACACGGAAAGATAAGGCGTCAGCTTGGCTACTGTTCCTATCCTGCATTGCTATGATTCCGGTAGGTTTCTTACCCATGTATTATGGCTTCGGAGGTTGGATTTTTACCATTGTGGCACTCCTCGGCGGATTGTTATTCACCTGGTATGGTTACCAGCACATACAATCTCCACAAGATACCACCGCGCGTAAGATTATGTTTACGTCTTTCGCATATTTACCGATCTTACAGATCGTTTTATTATTGGATTTTATACCCTTTTAGGAAGGAATGGATAGGATGATGGATAGCAATGAGCAATTACTTCAGTCTCGCAAAGCCAAAAAATTTAATCTTTGGCTAGGCATGATTGGTATGTTCATGATGTTTGCCGCACTTTCGAGCGGATTCATCGTGTACACGGCAAGTGGTATAGATAAAGGGATCAAGACGATCTTACCGCACGCATTTATATATAGTACAGTAGCGATTGTGTTGAGTAGTGTGGCAGTGCACTTCGCATACACCGCATCTAGAGTAGGGCAGATCGGTCGCCAAAAGATATTTTTACTGGTTACGATCGCATTAGGAATTGTTTTCTTCGTATCACAATTAAATGCCTGGTCTACTTTAATCGATCGTGGAATCTACTTTCAGAACCCCAACGCTTCGCAGTCGTTTATCTATGTGTTCACTTGGTTACACCTGATGCACATTATTGCTGGTGTGATCGTTTTATTAAGATGTTATATAGGGGCTGTAAAACGCATACCCTTAGATAAAAACCAATATAGGATGGAATTAGCCACTATTTTTTGGCATTTTCTTGATCTATTGTGGATTTATATTTATGTTTTCTTACTTTTGAATCAATAAAACTAAACAATGAGTACAACGACTGTATCGCAATTGGATAAGGTTAAAGACGGACCTTGGAGTGGTGGTAAATCACCGTGGAACTTGGAATACGGAAAGATCATGATGTGGTTTTTCTTAGTATCCGATGCGTTCACATTTTCTGCGTTCTTAATTTATTATGGAGCTCAGAAGTTCGCTAATGCAACTTGGATTGATCCTGATAAGGTTTTTCAATCTATCCCGGGTATCGCCGAAACTGGTCAGCCATTGGTATTTGTCGGTATCATGACCTTTATTTTAATTATGTCTTCTGTTACAATGGTATTAGCAGTAGATGCTGGTCATCGTAATGATCGCAATGCCGTTATAAAATGGATGTTGTGGACGATCTTAGGAGGTTTAATGTTCGTAGGCTGTCAGGCGATTGAGTGGACTCACTTACATCATGAAGGTTTCTGGTTTGGTCGCAATCCTGCTACTGGTTTAGAAGGTGAAACGGCTATCGTTGAAGCATTAAAGCCTTATTTCACTGGAGAAATATCTTATACAGCTGCTTTGCAGTTTTCCAACTTATTCTTCACCATCACTGGTTTTCACGGTTTCCACGTGTCGATAGGTATATTGCTAAATATCATCATTCTTTGCATGACACTAAATAATACTTTTGAGCGTCGCGGAACCTATTTGATGGTAGAAAAGGTAGGTTTATACTGGCACTTTGTGGATTTGGTATGGGTATTCGTATTTACGTTCTTCTACCTTATCTGATTTATTTAATAATTATCCTGTAATACAACATATACGATGTCTAATCACGATCATACAGCAACAGCACACCACGAAGAGCACCATGAAACTATGGGGGCCAAGAAGATCTGGTCTGTATTTTTTGTCTTGCTGGCACTAACGGCACTTGAGTTCTTAATCGCGCTTGGTTTTGTACACCACTGGCAGATTATTGAGAAAGGGATGTTTGTCAATACTATTTACATCTTGCTTACTTTATTAAAAGCATATTATATTGTTGCGTTCTTTATGCACTTAAAATTCGAGAAATCGAGTTTTATCGTGTGTAGCTCAATAGTATTTATATTCATTGCTTATTTTATTGTGCTGATGCTTGTTGAGGGCAACTTCTTATCCGGAGCGCTGCAATCACATGCGATTTATCCGAACAATTAATATAATTGAAACATAGATGAATCCAGTTATTCGTCCAATGAAGTTTTCGAAAATTATAATCCTGGCCATTGTACTCTTTGTGCCGGGATTTTTATATTTATTGATGGAGAACTTGGGTCGGCATGAGTATGTCAAATTGCCGATTTACGGACAGAAATCATTGTCTGGAGAGATGCGTCGTGTGATGGGGCGTGAAGTGCCAGACACCCTATATCATCAATTGAAACCGCTGCAGTTGACCAACTGGGATGGGCGGCCGGTTTCCTGGATGCAAAGCGACTCTATTATCAGTGTAGCACACTTGATTTATAATGCAGACTCTGCCTTTTCGGATATTGCGTTGGATTATATGGATCGCCTTGCGACTAAGTTCGCTAGTAAAACTAGCGTACACCTGTATTCTATCACCGTGGATCCAAACGACAACGTAGCAGTACTGCAGAAGATGGCCAATCGTTTCGGCGATCTTGAGCGGCGCAAATGGCATATTGTAGGTAATCCATCAATCGATATGCTTCAATATGCTAGAGAACAAATGCTATTGAATGCCAGTCGGGATACGAAAGACTCCACCAAGTTTCTGATTGATGATCAGATTATCCTCATTGATGGCAAGCACCGCATTCGCGGCTTCTATCCACTTAGTCAGCATACGGAGTTAAAAAGGTTAGAAGATGAGATCAAATTGCAATTAGTAGAAGAAGTAAGAGATAACCCCATGCGGGTAGAAAAAAGTTAGGTTATTATGGCAATGACTGCGGAAGAGAAAAAATATAAGGGTATTATATGGACCTTATCTATTGTGATACCCATTGCGGTAGCAATATTGTTTGGCGTCAATCTACAGAAATTAGGTTACGACGTGGAGCCATTGAGCTTTTTGCCTCCCATCTATGCCAGCATCAATGGCTTGACGGCCATCTTATTGGTATGGGCCGTATCTGCCATTAAAAAGGGCAACGTAAAATTGCATGAAAATCTCATTAAGGTTTGTATACTATGCTCCTCTCTATTCCTGGTGATGTATGTGGCTTATCACATGACCTCTGTATCTACGCCATATGGTGGTGAAGGTTTTATCCGTGCCCTTTACTTTTTTATCCTAATTAGTCATATTTTACTATCTATCATCATCATTCCGTTTGTACTGTTTACCTTTGTACGTGGGATTGCTGGCGCTTACGAACGCCACAAACGGCTGGCGCGGATCACGTATCCAATGTGGTTGTATGTAGCAGTTACCGGTGTGATTGTATATTGGATGATTTCGCCGTACTACACGCACTAAGGGAATTCGATTGAGGGCAGGCTCTGCGTACTAAAAGCTTGATGACAATGATGATTTTCCCATCATCCATCATGCAACTTCACATTTAAAGTAATAGGCGATGAAAAAAGTATGGATTTATCAGGCTAACCGGTTCTTTACCTTAGCCGAAGAAGCACAAGCACTTTCTGTTTTGCAACAATTCGTCCAAAGCTGGACCGCACATGGCGATCAGCTGGCAGGCACTGCCAAAATTTATCACCATCTTTTTATTGTATTAGAAGTCGATGAATCCGTCGCCAATGTAACCGGATGTTCGGTAGATAAGTCCGTTCACCTATTAAAACGGTTAGAGCAAGAACTGAATATTGGCTTGTTTGACCGACTGATGGTGGCGTACCGCGATGCAGCGGGTACTGTACAGTTAGTATCACGTAGTAATTTTGCGCAGCTAGTCAAAGATGGTCAGGTATCATCAGACACGATTGTATTCAACAATCTGTTGGCTTCTGGCGAAGCGTTTCCAACTCAATGGGAATTGCCCTTTAAAGAAAGCTGGCACGCTCAGGCTTTTGTAATATAATAAGTCAAAATAGTTATTTTTTTCCTTTCACGATATCGATTTCGCTATTTAGGCAATCGATTGCGTTGAGTTTTATTATAGTTCTATGCATGATGTTTAATTATGTTTGGGTTAATATCGCATGATGATGTGCGTATCAATTTAACCTAAAACCTAAAACTATGTCTGTCATTGAAATTTGTAGATATTTCCATGTCGTACAAACCAGAACCCTACAATGTTTATTTTCTTATGGGCTTATCATTTTTGCCCTTTTGCTTGGAAATCCATCGTTCGCATTAACAAGAAATCCAATCCCTTATTTAGATGTTGGCACTACATCAGCACAAACAACTCTTTCAGGTATCGTAAAGGATAGTAGAGGAAATCCGATACAAGGCGTTACAGTACAAGAAAAAGGTCGTCAAAACTCAACGACCACGGACGAAGAGGGTCAATTTTCTTTACGTGTTACCACAGGTAATGCGGTGCTTGTGTTTTCCAGCATGGGTTACATCGTAGTAGAGCTACCAGCCAATCAAGTTGCTGAAGTACGCTTAGAGGACGATCAAAGTGAACTGGAGGAAGTAGTGGTAGTAGGCTATGGTACACAGAAGCGCAGTAATGTTACCGCAGCAGTGACGCAGGTAGACACCCGTGTGTTGCGAGATCGGCCAGCACCTACCGTGACGAATATGTTGCAGGGTGCTGCACCAGGGTTAACCCTAAACCGTTCTTCCGGGCGTCCAGGAGCACAAGGCCTACAGATGCAAATACGAGGGGCCGCATCAGCGAACGGTGCATCGCCTCCACTGATTGTAATTGATGGAGTCATCAGTAGCGAACAAGCTTTCACGGCAATTAATCCCTCAGATATAGCTAATATTTCATTACTTAAAGATGGCGCAGCCGCAGCAATCTATGGTGCGCAGTCAGGTGGTGGCGTGCTGCTGATTACGACTAAACGAGGGGAGCCCGGTAAGCCGCGGATATCTGTATCTAGTAATATGGCTTTCCAGCGACCCGGCAACATCCCTGGGCGTCTTTCGCTAATTGATGAGATGAATTACGTAAATCTCGCGCGAGCGAATGCCGGCCTACCGCCAGAATATCAGGCCATTGATTTAGAACGCGCCTTAGGCAATCAAGTTTTCTATGTGGGGCCTAACAACCAGTGGGAAACCTATAATCAAGAAGATTTGATCTCCACTATTGTTCGTAATTCCTACCCTCTATTTACCAATAATGCTTCGGTATCCGGAGGGTCTGAAGACGTCCAATATTTGATGTCTGTTGGCAATATGACTCAAAGCGGTATGTTTAAGGTGGGTGATGATCGCTATAGTCGGTGGAATGCGCGCGCCAATTTTTCGGCTAGAATCAATCCTTATCTGAAGTTGGATCTACAAAATGCGTATATCAACGAAGCGATCGACAATCCCAGTACCGGTGAGTTCGCTATTGATGAAGGAGGAAATTCAATTTTACGACAGTTTTATTCATCTCGTATGCGTTTCCCGCTTTATAATCCCGACGGTACATATTACGCTAATGGCACATCTTCCACCTTTGGGTATGCCTTGTTAAGGGATGGAGGATACGATCAAGATCGTATCGCCACGTATACGAACAACGTGACGGCTACGATCGATAACCTGTTGGAAGGTTTTAAGGTACGCTTGATGTATAGCCGAGAGCAGCGCAATTTTCAAAAAGATTTATTTAGACGTACCGTGACTTATTTTTCTGGTCCAGATATGGGTAACCAAAGCTGGCAGAACAGACCTAACAACTTTAGTATTGATAATCAGTCGCAATTGATTCAGAATTATCAGGCGATTGCAGATTATTCCAAAACCTTTGCAGATAAGCACGATTTTGGGGTGATGGCAGGTTACCAATTCCTCGATCAAACCTTCAATCACGTTGTAGCGGAATCCAACAATCTATTTGTAAACGATAACCCTAGTTTAAACTTTGTTGATAATCCGATCAACAGAACAAATAACCAGCAACAGTTTGCCTCGGCTATGCAGTCTTATTTCGGACGGATAAACTATGCCTTTGCGGAGAAATATTTGTTGGAAGCTACTGTGCGCATCGATGAGAGCTCCCGTCTTAGCCCTGCCAACCGAACAAATACATTCCCAGGAATCTCTGCGGGATGGAATGTGATGAAAGAGGATTGGAGTGCAGGAATAGGTGCATTT
This sequence comes from Sphingobacterium sp. lm-10, assembly GCF_023554555.1. Lineage (NCBI taxonomy): Bacteria > Pseudomonadati > Bacteroidota > Sphingobacteriia > Sphingobacteriales > Sphingobacteriaceae > Sphingobacterium > Sphingobacterium sp. lm-10. The sequence goes on from NZ_JAMJWC010000002.1 coordinate 551,447, forward strand.
TTTCAGGAGCTAAAGCCAAGGGTATCATGGGGTAGGGCAGGCCTACAAGAAGGTATTGGGTATTTCGATTTTATCACGCAACTCGGTATGATGTCTGATTTGTTGCTCAACAACCAGCAGCAAGCCTATCTCCAACAGCGAACACTACCTGGCAGGTCTATGGGTTGGGAAGTAATCGAAACCAGAAATATAGGTGTCGACTTTTCCGTATTAAATCGAAAGATACGCGGCTCATTCGATTATTTCCATAAAAATAACAACAACATGTTGGTGCCGCTGACTTTGCCCGGAACCATTGGGCTAGGCATCCCTTTTTCTAATGATGGAAGACTGCAAACACGGGGTTGGGAGGCTGAATTAGTATATAGCGATCGCTTTTGGGACAAACTGGATGTGAGAATTGGAGCAAACATGACGGACAATACCAATACCTTGGTGCAATACGCGGGAATCAATGACGTGGTAAATCTGGGGGTCAATAGTCTCATAGAAGGTTACGCGCTAAATTCGGTATGGGGTTACCGTACTGATGGCTTTTTCCAAAACCAACAAGAGGTGGCGAATGCACCTAGTTATCAGCGCGTCCTCAATAGGGCGGACGTTCCTAGTATGGGCGATTTACGGTATGTAGATATCAATGGAGATGGAGAGATTTCTCCGGGAACCAATCGACTAAGCGACTTAGGAGATATGGTACATTTCGGTGATCTAAATCCACGTTATCAATTCGGATTTAATCTGTACGTGGGGTATAAAAACTTTGATTTTAGTGCGTTCATCCAAGGTACAGGTATGCAGATGATTCTTCCAGGCAATGAATTTATTCAGCCCCAAATGTTTCCTTGGTATCAGCCGATGAACTTTCATGCAGACTATTGGACACCAGAAAATCGGAATGCCTATTTTCCAAGACCCTTCACAGGTGGCAATCACAACTTTGTAAGTTCAGACCGGTGGATTTTAAATGCAGCTTATGCTCGGCTGAAAAACATTCAGATAGGCTATACGCTAAACCGGCAAGAGATACCCAAACTGCCGTTTCAACGTATGCGTGTATTTTTCTCGGGAGAAGATTTGCTAACCGTTTCTCGTCTACCAAGGGCTTTTCGAGGTGTTATTGATCCAGAAATGGATACACGGCCTACGAACGCGGCGGCAGGTACCGTCAACCGACAGTCGCCCTATCCTTTTGCCACCACCTTATCATTCGGACTAAACATTGACTTCTAAGCTCACATCATCATGAAAAAAATTATTTTTAATATCAGCATATTGTTTTTAGGCCTCTCGATGTCGCTGTCGTGCAGTGTCGATCGGATGCCAGAAGCTACTTTGACAGACCAATTCTTTTGGGAGACGCCCGAAAACTTAAGGCTTGCAGCGAATTTCTTTTATACAGGATTACCTGGTTTGTCTTCAGAAGATGTGACTCAGGATAACTGGTCATCAGATGGATTCCCTATTTCGGGGAATAATACCATTAGCGACGGGTCTCGGGTAGCACCCGCGCAGGACACCCTCAACTACAGGCGGAATTATTACAATATCTATCAGGCCAATAAGTTGATAGAAATGGCGCCTCAAGTCATCTCCAGAGGTGGTAGTGAGACTTTAGTCAATAGCTACGTAGGGGAAGCACGTTTCTTTCGGGCTTTGTTTTATTTTGACATGTTTTGCCGTTACGGCGGTGTTCCGCTGATAGATCGCACGGTGGATGAAGACGACCCAGCGATATTCCTGGCAAGATCAAGTCGTGAAGAGCTGATTAATTTTATCTATGCAGATCTGGATTATGCTATTCAACATCTACGCACTATTGACGAACTAACTGCCGCTCAGGAATACGGTCGTATTTCTGTTTCTGGAGCATTGGCTTTTAAGTCTCGTGTAGCGCTTTTTGAAGGCACGCGTGCAAAATTCCACGGCTATGGAGACTACCGCCGTCACTTAACTCTTGCCGCCGACGCTGCACGTCAAGTGATAGAATCTGGAGCGCATAGTCTGTTTAGTCAACCAAGTAGCGGGGCGAATGGACAGCGGTTAAACCCGGCTTACTATAACTTGTTTCAGCTAGTAGGAAATGGTCTTAACAACAGAGAAAATATTATTATCAGGGGCTATGGTGCAAGCTTAGAGAATCTGGTTTCATGGCACATCGCACAGCGTTATTATGAGGGCTTGCAGATTGTCGCCACCCAAAACTTTGTGAATAACTACTTGATGGCCGACGGACTGCCTATAGGTAAATCACCTATGTACCGCGCTCCGAATGAACAAATGACCCATGCTCAATACTTTGAAGGGAAAGATCCCCGTATGAGTTTTACTTTTTTCAAACGTGGCGACGCCTTTATCGCCTCCGGACCGTTCGTATTGCCACACCCTAATAATCAACGTAGCGGATTTGCTATTCGAAAATATGCTGATCCTCAGGCTTGGGCATTCCAGCGTTCGGTTATTGATAGACCCGTCTTACGCTATGCCGAGGTACTGTTAAACTACGCCGAAGCCAAATTTGAACTAGAGGAAGCCATTGCCGATGCTGATCTGGATCAGACTATAAATGCGCTTCGCGCCAGACTACCTCAAATTAATACAGGCACTGCGGTAGCACCAAACTATACCGATCTCCCCAAATTGAGCAATGCTTTTGTGGGTGCACATTCGCTAAGTATGCGAGAGGAAATTCGAAGAGAACGCCGGGTAGAACTCGCTTTTGAGATGCTCGGTTACTGGGATTTTATCCGCTGGAAAACAGCAGAGGTAGAATTTCCAAAGGCGCTGGTAGGGAGTTACTTTTTTACGGAGTACCGTACTGCCCCTCAGCCCTGGAACCCTCAAAACACTGTGGTTGACCAAAATAATCATATTGTGCTACAGCCGAGTAGTGTGCGAAACTTTAATCCCGAACGAGATTACTTATGGCCGTTGCCTTTAGATGAGCTAGCCAACAACCCAGGAGTCATTCAGCAAAATCCAAACTGGTAACAGTTTCTTATATTACCTGATTTGGTTTAGCGATCAAAAAAGGGGCCGTTTAAAAAGGAGATTTACCTTGCTTTTTAAACGGCTCCTTATATTTTCATGATGCTATTTTATGAGCGCCAATATACCGCGGCTTTTGTAATATAATTACAACATTGTAGCAGGCACATAGGATTTTAGTAAATTGGGCTATTATATAGCAACCCCGATTAACACAATCTTATGAAACTATACCTTTCCGCCACCTTATTCCTATCTTGCCTCATTACCCTATCCTCCTTCGCGCAAGTTGCCATTCCTGCAGATTCTATTATCACGACTAAGCATAGTACGACCATCCTTGGCCAGGCAATCAAGTATACAGCACATAAAGGCACGCAGCCCGTGTGGAACGAAGCAGGCAAAGCCATTGCGACGCTGGATTATACTTATTACGAACGCGATGGCGTAGCCAACAAGGAGAATCGGCCATTGGTCATTTCTTTTAATGGTGGTCCGGGATCTGCCTCCGTCTGGATGGAAATTGCCTATACAGGGCCTGCATTATTGAATATTGATGATGAAGGCTACCCTACACAGCCTTATGGGATTGGCAAAAATCCGTATTCCATATTGGATATTGCCGACATCGTCTTTATCAACCCGGTCAACACGGGTTATTCTCGTATTCTGGATAAAGAAACTAATACCAATACTTTTTTTGGTGTTAATGCAGATGTCAAATACTTAGCATCTTGGATCAACACCTTCGTAACACGGCGCAACCGCTGGAATTCTCCAAAATACCTGATCGGAGAAAGTTATGGTACCACGCGCGTTTCCGGTCTGGCTTTGGAGCTGCAAAGTGCGCATTGGATGTATTTGAATGGCGTCGTACTAGTGTCGCCTACTACACTAGGGATAGAACGGGGAGGACCAGTAGATATGGCATTACGATTGCCATACTATGCTGCCACGGCTTGGTATCACCAAAAATTGCCAGCCGACCTACAAAGCCGAGATTTAGAAGAGTTCCTTCCGGAGGTAGAAGCTTTTGCGGTGGATGAATTGTTGCCTACCTTAGCCAAAGGCGGCTTATTGGCAGCAGATAGACGGCAGGCAATTGCCGCGAAGATGGCACGATATTCCGGACTTCCCGAACATGTCATCCTGCAAAATAACCTAGATGTAGGTACCAATCTCTTTTGGAAAGAACTGTTGCGCGACAGCGGATACACCGTTGGCCGGTTAGATTCCCGCTATCGCGGCATAGATCGCAAGGATGGAGGCGAGCGACCTGATTTCAATGCCGAACTAACCGCATGGCTGCACGCCTTTACACCGGCAATCAACCATTACATGCGCAATGAGTTGAACTTCGCTACCGATGTGAAGTACAATATGTTTGGTTCTGTATATCCTTGGGATCGCAGCAATGACCGTACAGGAGAAAACCTCCGCCAGGCTATGGCCCAAAATCCTTTCCTGCACCTGATGGTCCAGTCGGGGTATTATGATGGTGCCTGCGATTATTTCAACGCCAAATACACCATGTGGCAAATGGATCCTTCAGGTCGCTTACAAGATCGCATGTCTTTCAAAGGATACCGTAGTGGTCATATGATGTATTTGCGAAAGCCAGATCTGGAGCAGGGCAATGCGGATATCCGCACCTTTATCAAAAATAGTATTCCTGAAGCAGGCGCGCCGGCAAAGTATTAATGCCAAAGCGCTCCTAATTCTTAAGGTGATGCGCCGCGGTTTGTAGGAGAAAATCAGTATCTTGCTTTTTCGACAAGGCGTGATTCAGGCATAAACCATTGCTTCTGATGGCCTAAGCTATTACAAGAATATGATCATTGGTTTAGATATTGGTACATCATCTACTAAAGCGGTCTCTTTTGACCATAGTGGCGAGGTACTCACACAGTATAGTATCACGTATCCGATACTCACTCCACAACCTGGCTATTATGAGCAAGATCCCGAAGAGATCTACCAGGCCTGCATTACTTCAGTAAGAGAAGTGATGCGGGAAATCACCAAAAAATATCCTAACGAACCGCTGGAGGCGATATCGGTAAGTAGTGCCATGCACGCGTTTATCGCGGTAGATGAAGCGGGTACTCCCTTAACGAATAGCATCATCTGGGCAGATCAAAGGAGCGAGGGCATTGCCACCGCATTGCGAGGAACGGAGCAAGGACTCGATCTGTATATGCAGACTGGTACGCCCATTCATCCGATGTCGGTGTTGTGCAAAACGATGTGGATGAAGGAACATGATACAAATACCTTTCAGCAAGCCTATAAATTCATTGGCATTAAAGAATACCTTTTCTTCCGTCTGTTCGGTACTTATATGATAGATTATTCTATCGCTTCCACTACCGGTCTTTTCAACATACATACATTAAACTGGCACGCTCCGGCACTTTCAGCGGCTGGCATAAAACCCAGTCATCTTTCTGAGCCAGTGTCCATCCAGCATAGCTTAAATTTAGAAAATGCGGAACGCGCCGCGGAGTTGCATGTGCCAGTCGGCACGCCATTTATCATTGGTGCCAGTGATGGCTGCCTCGCCAATCTTGGCGTTGGTGCCACGCATCCAGGCATTGCGTCTGTTACTGTCGGAACGAGCGGAGCCGTACGCGTGATCAGCAATAAAGCCAGTGCAGACCATAAACAAAGGGTCTTTAGTTACCTGCTACATTCGCAGCAATTTGTGGTAGGTGGCGCCGTAAATAATGGTGGCGTATTGCGTAACTGGTTTCGGGATACGTTCATGACCGAGTTTGCACAGTTGCCGGAGGATATCAACACTTCTCAATTATTTGATGAAGTAATCAGCTCTGTCAATCCCGGCTCAGAAGGATTGGTATTTTTGCCTTACCTAACCGGAGAACGCGCACCACATTGGGATGCCAAAGCTAAAGGAGTGTACTTCGGGATACAGCTGCAACATACCAAAGCGCATTTTGGTCGCGCTATGATCGAAGGCATGTTATTCGCGCTGTACAGCGTAGCGCTCGCGCTGGAAGAAACCACTGGCCCTATTCACACCGTCTATGCTAGTGGTGGACTGGCTCGCTCGCGGGTATGGGTCCAGATGCTGGCCGATGTATTTAATAAACCTGTGTTTGTGAAAGACACCGTCGAAAGCTCGGCTTGGGGAGCAGCGATGATCGCCTTGGAGGCGCTCGGGATTGCCGCTGAAGCACCAAAAGCATCGAATACGGCAAATGGAGATGATTCCTATGAGCCTAATAAAGATCATCACCTCATCTATATGAAAAACTTTCAGCAGTTTGAGCGTTTGTACGAAATACTGAAAGACGAATTTTAAACTTTATAACCGAAAACAGATGCCATTAGTCATTGTATTTTGCGGGGTACTGCTGCTTTTACTATTAGTAACAGTGGTGAGACTTAACACCATCATCTCTTTGCTTATTACCTCCATTGCTGTTGGCTTTGCGATGGGGATGGACAGCTCGGACATTGTACGATCTATCGAAGTGGGGGTGAGCAGCACGATGGGGCAGCTTGCTTTGCTACTGGCTTTTGGTTCTATTTTAGGGAAGTTGATGGCCGATGGTGGTGCAGCCGAACGGATTACACGCGTACTCACCGATGTTTTCGGTGTGCGCAATCTGCCCTGGGCTATGGTGCTTACAGGTTTTCTAGTGGGTATTCCCTTGTTTTATAATGTAGGGTTCATTGTGCTTGTACCTTTTGTGTTTATGGTGTGTGCATCCAATCGACTGCCCTTATTATATGTAGCGATTCCATTGTTGGCGGCACTATCCGTCACGCACGGCTATTTGCCTCCACATCCTGGGGCTACGGCCATTGCTATTACGTATCAGGCAGACATCGGCCTTACCATGGTTTACGGTATTATCGTCGCCATTCCGGCTATTATTATCAGTGGTCCATTTTTCGGGCGTACCTTGAATGGAATCGCGACTAATCCACCACCAGAGTTGTTTACAATCCCTACTATAGCAGAAGATAAACCCATGCCTAGTTTTGCCATTAGCATTTTTACCGGATTATTCCCTGTTTTGCTAATTGCGGTAGGTTCATTTGCGCATTTGTTTCTTCCCGAAGGCTCGATGCTTTTAGCTACGGTTCGCTTCTTGGGCGATCCCGTAATGGCTTTGATGGTCGCAGCGCTATTGGCTATGTACACGATGGGCATACGGCAAGGGCGAAGTTTGAAGCAACAGTCTGAAGGAATCGAAGACGCTATTCGTGGGATCACCATGATTCTGTTTATTATTGCCGCTTCGGGCGTATTCAAGCAAGTGTTGGTGGATAGCGGTGTTGCCGTTTATATTGCAGAAAGCACCGCCGACTTGGCGCTTTCTCCTTTGGTTCTGGCCTGGTCCATTGCAGCTGTAATTCGCCTAGCCATTGGCTCCGCTACTGTAGCGGGATTAACCGCTGCTGGAATCGTACTGCCCGTTATGCAAGCGACAGGAACTAGTCCTGAATTAATGGTACTTGCTACCGGAGCAGGTAGCTTAATGTTCTCCCACGTCAATGATCCCGGGTTTTGGATGTTTAAATCCTATTTCGGACTAAGTATGAAAGACACCTTTCGCTCCTGGTCTGTAATGGAAACTTTGGTTTCCTTAATCGGTCTTTTCGGCGTTCTTGCGCTGAACTGGTTCGTAGGTTAAAGGACTCAATAATTTACGTTTTGAGTTGGGAACAACGTTTAGGAAGACGCTAATGATAATTGCAACAAAGAAATGTTCTGGCTTTTCTGCCAGAGGTAATAGTATGCGATATCAACCCCAAAATATTTACAGCTAACGAAATTGATAAGTGATCTAAATTGTTAAAAGTACAAGAAAGACTGTTTGCGAGTGTGTTCGAAAAAATGTTAACCACTTTGTAACACTTTTGTGTAAAGAGGTTAATTAATAAGAGTGTGAATTTAACCTCCCGGTATAAATGAATAAATTTGCAACCAACTATCATCATTTTCTGGCGTCTATATGTCTATTAAGCTGGTCACATATCCATTTCTTTTTACAGTTAATCCACTGCATCAGATTAACACCACCACTATAAACGAAAGGTTAAGTAGAGTGCCACACCAACTCTTTAAACCACATAGAACAGATTTTTTTCAGATTTATCTTTTCACGCAAGGATTTGGTAGTCACATGGTTGACTTCGAGCCAATTGAGGTAAAACCACAACATATTTTATTTATTTCGCAAGGTCAGGTTCATGCATTTGATGCAAACCAAGGCTACGATGGGAAGGCACTTATTTTTACCGAAGAATTTTTTTGTAGAACATCCGCTGATCAACAGTTTTTTCAATCATCACCCTTGTTTAAAAACTTCTTTTGTCAATCTTATTTTAAAATAAATGAAAACTTCGAAAAATTAGAAGCCATCTTTTCGGAAATTTTTGATGAATTAAAACGAGTTCCGGATAAAAAGCAGGGTGACATATTACATAACTTATTGCATAGAATCATCCTACTTGCCGATCGAGAGATGAAGGAAAACTCCGGGGTAGTGAAACATACATCACACAAGGAGGATCTGGCGATCCGGTTTAAGGAGGAAATAGACAAACACTATTTGACGCACAAAAAACTTATATTTTATATTGATTTACTGCATGTGAGTCTTCGACAATTGCAGATAGCTACGAACGCCATGTTCAACAAATCGCCTAAGCAATTAGTACAGGATAGAATACTGCTCGAAGCAAAAAGGATGTTGGCATATGACAAACTTTCTGTCAAAGAAATCGCTGCTAAACTCGGCTTCGACGAGACAACAAACTTCATAAAATATTTTAAGAAAAATTCAGGTCTTACGCCGCTGGATTTCAGGAGAAAATTTTTAGAATGATAGTTTGCCTAGTTAAATTTCGTGTTTTGATCATTATTACACGTATTTGTATACTTCGGTATAGCGGGTGTCTATCTAATTTTGTGGGTAAAGCACGACACTTATGGAATGGACAAAAATTGATTTAAAACCGCTAATGATTGTTCCTATCATTGTAGGGTTGGGTTTTACGATGCTGATCAATGGCTGGGAATTATTGATGGGCGATAATGCGATCTACACAGCGTATTTGAACCATTATAACAGAACGCCAATTACAGATTATCCGAATTACTTCAAGGTATTATTATTTATTGCTGCTATTACGCAAATTGCGGCTCCCATACTTTTTATTATCTCAATTTTTAGAAAGGAGTTCCGATCTTCTAGCAATGCGCTGTACTTGAAATGGGGAATTTTCGCTTGTATTTTATCAGTAACTTTTTATGGATTTATGGTTAGGGTCTTATCTAACCATAATGCAGCAGCAAATTTGTTTTTTTACACAGCTGGATTGTATTTATGCTTATGGTTTGTGGAGCAGCAAAGAGGCAATCTAATACAAGGTTGGTACGAAAAAATTAAAACCTTACCAATTTATGCTTTATTAATCTACACTCTCGGCTTTCCTGGCTGGCAAAAATGGTTTAATGCTGGAGAAGTGATGGATAGATATATGCAACTGTTTGATGGTACGATGCTTTCGATGATGCCGGGAGGTGTGGTGCCATTTATCTATTTTATCGGATTTTTGGAACTAATTATTCCAATCTTCCTAATTATAAGTCTGTTTAGGAAAGAGTTTTCGCTGGATAAAGCTACCCCATTCCTGAACTTGTCATTTACCTTCTCCATCGCCACATTTATCATGCTTTGCTTTGGTTTGAGTGTAGTACTTAATTATGCCGGCGCGACAAATCTTATTTTTTACGCTATAGCTACGTTGGGTTTATACCTATACATGGACGTATCCATTAAAAGAAATTTTGCTAATAAAGGACTACGTAATGGAGAGTAAAATTTTAAAAAAGCAATACATCAAATTACAAGTATGGTTATTTAGTGAAGCTAAGCCCGATCCATTGGTTTTCATTCGCGTAATAGTTGGACTTTGGATGATTTGGTATGGTAAAGATATTTTTATTGACGATTGGTTTGAGGAACGTAGCAAAACATGGGGTGAGGAAGGTCTGGGTTTTTCGAATCCTATTCTGATGCTTTATCTATCAAAAATCTCTGAAATTGTTTTCGGATGCTTATTTGCTGTAGGACTATTTACGCGCCTTTCGTCTTTTATATTGCTGGTTATTATGTCAGTAGCAGTCGTAATTGCGCAAGGTTGGAAAATCTTTCCGTATGATCGAGGTGAAATTACTTTTTTCTATTGGTTGTTCTTTGCAGCATTTGTCTTTATCGGCGGAGGTAAGTACAGCTTAGATCATTCATTATTTAATAGAAAGAAATACAATTAAAACGTGTCGTGGGACATTAGATGCTAATTTTCTGATAAAAAGCAACATTTGTACCTCAAATTATTTCTTATCCACACTATATTTGCCGGCGCCCATTAGGGCAAAGGCGATAAATACAAAAAGCAACTCAATGGTGTGGGAAGATTTGGCCCAGCCATGACCTTCTCCCAAGTGAAAGATTGTCGCTATTAACATGGTAGATGCCAGTAGAATGCTGACCGGCCTAGTCCATAGACCGATGATAAACAATAATGCACCAATGACTTCTATACCCGTGGCGATACCGCCCCAGAAAATTGGGAGAAAGCTAATGCCAATATGTTTCATGGATTGCCCAATCTTTTCCATCGTTTCCAAACCTCCGCTGATTTTAGGGATTCCGTGGAAGGCGAGCATCGTCGACCCGATTGCCGCTCTAATAATTAATAAACCAATATCTTTTGCTTTCCCAGGTCTCATTTTTATAAATCGTAAGTCAGTTTAACATGATTGTTTTCCACTTGTAAATGTGCATCTCGGCCGAATATCAACGCACGGTTATCCGATATATGGCCAGCCGGAAAGTCAAAGGCAACCGGATAATCAAATTCCTTTACTTTTTCCATAATGATTGCTTCTACCGTATGTCCGTAAGGAGGATCGCTCTCCTTTAACGAAGTGAAACCTCCGACAAGGAGTCCGCGCAGTTTGTTCAGTTTGCCGGCGCGTTTCAATGTCCAGAGCATGCGATCGATATTATACAAGGCTTCGCCCACATCTTCAAGAAATAAGATTTTTCCATCGTATACCGGATCAGAGGGAGACGCAATAATACTTTGAAGGATGGCTAGGTTTCCGCCGATAAGCGAGGCGTTGGCCTCGCCCAAGCGATTGTGATGGTTATTGGCACTGTATTCGAGGCTGTATTCTTCGCCGAATAATGCCTTCCGCAAAGAGGCGATAGATCCGGCGGAACCTTCTTCAAAGGTCTTAGGCATTTGCCCATGTATAGAAGGCATATCCGTTTGTCGCTGAATATGGCTGTGCAATACCGTGATATCGCTGAAGCCAATCACCCATTTTGGAAACTCACGAAATTTCGTCCAATCAATTCCATCGATAATACGTACAGTGCCATAGCCTCCCCGAGCGGCAAATACTGCTTTTACTATTGGGTCATCTAAAGTCGTTTGTAGATCCTCTCGGCGTATATCATCAGTGCCTGCAAAGGTATTCCAAGTAGCGTTGACCGAATGGCTCACGCGAACCTCCAACCCCCATTGTTCTAGCGTGCGAATCCCGTTGGCAATGCCATCTCGGATAGCACTTGCCGTAGCGACAATCGCAACGACATCACCTTTTTTCAAGTATGGAGGTGTTTTCATAATCAACTCTTGTTAAATATACCGCTATTCGTACAAAATATACACCTATGAGTATCCCATACGGCTGTTAAAACACAAACCGAGCGCAGCGAGCTCATGAAATAATTATACGCATATGAAATCAGGTAATTTGATTTATATTTGCTTTCTTACCGCAGCGGCGTAATCGCTGCCTAATATTAACACTTATTTTCGATATACATTGGATATTCTAAGTAAAAAACGCTATACAATAACCTCCGCATTGCCTTATGCTAATGGCCCACTGCATATTGGACATCTTGCCGGAGCTTATATACCCGCCGATATTTTCGTGCGGTTTCTACGTCTGCAAGGAAAGGATGTCGTCTATGTCTGCGGGTCAGATGAGCACGGCGCGGCGATCACGATCAAAGCGAAGAAAGAAGGCGTAACGCCCAAAGAAATCATCGACCAATACAACACCCAGATCAAAGAAAGCTTCGAGGAGTTTGGAATATCCTTTGATATTTACCATCGTACTTCCGAGCGTATACATCACGAATTATCGCAAGAGTTTTTCCTGAACTTGTACGAAAAAGGGGAGTTTATCGAGCGCTTTTCAGCGCAATATTATGATGAAGAGTTTCACCAGTTTCTGGCCGATCGCTACATCACCGGAACCTGCCCCCATTGCCAGAACGAAGGGGCCTATGGCGACCAGTGCGAGAAATGTGGCACTTCCTTGAGTCCTACCGATCTTATCAACCCAAAATCTACGTTAAGTGGTAAACCACCCGTTTTGAAGGAAACCAAACACTGGTATCTGCCTTTGGATAAGTATCAAGATTGGTTAGAGAAGTGGTTGATTGAAGGAAAGAAAGATGTCCTTAAATCGAATGTGTTTGGCCAATGCCAGTCTTGGTTAAAATCAGGCTTGCAACCAAGATCTATGACTCGCGATTTGGATTGGGGGGTCGATGTACCCTTGGAGGAAGCTGAGGGTAAGAAGTTGTATGTGTGGTTGGATGCACCAATTGGATACATTTCTGCCACCAAACAATGGGCGTTGGATCACAGCAAAAACTGGGAAGATTACTGGAAAGCAAAAGGAAATCCCGAAGAAGAATCTACCTTGATTCACTTCATTGGTAAAGACAATATCGTCTTCCATTGTATTATCTTTCCAGCGATTTTACATGCACATGGCGAATATATTCTGCCGGAAAATGTGCCTGCTAACGAATTTTTGAACCTGGAAGGAGAGAAACTTTCTACTTCACGTAACCATGCCGTTTGGCTACACGAATACCTACAGGAATTTCCGGACAAACAGGATGAATTACGTTATGTCTTAACGTCCATATTGCCAGAAACATCCGATAGTGAGTTTACTTGGAAGGATTTTCAAGCGCGTGTCAATAATGAGTTAGTAGCGATTCTCGGTAATTTCGTGAATAGGGTACTAGTACTGTCTCATAAATATTTTGAAGGCGCGGTAAGTATGGGTTCTACATTAACTACCGAAGATAATGCTCTTCTTGCCGAATTGGAAACCTACCCAGGGTTGATACAACAATCGGTAGGTCAATATCGTTTCCGTGAGGCGATGGCGCAATTTATGAACGCTGCCCGCTTAGGGAATAAATACCTGGCCGACGAAGAACCTTGGAAGGTGATCAAAACTGATGAAGAACGCGTGAAAACCGTGCTTTATGTAGCGGCACAGATTGTGGCAAACCTGGCCATCATGGCACAGCCTTTCTTGCCGAAGACAGCAACAAAGCTATTTGACATGCTAAATATGCCACCGTTGCCTTGGGATCGCGCAGGACAGTCGGAATTGATATCTAACGGCCACCAATTGAATGCTGCTTCGCTTTTATTTGAAAAAATTACGGACGAGCAGGTGGAGCAACAATTGCAGAAACTGGTAGAAGCCAAAGCACAAAATGCTCAAAAAGTAGTTCCTGCAGCACCAGCTAAAGCAAACATTAGCTTTGATGATTTTGGGAAGCTAGACATTCGCGTGGGTACTATTTTGGAAGCCGAGAAGGTGGCGAAAACCAAAAAATTATTAAAGCTAACCATCGACACTGGCATAGATCAGCGTACCGTGGTTTCTGGTATTGCCGAGTTTTTTAAACCAGAAGATATTGTTGGGCGCCAAGTATCCATTTTGGTCAACCTTGAGCCTAGAGAGATTAAAGGCATTCTATCGCAGGGCATGATTCTGATGGCCGAAGATGCGGATGGCCGTCTTGATTTTGTGCAGCCAAGTACAGCAATAAAAGCCGGAAGTACGGTTCGATAAATAACATCGATCTTATCTTAAAGCCTTCAAACTGGAAAGGAAGAATATCCCTTTCCAGTTTGAAGGCTTTTTTAATAATTGCGAGAAAAGCTCATTATTTTAAAATAAATGTCTACTAAATCTATAGTATTTATAAACTTAATGATATATTTGTAGAGTTAATGTTTATTATCCATTGATATATTAGATTTCCAAAGAGATGCTATTGAGAATGTTCCTAAAAAAAGACGTGTTAAAAATGATGGATATTGTCATGCAGTGTTGTCGACTAGGTCGAATGCATATTTCCGGAATAGCCCTGCAAGTCATTTAATCATTTCATTACCCAAACGAAGTCTTTATCCATTCATTTTATGAACAAATTTATACTATCACTAAGCGTTCTTTTATTGATTTCACCATTTTTATATGGGCAGCAAACTTTACGCGGTAAAGTGGTCAACAGTCAGAATCAACCCATTCCTTTTGCCACGGTTACGATTAGAGAAACCAATCAGCGCCTATCTGCCGACGCAGATGGGCTGTTCTCTGTAGTGCCCACTCAGGCTCCTCCCTATCATATTAGAGCGGTATCGGTGGGTTATAAGACGCATGAACAGTTAGTTTCTACAGAACCTGAGCAGGCGGTTACTCTTCGATTAGAAACGGAAAATCAGGTACAGGAGGTTATTGTTACGTCCCGCCGTCGTCAAGAGCAACTACAGGATGTACCTATTCCAATTTCCGTAGTCAGTGGCAAGTTTGTAGAAGAAGCGGGTGCTTTCAACGTCAATCGATTGAAAGAAATTGTCCCTTCTGTACAATTGTATTCTTCCAACCCTAGAAATACCGGTATTAGCATCCGCGGGCTGGGAACTACCTTCGGGCTTACCAACGATGGTATAGATCCTGGCGTCGGCTTTTATGTTGATGGCGTGTATTATGCACGAAACGCTGTTACTACGCTGGATTTTATTGATGTCGAACAAATTGAGGTATTGCGTGGTCCACAAGGAACGTTGTTTGGAAAGAATACTGTAGCTGGTGCATTCAACATTACCACGCGCAAGCCGACATTTCACGCTACCGCCGATGCAGAAGTTTCGTATGGGAATTATGGTTTTATCCAAGCAAAGGGATCTATTAGTGGTCCGATCACGAGCAAACTAGCCGCCAGATTGTCGTTTAGCGGAACCCAGCGCGATGGACTTATCTATAACGTGGCTACACAGAAGCACACTAACGAATTGAATAATTTAGGCTTACGCGGACAATTATTGTACAAGCCTTCCGACAAAGTCGATGTGTTATTTGCGGCGGATTTAACACGACAACGCCCCGACGGTTATGCCCAGGTATTTGCCGGAGTAGCACCTACGCAGCGCGCACCGTATCGGCAATTCGAACAGATTATTGCGGATCTAAACTACGATTTGCCTTCTCGTAATCCGTTTGATCGCATCATAGATCACGATACGCCTTGGCGCTCTGGGCAAGATTTGGGTGGTCTGTCGGCCAATGTAGATGTACAGGTGGCTGGTGGTACATTGACTTCCACTACAGCCTGGCGATTCTGGAACTGGGATCCGTCAAACGACCGGGATTTTACCGGTTTACAGGCATTAGCACTCTCTCAGGCGCCATCTCGGCATGATCAATGGTCGCAGGAAGTACGTTGGGCAGGAGATTTTTCTGACAAGCTAGGGGCGGTGTTTGGTGTATATGTTTTTGGACAATCCCTCAATGCAGATCCGGCACATACGGAACAGGCCGGGATCCATCAATGGCGATTTGCGCAAAGTTCCGAAAGTCCGCTTTGGCAAACACCAGGGCTTTTCGAAGGCTTAGGCATCCGTTCCTATCCGAGTATGCGTTCTTTCAGTGGTGCGGTATTTACCCAATTTGACTGGGAAGTGTTACCAAACCTGCGTTTATTGCCCGGATTGCGTCTGAATTACGACGATAAATCGGTTGATTTTCGGCGAGAGGTCTACGGTGGGTTACAAACAGATGATCCAGCGCTCATTGCCTTACAACGAGGATTATACAGCAATCAGGCATTCGAAGCCAGTATTGACGATACCAATTTATCAGGGCAGTTAACCGTTGCTTATAAAGCTAACGAGCGGATCAATGCGTTTGCGACCTATTCAACGAGTTTCAAGCCAGTAGGACTTAATCTGGGTGGTCTGCCAAATCAGGATGGTCAACCTATGCTAGAGCTGGCGGTTATCCGACCTGAGCGTGTATCTCATTACGAGTTAGGTATCAAAACACAACCTACAGACAACACCATCTTAAATGTAACCCTACACAATTCTGATGTGTATGATTATCAAACCCAAGTGCAAGCCGCTGATCTTTCTGTAAATCGAGGATATCTGGCCAATGCCGAGCAAGTGCGCGTTCGCGGAATTGAGGTAGATGGAAATGCGCGTGTGCAAGATTGGTTAACCCTATACGGTTCATTGGCCTATACCGACGGTAGGTATATCTCATTTACCAATGCGCCGCCACCATTAGAAGGCACCGGAGGCCCTAACTTTATCGATATTTCTGGCGGCAGACTGCCAGGCATCTCCGAATGGGCTACCTCGTTTGGTGGAGAAGTGAAAACAAAATCAGCACAATTTCTAGGACAGCGAGGAGAATACTTTTTTGCGCTTGATGGATTCTACCGCTCTTCATTTTCTTCCAATCCGTCGCCATCAGCCTACCTGGTTGTACCAGCATATACATTGGTCAATCCGCGAATCGGATTTCGCTCACAGGATGGTGTTTCAGTAACGGTATGGGCACGCAATGTCTTCGATACCAATTATTTCGAACAGCTGCTTCCTGGTGCAGGAAATTCAGGGCACTATGCGGCCGTATTGGGCGATCCGCGTACTTTTGGAATCACACTCCGTTATGCTTGGAGATAATTGCTAACACGGAAAAATATACTATTCCAAGGTTTTACACAAAAAGACTTTCAAATCTCTCTTAACAAACCAATACCAAGTAATGCCCGCTAACTCCTTAGGAAAGAGTAGCGGGCTATTTTTTTATCTGCTAATTTTATGGAAAATCGTATCTTCCAGCATCATGATAATAGCAAGGTAAAATACTTTGATGGACGAACGCACATTGCTCATACGCTATAGACAGACTGGAAATCTGCAAGATTTGGGAGAATTATACACTCCCTATATGTCCTTGCTTTATGGTGTGTGTTACAAGTACCTGCAAGACCAGGATCAGAGCCAGGATGCGGTGATGCAAATCTTTGAAGAGCTGATCAGCAAACTGCGAACCCATGAGGTAGACAATTTTAAGAGTTGGCTCTATGTGTATGCGCGTAATTACTGCTTGATGCACTTGCGAAGAGATAAAAGACAAAATCGTGTTCCGATAGACCAACATCTTACCGAAGCCGAAGAGCAATTGTCTGCCCCGGAAGAGGTGGTATGGTTGGAGAAGGATTTCGAAAAGCTGGAGGTATGTCTGGTAGCATTGATCCCCGAGCAAGAGCAATGTGTACGCCTATTTTACCTGGACAAGAAATGTTATAAGGATATTGCAGCGATAACTGGTTTTGACCTGAATAAAGTGAAGAGCTACATTCAAAACGGGAAAAGAAACCTAAAGCTGTGTATGGAAAGAATGTAATGGACAATAATTATCAATTATCTCGAATTCACAATTATGTGGCTGGGCTCATGAGCCGGGAGGATATGCATGCCCTGGAACGCGAAGCGATCAACGATCCTTTTTTACAAGATGCGATCGATGGCTATAAGTTACAGAATGGGGTCGAAACTGCTCCATTGAGCTTATTGCAAAAGCGATTAGCTGCTCGTGTGCAGCAGAGAAATCTAGACCGCCATAAGCGATTTTACAGCTGGCAGCGTTTAGCCGTTGGGCTTGTGGCTGCAGTTATGTTTGTGGTAGTTTGTTCGCTTTTGGTGTTTCGGCACTTACACCAGAAGCCCGTAAGCTCAACGCAGGCAGAGGGGATCACCATAACGACATCTACGCTGCGGGTACAGGTGGTGCCGGAGGAAAACTCGGATGCGCGACCATTGAAAGGGTGGGAGCAGTTTTCACAGAAGCTCAATGAAAACTTGTCCTCTTATACGAATGCCCTTTCGGTAGATGTAAAATTTATAATCGAAAACGGGCATGCCAAAGATATCAAGATCAGCGGTTTGAGCGATCAGAGATTTATGGAAAAGATCACGCAAACAATTCGTCAGGAGCTCCGCTGGGAAGGCACGAAAGCACAGTTCCGTTTGCATATCGGTGCGGAGTAATCCACCAGGGAAAAGAGCCAGGATACCCCATTTACAGGACAAAATAGGAGGGTATAAAAAGCTAATCACGCCAAAAAGCATATCATCATCCCGTATGGCAAATAACAAAGAGGTAAATAATAGTGCTTCGCAGTCCGAAAAAGCAAAACCGGAAACTTTTTATCATGTAAATATCGTGGTGATTGGTGCAGGGCAAGCCGGTTTGTCGGCCGCTTATTACTTGAAAAAATCAGGCATTGAGCCGGGGAAAGGATTTGTGGTGATCGATGATGAAACGGGGGCTGGCGGCGCCTGGCAACATCGATGGAATTCATTGACCCTAGATAATGTCAATGGCATTAACGATCTGCCTGGCTTATCTTTTGATGAGACAGTAAACACAAAGGATAAAACCTTGATGGCCTCTGTGGCATTGCCACAATATTATGCAGCGTACGAGAAAGCATTTGAATTACCGGTAATACGGCCACTCAAAGTAAAACAAGTAACCCCCAGAAAAGATCGTTTTCTCATTCATACGGATGGCGTGCAGTTCAGTGTCAAAGGCATTATCAACGCAACGGGCACGTGGAAGTCACCCCGATTTCCAAAATATCCAGGATCGGAAATATTTAAAGGCCAACAACTACATACCGTTGATTATAAAAATGCGCAAGCATTTGTTGGCAAGCATGTTATCGTCGTGGGGGCTGGTATTTCTGCCATTCAGCTATTACGTGAAATCTCTGAAGTAACCGAAACGACTTGGGTAACGCGAAGACCGCCAGAATTCAAAGATTTTGATTTCAATCCAGATTTAGGTCGTGAAGCAGTCGCCATGGTAGAAGCTCGCGTGCGAGATGGCTTACCGCCGCGCTCTGTTGTTTCTGTCACGGGTTTGCCGACAACGCCCGCGATTCGTGGCATGATGGACAGAGGGATTTTGGATCGAAAACCGATGTTTGATGAAATTGCCGAGCATGGTGTGCAATGGGCAGATGGTACCACGCTTGATGCGGATGTGATCTTTTGGAATACCGGATTTCATCATTCGCTGGATCATCTGGCGCCATTGCAATTGATGAACGATCAAGGCGGAATCGTGATGTCAGGGAAATTAGCGACTCAAGTCGCGCAGGATCATCGAATACACCTCGCCGGATATGGCCCATCTGCCTCCACGATAGGCGCAAATAGAGCAGGTCGCATAGTAGCAAAAGAATTGATCGACACGCTGGGTTTATAGTTTGGAATAATTAGCGATAGCATTACGACGGGACGAATAGCGTAGATTATTTTTCAATCTCATCGAGGAGAAGTTGGTACAATGAATTTTTGAACGTTTCTCGATAAATACCTAAAGGCCCAACAGATTTCGTAAGATAATTTTTGGTGCGTTATGTATTTACTTGGTCGCCTTTATCCATCGTAATCGTTAATCTGTTTTTCTTGACGTGAATGGTCACATAAGCACCCTGCTTAAATCCGGCATCTTCTAGCCATTTTCCTTCTAGCCGAATTTCAGGAATGGTGATATTATCCCACCTTCTAGTAAGAAATTTACGATGTATTTTTAATTTCCTGAATGTGGTCATTCGTCTTGTATTTGTTATGACGAATATCTAAATATACTTTAAAATGAATGTTCGCTATAATGAACAACCAAGAAAATAAATGAAAAAGATACAAATGAAGATCAGAAAAGTCGCCTGAAGCAGTATTAAAAGCTGTTGTCTTTTATTGCAAGATTAGCGGAATCCAACTGCACATGATTGAAAGCGGCAAAACAAACCCTCGCCTCGGAACTTTAGTGAAAATCGCTACCGCTTTAGAAATTTCAGTATCTACTTACGATTTGCCATTAACATTTGACTTTTTAATAATTTCTAATTTAACAGTGTTCAAATCTGATTTGTACAATGGTGAGTCATGGGCATAAGGAACTCGTCCTGAAGGTACAAAGCGAGAGGATTCTTTAAGGTGTATATCTTGATCGTCGAAAAATATATGGGCACCGAATGCTTTTAACACCTTATCCTTACTCAGTCCACCTAGAAAATAAGCTTCATCTACATAAACGCCCCACTTCCTCAACGTCTTAATAACTCTCATGTGTGAAGGTGCATTTCTTGCTGTTACAATAGCTAATCTTAGAGGAGATAATTCAATTGTTGTTGGAAGTTCTTCTTGAATTTTCGAAAGTTTAATTAATAGTTTTGCGAACGGTCCCTCACCAAGTTCTTCATTTTCATGTTCCTGCTCATATTTATGAAATGCATCTAGTCCCTCAGTTTTATACCGGTATTCGGAATCGTCGGAAAATAGTACTGCATCCGCATCAAAAGCAATTTTTACTCGATTATCAAGAGGTTTAAACTCCTTAGGTGGAGCATAAATATATGCTGCAGCACAACTTTTAGAATCAATTACCGCCTGTACGTCATTTGAATCTTTACTCAGAAATAGGTCGATGTCGAAAGCGTCAATATAAGGAGATAGTGGTTCTCCACCGCTGAATGCCATTCGAGTTATATCAAGATTGTGTTGTCTAACAGAGTTCATTATTCGAACACCTGTTTCGGGGCTGTTTCGTGACATTACTACAACTTCGACAATTCTTTTTTTTGCATCTTTATTTAGATGAAGCAGACGTTGAACGAGGTGAAATGCGGTTCCTGGAATTAGCAATTCTTCCTCATGTTGCTGTTGGTAATTTCTGTAGCCAGAAATACCTTCTTTTATAAAAATTTCATTCTCGGTTTCTAGATCGAATAAAGCGCGGCTAGAAACGCCTACTACTAAAATCTCTGAAAAATCTAAAGGCATAGTTGATTAATTTGTTGTAAATTATTGATGAAATGTCGCGTGCACAATGATTATCAGGAATATAATAAATGTAAAAAAGTTCAAGCTTTAGAAGTAGTAAGTTGATACGACTAAATACAAACTTTAAGGTATTTTTATTGCAGAATTTCTGTTATTACAATTAATTATACCATCAAAAACCTTGAATTCGTAATTTATTTCTTGACCAAAGTATTTCTTATCCAGGACTAAAGTCTAACTGATAACCCACTATTAGGTCCAGGAGGCAATCCCAAAATTGTATCTACGCCTATATTATTCCTAAGGTCATTTAGTAATTTTTCGGCGTTAACTTGTTTGCCAACCATTATTTCAGACTCTGATCGAGGATTTTCAGCATGTTTCGCGCGGTATATAGTTAGTGCTTGTTGAGTCTCAATCGCTTTTAAAGCGAGACCACGAATGTAAAAGCGATTAAATTCACTTTCCGCTAATGTTTGATTTGCTGTATGAGGAATTTTAACATAATTAACGCCATTTTTTCCATTTCTTGGTTCTTTCTCTGCAAAGCAATTATTTTCTTTCAAGGCTGTTGCCAGGCTTTGTTCATTTCCGGAGGACGCAGCATCTAAAAGAAGTTGGGCGTAGACTTCGGTTCCCTTTTTCATTAAATCGCTTACTATAGTAAAGTTGCCCTTTAGAAATATCAGATTCTATTTCTGAAACCATGAGCTCTCTAGTTTTATCATCTAGATTTTCAAAATTGAATTTCATTATTCAGTAGTTAATTTGGTTTTATACTTCCAAAGTACAAATTATTTATCAAATTATGCCATGCTTATGAATAATGCTTTTTCATCTGATAATTGCTAAAAAAATATCTTTGATGAATCCATAATCCATTCTCCATAAAAGAATAAAAGGATATACTTCTCAGCATCACCCCTTCTTTATAATCAGCTTAAATCATTAATTTCCTAGATCTAAAAACTTACTTTTACCGGGTAAATTTCTTTGTATCGAGATATTGGTTAGGTTGAAACAAATAACATGTAATTATCAGCTAGAGCAATACTAAATCCGTAGGGCTAAGCTTTACTTTTGGTTTGTCGAGCTTCGAGACAGCTTCGGCAATCTTACTTTGATCTTCTGCCGATAGAAATACAGGGATCAATAGGGCGAGATCAATTTTCAGGAGTTTATGGATAACGATGAGATCTTTCAGCGTAAACGGCTTAATGCCATTTATTAATTCGGACATATGCGTTTTGCTCTTATGCCCCAATATCGATCCCAAATTCTCTTGCGTTAGGTCGAGTTGTTTTAGTTTTTTTCTTATCGCCTGTTTTCTGTTCTCCAAGAACAATCTTTCCTGCTCCGCTATGGATTCTGACTGCTCGCTTTCTGAGAGCTTATCATCGTCCAATTTGTGGAGGTCGGTCCATTCCAAATTTTCATAAGCCACAATGAGCTCCCGCAACTTCATTCTCAACTTTTTGAAGTGCGAATTTTCTTTTGAAAGTAATCGTAATTTCCTGTCGGCAATAAGGGCTCTATCATAATCCAGCTCATT
Organism: Sphingobacterium sp. lm-10; assembly: GCF_023554555.1. NCBI lineage: Bacteria > Pseudomonadati > Bacteroidota > Sphingobacteriia > Sphingobacteriales > Sphingobacteriaceae > Sphingobacterium > Sphingobacterium sp. lm-10. Next base: position 574,014 of record NZ_JAMJWC010000002.1, read on the forward strand.
GCTGATCACGCCTACTTCCACTATCTTTTCTATATCAAAATGTGTCTTCATTATGCTATGTATCCATTTTTACGCAACCATCTTTCAATCGTTGACTTATTGTTTTTGAATTTAGCCTCATATTCCTGATGCGTTCCGGCCCAGACAATAGTGGCCTCTCCATCTTCATCAATTTCAATTAGTATTAATGTTCGATGAATATGTATATCAAAGAAATAAAACCCTTCGCTATGTACATTATCTGCATCATGGCGAACAGTAGCAATACTCATGGCGCCGGGTTCGAATTTTTCTAAATCATCCATTAGTCGGTCGATCTCATCGCACAATTTCTTATTGCCGATGTTCTTCTTTTTAATTTTTAATAGAATCTTCTTTCCTACGATTCGCATCCGTAAGCTAAACAAAAGTAAAAATAAAGTTCTGAAATAAACCGAACTTTATGAAATTGATTGATTAAATTTTCAGAACAATTTACTGAAAATTACTTACTTGTATCGTATTTCGTTTTGATCAACAACTAGCATCCTCCACCACAAAAAAAGGAGACACCTCTCAGCATCTCCTTCTCTCACTTTATCATCAGCTTAAAACTTCAAGCTGCTTTTATTAATACCCTACTCTTCCCAACGTACTTTCTCCGCAATAGGAGAGCGCACGGGTTCGCGGTCGTGGTTGGTATCCGCGTAACCAAGGTAGAATAAGCCAATACATTTTTGCTTCTCTTCTAGCTGTAGAAAATCTGCCATGTGGTTGATCAAACCAGGAGAAGCCCAGTAACCACCGATGCCGATGGAGTGACCAGCCAACCAAAGGTTTTGCACGGCACAGGCCGTTGCTGCCAATTCTTCCCACTCAGGCAATTCACCGGTGTAATTCACGATGATAGCAATCGCTACCTGTGTAGTCGTCGCTTTCTTCGCCATATTTTGCTCGGTAGCTTCCGTGTATTTCTCTGCAGGAGTTACCTGTTTGTACACACGCGCCAGCTCTCCGCCTAAGCGCTCTAATCCGGCACCTTTAAATACCACAAAACGCCAAGGTTGTGTTCTCTTGTGTGTAGGAGCAGCATTCGCCGCTTCTAGCAACAGCTCAATATCTTCGCGGCTTACTTCTTTATCTAAAAAACTCGGTTGCATCAACGATCTTCTGTGTTGGATCGTTTGCAATACGTCATTGGTCTTGCTCATAGTCTGTCTTTTTATTCAGTAGTATTTTTGTAAGGCCGTCGCCTGATTAATCATGCGCGTCTCCTAGTCCATGTATTATTATGTATAACGGAAAGCCATTATGCACGCTCTTCCCAAAGCGCGGCGATGTGTAAGATGGTTTTCACGGCTTTCTCCATATCCTGGCGCGATACCCATTCCTGCTTGCCATGAAAAGCGTGTCCGCCAGCGAATACATTCGGGCACGGCAATCCCATAAAAGATAAGCGAGAACCATCCGTTCCGCCACGGATACTGCGACGCTCCGGCTCCATGCCTGCGCGACGAATAGCCTCTATACCTATCTCCATAATCTCCGGATGCTGATCCAGCACTTCTTTCATGTTGCGGTACTGCTCTTGTACCTCGATGTGGTAGGTGGATTTCGGATAATTGGCAATTACTGTTTTTACAATATTTTCCACCTCTTTTTGGTGGTTATCCAACAAAGCCGTATTGTGGTCGCGGATAATGAATTCTATTGTCGCCTCTTCTACCGTACCTGAAATTCGGTTAGGATGTACAAAACCTTCTTTTCCACGCGTCGTTTCCGGCGATAAACGATCGGTCGGCAATGCTGCTACAATATCTGTGGAAATCTTTACCGCACTTTGCATCTTCTCTTTGGCGAAGCCAGGATGTACCGATACGCCTTGAATCGTGACCGTTAAGGCATTTGCGCTAAAGGTTTCATCTTCGATGGTGCCTGCGCGTTCGCCATCCATCGTGTAGCCAAAGTCTGCTCCGAGCTTTTTCATGTCTACATGGTTTACACCACGACCCACCTCTTCATCGGGGGTAAACAAGATTTTGATCGTCCCGTGTTTAATGTCTGGGTTTTGCATCAGCAAGCGAGCCGCATCCATAATCTCCGCCACACCGGCTTTATCATCAGCGCCCAACAAGGTTTTGCCACTAGCGGTGATCACATCGTTGCCAATCTGATTGGCCAAATCGGGGTGCTCGGCAAAACGGATCACCACCGAAGGATCGTCTGGCAGTACCAGATCCGTACCTTGATAGTTGGTATGGATCAAAGGCTTTACGTCTGTACCTGAACTGTCCGGCGAAGTGTCTACGTGTGAGCAAAAACAAATCACAGGAACGTCTTTTTCGGTAGTGCTTGGAATGGTCGCGTATACATAGCCATGCTCATCGAGATGGGCATCGCTTATACCTAAATCCAAAAGCTCCTGTACTAATATCCTGCTTAAATCCTTTTGTTTTTCCGTAGAGGGAAAGCTAGTGGAATAAGGGTCAGATTGTGTGTCCACCTGTACATAGCGTACAAAGTGGTCGGTGACTTCAAAATTATTTATATCGTTTATGTTCATGCTTTATTTTTTTGCAGGAATAGCGCTATTGGCGCAACATCCTAATGCTACTACAGGCATTGTCTAAAATGTTGGATAAGACGTGTCATCGCCATCTCCAAAATTAGGGATTTATTAGCAATATGGGGTTACATCAAACGAATTGCTCCAATTACTTATTTATAAAAAAAGCTGCCAAGAATTATTCAGGCAGCTTTTAAACTAGTGTCTCGCAATCGGCAAACTATCGCGATTTGTTGAAATAAAATTCAGATTACTTTACTAATTCCAAAGCCAATTCTGGCTGGTCGGTGGTCAGAAAATCAATTTGCTGATCAATTAAAAATTTCATGTCTTCTTTTTTATTGGCCGTCCACGCATTCGTTTTTAAACCCAATGCTTTAAATTCTGCAATCCATGTGGGATTCTTTTGAAATAAACTGTAGTGATAATCCACTCCAGAAAGTTTAGCGGCTTTAATTTCCTGAGGTGATTTATCTCCGTTGAGATAGTGCACTGGAATGGTCGCATTCAACTCCCGAAACTTTAAGCAAGCATCGTAATCGAATGAAATAATCTCCACATGTTCTGCGGCTTCCAATTGATCAATTAATGCCAATACCATCGGTACAGCCTCCAGCGTACGGTCTTTCCCCAAGCTATTTGGCTTTAGCTCCAAAATCAACTTCAAACCTTGCTGCTTAAGGCCAAAGCGTAGGTATTCTTCTAATGTCGGGATATGTTCACCGTTCGGGTGCGTTTTTTTGCGTAAATCGGCATGTGTAGCTTCAGCGATATCCATACCATAGAAATCTGCATCATGGTTTACCACTAGCTGTCCATCTTTGGTGAGGTGCACATCGAATTCAGAACCCCAAACCTGCAGCTCTGCTGCATGCTGCAACGAGGCAATAGAATTTTGAGGAAGTTCGTTCTTTTTCCAGGCTCCACGATGGGCAATTACCTTGGTTTGCGCCATCGCTGATGATCCAATTACGGTCATGGCGAATATAGATAATAGAAATGCTCTCATGTGGCTAATATAACCATCTGATATTAAGAATAGATTAAATCGACCACGATACTACGCTTTGCCATCCCATTCTGCATAAAATTGTTGCAAAAATCCTTCCATATACTGGTGCCGTTCGGCGGCGATGCCGCGTGCAGCCTCGGTATGCATCTTGTTTTTCAGCAGCAGCAACTTCTCGTAAAAATGGTTAATAGTGGGTGCCGTGGTGTTTTTGTATGCTTCTTTGCTTAGGTTTTGTTGTGCCGGAATCTCGGGATTGTAGATTTCTCGGTTTTTATACCCGCCGTAGTTAAAGGCCCGTGCGATCCCGATAGCTCCGATGGCATCCAGGCGATCGGCATCGCGCACGATATGCAATTCGGGAGAATCAAACGTAACCTCGCCTAATGATGCCTTGAAAGACATATTTAAGATGATCTGCTGAACGTGCTCCACGACAGCAGTATCTACGCCCTCTTTTGTTAGGAATTCTCCGGCGATGCGCGGCCCGATAGACTCATCGCCTCCGTGAAACTTGCTATCCGCGATATCGTGCAGTAAGGCCGCCAATTCGCATACCAATCGGTCTGCCGATTCGGTTTCTAAGATAAGCTTTGTATTGTTCCACACGCGAAGAATATGCCACCAATCATGTCCGGATTCGGCTCCTGCGAGGGTTTCTTTTACAAAAGATGCGGTACGTGCTATAATTTCCATAAAAAATAATTAAGGAACCGATACTCTTCTTGATAAAATATCTGTTCATGAGAAACGCCCAAACTCAGGAGCTTGGGCGTTACAAAAATAGAAAGAAGGATGTTAATCTTTAGAGCCTTCGTACAATTCGTATTGCAATAAGCGGCAATCCAATTTTCCGTTAAAGAACTCGAATCGGCGCGAAGCCTTTAAACCGATTTTTTTAGCTAGGTCCGGATTTCCGGTGAATATATAGCCTCGGTATCCTTTGCAGGACTGTTTTAGAAAATCGCCGATCCGCTTGTACGTAGCCTCCAATTTAAAATGTGTACCTAGTCGTTCACCATATTCTGGATTAAACATAATAACACCAGCTTCTTCGGGCACAGTTGTTTTTTCAAAATCGCCTACTTCAAATTGTATAAGGTGCTCTACGCCCGCAGTGCGCGCATTTTGACGGGATACTTCCACGGCGTCGGCCGAGATATCTGAAGCGACAATCAGCGGAGTCACGGCTTTATCCGATTGTTCTTTTAGCACACGACGTTCCTGAAAAAATACTTCTTCGTCGTACCCTATTAGGTGCATGAACGCATAATTCATACGCAATAATCCAGGTCTGCGGTTTTGTGCAATCAGTGCAGCTTCAATGGCCAAGGTACCCGATCCGCACATGGGGTTGATAAATGGTGATTTTCCATCCCATTTACTCGCGGCGATGGTGGAATAAGCTAATGCTTCCAACATCGGTGCTTTTCCGGGAATTTTGCGATAGGCATGTTTAGCTAATGTTTCGCCAGAAGTATCAATAAAGATTTCAGCACGCTCCTCCATCCAGTGCAGGTGGATCACCGCTTTATCTAAAGCAGGTCCGGAATTAGGGCGCATTCCTTTTTTATCTTTTATACGATCTACGATCGCGTCTTTTACTTTGACATTGGCAAATAAAGGCGTGGTTACCGTCTCATTATGTACATGAGAGGTTACCGTGAAATAGCCATCAAATGGAAGGATTTCTTCCCACGCAATCTGTACCAAGCCATCGTACAGTTCCTTTGGATCATTTGCTTTGAAAGAACGTAATTGGTACAGCACTTGGCTGGCAGCGCGCAAGTTTAAATTGAGTTTAATACATTCATTGATAGAGGCTTTGATCTCCACTCCGGTATTAAATGGACGAACTACTTTGAAGCCCAATTCTTCTACTTCTTCTTGTAAATAGGGCGATAATCTTCTGTTGCAGGTAATGATTATCTTGGCCGGTGTGTTGAAAACTTCCATCATATTTGTGCAAAGTTAGGGATTCTAAGACGTAAAAAATGTGTAATTTTAGGGTTTAATAATTTTGACTATGGAAATAAGAGGAAAAGTTCACGAAATTGGTGGCATTCAGCAAGTAACGGAGTCGTTTAAGAAGAGAGATTTGATCGTTGCTCATGCGGAGAATCCACAGTTTGTGGAATACATACGTTTTGAAGCAACACAGGATCGGGTAAATATCTTTGACAACCTGACAGTGGGAGAGGACATTGAGGTATCATTTAATCTACGTGGACGTCCTTGGACAAATAAAGAAGGGGTTACCACCTACTTCAACTCTTTGGTAGCATGGCGTGTGACGAAATTAGCAGGTACGGCAGCAGCAGCACCGCAGCATAATGTAGGTGATATGCCTCCAGTAGATATCTCCTCTTCTGGCTCGGATGATGACGATTTACCATTCTAAAGAAAGCTATTTCATAAAAAGGCGAATATCACTGGATATTCGCCTTTTTTTTTGTGTGCTTCACCGATCTTTTACCCCGTGTGACCGATTAGACATCCTTTAAGCTAGTTGTAGGCATTATCTTGCATCAACATAAATTTTATACTTGGACATTTACCCAGTATATTTATATAAAATAATAGCAAATAATATGGGATGGGCAACAAAAAAGAGTAGGGTATGGGAGCTAAGGCAAATGACTTTGACCTTCCTTTCTATCCTCATGTTTGTACCCTTCTTACACATCCATCCATTTGTGATGATGAGCCAAGCGTCCAAAAGTAAGGTGCGCATTTGGTATGTGACGGCGTGGGTGCTGTTGGCAGTAGAAGTGGCGTTGTTTGGTTCTTTAATTTATTTTTTCGGCTCGTTCAGCCGTGGCATGCTGCTCACCATTGCCGGATCGTCCGTTTCATACATTGTGGGGAATGGCATGTTGCTGAATCAGGCGAAGCCTTTCTTACAACGATTGGAGCTCGGCGAAGTACGAGAGCTGAAATGGATTACCAGCCCAAATGGGCAAAAGCGTCAAGAGCTTAAAGCTCCTATGTTAGATACGCCGCAGCTGTTTATTGAGCGATTATTGCACTGGCGCAAGCAGATTAATAATAAGGTGCTACACCAGGATATAGACAAGATCATCCGTCTCTTTCATTTGATGGAAAAGAAAGACATTCGCGAAGCGGAAAAATTCCTCGTAAGACATAGTACCGTAGTGAATGTATTGATTCAATACGATGAATTGGAAAATTCGAATCTTCGCAATGCGGTAACGGATAAATCGAAAGAGAAACTGGTACACGTGGTGCGGCAGGCCGCAGTAGCGATAGAACAAGAGGTAACCGAGCAGTTTCGGATGGGCATGTTGGAAATATCTGCGGAAACGGATGTGTACTTACAAACATTGAAAAGTAGAAATCTATTAAAAGATTAAAGGAGTATAATTATGGCAGAATTGGATTTAGCACAATATGGTGGCGATAGCGAAAAACCGAAAGACACATCGATGGATCTGTCGGTGAACTTTTCGGAGGAAGAACGCACTAAGATCGCGCAGTACAAGGATAAAATTAACATGACATCAACGATGGATATTATCCAGTTTGGTGTTGGTAGTCAGTCGCAGGTTGGTAACTTTTCCAGCGAAATACTCAAGCAAGTACGTACTAAAGATATGGGTGGTGCTGAAGATATTTTGATCAATTTACGATCGGATATCCGATCTTTCGATGAAAATACCCGGAAAAAACCAATGATTCCTTTTTTGGATAACTTGAAAAAGCGAATCACAAGGATTAAAACGGAATATGCGTCGGTAGAGAAGAACATTCACCAGATCGAGTTGAAGCTGGAAGGCCACTACAAGAATGTGGCAAAAGATGTGGTCATCTTCGATAAGCTGTTCACCCAAAATCAGCAGTACTTCAAAGACCTTTCTATGCATATTCAGGCAGGTACAGAAAAGTTGCGTGAGGCGCATGAAACCACCTTGCCCCAGCTAAGACAGGAGGCGGAAAGCAGCAATGATCAGCACAAGATCCAAGAGTATAAAGACATGGAGCAGCATGTCGTCCGTTTTGAACGTAAACTACACGATCTGAAGCTAACGCGCATGGTAGTGCTACAAAATGCACCACAGATCCGTATGATCCAGAGCAACAGCAGTGCCCTGATGGAAAAAATTCAATCCAGTTTGGTGAATACCCTGCCGTTGTGGAAAAATCAAATGGTGCTTACCTTAGGTATTGCGCATTCGCAACGGGCTTTGGAGGCGCAAAAGGCGGTGACCGATGCGACAAACGAATTACTACGACGTAATAGTGAGATGCTCAAAGAATCCACTATTCAGATTGCGAAAGAGACAGAGCGTGGTATCGTGGATATAGATACGATCAAAAAAGCGAATCAGGATATTATCGCTACGATCGATGAGGTGTTGCGTATTCAGCGCGAAGGCCGTGAGAAGCGTAAAGTCGCCGAAGGCGAATTGATACAAGCAGAAAACGACTTGAAAGCACATATCTTAAAATCCTCCGACGAAAATCGGTTGATTAATTAAGTACAGAACTAAAAAGAGCTCCTGATAAGGAGCTCTTTTTAGTTGTTATGGATTGGTGGACCATAAAGATCCGCTTTTCAGCATCGCTCGGCGCGGTAGTTTTAGGTTGGCCACGATAAGCTCTGCGAAATCTTCGGGTTGCAATACCTTTTCAGGATCGCCATCCGTTAGCTTCAGTTCTCTAGACATATCACTGGCAATGGTGCTCGGCATCAAGGTGCAGACGCGGATATTGTGCTTGCGCACTTCCCGCATCAAGGAATCGGCAAAGCCAATCACCCCAAATTTGGAAGCAGAATAAGACGAGCCGGTAGCGGATCCATTCAATCCTGCTGTTGAGGAAACAATCACGATGTCGCCTTCATTTTTCTCAATAAGATGTGGCAATACCTCTTTGGTGACATAGTAGGTTCCCATCAGGTTGGTATCGATAATGCTTTTCCAAGTTTCTACATCCATCTCGATCACAGATCCGAATGCCGCAATACCAGCATTGTTGACAAGAATATCTATGCTGCCAAAATCCTTAAGAATGGCAGTGACGCCTTTTTGCACATCGGTATAATTGGCAACGTCGAATACCTGATAGGTCGCTTGCACGCCTAATTCTTTCAATTCAGCAACCACCTGCTTCAGGTTTTCTTCATTACGACCGGTGATCGCTATATTCACCCCTTCTTTTGCCAACGCGATGGCAGTAGCTTTACCCAAGCCACGCGCTCCGCCTGTAATGAGGGCTTTTTTTCCTGTTAAATTTTCCATGATAGTTAAAACGTATTGAACTTACTTTTCTCTACGAATAGAGCAAATTGACTAATTGTTTGGCTTCCTTCACGTCGTGTACTCGCAACAGTTGTACGCCGCGCTCTAACAGTAACGTGTTGAGTGCAATTGTGCCAGGTAGTGCTTCTGCAGGAGAAATGTCCAGCTTGCGATAGATCATGGATTTGCGGGAGATGCCGCCCAATATCGGAAGTCCATGATAATGTAATTCAGTTACGCGCAACAGCAGCTCATAATTCTGTGCGGATGTTTTAGCGAAGCCAAAGCCCGGATCCAGTAGGATGTCGCGCACACCCAAAGTACGCAGTGTGGCAATCCGGTGTCCGAGTTCGACCGCTACGTCGGCAACGACGTCGTCATAAATCGTATGCTGTTGCATGGTGTCCGGCGTGCCGCGCATATGCATCAAAATATACGGCACCTGTAATTTGGCCACCGTGGCAAACATCTGCTGATCCAGCTGCCCACCCGACACATCGTTGATGATGTGCGCACCGGCTCGTATCGCTTCTTCCGCTACGCGTGCACGATACGTATCTACCGATAAAATGGTGTTGGGAAAAGCTTTTTGGATGGCTGAGATGACCGGGACGACACGGTTCAATTCCTCTTCTTCGAGAGAAAGAGCTGCACCCGGACGGGTAGATTGGCCACCGATATCGATGATATCAGCACCGTCGTGCACCATCTGTTCCACGTGTTTCAATGCGGCATCTAGCGTCGTATTTTGCCCACCATCGTAGAATGAATCGGCTGTGAGGTTAAGGATTCCCATGATTTTGGGAAGCTCAAAGCTCATCAGTTTACCGCCCAGACGAATACTAGGTGCCGGATGTGTAGAAAAATGCTTCATTATTTATTTCACCACCACGACGCCATCCGCGATAAAGGTGATGTCACGTTTTGGCTTTTTAATGGAAGCAATTTCCGATGCACTTTTTCCGAGATCTTTAGCGTCGTGCTGCAATTTGGCTAAGGTTGTTTCTTTTACCTTTCCTTTGCCTTCCAGTACCACTGTTTTACCCACGATATCCTGTGGCATAAAATAGCCATAATCCGTAAAGCGAACCATAATCGGATCAGCATCTCCTTCCCGTTTCAGGGTAATGAAACATCCCTTTTTCTTACATACCTGCACTACTTCGCCTGTTACTTTTCCGCTGAAGTCATTGGACTTAGCTAAAGCGCTCTCCAGTGCTTTCACAGAGATTGCACCCTGCGCATCTACTTTTTTGCCGTACTGTACGCCGGGATTTGCAGATGGAATATCGGCCTGTTGTGCGGATCCCACTAGGGTAAAGGCGATGATGCCTATTACTAACGTGAATAGCTTTTTCATATGTGTATAGTTTTATATGTTACTATTTGCGAATAAATTCAAACTTACCGCTGGGATCCAGCTTAATAATCACCGACGGCTCCCGCTCTTCGGTGTCCTCTTGCCCAAACCGAGCCACATAATCCGCGCCAGCGCTAATCTCTGGATCTATGTCTAAGAAACTGCGTGGCGAAGGTTGGCCGCTAAGGTTAGCAGAGGTAGACACAATTGGCTTACGAAAGCGCTGCAATAATTGCTGACAAAAAGGGTGATCTGCGATACGAATCCCAACCGAACCATCTGCAGCCAATACATTCGTCGGCAGGTTTTTTGCCAAGGAATAGATGATAGTGAGCGGGCGATCCGTTACTTCAATCAATTGATACGCCACATCCGGAATGTCATTCACATAGCTCGCCAGTTGATTGTCGTTGTGCAGCAGTAAGATCATGCTTTTGGCCTGATCACGGCCTTTCAACGCAAACACTTTCTCGACGGCTTCCGCGTTAGTGGCATCACAGCCAATCCCCCAAATAGTGTCTGTAGGATACAAGATGATGCCGCCAGCGTGCAGCGTTTCCAATGCTTTGGAGACATCATCCCGATCTACGTATGTATTATTTTGTCGCATGTGATGCTTATACCGCTACGTTGTGCTCGCGCAAAGCATCGTTAAGCGACGTTTTCTTGTCGGTAGATTCCTTCCGCTGTCCTATAATAAGCGCACATGGCACTTGATATTCGCCTGCTGGGAATTTTTTAGTGTATGATCCGGGGATCACCACCGAACGCGCAGGAACTACGCCTTTGTATTCTACCGGCTCTTCACCAGATACATCGATGATTTTAGTGGACGCAGTTAGCACCACGTTAGCCCCCAATACTGCCTCGCTTTCTACGCGAACACCTTCGACCACGATAGCGCGGGATCCGACAAATACGTTATCTTCAATCACTACCGGAGCAGCTTGTACCGGCTCTAATACACCGCCAATACCGACACCACCGGATAGATGTACATGTTTACCAATCTGCGCACATGAACCTACTGTTGCCCAAGTGTCTACCATCGTACCTTCGTCTACATAAGCACCAATATTCACGTAAGAAGGCATCATAATGACTCCTTTTGCTAGGTACGCACCATAGCGAGCCGATGCACCAGGTACCACACGAACGCCTAATTCCTTATAATTCGTTTTTAGCGCCATCTTATCATGGTAGATAAATGGCGTATTCTCGATGATACTCATTTCCCGGATCGGGAAGTAAAGAATGACTGCTTTTTTGATCCAGTCGTTTACATGCCAACGTGTACCAATCGGTTCGGCTACGCGCAATTCACCCAAATCCAATCGTTGAATCACGGTATGGATGGCTTCAAAATACTCTTTATACTCTAGAAGCTGTCTGTTTTCCCAAGCCTCCTCAACTAATTTTTTGTAATTCTCTAACATGGACTGTATTATTCTAAAACAATATATTTACTCGTCTTACAAAGATGTTAAATTTTCCGAAATGTAGAGCGGTAATTTGTTAAGAGAGTTGAGATCGTCAATAAAGTTGATAGGGTTGATAATGGTGACAGAGTTAGACAGCTTGGTCGTGACTTATCGTGGTGACGGTTCGCACTACTCACATCTAAATACTAATATCTAATGTCTAATATCTCATGTCTAACATCTCGATACGCAGATCTCAATACTAATAGGTAAGTTTGTATATGGCAGAAGCACCGGAGAAATTACGTATTGATAAATACTTGTGGGCAATTCGCATTTTTAAAACCAGAAGTTTGGCAACAGAGGCCTGTAAAGCAGGTCGCGTGAAGCTAAAAGGCCAAAATGTAAAGCCTTCGTATGTGGTGAAAGTGGGAGAGACTTTCTCGATCCAAAAGGGGATAGAGCGGAAAGTGATATTGGTGACCGGATTATTGGAGAGACGTGCCGATGCTCCTACTGCTCAACAGCATTATGAAGATCATACGCCGGAAGAAGAAACCTATGCCTACAAATCGGCCTTTCACGCGCCTGTACTAAAACGGGATCGCGGTACAGGTCGCCCAACAAAAAAAGATCGTCGTGAAATCGATGATTTGCAGGACGATTGGAAGGAAAATAATCCGTCGGAATGAATTTTGGCTACCAAATCTATATAGTTTATCATTTTAAATATTTGACACTTAATTAGTTGATTGTTTAAAAAAGGGATAACTTCGTCTCCAATGATGGAGTTGCTCGCGTATGCTTTGGCTATTTTAATTGGGGTTTCGTTGGGTCTTATTGGCAGTGGAGGATCGATTTTAACCATTCCTATTTTAGTCTATTTTCTTGGAATAGATCCCCTTACGGCTACCGCTTATTCTCTATTTATTGTTGGGGCGAGCGCGCTGGTAGGCGGAGTTCGCAAAGCGGTCGAAGGAATGGTGGATTACAAGACGGTTGTGTATTTCGGCATTCCGTCTATCTTCATGGTGTTAGCCACGCGCACGTTTATCATGCCGAGCATTCCGGCCGTATTATTTCCAGATACGCTATGCGCGCTATCAAAGGAAACCTTCGTGATGGTCTTGTTTTCTCTGGTCATGCTGCTGGCCTCGTTTTCCATGATTCGCAATCGTCCGCAGGAAGATTTTGTACAACACGATAAGTTTAATTATACAAGCGTTTTTCTCAAAGGGATCGTGTTAGGTCTAGTGACCGGAATGGTCGGTGCCGGTGGCGGATTTCTCATTATTCCTACTTTGGTGGTGTCGGCAAGAATGGAGATGAAGCGCGCGATAGGTACTTCATTGTTTATTGTGGCTTTCAATTCCTTAATCGGATTTTTGGGCTACTGGGAGATAGATGATCATCCCATCAATTGGCCGCTATTATTACTGTTCTCTTTGCTCTCGATTCTGGGTATTTTTGTAGGAGCGCGCATTGCAAAAGAGATCGACGGTAAAAAATTGAAAGTAGGCTTCGGATGGTTCGTACTCTGCATGGGCATCTATATATTTGTTCGGGAAATAGTTTTATAAATAACTGCAAATAAGGTATGTTTTTTCAACAGGTTTATGATAAAAGTTTGGCTCAAGCCAGCTATATAATAGGGTGTCAGGCATTGGGCGAAGCCATTGTGATCGACGCGAAGCGCGATGTAGACACGTACATACAGATAGCCGCTCAAAATAATCTTCGCATTACCAAAGTGGTAGAAACGCATATTCATGCCGACTTCTTAAGCGGTACGCGGGAGCTCGCTGCGATCACCGGCGCCACGATCTACCTATCCGATGAAGGTGGTGCAGACTGGCAGTATGATTTTCCGCATCACGGCTTGAAACATCAAGATAAAATAACACTGGGAAACCTAACGTTCGACGTACTGCATACGCCGGGCCACACACCGGAAAGCATCAGCTTGCTGCTAACCGATCATCCGGCTACGGACCACCCTGTCATGCTATTCACCGGAGATTTTGTCTTTGTGGGTGATGTTGGGCGACCAGATTTGCTCGAAGTGGCAGCCGGCATTGCCGGAACCAAAGAATGGGGTGCCGCACAGATGTACGCTTCTTTGCAACATTTTCTTGATTTGCCCGATTATATACAGGTCTGGCCAGGTCATGGTGCAGGCTCTTCCTGCGGAAAAGCATTGGGCGCTGTGCCAAGCAGCACCGTAGGTTATGAAAAATTGAGAAACTGGGCGTTGGAAGAATCCAATGAAAAAGACTTTGTGCAACAATTATTGGATGGGCAACCAGAGGCGCCAACCTATTTCAAAGAAATGAAGATGCGCAATAAGAGCGATCGGCCATTGCTATTGCAGGTGCCCGCCATTCCACATCTTACTTTGCACGAATTTGAAACGCATCAACAGGAAGGCGCACAAATAGTCGACGTTCGCAATAAGCAAGAATTTGCTGCTGCCCACGTGCCAGGTACCTGGAATATACAGCTAAATAATTCCTTCGCGACTTGGTGCGGCTGGATGCTGAATTATGAGCAGCCAATCGTGTTAATCATAGAAGAAGCACAATTAGAAGACGCTTTACGTAAGCTCATGCGTATCGGCATGGATCAGATCGTCGGCTTTATTACACCATCGGATATAGTTGATATTTGTGTTGAACACACCCAAGTGGTAGACAAAGCGGAGCTAAAGGAATTGATCGCCAGCGAACGAAACTTGCAGCTACTAGACGTACGCAGTGCCGATGAATACCACAAAGAACATATAGCCGGTGCGCAAAACCTATTTGTAGGCACTATGCCTAAGAAGCTTGATAAAATTACGAACGAAAAGCCTATTGCGGTATATTGCCAAAGTGGGGATCGTGCAGCAATTGCGTCATCTCTCTTGCAGGCAAAGGGGTTTACAAACGTGAAAGTATATTTCGGTGGGATGAATGATTGGGCAAAAATCGAAGATTAGTGATGAAAAGGCTTTGGTGTGTTTTTCTATTCGTGTTACTCGGCATACCCGCGCAAAGTCAGCATCTGGATTCTGTACAGGCGGTGTTGGACGAAGTGATGTTACGGGCCGACCATTATGAGGCCATAAAGAAGAAGCACATTCAGGATATCCAACAGCGTTTGGCAGGGGCAGGTAACGATTTATCGAAGCGCTATGCCTACCATATGCGACTGTATGAAGCCTACCAGAAATATCAGATAGATTCCGCGGCTTTATATATAAAGCAAAATGTGGAGATTGCTGGGAAATTAGAGGATGAATTTAAGTGGCAGGAATCGCAAATTGCCCTATCCAACCTGTTGTCGGCCGGTGGAAAGTTTGTGGAGGCAAAGAAGCTACTGGATGACTTATCCCTACGCGATGTGCTGCATGGCTTGAAAGGTCGCTATTACCAAGCCATGCTTACCTTCTACAGTAATTATGGATTGAGTAGCAATAACCGGACATACTTCCAGGAGAGCGAAAGATACCGCGACTCTATGCTGTCTGCGATGGATCCGCAATCGCTCCCGTATCAAGTTGCTTGGGTTACCAAAACGGTGTACGCTAAGGATTACGACTCGGCAAAGCCCGTGTTGCATCGCCTATGTGATAGTTTGGATGATGCCCATCCCGATCGGGGGCTTGTTACTTACCTGCTGGGGCTTATTTACAGGGAAACAGGAGATATAAAAGCACAAACAGTTTATTTTGCGATGTCTGGTATTGCCGACATAAAAAATACGATACGCGATAATGCTTCCATGCAAAGCCTTGCGTTAAGTTATTATGAGCAAGGCGATGTAGATCGTGCCCGATTGTATATTGAACGAGCTATTAATGATGCGGTATTTAGTAATGTGCGTTTCCGCACCATAGAAAGCTCCACCTTTTATCCCATCATTCACGCGGCATTCATCGAAAAGGAGAAGGAACAACAAAAGCAATTGCTCCACTTATTGATGGCGATCAGTTTACTATCTGTCGTGCTGCTCGGAGGTGTCTTATTCATTTACCAGCAAATGATCCGCCTGCGACGAGTACGAAAAGCACTAGATCATACCAACGACCGATTGCGGGAGCTCAATCTTCAACTACTATCGTCCAATACCCGCCTTCAAGAGTCGGATCATATTAAAGAGGCTTATATCGCTCAATTTTTCGACATCTGCTCCACCTACATTCATAAAATGGATGTGATGCGAAAAGAAATTCTGAAAAAGGTGGTGCAGCAGGATACCAGAGATCTGAAAAACGAGCTCCAGTCAAGCGATTATCTCAAAAGGGAATTAGAAGACCTCTATGCCAACTTTGATATTATTTTTATCAACTTATATCCCACTTTTGTGGCTGAATTTAACAAATTGCTTCTCCCCCAAGAACACATCGTCTTAAAGGATAATGAGCACCTCAATTCAGAACTGCGCATTTATGCTTTAATTCGCTTAGGTATTACCGACAATACTAAGATCGCGGGCTTCCTTCGTTACTCACTCCGCACGGTATACAATTATCGGGTAAAGACCAGAAACAAAGTAGCTGGTGATAAGGATAATTTCGAAAAAATGCTGATGAATATCGGTAACGAAGAGGTCAGTAACGACTCCTCGCGCTAGAATCCCTTTACTTTTTTAAACCTCCTTTGTTTTTCAAGTAACTGATAATCAGTTGTAATTATTGATATTTTGGTTACTTTTTGTTAGAGGTGCCTTCCAGATGAGTAATACCTGCCTGCTTTTGTAGATACCTTTGTGATAACCAGAAAAGGAAAGTGGCAACACGAGCTTTTCACATTATAAACTACAAGACCATTTAATTCATACTTATGTTATCGTTCAAAGTAACACGACTTATTCTTTCCTTTTTGGGGATATGGATATTCCTATCCGTGCAAGCGCAGGATCGTCCAGCATTGGAAGGGCGGGTAGTCTCCGCGGCAGATGGCAGTGGCATTTCCGGTGCCACAGTGTCTTTGCTGCCTGGTGGAAGATCCACCAGTACGGACGAGTCCGGCAATTTCCGTTTTACCAGTCCGGGAAGCGCTCAGCGTGTATCCATCACCGCGATGGGATTCCAATCTGTGGAGTTGCCTATCTCCGGAAATATGATGACCATTACGCTATCCGTAGGGGAAACCGCATTGGAAGATATTGTGGTCATCGGCTACGGCTCAGTGAAGCGTAAAGACGTCACAACAGCCATTTCTTCGGTATCTCTGGAAGATGTAGAAGAGCGACCAATTGTTTCCGCAGCGCAAGCTATTCAAGGTAGAGCTGCGGGAGTTTCCGTTGTGCAGACCAGTGGTACGCCAGGCGGACAAACATCTATCAGGATACGTGGTGCTACTTCGTTCAACGGAAGTAATGATCCATTGTACGTCGTAGATAACGTGCCTGTAGATAATATTAACTTTCTGGCACCAACCGATATTGTGGACATGCAGGTGTTGAAAGATGCTTCTTCTGCCGCTATTTATGGTTCGCGAGCCGCGAATGGTGTGATTCTGATCACGACTAAGCAAGGTAAAGCCGGACAGGCCAAAATCGGTATCAATACATTAGGAACAATTAACCAGGTGACCAGCCGGATGCAGGTACTCAACGCACAGCAATACCGCGACCTACAACAAGAAATCGGAATTGTCAACGTGCCTGCAGGATTAACAGATCAAACAGATTGGTTCAACGAAGCCTATAAAAATGGCTTGACGCAAAATTATCAGGTATCCATTTCCGATGGTACAGAAAAATTACGATACCATCTATCAGGTGGATATGTAGGCGAAGATGGTGTGCTCAATACAGCCTTTTTCAAGCGGTATAACTTTCGGGCAAACATCGAGAATAATGTACGCGATTGGTTAAAGATCAATGCTAACATGAGCTATTCGGACAATACCGATAACGGCATTATTGGTGGTACTGGCGCTAACAGGGGAGGAGTAGTTCTCTCGGTTATTAATACGCCGACGTATGCACCAATCTGGAATCCGGACTTTCCAAACCAATATTACAACAACTTCTTTGGGGTAGGTAATATCACGCATCCATTGGAAAATATGGAGCGTACACGCAACAACAAAAGTCGGGAAAACCGCTTGGTAGGATCGGGTAGTGCCACGATCCTTTTTACTCCCGATTTGACGTTTAAATCCCTCTTTGCTGTGGATCGTCGGAATGGAATGATCACCACATTCCTCGACCCCATCACAACAGATTGGGGACGTAGCCAGTTTGGTACCGCCTCCGATGCGCGAAATATGAACACCGTATTGACCTTCGATAATATATTAACCTATGACAAGCGTTGGGACAAACATCAGTTCGAAGCCATGGGTGGAAGCTCGTGGACCAGTTCGCAATACCAAAACAGTTGGATCAACGGATCACATTTTATCAACGATTACATTCAGACACTCAATGCAGCTAACCGCATCGCTTGGGACAATACCGGTACGGGTGCTTCCCAATGGTCAATCATGTCCTATTTTGCGCGAGCCACCTATAACTACGATGGCCGTTATATCTTAACCGGTAACGTCCGGGCAGACGGTTCGTCTAAGTTACACCCAGATTATCGTTGGGGCGTATTTCCATCCATGTCGGCGGCCTGGCGTTTGTCGGCAGAGGATTTCCTGTCGGACGTAACCTGGTTGAATGATCTTAAAATCCGTGGTGGCTGGGGACAAACCGGTAATCAATCAGGCGTAGGCGATTATGCTTACCTGGAGTTGTATAGCATACAACGGCAACCCTGGTTCGAGACCGGGCAGCAGAACGCCCTGCCCCTTATCAACCAGTCTAACCTTCGTACGCGTGATTTGACCTGGGAGACAACCACGCAGACAAATCTTGGAGTAGACTTTACCGGATTTGACAACCGGTTGACGGTAAATTTAGATGTGTACCACAAATATACACGCGATATGTTGATGTACGTCACACTACCTTCCGGCGCATCCGTGGCAGGCTCACTGGTAAGGAACGAAGGAGAAATGCTGAACCGTGGTTTAGAGGTAAATGTCAACAGCAGAAACCTCGTGCAGAATTTTGTATGGACTACGGACTTCAATATCTCCTTCAACAGAAATCGTTTGGAGAAGTTGGAACTGCAGCAAATCTATAATACCGCCAACACGGCGGAAGTGGTGAATGAACCTGTTGTGCGCAACACACCCGGACAGCCTTTGGGTAGATTCTTCGGTTATATTGCCGATGGCGTAGACCCGGAAACAGGCGATATGATTTACCGGGACTTGAACGGAGATGGTCGAATATCGCCGAGCGATCGTACGTTTATTGGTGACCCAAACCCAAAATTTACCTTTGGCTTGACCAATAACTTCAGCTATAAAGGACTCAACCTTTCGGTATTCCTGCAAGGCTCCTATGGAAACGATGTGTTCAATGCATCGCGTATGGAAATGGAGGGGATGTACGATGGCAAGAATCAAATCACGCGTGTGCTAGACCGTTGGCAGGTGCCTGGACAAATTACCGATGTGCCGCGTGCCAACTACACCATGCGCAACTCCACCTATTTTGTGGAAAACGGAAGTTTTCTGCGCCTGAAGAACCTATCTCTGTCCTATAATATTCAGACGGAAGCTTTGAAACGTATTGGAGTGACGCGAC
Organism: Sphingobacterium sp. lm-10; assembly: GCF_023554555.1. Classification (NCBI taxonomy): domain Bacteria; kingdom Pseudomonadati; phylum Bacteroidota; class Sphingobacteriia; order Sphingobacteriales; family Sphingobacteriaceae; genus Sphingobacterium; species Sphingobacterium sp. lm-10. Next base: position 593,242 of record NZ_JAMJWC010000002.1, read on the forward strand.
TGCAACCTTTTGTATCTGCCACTAACTTACTGACCTGGACGAACTATACCGGAATGGATCCAGAAGTAAACCAATGGGGAAATAGTGGCGCCGTGCAAGGCATTGATTGGGGTACCTACCCACAAATCAAATCCTATGTATTGGGTGTTAATCTGGATTTTTAAAGAATAAAAAAATGAAAAGAATCATACAAAATATAAGCATAGCAAGTGTATTCATATTTGCTATCAGCAGTTGTTCGCTTGGGCTGGATCCGCTGGATAGCTACTCCGAAGTTACCGAAGGCGTAGACGAACGTGGAAACGAGGTCGTATTTAGGGATAGGGCGGCCGTAGAAAGCCACCTGCAAACTATTTATCAGCAAATGCGCGACAGGCAGGAGCACTGGTATCTGGATTTATTGTTGATTGCAGAAAGTCATGCCGATAACGCGTATGCCGGAACTACCGGCGCAGAGGTGTTGCCTTTCGAGAACAATGCCATTGATGGCGCTAACTCCGTACTGAGCAGGGACTGGGATCGCTATATGGTCGATGTGGCACGTGCCAACCGCCTCATTGTTAATATCGACTCTGTAAGCGATGTGGCACTCACTACGGCATTGAGGAGGCAGTACAAAGCAGAAGCGCAGATCTTCCGTGCTATGGTGTACTTCGATATGGTACGCTTATGGGGAAATGTACCGGTATTGACCAGAGAGGGGCGTGATATTACCTCAGAAAATATTACCGATGTCTATGATGACTATTTCCCGGATCAAAATACGCAGTTGGAAGTGTACCAGCAAATTGAGAGAGATTTACTGGAAGCCCTAGAATATGCTCCAACGAACGATCCAGCTAACAAAACTCGCTTTACAAAATCTGTGGTAAGAGCTTTATTGGCGAAAGTGTACGCGGAACAGCCAATGCGTGATTACGCCAAAGTGGTACAATATGCCGATCAGCTCACGGCAGACGGATTTGCGTTGGAGCCAGATTTTACCAACTTGTTTGGAATGAACAGTAATAATACCGATGCCAAGATGCGTAACACCCGGGAATCTATTCTCGAAGCACAATTCTTTGCGGGCAATGGTAACTGGGTGACCTGGATGTTGGGTCGTGATCTTTCCAACTATAATAATCAGTTCGCGTGGGCCAAATGGATCACGCCTTCACGGGATTTGATTCGTGTGTTTCAGGCAGAGAATGATGCAGTCCGTTTCAGAGAATCTGTGGTGTATTATCAGGCAGGTTGGAGTAACTATTATCCATCCAGTAATTACCCTTTTATGTTTAAAACGCGGTCAGCTTTTAATAGCATTATCAAATACCGCTATGCAGATATATTGCTGCTTAAAGCCGAAGCACTTTTGTTTGGGCCTTCAACCAACTTGACAGAAGCAGCGGCAATCATCGACCAGATTAGGCAACGCGTGGAACTACCAGTATTGCCTGCTGCGGTGCGCAACAACCGCGACCAACTCATACAGGCTTTGATGAAAGAAAGACGCCTCGAACTGGCTTTTGAAGGCGAGCGCTGGTTCGACCTGGTACGTTGGGAAAAAGTAGAAGAGGTGATGAATGGCGTATTTGGTAGAGACACGGGGCGAAGACCACAAGTGTATCCTTTCACTCCCAACTCTTACCTGATGCCCATCCCGCAAGGTGTGTTGGATCAGAATTTAAAATTAAATCAAAACCCAGGTTATTAACCGAAAATGATGACAACTATGATAAAGAGAAATATGATGTTACAGTTTTCCTTAGGCTTTTTGCTGATGCTTTCCTGCGGTTCCGAGAGCTCTTTTACGACCTCTGTGCCGGAACCGGAGCTTACCTCCGGTGATGTTACTTTGTATGTGACCTCCGGTTATCGTATTCAGGAATTTAAGAAAACTTACCTGAATTTCAGTGCCAATGACAATCTGTCGACTAAGACCGTATTTTTAGATCCGCAGCAAACCTATCAAACGATGGATGGTTTTGGCGCAGCCATTACCGGATCGTCAGCCTACAATCTGTTGAAAATGTCTGCGGCAGATCGTGCACGATTTCTAACGGAAACCTTTTCTACTACCGAAGGGATGGGACAAAATTATGTCCGTATTGCGATTGGCTGTTCTGACTTCTCGCTGAGCGAATACACACTCAATGACAAACCTGGTATCGAAAACTTTGCCCTGCAAAAAGAAGAATTAGAATATGTGATTCCGGTGATGAAAGAGATTCTAGCCATTAATCCGGATATTAAAATCATGGGATCGCCATGGACGGCTCCTTTGTGGATGAAAGTCAACAACCTACAGGAACGAGCACCTTATGCATCCTGGACAGGAGGTCATTTGAATCCAGCCCATTATCAGGATTATGGGACTTACTTTGTGAAATGGATTCAGGCCATGCAATCGCAAGGTATCCATATCCATTCCATCACGCCACAAAATGAGCCGTTGAATCACTTGAACTCCGCGTCCATGGTGATGAAGTGGGAAGAGCAACGCGATTTTATTAAGCAAGCTTTAGGTCCTAAGTTGCGTGGTGCCGGCTTACAAACAAAGATCTATGCCTATGACCATAACTACAATTATGATAATATGGCCGATCAGCAAGGTTACCCCGTGCGTATTTATGAAGATGCAGAAGCCTCTCAATACATTGCAGGAGCGGCTTATCATAACTACGGTGGAGACCGTAGCGAGTTGTTAGAGATCCATGCCAAGGCACCAGACAAGGAGTTGATTTTCTCGGAGACTTCTATTGGCACCTGGAACAATGGCAATGTTCTAAGCAGCCAACTAATTGCAGACATGCGCGAAGTAGGCTTAGGTACCATCAATAACTGGAGTCGCGGGGTGATCGTGTGGAATCTGATGTTGGATGCCGATCGTGGCCCTACACGAGAAGGTGGGTGTACTACCTGTTATGGAGCCGTGGATATTGCGGCAGACTATCGTACCATTCGTAAGAATTCCCATTACTTTGTCGTAGGCCATCTTTCAGCGGTGGTGAAATCGGGCGCTGTACGTATTGGTTCAAAAGGTACGATGCCAGAGGGAGTTGTACACAGCGCATTCCGCAATCCGGATAATAGCTTTGCCATTGTATTGGCCAACAGCAATTCGGTTGATACCTCCGTCACATTCAGTGATGGCGACAAGCATTTCACACACCTAGTGCCAGCCAATTCGGTTGTCTCTTATCATTGGAATAAATAATGGCTCGTATGAAAAAACACCTCTTTTTTATCGGATGCATGTTGGCCATTTTGGCTACAGCGGGCTGTAAGAAGGAACAGTCTGCCATGGATGGCAGTCCGGAAATGACCCTACATACTACTTTTGAAACGGCCTATTTTGCCGACAGTCTACAATTCAGTGTCGATGTGCGTGATGGCAATGGGGTTCCCTTATCTACCTTGAAGGCTTATCTGTATTATGGCGACGAAGTGGTTTCGGAAACGACGATTCGCACGAAAGAATATGGTCGGTACGATGGGAAGCTTTATGCACCTTATTATGCGCAGATCCCTAATGGATCTGCGACGATAAGGTTGGTCTTACAGAATATTAATCAATCGAAAAGCGAGCAACAAGTGGGTGTTCCATTGCAGCGTCCGGATTACCCTTATCTTACTTTTGTAGCAGAAGATAGCACTCGGCATGAGATGAACCGAACCGCTCTCTATCAGTACACGGTAGAAAAAGAATTTCCAATGAAGATCAAAGGATACATCGAAGCGCCTGCTTTTGGAGAGAACGGGAACGTCGTCCGATTTGGATACACGGGCGACAAGATTACAGAAGGAAATAGTAGTCTAATATCTTTCTCTTACTTATCTGATGGTGTGTATCCGATTACCTTCAATACGTTGAGTTACGAAGCGGGTCCTTTCTTAAGTTATAGCATTAATGATGTGGATCTTCTACTATCCGGTGAGGAGCTGTATACCGCCGACTTGTCTTTACAAAAAGATCAGGTATTACGGATCGATGGCATTGCCGATCTGGCAGATTGGTGGATCGATTCGGATTTTATCCGGGAGGTCGATGGCGAATACCGGTTTAATGCGATGAATGGAAACTACCGGATTACCGCGGATTTTGTTCGTAAGTATTTTATCATTGAAGCCGTACAAGCTGGGCAGTTAGCGAAGCTGAATGCCGACGGCACAGGAGCGATCTGGATTATTGGTGAAGGGATAGGAAAACCGAATCTAGATAATCAAGTAGGCTGGACGACCGAGAAGGCTTTGTGTATGGCGCCTATCGGCAATAAACGCTATCGCGTGACGGTGGTAGGAGGAGAGTCCATGCGTGCGAACAATATCAACTTCAAGTTCTTTCATCAAAAAGGTTGGGGTGGCGAGTTTGGTGGGTCACACATCGCGACCGAAAGCGATCTTATTTTTATTGGGGATGGTACCAATGGCAGAGATTCTGGTAATCTTGGCATTATTACCGGAGCATCCTTGGAAGCGGGCACTACTTACGTTTTAACGGTAGATTTAAGTGCCGGTAACCAAGCGGCCATGCTTACTGTGGAGAAGCGCTAAAGCGCAAACCAAAATAGGATATAGCCTGCTATTGCATGGTCTCAAGGTCATGCAATAGCAGGCTATTTTTATTCGGGAATCGTGTAATGGTTGAGGTATCGAACTATGCTATTGGCACGTCTATTCACATAAGCAGAAGGTCTTCGAGCATCCCACTTGCGCGGATTAGGCAATATGGCGATGATCAATGCGGCTTCTTTACGGCTCAAGCTCCTGCCTGATTTGCCATAATAATAATGTGATGCCGCTTCGGCACCGTACACGCCTTGTCCCATCTCAATCACATTAAGGTACATCTCCAGAATTCTTTTCTTAGGCCAGAAAAACTCAATCAACACCGTGAAATAGGTTTCCAAACCTTTGCGAAACCAAGATCTTGCGGGCCACAGAAATACATTTTTGGCCACCTGCTGGCTGATGGTACTACCACCCCGTAGCGCTCCACCCGATTGGTTTCGTTGCAATGCTTTCTCGATCGCCTTCGTATCAAAGCCATGATGCGTCATGAAAAAAGCATCTTCACCAGCCAGGGCTGCCTTTTTCAAGTTGTCAGAGATATCGTCGTAGGCTAACCAGGTTTTATCAATTTTAAAACCTTTGCCCTGCGACTGCCACTCGAAGCCTCGTTTTATCATCAGGTAGGTGATTGGCGGATTGATGAAGCGCAAGGCAACAACCCAAAGGAAGCTAAAGGCAACCAGTCCTAGTAAGACCCGACCAGCCCACCATAGAACCTTATTTTGCTTTTTCGTTGTCTTTTTCTTTTTCCTATTTTTTGTGCTTCGCTTGATCGCCATGTTATATCTTATGAACCGAAATAATTTTGCAAAGCTACGATCAAAGCAGACATATTTCCTAATCGGCTTTTTTTGATGATGGTAAACAGAATTTTTCTAGTAAAAAAATCCTAAAACAGTTGGGTGGATTTATTTGTTTAATCGGTGGTCAAAATATTTTAAACAAACCATACTATTATTTTACATGACAAATTCTACCAAGGAAGAAGGGCGTAAGACCGAGCATTGGCATGCTCAGGATGTTGATACCGTCGTGTCTACTCTCGATACAAATACCTCCGATGGCCTTAGTAAGGCCACGGCAAAGGAACTGCTGGATAAGCATGGACGCAATGAACTCCCACAAAAGAAAAAGGAAAGTACATTTATACGTTTTATAAAGCATTTCCATGATGTGCTGATCTATGTATTGCTCGCGGCTGCGGTTGTTACAACCATATTAGGGCATTATACCGATACGATTGTCATCATCCTGGTGGCTATTATCAATGCGGCGATCGGTTTTGTACAGGAGGGAAAAGCGGAGAAGGCGCTAGAAAGTATAAAAGGGATATTATCTCTCAAAGCAACCGTGCTACGCGATGGTAAGCGTAAAGAGATCGATGCCACGGAAGTCGTGCTTGGTGACGTCGTGCTGCTATCGGCCGGCGATAAAGTTCCTGCCGACTTGCGCTTATTCGAATCGGATAACCTCAAGATCGAAGAGTCTGCCCTAACCGGTGAATCCGAATCTTCGGAAAAGGATACAGAAAAACTGGAGAAGGATGTAGATCTCGGTGACCGCAAAAATATGGCATACACCAGTACTACGGTAAGTAACGGTACTGGAAAAGGAGTAGTGACCGCTATCGGAAAAGATACGGAGATTGGTAAGATCAATCAAATGATGTCGGATGTGACACAATTGACTACTCCATTACTTCGCCAGACCGGCCAATTCGGGAAGACAGTCGCATTAGCTACGCTGGTATTGGCTGCAGCAACATTTGCTTATGGCTATTACTTGCGAGATTATGATACAGAAGAACTGCTGTTATCGGTGATCGGCTTAGCGGTAGCAGCCATCCCGGAAGGTTTGCCGGCCATCCTTTCTATTATCTTGGCCATTGGTGTACAAAACTTGGCCAAACGCAATGCGATTATCCGCAACCTACCATCGGTAGAAACTTTGGGTTCCGTTTCGGTAATCTGTTCCGACAAAACCGGTACTTTGACGCGGAATGAGATGACTGTGAAAGACATTGTGCTAGCCGAAGAAAAATACGACGTAACAGGCATAGGTTATTCGCCAGAGGAAGGTGAAATACAACAAGAGGAGAAAGAAGTCGACGTTGATGATGATGCTAACCTGAAAGAGCTATTACGCTGTATTTATATCTGTAATGAAGCTTCGTTGGACAAAGACAAAAATGGAGATTGGGCCATA